>SLRQ01000026.1 GCA_007130885.1 Deltaproteobacteria bacterium
ATGTGATATCCCGGTGGCCGATCTCGACCGTTACTGGCGGCAGCGATGCGATCCCGCCGACCCGGCGGGCGCGTTATTCCTCGATGACGGCGTTCATCCAAACGATGACGGATACGCCCTGGTGGCCGAAGGACTGCTGGCCGGTTGGGATGCTCTCACCGCCGCATAAGGTCGCGTGAGAGCGCACCGCGGATCCTGCCCGGAGAAATCGCATCGCGTAACAACGCGCCGCCTCGGCACGCTACTCCGAACCTACCGGCTGAACACGCCTGGCAGCGTCGATGCGGCGAACGTATGAGCGGCGAATCCCGTTTTGTGCTAAATAAGAGAGTCACGAGGAGAATGCTATGCGAATGCTGGGGAGCTTGGTTGTTCTACTGATGCTGGGGTTGGGTTGCGGGGCGGAGGAAGAAAGACCGGACATTTCGGTTGATGGACTTCACCAAGAGTGTCCCGACGATGGCTGCGCGGAGGGACAAACGTGCGTGACGGCGGAGAGTCCACAAGGAGCTATCTCGACCTGTGAGATTCCATGTGAAGCGGACGGAGATTGCCCGGAAGGATACCGTTGTCGGACGCCACCCGTACTGCCAGGTGAGCTCTCGGACGTATGCGAGGCGGAGACCGAATAGAGAAGAATCGGCTGCCCGGCCTCCTCCAACCGGTACTTCGGGTACCCAGAGGCTAGGTGCCAGAGGCTAGGGAGGCTAGGTGCCGGAGGCTAGGTGCCACGCACTTAGCAGAGGGCAACTCCATCTGGGCGGAGCGGTACGGCATACTGCATCTGGGCGCCATACGGTCAATGAATCAAGCGGTCATGGTCGTCGCCACCGCGGTGGCCCCCATCTTGCTCGGCTTCCTACTCGACCAAGAAGTGGGGGTCCCGGTCCTGGCCGCGAGTCTCGCTGCGCTTGCCGCCATCGCCGCGTTCACGGCCAGGATAGGAAGCACAAGAGACGGGAAGAGGGCACGTGCAGCCGGCGGCTAGTCGTGTTCTTCACGACGTTTCCATCATGATAAGGGCACCGATAGGTTGCCAAACTACTTCAATTCAGCAAAAGATGAGGGGTGCCGTTTGTTTGCCGGTCATGCCTCGGTAACTCGGGGAGTTCGTTGCGACGGGCGGGGGATGAACCAAGGGGAACCCGGAACAAGAGTTAGCAAGAAAGGAGCCTCGAGCATGCGTGCGATTCTAGGAACGCTGTTGGTATTCGTGTTCGTTGGTATCGGCTGCGGGGAAGGGACGACGAAGGAGGTGGAGCGCGACCCCGCGCCCGAAAGGTCGCGGCGGGAGGTCGTCTCTGTTACGGGAGGCGGCGCGACCATGCTTTCGGAAGAGCGTCAACTGACCATTTTTGTCGGCGGCTCTTCGCCGGCGGGCTCGGCTGAAGGGCATCATAGAGGGGATTTCGGCCCGGGCGCCGTGAACAACCAGCAGTGATTTGGGAGGATCAAGATGGCTTACTTGCCAAAAACAATATCAATACTCGCGGCGGTACTGCTTTGCGGGACCGCTTCCGCCCAGGCGCCGGCGTACATCCCGGTTCAGGGAACGCTTCTCGACAGCGAGGGCATTCCCATTGACTCCGACGTGGACATTTCCTTTTCCATATATGAGCTCGCCAGCGGAGGCATGCCGGTGTGGACCGAGACCCAGTATGACGTACCGGTGATCGACGGTCTTTTTACCGTTTACCTAGGTGATTACAGCCAACTTGATCTCGGAATATTCGCCGAGCACGGCGAGCTCTACCTTGCGGTGGCGATTGGCAGCGGAGCCGAGATGAAGCCGCGGCTTCAGTTCGGCTCGACGCCTTTCGCGGCCTACGCGGAGCATGCGGGCGAGGCGACCACGATAGGCGGCATGACCATCGCGGACCTTGCCCCCTCCTTCGAAGTAGGTGAAGGCTTGAGCCTCGAAGACGGCGTTCTCAGTGTGGACGAGCCAGAGGAATCCAGCGACTACGCCGCCGCGGACCATGATCACGACGATCGATACATGCCGCTTATCACCTGTCCCGACGGATATGTGCTCACGGCATCCGATGATGGGTGGGACTGCGCCTCGGGCGAGGTCGCCGGCTACTCGGCGGGAGACGGCCTGTCACTATCGGAGACAGTCTTTTCCGCCGACACCGATTACCTGCAGAGGCGCGTCGATCCCGGCTGTGCCGAAGGATACTCCATTCGGGTGGTAAACGAAGACGGCACCGTCGTGTGCCAGCCGCACGCGACATATGCCGCCGATGCCGGCCTCTCGGTCGAGGAGGACACCGTATCGATCGATACATCCTACGTGCAGCGCCGTGTGGATCCCGGTTGTTCCGAAGGCTTCTCCATCAGAGAAATAAATGAGGACGGGTCGGTGGTATGTCAGCCCCACGCGACTTATGCCACCGATGCGGGTCTGTCGGTCGATGACGGCACCGTATCGGTCGACAGCTCCTACGTGCAGCGCCGTGTGCATCCCGGCTGCTCGGAAGGCTACTCCATGAGGGTGATAAACGAGAATGGAAGCGTTGTTTGCGACCCCCACACCACGTACACGGCCGGCTCGGGACTCTCCGAATCGGATACCGTGCTATCGGTCGACACCTCGACCATACAGCGCAGGGTTTCGGAGGACTGCGCTGTGGGCTACTCCATCCAGCGAATCAATCAGGATGGAAGCGTGCTGTGCCAGCCCGACACCACCTACTCGGCAGGCGACGGCCTAACATTGTCAGGCGGCGCATTTCACATAAACGCCGGGCAAGTGCAGCGGCGAGTCGACTCGGCCTGCGGCGAGGGCCTCTCCATCAGGCAGGTCAACCAGGACGGCACCGTCGTTTGCGAGAACACCACTTATACGGCCGGCACCGGCCTGTCGGAAACAGACCATGATTTCTCGGTGGACGCTTCATACGTGCAGCGGCGCGTCGGCTCCGAGTGCGAAGAGGGTTCGGCGATTCGCCGGATAAATCAAGACGGATCCGTGGAGTGTCACCAGACGCTTCCAAACTGCGTCCTGCGGGAAGGCGATTCCTCTTCTTGGGGTATGTTTGGCGATTGGTCCCTGGATCTCGAAGCCACCCTTACATGCGAGCCTGGAGAGTTCATACAAGCCGGCGGCTATGCTTCGAGCACTCACTTCCAGGGCACGGGGTGCGCCATATCCGAGAGCAGGCCGTCAGCCGTGAACACCTGGTACCTGAGGGCGCAGCGGAGCCACAACGAAACCTGTCAGAATGCATCCATCACTCCTTGGGCAATCTGCTGCAGCTTCTGATTTACCTAAAAACCTGGTTTAGGCCGAAGTAATCGCCATGAATAGACGTGACCTTCTGAAAGCCGCCGGCATCACGGCGGCGGGGGCGGGGCTCTGTGGGTTCTTGCCTTTTCTCCGCCGGCAACGACCCGAAGAGACCTCTGAACCGGACGAATCAGGAGACGCCGGTGTCGAGGAGAAGTCCGCCACCAAGCAGGCACGGACATTGCCGGACGGAGTCGAGGCCCGCCACTACCGTGCCCGCGACGACGGCACGGTTGTCTGCAAGCTATGCTTTAGAAAATGCGCGGTCATTGACGGTGGGAGAGGTTCGTGTCGAAACAGAATCAACTCCGGCGGCACGATGGAAACCCTCCTGTACGGCAGACCTTCGGCGGTCGCCGTCGAGCCCACTGAAAAAGAGCCGCTGCACCATTTTCTTCCCGGGACGAACGTGCTGTGCATAGGGACGGCGGGCTGCAACTTCCACTGTAAGTTCTGCCACAACTGGCACCTGTCGCAGCGCGGCGTGGAAGAAGTCGGAAGGTATTTCACGTTGACACCGGCCGAGATGGTGGATCTAGCGGGGCGCCACGAGGTCCCGGCGATATCTTTCACATACAACGAGCCCGCCGTCTTCTACGAGTACATGTACGACATCGCCGTCAAAGCACGCGCTGAAGGATTGAAGACCGTATTTCATTCCAACGGAGGCATGAGCCGGCGCCCGCTCGAGGAACTTCTTCCACACATGGATGGCGCGACTGTCGACCTGAAGGGCTTCACTCAAACGTACTACGAGAAGCTTTGCGAGGCCGAGCTGAAACCGGTGCTACGGACTTTGGAGACCATCAAGAAGAGCGGCACGTGGTTGGAGATCGTCAACTTGGTCCTACCCACCCATAACGACTCCCCAAGTGAAGTTCGCTCCATGTGCAAGTGGATACGCGACAATCTGGGCTCCGAAACGCCGCTGCACTTCAGCAGGTTCTCCCCTTCGTATCAAATGACCAACCTCCCTCCCACGCCGGTGTCCACACTCGAGCGCTGCCGCGATATCGCGGCGGAGGTGGGAATCAAGTTCATCTCAATCGGCAACGTGCCCGGTCATGAGGCCAACTCCACGTTTTGCCCGGGTTGCGGCAAACGCATCATCCACCGGCAGCACTTCACCGTCATCGAGATCAAAGTGAAAGACGGTGCCTGCGAGAGCTGCGGCAGGCCCATTCCCGGGGTATGGAGTTGAGCAAGGATAGACCGACTAACGCCGATACTATGAGCACCTCGAGCATGGTCCGCGCGAAAGCGGGCAAATCGGGCCATCAGTCCAACAACAGCGAGGCGATGTTGAACGGATCGATATTGCCCCCGCTGACGATAACACCGACTCGTTTGCCGTCCGCCAGGATTTTGCCCGCCAGCAGAGCGGAAAGAGCGGCCGCGCCGCTTGGCTCGACGACCAGTTTCATTCGAAGCCATAGGAAGCGCATAGCTTCAAGTATCTGGGAATCGGTGACGGTGACCATATCGTCCAAATGCGCGCGCATTACTGCTAGATTCAGATCGCCGATCCTCCGGGTTCGAAGGCCGTCCGCAACGGTACTCGGCACCTCCTCGAGAGTGTGCACAACACCTTCTCGCCACGACCTCACGGCATCGTCGGCCACCTCGGGCTCCACGCCAATGACTTTGCATTTCGAGCCAATAGCCGCTGCGGCCAAGCAGGTACCGGAGCACAAGCCGCCACCGCCGACCGGCACCAAGATTAGGTCGAGTTCGCCGATATCCTGAAGGAGCTCCAGCGCGGAGGTGCCCTGCCCCGCGATGATGTACCGATTGTCGTAAGGGTGGATGAGAGACAACCCCTCGGATACCTCGATGCTCGCCGCGACGCTCTCCCGCTCGATAGCGTCGCAGGGAACGATGCGGGCTCCGTAGGCCAAGGCTGCAGCGCGCTTCATCTTCGAAGCTTCGCGCGGCATCACGATGGTTGCGTTGGTCCCGAGAAGCGAAGAGGCCAGAGCCAGCGCTTGTGCATGATTTCCACTGGAATGAGTCAGCACCCCGGTTGAACGAAGCGCAGGATCCAGCATCGAGAGCGCGTTGTAGGCGCCTCTAAACTTGAATGCTCCTGCTCGCTGAAAGCTCTCACATTTGAGGTAGACATCGGCACCGATCATTCTGTCGAGCGTCGTGGAGCGATGAACGGGAGTCCGATGGGCTACGCCGGCGAGACGTTCAGCGGCATCCAAAACGTCTTGTGGGAAGGGAGGAGATTTAGAGAGCGCATTCATGAGCCTAGCCCACATTCTACCCAGCTTTCGAAAACCAGTTCCATAGTGCCGCAAATCTGTTACAGGATTTGCAAATCAGCCTGAAATGCACCTTACTTGGTTTTTCGAGTTTCCCACGGACTTGGAGGACTCAAGTAAGTTGTCTCCGGATTCACCCGGATTCAAGAAAC
>SLRQ01000093.1 GCA_007130885.1 Deltaproteobacteria bacterium
GAACCGAACTGCCGAGATGGCGCCTCACCTCCGGAGTTCGGTTCATCTCATGAACCGAATTGCCGAGATGGCGTCTCACCTCCGGAGTTCGGTTCACCACATGAACCAGATCTGGGTGCCGCCCGACCAGATCTGGGTGCCGCCCGACTAGATCGACCAGACGACCAGACAGGTGCCGCCCGACTAGATCTGGCTCTCCGCCGGCCGCCAGCGCGCGGAGGGTGTCTCGGATCTTCTCCAACATCGTCGCCTGTAGGGAGCCGGAGCGGCCCACCGTCGTCTCAACCTCGAGCACGGCCCTGTGCGCCGCCTCTCCCACCGCGGATAGGTTGTAAACGAAGCTTCTCCGGTAGAAATCCTCTATGCGCGAGACTGCCGCCGTATCGTGCCGATGAAAGAGGTTACCCCACTGCACGAGCTGCTCCAGGTGCCGGTCCAACGCTCCTTCGGCGCCTATCTCGGCGTGGTAGGGCGACTCTTCCAGGCGGGCGAGCACCTCCGCCGGCCGCATCTCGATGACGTAGCGCTGGCGCGCCTCGTAAAAGACTTGCACGAGCGCGCGGTAGATGGGCGCGTTCTCGACGGTTACGTACTTGAAGGCCGCGACCTGATCTAGGAGGCGCCGCGGCTCTCTGCTCGGCGGGCTGGTCATTTCGGGGAAGATTAGCAGATGAATGTGACGCGGGGGAGCGGTCCGTCGAACCCAAGCTAGACCTTTTTCAAACTCGTCCGGCGCGTCACGGCGAGGTAATATGAGAACCATGCGCGATATCTTCGGCAAGGTCCTCGCCACCACGCGTTCAGCGATTCCGATCCGTAGAGGAGGCGAGTGAGGCAAAGGAGGGCGAGACTGACGAGCGGGTGCGACAGTTGCAGGCGGAGCGGAAAGCCTGGACCGACTGAACCTCTCGTCATTCGAAGGCCGATCTTCCGGCTTGCTTCTTATTAGCGCCGCCCCATTGCTTGAATGTAGAACGATGCTTGACATCTCATCCGCCCCGCGGGGCGGACAGGTAGCGCATGACCGATCAGAACTCGACCAGGGCTTGGGCGGAGTAACAAGTCGGTTCGCAAAATCGTCCATTCGGTTGGAAGCGCGTGTACTCGAGTTCGAAGGAGTCCTCGCCCAAGACCTTGCCCTCGTGGAAAACGGTGACGTCCACTCTGCTTGGATGAGAGTCTAGCTCGACACCCGAGATCTCCACGGCCCTGCTCCAATGGAACCCGGGGAAGGCGCTGATGACCGGATGGCTGCACTCTTGCTCCCCGGAAGGGAGGACGACGGAACAGGTCTTTAGGTCCGTCTCCGTTTCGATCTCGATCGTCCACGTTCCCTCGGGCCACGGGTGCTCGAGTTTCTGTGGAGAGAGAATGACCATCAGTCCGTCGTGGCATCCAATCTGGGTACAGGTGCCTATACCGCATCCCGACGCCAGTAGTGCTACGGCGACTGCTAGAAGGCTCAAACATTTGTCTCTAACGCACATTGATGCATTCCCCCTGATGTAATACCTTCGAATCCTCAGGATACGCGTCGAGAGCACAAGGGGCAACTCTGTCGCAGGCCATAGGCTCGTAGCGGGGTGCAACGGGCCCGTTCTCGTCCTGTTTCCAAGCCGGACACAGACCCTACTGAAAGTGCACCCATGAGATACCTTTTCGTCGTCTTGATGAGTGTCGCGTTAGTCGCCTGCACCGCGGGTGAACGGCGTCGTCTCTCTCCCTCCGTTGATGTTGCTCATGCTGTCGACACAGGAGCACTCGATCTGCGGGAAGCCGTGGAAGCCGGAGCTCGAACGCTGCTCGAGCCGGGGCTCGTCCAGGGCATGGCCATTGCTTTTGAGCACCCTCACGGTTCCGAGAAGCTATTTCTCGGCAGTGTTGGATCCGGCGGCGAGGCTCCAACAGCGGAGACGATCTTCGAGATCGGGTCCGTCACGAAGGTCTTCACGGCCCTGGCCCTGGTGGAACTAGTGGGACAAGGCGAGCTCGAGCTGACCGCGCCGGTGGCTTCCTTGCTGACCGAATCATTCGAGATCCCAGACTACGAGGGTGTCGAAATCAGCCTGGAACATCTAGCCACCCACACCTCCGGTCTACCGTCGATGCCGGACAACTTCAGGCCCGCCGATCTGGATGACCCGTTTTCTGACTATGACGAGGAACGACTGGCGGAGTTCCTCTCGGCATACGACCTGCCGCGAGTCCCCGGTGTCCGGGCCGAGTATAGCAACCTCGGCAAGGGTCTATTGGGATATGCGCTGGCCGCCTCCGTTGAGACCGACTACGAGGAGCTGGTTAGCGGTCTGATACTTGACCCAATGAATCTTGCGGACACGGGCATCACTCTCGACGACGAACAGCGGGAGCGCTTGGCGCAGGGTCACGATGGAGACGGCTCGCCGAAACAGCCATGGGATCTAGGCTCGCTCGAGGGCGCGGGCGCGCTGAGGTCTACGTTGAGCGACATGCTTCTGTTCGTTCGAGCCAACCTGAGCATGGTCGAAACGCCGGTGCAGGGCTCATTTTCACTGGCGCAGGTGATCAGAGGTCCGTTCGATGAATCCAATACGGTGGGGCTGGGATGGCTCGTTTCGAGCGAGGGCGTTCTCTGGCATAACGGCCAGACCGGCGGTTACCACAGCTTTGTTGCCTTCCACCCCGAAGAGCACATCGGATTGGTGGTCCTGGCCAACACCGCCACCCACGGCGTCACCAGGCTAGGCATAGAGCTAATGAACCTCTTGCGAGGCAGGCCCTATGATCTGGATGTACCGGTGGACGTCGAATTGCCTCCAGAGTTGCTGGAGCGCTATGTCGGACGCTATCAGCTTGCTCCTGGAGCCGTTTTTACTATTACACTTGAGGACGGTCTGCTGCACGCTCAGCTCACGGGTCAGCCCGCGTTCCCCATCTATCCCGTATCGGAGACCGCGTTCGTGTATCGCGCCGTCCCGGCCCGCATCGTATTCCAGCTCGATGAGGAGGGGGCGGTCGAGGGCCTGGTGCTGCATCAGGGTGGGCAAGAGTTGCCGGCACCAAGGATGCCGTGAGTTCGACGAAGAAAGGCCAAGAAAGGTGCTGCCGCAGACCAGACAGGTCCCAACTAGGGGGACTGCTGGGACAGGTGCTGTGGGACAGGTGGCGCCGGCGCACGCCGCCGGCAGCTACAACTCGTCGAAGAGGTCGATGATAGCGGCAGTGAGCAACTCTTTCACGGCCTGGTCCAAACTGCCTGCATACGTGAGCACGTCTCGAATACCCCGGGCCGACGGTTCCCCGAAGTGGGCCTTGAGCCTGCTTCGTAGTCTGGTTCCCTCCGAACCTGCACCATCCAACGCGGCCCGGATTTCGTCCGCTGATTGTTGATGAACGTACGCATACAAGTCGAAAGCATCCTTGGCCTCATTCCGAACGTTCATGGCCTCCACCTTGGTTTCCATGAACCCCACAGGGTCCGGGACGCTGACTTGCAGGACACGGCCGCTGTGGAGTTCGATTTGGAGCCGACGGCTCACGGCGGCCACCCGACTGCCGCCTGCGAGATGCGTCATGCCCGTCGGCTGGAAACTGGGTTCCGTCTCCGGTGGCACGAAGAGGTCGATCTCCACGCGGTAATCTCCGATGTCACGGCCCCATCGATATCCCCGCGTTCTTTGGTAGCCTCGTTCTTTGAGGATCTCCGGAAGTCTGTCGGCCTGGAATCCGGCAGCCTCGACGTCGAAGAGCAGGTCAGGCTCGAGGGAAAAGCCCCGTTCAAGCTCGATACCCGTAGGCGTCATCATGCGGATGCTCCCGTCTCCGCCCGCCGACTTGGACTCGAGAGCAAGAACCTGCCCTCCGATCAAGACCATGTGCGTCGCAAGATCACCGAGATCGCCGATGAGCCCCGCGAGCTCCTCGAGAATCCGTTCAAAATGCTCAGCCTCGTTCATAGGTCCACCTCGAACGGCAGTGAGCGAGCGTAGGCTTCGACGAGGTGCTCGGACTGCTCCTTTCCCCTGCCTCCACCGTGCCGCGCGATATCAACGACGAGCTGGGGCAGTGACACGGCTGGGCCGTGGGGAAGGGAGCGAGGAGCGTGATAGATGCCGCCGGCATCCGTTTCCACGGCAGGGTTTGCTCTGAGGATGAAGAAGTTCTGGGGGGTCGTCCTTCGAAGCCCCAAACTGTCGATGATGGGCGACGCGTCGCCCGACAAATACATGCCATGGGGCAGTGCCGCGACATAAACCTCGGAGGGTTGAAGGCCGCTCGCGAGCGTGAAGATCCCTTGCGATCGGGATTGTTGGAGGGCCTGAGTGGCCGCTCCGAGTGCTTCCTCGCTCGTGTTCGAGGCGTAGTAACCCTCCACGGCCACGGCAGACGACTCGCCGCTCGCGAGCCAGTCCTGCATGAGCCGGACTGGATCAGCGAGCCGAAAGCCCGATCGCGGCGACCGTCGAGTCACGAAACCGTCCGATTCGAGCTGTCTCATGATCGCGTACGTATGCGCGTACGCGGCACGGGCTTGGTCGCTGATGGCACGGGCAGTCCAGACTTCGCCAGGGTGGAGAAGCAGCAGCCGAACGATTCGCGAGGCGGTGCTCGCGAAAGGGTTGACCCGGCGTTGCCGGGGAATCTCGCCGCGACCCTCGATACGCACGATGACAGGGGGCGCATGAATCATCACCGCGCCTCGTCGGTCCAGCAGTCCCACACCCTCTCTCATGCAGGCCTCTACGACCGATGGTATGGCGGCATCCGTGACGATGGTGGGATGCGCTCGCTCGAACCGAGAAGCACCCGTCTGCGTGGAAAGGCGCACCCGCTCGTCCATGACCGCGAGCAGCCGAGCCTTGAGAAGAGGCACAGTCGAAGCCGTGAGGGATGCCTTCTGCACGACGAGCAGAGGCACATGGGCCTCCGCTGCACCGAACCGGCACCAGTAGAAGACGTCGCTTCCTCCCGGCCCCGGCCTCGCAACCGGGATGGCCTCGTATACGATGAGTTCGAGGTTTGGCGGCAGGCGAAGACCCCAGGGGGTCGAATCGCCCGTCCCATAGGGGCTCTGGTTGATCTTCATTCGGTCCGATTTTGGGAGATTTAAACGATACTATGACCCATATTATCGCTGATATCAACTTATATCGGTACTAATTCGGATGGCCCGCATGGTCGACGATGCGGTGAGGAGCCGTGCTCAATGGAGGAGCTCACCACCACCGGCGACGGCGGCGTCTCTCCTCTTCCTGTGGCTCCTGTCGCGTCTCCCTCACTTAGGCTCGAGGAAGAATCGTCTCCTCCGGTATCGGGCGTCCTTCAAGTCTTGGACCCGTTCGGCCAGATCGAGATCTGGGTGCCGAGATCTGGGTGCCGCCCGACTAGATCGACCAGACAGGTGCCAGACAGGTGCCGCCCGACTAGATCTGGACAGGTGCCGCCCGACTAGATCTGGCCCGACTAGATCTGCGCTGGACAGGTGCCGCCTGACTAGATCTGGCCCGACTAGATCTGCGCAGGTTCTGGCGTGAACGACTGGACACCCGCGATGCCGAGCCTCCGGCGGGCTGAGAGCTTCTTCCTACTCCGCCCGCGCCGAAGAGTCGCTCTCGGGATACCCGTCCTGGGGTATTCCCCTCTGTAGCATGAATGCCTACGTTGCGATGCGCCAACGGCGCAAGACAACAGGAGACCATCATGAGAGTCCGACGC
>SLRQ01000039.1 GCA_007130885.1 Deltaproteobacteria bacterium
ACCGGGAAGAAGCGGAGCTGCGAGACAAAGCCAACCGGAACCTGAAACTGCGCGACTAGGAACTCCTCATCGTCGTCGTTGACAAACTCGACGGTCCGGACCTGGCTGTCGAGCACGACCTGCTGTGATGGGCCCTCCATTTCGGTGCTGTGGACGGCTTCGACGCGATTGTAAGTGAGGACGATCCTTCATCTTCTCCCGGCTTGGTGGCCACTTACAGCTAAGATTATCCTCCCCCCCCCGGCTTTCTTGTCAAGCCGAACTTCCACTGAGCTATCCCCTCTATCGTCCGAGTCGCTTGGCGGAGGAATCTTGAGGTATTTCGATAGCTTGGGGTTCAATCTGAAGGCGAGGAAGAGCCGGAGTGCAAAGTAGGCCGTTTGAATCAAGCATCGGGCGAGTTTGCACCCTTTTTCGCGCGCGGGAGCGCGGCATGGCGAGCGGGGGTATGTGGCGAGCGGTGGTGCGGATCGCGGCATGTTTCTCGTGCACGGGCCGCGATGCGCGGCGGACCCCGTCGCCAGACTGGCGGCGGAGGCCCTGCACGCATACACGAACGGAGATCCGACCTTCGCGGAGCACGTGTTTGGCGACGATACGGTGATCGGTCGCGATGGTCCGCGAGGATCGGCTCGACAATGAGGTACCCGAAGTGCCGAAACAGATGCCGGGCGAATGGTGGGAGAGCGGGTTCCGGCCAAGTGAACGGCCGGACGAAGGCTCATCCCACCACGGACTCCCATCCGAGCCGGAATAGGAGCAGGTAGCCCAGGTATCTTGGAACACGCAGGAGAGTGGCGGCTAGAAAGCGCTTGTAACTCATGCGGCAGACCCCCGCCGTCCAGCACAGTAGCGCATAAGGAAGAGGTGTGATCGAGCCTATGGCCACCGTCCACATCCCGAACTGCGAGAAGAAAGCTTCGCCGCGGGCGCGGTGTGCCTCGACCCGCTTCCGAAGATACGGCAGACGCGCGAGGACCGGACCAAGCAGATATCCCAGACTCCCCGCGGCAACGCTTGAAACCCCCAGGGTCAGACCGACCACTATCACCGGCGCGTCCCCCGCGGCAACGGCAACCAGCCAGGCGTCACCCGGTATCGGTAAGGGGGTGCTCTCGCCAAGGATGAGCCCCGCCGCCAGGCCGGGCAGGCCGAGGATACCGACAATCCACGCTGTCAAGCGCTCCACCGGCTCGGCTACGAGCGCCGAGAGGCCGGCCATGACGCCGACCAGAACGAGCACCCCGAGAAGAGCCCTAACGAGCAAGCGGCGCAACTCGGTTCTTTGTGTGTCCAGCAAGGCGCGATTTCCTGAAAGCGGTGCATCCATGTGTCCAAGATCCCGCGAGGCCGGCTCCGATGTTTCGGCCGTTATGCGTTAGAAGAGATCAACCTGCCTCTAAGCCGGTAAATGCCCGGGGCGCCGCAAGGGACGCCCCGGGCCCTCGAAATCCTAGAAAGCAGTCGGTCCATGCCTACTCGTCGGGCTCGATGATGAGAAGCATTACCGACGTTTCCGGCATCGTGAAAACCACGAACTCGCCGCTTGGCACGGGCTGTGGCGACACCTCGCCCGACTCCACGTTGCCGGAGTACAGGACTTGACCGTTTAGGAGCACAGACCCTGAATCGAGACCGGCACCCTGGAGCACAAACCGCTCCGCACTGGATGGGACGAAGTCATCGAGCGATAGACGGACTACCTGCTGCGCACTGCTCTTGTTTATCAGCATCACGGTCAAGGCACCGTCTTCCCGCAAAGCCGCGTGCGCATTGACCACTTCTATGGCGGTAGTCTCGGCTTTGACCATCAGGCTTCCGAAGTGGCGGGCATATAGCCAATAGCTGTAGTAGGTGGGCCGGGGCGAGTTGTCCGGTCCAAGCAGGCCATATCCGTGGATCGAGGAGCCCTTGAACAGCCACCTCACCATGGCGCCGGTCCCCCAGGACAGATATCGTCCCTTGATGTCGGCGACCCAAAGAGCGCCGCCCAAGACGTCTCCGAGGCCCGCCGAGTGTGCATGCCCGCTATCCTCCGCTATCTCGGTGATCCAGATCTCGGCCTCCGGGGCGTGCCTATCCCGGCGAGCGCGCAAAGCGGGCATCACCTCGTCCGCGAAAGCCATGCCGGAAGGACGCCAGTCTGGAGCATGCTCTCGAAGTAGGTTCTCCAGGGTCGGGTAAGAGCTGGAGGCCGGATCGTGCTGCCCAGACCATAAGGGGTAATAGTGCCAGCTAATGACGTCGACAGTCTCGGCGACCTCCGCATCCTCGAGAAAAATACCCATCCAGTCGGCATAGCCATGAATGCCAAGGGTGGTCGCTCCCATCATGGACTCCGGTCCAACCACCAACACTGTCGGATCCACGGCGCGAATCGCGGAGACGAAATCCAGGTGCCGTTCATTGTGAGCCCAGGGGCTGGGAGTGAGCCCATCTTCCTGATCCGGCTCGTTTCCAATTTGGAAGTACCGCACATCGTAGCCACGCTCGATGTTCAGAAAACGCACCAGGTCCGCGGCCGCCTCGGGAGTGCCTCTCTTGACGTTGATTCCTATGAAAGGCTCCGCGCCCACCGCCTCGCACAAGGCCATGAACGAGTCTATGTGATCCTCGGTCAAAACGTTCCACCCGGTTTGGCCGGGACCGCCCCGCTCCCAAATGTACTCCTGCGACCTATCGCCCGCCGGCCACCGGAGAAGCCCAGGACCCAAGGCTCGCAGCATCGATAGGTACTCGGGATCGATGGTTGGGTGATAGTTCGTGGGCGTCCAGTCGGCAATGCTCATCCCGTATGCATTTCGGTTTATCGCGACCGGCTCCAGAAGATCGTTCGGACCGGCTGCCACATCGATGAAGACTTGCACATCGATGGCCGGGTCAGGCTCGGGCTCTGGTTCGGGCTCTGGCTCGGGTTCAGGCTCTGGCTCGGGTTCAGGCTCTGGCTCGGGTTCAGGCTCTGGCTCGGGTTCAGGCTCTGGCTCGGGTTCAGGCTCTGGCTCGGGTTCAGGCTCTGGCTCGGGTTCGGGCTCTGGCTCGGGTTCGGGCTCGGGTTCGGGTTCCGGTTCGGGCTCGGGTTCGGGCTCGGGTTCCGGTTCGGGCTCCGCCGGGTCAATCAACACCGCATCCGGCCAGAGGTAGCCACCCGAGATAGCCGTCGCGCCGGTAGCGCCGGTGGCCCTAAACCGGACCACGCTGCCTGGAGAAACATAGAGGACCCTGGCCCAAGACCTCCAGAATGTGTAGGAGAGACCACTCCACGGCCCTTCTTCAACGCTCGCATCCACCGTCACGATCTCTTGATTGGCCGAAACCTCTATTTCGACCCACCAATCGTTACCTCTTGCGTTGAAAAAGGTTGCCTGCAAAGAATCCCCCGGAGGCGCAGGCTCGGGTTCCGGTTCAGGCTCGGGTTCCGGTTCAGGCTCGGGTTCCGGTTCAGGCTCGGGTTCCGGTTCAGGCTCGGGTTCCGGTTCGGGCTCGGGTTCCGGTTCGGGCTCGGGCTCAGGCTCTGGCTCGGGCACTGGCTGCTCGCCTTTATCGACCAGAACAGCGTCCGGCCAAAGGTAGCTGCCCGAAATAGCCGTATCGCCAGCCAGAGAGGTAGCTCTGAACTGGATGAGACTACCGGGGGGAACGTATCTCACCGTCGCCCACGAACGCCAAAAAGTTCCGTGTAGATTCTCCCAGGGACCCTCCTCCACTCTGAAATGAACCTCCGCGATGGAAAGATTCGAGGAGACGTCGGTTTCGACCCACCAGTCGTTACCGCGGGCATCGTAAAACTCGGCCACAAAGCTTTCGGAGGGCTCTAGCAAACCGCACCCGGCGAACGCATAAGCGAAAATGCTACAAAACAATACAGCCAACCGTGAAGACAGAAGCCTCATGGGATCCTCCTTCTTCCATGCTGGGTCAGCCGCTTCCGTGGGTAGTCACATGGACTCGGCTTCAGGTATGGCGGGGGATCCGGGGAAATCTTAGCAGGGCGTGGGCTACGCTAACGCAGCCATGGGGGGCACGTCGAAAGGCGACTGAAGCGGGGGATCCAAGCCACCGTTGACGCATCAGAAGCTGTTAGGCAGCTTCCAAGAGCACAATATGCCCGGCTGGCGAAAGGGCATCGGGCTGTTGCCCTCAATCCTCGCGGGATGAGGCCGCTTCCACGAAAGCGCGAATTCGTTCTCGCTCCGACGCTTCGATTCGCTCCAAACGCAGTCCCATACCGGCGGGGACATCGACCTTCCCGCAATCCTCGCACTTCCATACAACGACAGCCTCGGCATGGATTTCACTATCCTCCGGCGTCATCGCCCATCGAACCTTGGTGCGGGCCCCTTCCTCCAGGGGCGCGGACGTACGAACGAACAGACCACCTTCGGACACGTCTCGGACCATGGAGTAGATCGTGACGTCTCCACATTCGCACCAACACCGCAGTCCAAGACGAGCACGGGGGTGCCGTCGTCTGTCCTCGAAGCTCATGCCTAATGGCTATCCTTGTTTAGCAGGAGCTTGGCATAAACCAAACTCCACCAATCAAGCATGTTAGAGCTACCGGGCCGAGGTCGTCAAGCAAGCCGCCTGGCGCGAGGCTCTGGAACAGCTTCGAACTCCGTCAAGGAACGATACTCTTTCAGCCTTTCGGCTATCTCCTCGACGCCGATGCCCCGCAGCCGATCCAAGCTCATGCCTTCCACCGTAAACGACGCCATGACCCCGCCAACGACCATGGCCTGACGTAGAGTTCGAGAGTCAATGCGGCGAGCGCTTGCAAGATACCCCATCAAACCGCCTGCAAAGGTATCACCCGCGCCGGTCGGATCCACCACGTCTCCGAGCGGATAAGCCGGCGCGGAAAATAGCCCTTCCTCGTCGAAGAGCAACACGCCGTTCTCTCCCCGCTTGACGATGACCTTTTTCGGCCCCATCCGCATCACGGCATGACCTGCCCGAAGCAAGTTGCTCTCTTCGGCAAGCAGCTTTGCCTCGCCTTCGTTTATGATGAGCAAATCCACATTAGCCAGCGTTTTGGCTAAAGCGGAGGCCTTGCCCTCTATCCAGAAGTTCATGGTGTCGCAAGCAACCAAATCCGGGCGGGTCACCTGTGAGAGCACTTCTCTTTGCAGATCCGGATCGATGTTCGCAAGGAAGACGAGCCTCGCCTGCCGGTAACTGTCCGGCAAAACGGGCTTGAAATGCTCGAACACACCAAGGTTCGTCTCTAAGCTCTCCGGATCTCCCATGTCACGACCGTACCGCCCGCTCCATCGGAAGGTGGAGCCCCTCGCCCGCTCGACCCCCTCCAGGCAAACTTCTCGGCCTGAAAGGAAGTCCACGATCTCTACCGGAAAATCGTCCCCGACTACCGCCACCAACGACACCTTGGTGAAAAAGGAGGCTGAAGTAGCAAAGTACGTGGCCGACCCCCCCCAAACGTCTTGGTGCCTACCCCGAGGGGTCTCGATGCTATCCAGGGCCATTGAACCAACGGCTACTAGCGACATTATGGAAGCTCCTTTGCAAACAAAGGGATCCTGCTCGAGTCTCCTGTCAGCCGGCCGCCGTGGAAGACTCCTCCTCTAGGTATCGACCGACGAGCAGATCCAGACGCTCTCGCGCCTCACCGCTGATTGCGCTTGGATGCGTGATTATCGCCCCGTCGAGGGCAGAGCCGCAAGAGCATCCCCTACCGGCGGGCAAACCGGCGGCGACATCACGAACTATCTTCTTCGCGCGCTCCACGTTCCTGCCCATGACCGCCAGCACCCCCTGGGTACATACGTCTTCCTCGGTGTCGTGCCAGCAGTCGAAATCCGTAACCATGGCCAACACGCCGTAGCACAGCTCCGCTTCGCGGGCTAGGCGCGCTTCCGGAAGGTTGGTCATGCCGATGACATCCACCCCCCATTGCCGGAAGATCCGAGACTCCGCTCTGGTCGAAAAACAGGGGCCTTCTATGCAAAGATAAGTGCCGCCACGGTGCACTCCGGCGCCGGTTTCCCGTGCCGCGGTCTCGATCACACTTCCAAGATCATCACAAACCGGGTCCGCAAGTACGACGTGGGCAACCAGGCCATCTCCAAAGAACGTCGATGGCCGGCCGCGGGTTCTGTCGAAGAACTGGTCTACTATCAACATGTCCCCCGGCGCTACATCCTCGCGCATCGAGCCGACGGCGGTGACGGAGATGACGCGCTCACAGCCCAACTTCTTGAGGCCCCACACGTTAGCCCGGTAGTTGATCTCGCTTGGCATCAGGCGGTGCCCTCGGCCATGACGAGAAATGAAAACGACCCTCGTCTCTTCCAGGCGCCCAACGACGAAGGAGTCCGAGGGCTCCCCAAAGGGCGTCTCCAGGGATACCCGCTCCACGTCCTCCAGGCCTGGGAGGTCATAAAGACCGCTGCCGCCAACGATTCCGAGTGTTCGCTCTGCCATGATTATGAGTCTCCTATCACGCGGCTTGCCTTCCAGCAAAGGCCGCCCGGGCGGTGTTCCCGGCCATTTTCCGGTGCCCCACGAAGAAATACCCTACACTTTGATATGGACCAATGATGTTGATCCTGCTTCTCCTCAACGCCTCGGGGCTGCTATCCTATCGACAAGACCGGAAATAACTGCAAAACGGAGCAAGCAAAATGAGATTTTCAGCCGAAAACAAGTCCTCGGCCTCCTCCTCGAACCTCGTTTGGCTCGCAATGGTCGCGCTTCTGGCGTGGGGCTGCGGAGATGACCAGCAAGAAGGTGGGTGCAACACCGACGCGGACTGCCCCGCACCAAACGAGCGGTGCATTTACGGAGAGTGCAAAACGGTGACAGTGGTTTGCACCGGTGACTCGGAGTGTCCGCCCGGACAGAGCTGCCAAGGAGGAGTGTGCCGCGCCGACGACAATGGCGGCGACGACGGCTGCACGAAGGATGCGGACTGCCCGGAAGGCCAGGTGTGCGACACCAGCTCCGGAGAGTGCGTAGCCGAGTCCGAAAACGGTGAAAACGGCGAAAACGGACAGAACGGAGAAAACGGCGAAGACACTTGCACCACACACAGCGACTGCGATCCACCGGACACAATCTGCGGTGATGGGGGAACCTGCGAGCCCGGATGCGTCACCGCGGGCTGCGATCACGGAGAGCAGTGCAACACCTCTACCGGGCTTTGCGAGCCCGAGGGAGGCTGCACCACCGACGCACAGTGCAATCCGCCGAACACCATCTGCGAAGACAACTCGTGCGTACCCGGCTGCATCAACGCGGGCTGCGATCACGGAGAACAGTGCAATACGACCACGGGGCGCTGCGAGCCGGCCGGAGGCTGCACCACCGATGACGACTGCCCCGGTTCCCAGATCTGCCGCCAAGGCGAGTGCGGCGGCGGCTACCTCGACGACTGTGCTCACGACCCGGATTTTTGCGCGCCGGGCTACGTCTGCGAGGACAGGCTCGAACAGAACGACACGCAGGTACACCTCTGCCTCAAGCCCTGCGCGCAAGCCCGGGACTGCATCGATACCTATTTCTACTGCCGCGACTTCGGGAGCGGGATAGAATACTGCTTCGTCAACTTCTGTGATGAAGAAGACGTGCTGCAGCCCTGTGATGCTCAAGGGACCAACGACGGTACCTGCATAGGCGTCGAAACCACTGACGACTGGGCCTACGCTTGCTTCGCCGGCGGCAACGCGCAAGCGGGCGCCGACTGCGACGGTGACGCCACATACGATGAGCAGCATATAAACTGCGCGCAAGGTCACATTTGCGCCGGAACGGGTGATGCCTCCGCCTGCTATCCTCTTTGCGACACCGCCTGGAACGACGACGACACGGTTGAGCCGGGTTGCGACGCCGGAGAGACCTGCTCCGACCTCGGCGGCACACCCGAGTCCACCGGTATTTGTCCCCTCTAGCGTCTCGAGTTCATTCCGAACGAAGAGCGCCAACCAGCTCCGACACGCTCGACGCGCCTTGCTCGGCGACCCACTCGGCCAGGCCGCTCGCCATGCGCTCGGGCGCGGAGGGATCCACGAAGCAAGCGGTACCGACCTGGACCGCGCTGGCACCGGCCAGAACGAAGGCGGCGGCATCCTCCCAGGTCGAGATGCCGCCAATGCCGATAAGGGGCATCTTCACGCTGCCGGCCACCAGGTGCACCATCCGCAGCGCAATCGGCCGAATGGCTGGTCCGGAGAGTCCACCGTAGGTCTTGGCTATCCACGGACGGCGGCTTCGAACGTCGACAGCCATTCCCGAGATCGTGTTGATGAGACTGACAGCGTCGGCCCCCTCTTCTTCCACGGCCCTTGCAACCGAAACGATGCGATCCCCGGCGTTGGGCGAAAGCTTGACGATTACGGGCTTGCTGGTGCTCCGCCGGGCAGCGGCGGTCACCTTCGCGGCCATCACTGGATCAACTCCAAACTCAACCCCTCCCTCATGCACGTTGGGACACGAGATGTTCAGCTCCACGGCGTCTATCCGTCCGCAGTCATCAGCCCGGGCACATAGGCGCGCATAATCCTCCACAGCGACTCCGAACAGATTTGCCACCACCACCGTGTCCACTCCGGTCAGAAGTGGAACCTTCTCCTCGATGAAGGCGTCAATCCCAATGTTCTCGAGTCCAATGGAGTTGAGCATGCCGGCGACCGTCTCCCTGATTCTCGGAGGGGGATTGCCTGGCCTCGGAGCAAGCGACAAGCCTTTCGTGCATATGCCGCCAAGCCGGCTGATGTCGCAAAGCCCGTCCTGCTCGGCCCCATAACCGAAGCAGCCACTGGCGGTCAGCACGGGGTTCTTGAAGGTCACTCCGGCCAGCTCGAAAGATAGATCCGGACTTCTCATTCGAAAGACACCTCATCCGTCGTGAAGATCGGCCCATCCGAGCAAACCATCCGGTAGGTTCCATCCCGCATTGGAACAGCGCATCCCCTGCATACACCTATACCGCAGGCCATGGGGGCTTCGAGCGAAACGAACGCCCGCAAACCTCTCTGCTCGGTAAGTTTCGCGAAAGCAGCCAGCATTCCGTGAGGACCGCAGCCGAAAAAAGAAGCTCCCTGGACTCCTCTTTTGTCAAGCCACTTCTCGAGCGCATGAACGCAGGATCCATGATGACCTGCCGACCCGTCGTCAGTTGCAAGCCGCACGTCTACTCCGGCCTGCTCGAAACGGTCCAGCAAGTGCAGATGCGACACCGAGCAGGCACCATAAAACAGAGTCATCGCCCTGCCGTCACCCGAGAGTTCCTCGGCCAGGTAAAGCAGCGGGGGCATGCCTACGCCTCCCGCCACCAGCACAACGTCGCCTTCGGTCCCGGGCCACCCATTGCCCAGCGGCCCAACGAGGCTCACCTCCTCGCCCACTTCGAGACGAGGCATGAGCCGCGTGCCCGTGCCGACTACACGATAAAGCAGCTCGAGCGTTCCCCGCGCCGGCCCACATCCCAGAATCGAGAAGGGCCTCCGAAGAAGAGGATCCGAGGAGGCGTCATCGGATCGACGTACGCTCATGAGGAGGAACTGGCCGGCGTGAGTCGCGGCAGCGATACGCGGGCTTCGTAGTATCAGGAGGTAGTAGCCCGAGCCCAAGTCGACCTGTTCGAGCACGGTTGCAACCTCCAGGCACTTGCCATTCTCTTCCTTGATTTGCATCACAAGCTCAGCTCCATCGAGATCGCATCCTTTCCTTCGGCCGGATAGTAGCGAGGTCTAATGCCCACGGGCCGAAATCCGTAAGAAAGGTAAAGTGACTTGGCGGCTAGATTATCCTGACGAACCTCCAGCAAGACGCTACGCGCCTTACGGGATCCGCCATCGCTTAGCATGGCATCGAGCAGAACAGTAGCCGCACCGAGCCGCCTAAAATCCAAATCGACGGCGAGATTCAATAAATGCAGCTCGTCCACGACTGTCCAGTAGACGAGGAAGCCGGCTAACTCAAAACCTTCTAGATCCGCAATGAGAACCGTGGAATGTCTATTTCGCAGCTCGGCCTCGAGGAGCCGTCGCGACCAAGGTCTTGCGGATGACCTGCTCTCGATCTCGGCAAGCCGACCTACTTCATCAAGGCGGGCTCGGCGCACCTCGAAGGAACCGTCCTCCGAGTTTCGTCTCATGGGCAGCCCTTTAGCGAGGAATCTTCGTCGTATTTGCCGGCGCCACGGGCAGCAGCCGAAACGGGAGTAGCCTCGGCCACGTATCGAACGTCCCCTCGCCTTCGAAGCTCGGACACGATTTTTCTTACAGAGGCCGCCGGCCCATGTGCCGCGTAAAACTCATCATCGTCTGGTTCCTCGGTGTAAGGAACAGGTCGGGAAAGAAACCCTGTATCACCACCATCCAGCGCCCGCGCAGCCCTGCTAACCCGCTCTTCGAGATAGCGGCCCACCCTCAACCTGCGAAGAAAGATGGATCTCAAACGTTCCGGTCCAACGTCCTGCGAGGCGAGAAACCGCTCGTAATCACAGCGTTCGGCAAACATGGCCGCAAACCGTTTTACCTCGAGCGCCACTTCCTCCTCCGACACTTCGAAAACCCTCAAGCGCTCCACCTCCTCTACGATCAGCAGCTCCGATACAATGAGATCCATCACCGAAGCCACGGTTTCCTTACCGATTGGAGCAAAGGCAGCTTCGACTCCACCACGGCTCACCAAAACGACGCGAGTCTCCAGCTCTAGATCGGATCGTGTCAGGAACCGTTCACCAACCGAAAGCACCACCTCTTCCAAAACAGGGCCCAGGGAGCCACCATCGGAAGGCGGATCCTTACCGGCATCGGCGGCGAGGGGCTTGGCAACTGCCAGCACCACGAAAATGGCTGCGGTAACGCGCATCGGCGTCAATGATACTATGATCGCTTTCGTTTGGCGCGGCTTGAGATCCTTCCCTTGATGCGCATGTTTCTGGGAGGAGCAGATCACCCACGAGCGTAAACTCCGCGGCTGTGATAGCTACCAGAATACAATGGCTCCACGAGACCTATACGCCATACTCGGTGTCAAGAAGAACGCCTCTCCACAGGAGATTAAAAAGGCGTACCGCAAGATTGCGCGCAAAACGCACCCCGACGTGAAACCGGGGGACGAGGCGGCCGAGCGCCGGTTCAAGGAGGCTACGGCGGCTTTCGAGGTTCTCTCCGATGAGAAGAAGAAGAAGCTCTATGACGAGTTTGGGGAGGACGCTCTTCGAACCGGGTTCGATCCGAAGCAAGCCAGGGCCTACAAGCAGTGGCGCACACAAGGCGGACCGAAAGGCTTTGAGGGTTTCGGAGGCTTCGATCTGGGAGACCTTGGCGCTAGGGGAGCGGAGGGGTTCGATATCGGGGAGATCCTAGGCGACCTCTTCGGTGGCGCGGGCGGAAGGAGACATACCCGAGGCCGAGATCCTTTCGGAGGCTTCGGTGCCGCCGAGCGAGTTCGCAGACGAGGTGGCGACACAGAGGCGAGAATGACCATCTCCCTTCGAGAAGCCGTCCTGGGAGGAAGCCGGGAGATCACCGTCGACAAACCTCGCACATGCAGCGCTTGTAACGGGACGGGAATGTTGGGCCAAGCTCCGTGTGCCTCATGCCGGGGCACGGGAAGCCTGACAGAGAAAGCCCGTCTCAAGGTGAGAATCCCACCCGGCTCCGGGGACGGGCGGAAAATACGCCTTACGGGGCAAGGCAGACCCGGCACCGGCGGCGGACCACCAGGCGACCTGTATGTTACTATCAACGTCGCTCCCCATCCGCACATTCGTCGTGAGGATCACGATCTTTACATGGAGCTTCCAATAACCGTCTCGGAAGCAATGTATGGAGCTACGGTGGAGGTGCCTACTTTTCAAGGAACAGTGAAGGTCAAGATCCCCCCGGGATCCCAATCAGGGAGGAAGCTGCGCCTGAAGGATCGCGGTGTCCCTCGGCGAAAAGGAGAGCCTGGCAACCTTTACCTATCGCTGGAGGTCAGGTTGCCGGTGGAGGCAAGGGACGCCCAAGAAGTACGAGATGCAGTGAAAGATCTGGAGGAGCGCTACAGCGGCGATCTCCGGTCGGAGCTTTTACGCCGGCTGTGACGAAACCGTGACGAAGGTATTGCCAAACCTTCACGGCAAGAGAGCCCGCTATGATCCATGCTCTGACGCATGGAAGCACTAACTCTCGCAAACAGCGAAAAACCTCTGCTAAGGGGAACCTCGCATCTAATAGCGACCTTCCTGGCCCTAGCGGCAGGTGGGCACTTGATACTCTCGGCGCCCGCCTCCGCGACCGCACCGGTCGCCGTTTACGTCGCGGGCCTGGTAGCGCTTTTCTCGATAAGCGCCCTGTACCACAAGCCGAGCTGGTCAACGCCCGCTCGCCTGCGCCTGAGGCGCCTCGACCACGCAACGATCTTCGTGTTCATCGCAGCGACCTACACACCCGTATGCTTGCTGGCCCTTGGCAACGGAACAGGACACCAGATGCTTACAGCCGTATGGGTAGCTGCCGGTACCGGAGTGCTAAAGTCCGTCTTCTGGCCGGGTGCGCCGCGGCTTCTCTCCGCCTGCTTATACATAGCAATGGGCTGGATTGTAATCACCGGCTTTTCGAGCCTTCCGGCGGCGCTGGGTGGCGTGAACCTCGCCCTACTGGGGGCCGGAGGCCTCCTGTACACGCTCGGAGCGCTTTTCTACGCTTTCAAATGGCCGGAGCCGTGTCCAAGGGTCTTCGGCTACCATGAGGTATTTCATGCCATGGTCATCGCAGCCGCCGCATGCCACTTCGTGGTGATTCGAAACATCGTGCTCGCCCAGTAGGTTGTGATGCAAAATAGAAGGTCGCACTTGCACCCGAGCACTTCGCGTGTGCTATCTTACCGGGCAGCCCAACAGCCGTTTCGGCTGGAGATCTCGCACCGTAATGAAACGCATCGCACTGTACGGCAAGGGGGGCGGAGGAAAATCGACGGTATGCTCGAACCTCGCCTTTCAGCTTGCCCGAATGGACCAAAAGGTCATTCAGATAGGTTGTGACCCCAAGGGAGATTCTACTCTTAGCCTTACCGGCGGACGGAAGATTCCAACAGTTGTATCGCTCATGGCCTCTCGCCGCATAAGCGAGATCGAGGTCGCCGAGTTTTTGTCGACAGGTGAATCCGGCGTTGACTGCGTTGAAGCGGGTGGGCCCGAACCGGGTGTCGGATGCGCCGGTCGAGGCATAGTCAATGTCTTTCAACTCGTGAAACGACACGATCTTCTTTCCAGGTATGACGTCGCGTTGCTAGATGTCTTGGGTGATGTAGTGTGCGGAGGGTTCGCGGTTCCGCTGATGAAGGGAATCTCCAGCACTGTAGCCGTCGTCGTGGCGGACAACCTCATGTCCATGTACGCGGCCAACAACATCGCGCGCGGAGTATTGCGATTCGAACGTAACGGTGCCCGCTTGGCCGGCTTGATAGCCAACAATCTGCGGCGCCCGGAAGGACGAGACGAAGTCGCCGCCTTTGCGGATCGTATTGGGACGAGGCTTCTCGCCGTAATCCCAAACGATGCCGACATCGTCCAAGCGGAGCGAGCCAGGCGCCTCGTGTCCCAAACAGCGCCCGCGAGCGAGGCCGCACGCCTCTTCTCCGAGCTGGCAAGCAATCTCATTTCTTCGGAGGATCAGAAGGCATCTCCAAAGCCGATGGGCGAAGCAGATTTCGATGAGTTCGTCCGCACGGTGATACGATGAGCGATACGCCAAGGCAGGAATTTGCTCATCCTCTGGGTGCACCTTCCGAGCCGGTTTCCATCACCGGCTTCTTCTCGAGTCTGGCACGTGATGTCGGAGCACGCTCGGCATCCCCGAAGAAGGACGGAGCCATACTGTTTACTTTTCGAGATGCGGTGGTCCTACCGGACGGATCCGAACTCTTCCAGCTCAATGACCGTGAAAGAAGGGCCGCTCTGAAATGGACTCCTCGCATTGAGCGGGGAACCAGGATGGCGACCGGCCTCACCGGCGGCGTCAACTCAAGAGGCCTTACCAGCGAACAAGTTGATCTGCTAGCTTCGCGCATCGCCAAATCCAGCAGAAGGCGTGAGATCAAGGGAATCGCTCCTCTCGCCTGGCGTCCGACCGGTGCAAGACCGGTGGAGCTATCGGTAAAACTGCTCGAAGGCCCTCTAGGCATGTTCTTGCGCGAGGATGACGTACAAATCGAGGGTTTTAGGCTGCATCGTCTTCAAGCGGTTGCAGGCGGCGTGCGCCTGCCTTTTAGCGACGACCGGTCACGGCTGGTCCTCGAACTGAGGTCTTCACCACCACCGAACGACCCGAATGTCTGGGCTCCTGTTGCACCACTGCTCGTGGCTGTAGTCGAGGACGCCGGAACGACGAGCTTCGGTAAAGCCAAGAGACTGGTGGAAACGTATGTTCACTACGCTATTAGACGCGCGATCGACCCCAGGGCTCCGGTTCACAGCTCCAGGGCTCGGCTCCACATCGCGGAATCGCTATCCCGGCTTCCGGAAGAAAGCAGCCAAAGGCCCTTCTTCGACCGGCGCGATGAGGTCGCCGAGGACGCCTTCTTCATCAATGTCACGGATCGCGGCGTCGGCGCCTTGGAGGCAACTACGACAATATTGGAAGCGGACGATAGTGTTGCCTTCGTCTCCTATGCGCATCCCACTTGCTTCGGCAAGCTGCCCTTCTTGGATTCCGTGGAACACAGTCGCTGGATGTGGCACAGGTTTTCGCCGATCCCCCTGACGATTCCGGAAAAGCCTCTCAACGCAGCTTACCTGCCGGAGATGGATCTCATGCAAGGCTCGGAGGAACGTCTCCGCCTGGCTGTCAAAGAGGCCGTCAGCCGAGAAGCAACCCGCATCATCGCGGTCGTGAACACCTGCATCTCCGAGCTAATCGGCATGGATGTCGAATCGATAGTGCGCGAGGAATGCGAGGGTCACGAGGTAGTCCCCATCTTCTTCAAGGCCGCAACGGACGACGGCACGAGCATGTCCAGCATTTGGGCCCGTATCTTCGACATCAGCCGTCCCGCGACAAAGCAACACCCCGATACCATCAATCTGGTCGGCTTCTGTGCTGAAGACAGCCGGATAGCGAATGAACTACGTCTTGATCTCGAACGGCTCGGAGTTTCGGTCAACGGCTTCGTGATCCCGTCTGTAAGATCATCCGCGATAGAACGGTTTTTCGAGTCGGGAACAACCCTTGTCAACCGCTCTAGAATGTGTGATCTGGAGTTTTGGGAGGCACGACAACGGTTTCCCGGAATGAACCCCATCGACATCGATCCACCGTTCGGCCGACAGGGAACGCAGCGCTTTCTGGAGACCGTGACTCGTGAATGCGAAGTCGCTTCAAATGTTCGGCCGGAGGAGCTTTGGGAACCTCACGCTTACTTATGGAAGCAATGGCAAAGACGTGCGAAGGAGCACGCGGCCGGCATCATCATAGGCCCCGATGACACACGATATCTGCTTCATCCGCCCGATTTATACGGGTTA
Source organism: Deltaproteobacteria bacterium (assembly GCA_007130885.1). Classification (GTDB taxonomy): domain Bacteria; phylum Myxococcota; class Myxococcia; order SLRQ01; family SLRQ01; genus SLRQ01. Next base: position 15,476 of record SLRQ01000039.1, read on the forward strand.
CCGGTCATGCAACTACTCGAGGAGATGGGTTTTGGGGTTCGGGTGATATGCAGGGCCAAGCCTTCCGACGCAGAACAATTCGCTGAAAAACTATCGAAGGACTTGAAGAGCCGGTTTTCCCTATCCGGCGCCGTGACGATAGAGTCGTCTTCCTCGGAGATGGAAATATCCCGAGCAATTCGGGATCTCGACGTGTCTTTGGTATTCACCGAGTATCCGCCCGACCGCCGGGCTTTGTTGGCCGGATGCTCGTCCTTTCACCCCCGAGATTTCGAGATGGGCTACTCCGGAGCCGTCAGGACATTGATGCGCCTGGTCCGCAAAGCGGAAAGTGATTTCCCTTCGACCTTTCAAGTTTCATGCGGTGAACTCTGATGCGCCTGACCCCTCCGTTCATCGATGGAGTTCTTCTAGCTCTCGGCTCGCTCCCGGATGCATGCGCCATCATCGACTCCCCCCGGTGCGAGATGGAGCGCGCTTTCACCTTCGATTCCCTCCATGACTGGGGCACACATCTCGCAGGTCATGGGCCTTACGCCCGTAATAGGCGTGTTTTCGCGAACGACTGGCGCGAGGGGCGCCAGGTCACGGGAACCGAAGACCGGTTACGTGAAACAATAGTGCGGGTTGCCAATAGACTTCCAGGAAGGCCTATCCTCATCGAGCGAGGGTTGATGTCCATGTTTTTACATACGGACCTTCCGGGAATCGCGGCCAGTATGTCCGAGGAGCTCTCGAACCCCCTTCTAGTCATAGACCACTCCTCACCCGACGATGACTGGGTGGACGGTTGGCATTCCGTGCAAGAAGCCGTCCTGAACCACATCGTAGGCCCCGAAGGAACAGCCGACACCGTCATAACCAACTACTGCATGCACCGTCAGGAGGGAGACGAGTTTGGAAACCTCCTCGAGATCCACCGGCTGATGAACTCTCTCGAGATTCCGGATCCGGCATGGCCTCTCGCCGGTCAGCCTTTGGAAGGAATGCAGAAGGTGTCCCAAGAGGCAACCCGCATCTCCTTCGGTTTCGGCGAACCGACGCGAGAACAATGCCGAAAAGAAGGACAACAACTCGATTTGACTCTCCCCATCGGGTTCGAGGGTACAAGCGCTTTCCTTCGAACCTTGGCTAACCACTACGGCTGCCGGGATGCCGCCGAAGCGATTATCGAGGAGCAGCACAAGCGACTAGGCGAGCGCATAATCAATCACGTCACCAGAACACTCACGGGAAGAGGCGCCGTCGTGGTCGGCGATCCTCAACGCGTTCACGGCTTGTGCGGGATTCTCCGAGAGCTTGGGATGGATGTGCCGCTTGTGGTTCTTCTCCGGCGACCGGACGCCGAAATACCCGGCAGGGAAAGGTTCGAGGCCGCGGGAACCGAAATTCTAGTCTTCCCTGACGCACAGGACGTCGCCAGGCGTCTGGCCTCCGCCGCAAAGACTGACTGCTGTCATGTGGTGGTGGGCTCGGGAATCTTTCGGGACGCCGCCCGCGCGGCCGGCCTACCCATGGTAGAAACGGCGATGCCGTTTCGCCTGGAGCACTTCACGGCCTCTACTCCCTGGATGGGCTTCGAGGGGATGGTGGTTCTCGCCGACCGCCTTGGAAATGCCGTAGCCCGAGGCACTTACGAAGCCAAGCCGCCGATGTAGGAGTCTCAAATCAGCTCGAATAAGCAGGCGCAGTCACGACACTCGGGCAGATGGCTGCCGGCCTCGAACACGGCACCCAGTCGCTTGAACTGCTCGGAGGAACGAACTTCTTCTATCGTGCTCTCTTTTAGGTTGCCCAGCCGATACTCGACATTGTTCACATGAAATGGGCAAACAAAAGCGTCCCAAGAGCTGGTCAGATAAATCGCGGATGACGGCAGAGAGCATCCGGGATCATGCAAGGATGCACGACTCGAACGATGTACCGTAATGCCCAGCCGATCCGCGTGCGCGCGGATCGCCTCATAGTCCATCGCTTCGTGCTCGTCCCAGCTCATTCCCTCGCTCTTGTGAAATGGACCCGGACTTTGACTGCCCTGCATCAGCTTGATGAGGAAAAGAGACCCGATGCCCTCTCGGCCCATCAGATCGAGAACATCGCGAATGCAGCCAGCCGTGCTTCGCATCAGCACATAGTTGATGATGACTTCAGTGGACGCACCTTTGCTCCGAATAGCTTCCTGAAGCGAGCCCAGATTACGCAGCACCACCGGAAGCGCGTCGACCCCACGAAGCTCGGCGTAGCGAGACGGAACCATGGTATCCAACGTCACAGTCACACCGTCCACGTCGAGATCGGCGATTTGTTGCGCGCGCTCACTGTCCAGAAGCAGGCCGTTGGTAGCCAAAATGGCGGAGTTGCCTCTGGCCTTCTCGTACTCGATCATCTTGAACACATCGTGATTCAGTAATGTCTCGGAGAAACCGCTGAATATCGTGACGTGCCATTGCGGAAAGCTCCGGTCGAATACCTCACGAAACTCATCGAAACCAACGTGACGTTCGGTACGGTCTCGGTACAGCGACATATGGGGGCAAAAAGTACACCCGAGGTTGCACGCGGTGGTCACTTCAACCTGGACAGTTTCGATTCTCTCCGAAGGTTTCAACTTCCATCCCCCTCATCGCACCCGCCTTCACCCGGAGCAACCTTGGCGGCAATTCTCCGCAGACCACTGATAATTCGCGCGGGGTCACCCTCCACACCCTCTTCAAGGAGCAGGGCCTCGACCACTCGTTCAACATCGAGGCCGGATGGATCACCAACCCGAGGATATTTGAAATTTCGATGACATACTGAAATCGCGGAGCATTCTCTGCAGTGGCCCTCCGCCGGCACGCGGCTGTAAAGGACCTCGTTCTCGTCTACACGCCGCGAGAGACTCTCGCCATCGGGCCATCCGGTAAGCGTACGCGCCACGCGCTTGCGAAACGCCAAACTGCGGTGAGCATAGCGCCCCAGCAGGCAAGCCGGAACATTCTGCACCACCAAGCATTTATCCTGCTTATCCGCTTGCTCCAAGAGTTCGGGCCACGAAACCTCATGGGCGGCAAGAAAATCCGGGTGCTCGGTAGTGGATTGTGAGATCGGCTCGATGACGGAAACGATTGCATGCCGGGAGCCGGTGGGTATCTGTTCCAGCAAGAGCTTCAGCCTGAACGAAGGATCGGGCTTCGCCTCGGAGGTAAGCATGACGTGGAGGCCCGCCCCCAATTGGGGAAAAGAAGCAAGCGCTGAAATTCCCCGCATCTGACGCGAGTACACATCCGGTCGCCCCGTGATTCGCAACGCCTCCTCGTCGGATGTCGCGGCTAGAGTCCCGGCAATGCCCGTTATGCCGGCTTCAACCAGAGTATCGATATTTTCCTCGTTGATCAGCGTGAGGTTGGTCAAGAGAATACGCTCGGTGAAACCCAAACGAGCCGCAAGCTTCACCGCCCTCTCCCATCCATCGAGCAAGAGGAGCTCACCGCACCCGAAAACCACACTTTCGTATCCCAGCCGCTTTCCAATCTTCAACTCTTCTTCCAGCAAAAGCAGGGACCGAGTGGGATCCACCGGCGCACGCGGCTCCTCGTAACAGAAAAAGCATTTCAGGTTGCAAGGGGCGGGAAACCTTGGGTGAAAGTAGGGGCGAAGCCCGGACATGATCCCGGTCGTGTTCTTCTTGCTCTTCATGGATTCGGCTTGATGAAGACGAGGCCCGGCGCGGCGGCCTCTCATCCAATGAAGGTTAGCTCAAAAGAGCACTCGATGCACCTGGGGATAAATCAGTGAGCGACCGAACTTCGGGAACACGGGGCAGCCCACATCTACAGGCGCATAATCCCTTCGTCCATGAGGAAAGAGTTTCGGAGCAGCACCTTCTTCCCGCTGACCTCAATGAATCCCCGCCTAGCCATATCGCCAAGAACCCGTGATACCGTCTCTCGGCTCGTGCCTAACATCGAGGCGAGCTCCTGCTGCGTGGGGCGGTGACGTATGAGAACCCCGCCGTCCGTTGCCTCTCCACCACGCGCGGCCATATCACGAAGCATTCGCGCTACTCTACCGTAGACATCGAGAAGAGCTAGGGAGCCGATAATCTCATCGGCATTTCTCAGCCGCCTGCTCATCTCTCGTAAAACGGACAAGGCCGTTTGCGGATTCTCGCTGATGAAGCGCTGGAATGCATCGCGCTTGAGGACCAGCAGCGTTGTTTCTTCCTGCGCCTCCACACTCACGGATCGAGGTTGATTATCTATTAGAGACATCTCACCGAAGAAGTCTCCTTCCTCGAAGATGTACAGCGTGATCTCTCGTCCGGTCTGACCGTACAAGACGGCCTTCGCGCGTCCGCGAGCCACGATGAAAAGGGAGTCCCCAGGCTCATTCTGACCTACTATGCAACAGTCCTTTAGGACGGTGCGCTCATGAACCAAATCTTCGAGAAGGGCAAGAGCTTCATCATCGAGATCGGAAAAAATCGAGACTCGTCGCAAGAGTTCTTTGAAGCGGCCGGTCCCACCGCACCCGTTTTCAGGGAGATTGTAACCCAGCCGATCCCCAACCCTCATTAAATGGATGATATCTCCGCCTGTAACAACCGGTCAACAGGAGTTGGCGCGAAGGAATTGCCGCAAAGCATCATGGAGTACAACGCTCTCCCCCCGGCGGCTCGATGCTCCAGCGCTTTCGGTGCGCCGGACACCCGGCTTTAGCCGGCTTGCGAGCATTGCGGCCCTGCGATAGTTTACCGCCCCCATGTCAACCGAGATCCATCTTCGCAGGCGCAAACACTTTCTCGACGCCATGGACGGGAGCGTCCATGGAAAGAGCATGGCTATCATTCCGGCCGCCACAATGCGGTATCGAAGCCATGATCAGAGTTTCCCCTTTTATCAGGACCCCGACTTTAGATACCTGACCGACTTCCCCGAACCCGATGCCATCGCGGTTCTGCGGCCGGGTCACGACAAACCCTTCACCCTTTTCGTCCTTCCACGAGATCCCGCCAAGGAGACCTGGACCGGACGGCGATTCGGAGTGGAGGGAGCCAAGGAGCGGTTCGGTGCCGACGCCTCGCACGAATTGGAGGAGTTCGAGAAGGCATTGCCGGATCTTCTTTCAGGGTACGACGCGCTGTACTACAGGCCCGGAAGACGTCCCAGCCTGGACCACCCTATTCAGTCCACCCTCGAAAAGCTACGCGCCAAGACCAGGGACGGGGTGCGTGTCCCCTGGGCCATCGTAGACCCCGGCACGGTTCTCCATGAGCACAGGCTCATCAAGGGTCCGGAGGAAATCGACGCGATTCGAAGAGCGGTTGCTGTTTCGGCCGCTGGTCACCTCGCGGCCATGCGTTTCATCCGGGCGGGACTACTCGAGTTGGACGTTCAAGCCGTACTGGAGTACGTCTTCAAGCGTCATGGGGCGGAGGACGTGGCCTTCGACACGGTCGTCGCCGCCGGCGCCAACGCTTGCATTCTTCACTATCCCCAGAAGCAATCACGGCTGGAAGACGGGGATCTCCTGCTGATGGATGCCGGCGCGCTACTCGACGGCTACAGCGGAGACATTACGCGTACCGTCCCCATCTCAGGCAAGTTCTCTCCCGCTCAACGGCGCCTGTACGACATAGTGCTCGCCGCTCTTTGCGCCGCAGGCGATGAAACTAGACCCGGCCGGGACATCGGCGACGTCCACGCGGCCGCCGTTCGCGTGCTGACCGAGGGCATGGTCGACGCCGGCCTGCTCGAGGGCGAAGTGGACCAACTCATATCCGACAAGGAATACAACAAGTACTACACGCACCGGACATCACACTGGCTGGGCATGGATGTACATGATGTCGGCCGATACTTCGAGACCGAGACCAAGACCCGAACCTTGGAGGCCGGCATGGCTCTCACGATTGAGCCTGGCATCTATGTGCCTTCAAACGACACAAGTGCCCCTGAGGAATATCGCGGTATAGGCATTCGTATCGAAGACGACTTCTTGGTCACACCGGACGGCGCCGAGAACCTCTCCAGCGCGATTCCTCGCGCCGCCACCGAGATCGAGCGCCTCATGGAAGAGCCGTTCGATCCTCCTGCATGAATGAATGAAGAGATCGGACAAAGCTCCATGACGGCGGAAGACAGCGTTCGAGTGAAGATTAACGGAAAGGATAGAACCGTACCGGAGGGCTTGCATGTTGCCGGCCTACTGTCGTTGCTGCAGGTTACCGGTCCGGGCGTAGCCGTAGAACGAAACCGTTCGATCGTTCCAAAGACAAACTATGAAAGCACACCGGTGGAAGCCGGCGATGAGATCGAGATCGTCTCCTTCATCGGTGGAGGCTGAGGACAAAATGGAAAAAACCAAACAAAGCCAAGATGGCCCACTGCTGGTCGGTGAGCACGTCATAGAGAGCCGGTTGATAGTCGGCACTGGAAAGTACGAGAACTACCCCACCATGAAAGCTGCGATGGAGGCTTCCGGAGCGGACATGGTGACCGTCGCCGTTCGCCGAATCGACCTTTCGGCCAAAGGCGAGGAAAACCTCCTAAACTGGCTGCCCGACGGCATGACGCTGCTTCCCAACACGGCAGGTTGCTACAACATCGAGGATGCCCTTCGGGTAGCACGCTTGGCACGCGAAGCGGCCATTGGCGACCTTGTGAAGCTGGAGGTCATAGGCGATGAGAAAACTCTGTTTCCGGACAACCACCAGACCTTGAAGGCCGCCGAAATCCTCTTGAAGGAGGGGTTCACCGTGCTCCCCTACTGCACCGACGATCCCATAGTGTGCAGGCAGCTTCAGGAGATCGGTTGCCACGCAGTGATGCCGCTCGCCGCGCCTATCGGTTCAGGACTCGGTGTTCGCAACCCGTACAACCTTCGGATAATCTTGGAGCAGGCAACCGTTCCGGTGATAGTAGACGCCGGCGTGGGCACGGCGTCCGATGCAGCCGTGGCCATGGAGCTTGGTTGCGACGCCGTGCTGATGAACACCGCCATTGCCGGGGCGGGTGAACCCGTTCGAATGGCTCGCGCCATGCGTCTAGCGGTGGAAGCAGGCCGCGAAGCCTACCTCTCCGGCCGCATACCGATGAAGCTGTATGCTACCGCCTCCAGCCCGATCTCCGGGCGCATCGGCGCCTGATGGCGGCCCCTTCGTTTCGTTTGCTTCTCATTACGGACCGCAAGGCCGTGCCTTCCAGCAACGATGCGCCCGAGGCAGTACTGCCGGACACGATCTCGCGTGCGCTGGAGGGCGCTCCGAAGGGCTCGGTCGCGGTGATGTTGAGAGAGAAGGATCTTCCGGCCAAGGATCTGATTCGACTCGTGGAGATAATGGCCGATGTCACGACGGCCGTTGAAGCACCTCTCCTGGTCAATGATCGCGTCGACGTAGCCTTGGCCTGTCACGCCTGCGGGGTTCATCTCCCTTCTTCCGGTCTGCCGCCCAGGCAGGCTCGGGATCTCCTGGGAGATGATGCTCTCATAGGAGTCTCGACTCACGGACTCGAGGAGGCTCGCGCGGCGGCGGCCGGCGGCGCCGACTACGTCACGTTCGGACCGCTGTACGATACCCCGAGCAAGCGTCCTTACGGCCCGCCCGTTGGGATTCCCGCCTTGACGGAGGTGACCGAGGCCCTTCCACGGCCCATTCCAGTTTACGGCCTTGGAGGCGTTACGCCCGAGCGAACCCCCGAGGTCATCTCGGCGGGAGCAGCCGGCGTGGCCTGCATCAGAGCCGTGCTGGCGGCAAGTGATCCCGCGGAAGCCGTTCACTCATTCCTCAAAGCCTGCCCCACGGCACGGACGGTCAGCACTTGACCTTCAAGGCTCTCGGGATGAGCGTGATCTCGGCAGGCAAACGGCCGGGCTGCTCGCCGTCCATATCGATGAGAACGGTCTCCTCGCTCTCCAGTCGGATCACCTTGCATCGATCGGACCTCGTACGGGCATCCTGCAGATGCGTACCGTCATAAAGCATTCGGGAGCTAAGAACGAAGTCCTTCAATTTGAACCCCGCCCAGGTCGTCACATCGAACTCGCCGTCGTCCATCACGGCCCCCGGGGCCACCTGCATGCCTCCTCCGAAGTATCGGCCGTTGCAGATGGCAAGGGCCGTAATCGGGACGGTAAACGGGTCGCGCTCGTCCAGCCGTAAAGTTATCATCTGATCGCGATACTGCATCAGGGCCTTCACCGAGCCAATCATGAAGGAGGCCCGGCCACCCAGAATCTTGGTGGCCTTGTTGACGCGATCCACTACCAAACCGGCCACTCCGAAGGAGGCTATGTTTATGAAGACCCGCTCGGCGATTCTGCCTTCGTGAGAAGTAAATGTCATGTGTCCTACGTCCATGCACCTCTTTTGTGGACCGGCGAGAACGGCGCAAGCAGCACGAAGATCTTTCGGGACACCGAGAGTTCGACGAAGATCGCCACCCGTGCCGCGAGGAATAATACCGAAGACGGCGTCCGGATTCGTCGGCCTCGCACCCTCGAAGAATCCATTTACCACCTCGTTGAAGGTGCCGTCGCCACCCACGGCGATGATCATCTCATATCCGTTCTTCAAGGCATCGCGTGTGAGAACCGTGGCATGACCCGGCCTCTCGGTGTAGCCGAACTCGAAGTCTCCTACATTGGCTCGGACGTGCTCCGCTATTCTCCCGAAACATCGCCCCGTAAAACCTCCACCGGAACGCGGGTTCACCACGAGAAAGGTTCGGTAGCCATCACTTCCCACGGATGTCCCCTCCGGCACCGCGGGTTCCTCCGCCGTTGTCTTTTAGACCAAGGTAGAGAGCAACCACGTCCACAATGTCCAAAACCTGTGGAGGCGGCATGAGTTCGCTGAATCGGCTCTCACAGCGAACACAAGCCGTTACTATATGACGTCGGCCTCCCACCGACTCCGTCACCTTTCCAGGCTCGAGCTCGCCGGGCGGACCCGTGGTCTTACCCAGCAGGTGACCTAGACGGGCCCTCGTGACGGCGTAGGACGTGTCAGGGTTTGTAGCCTCGAGCACACCTCCCGCACCGCAGCAATAGCCTTGCTCACGTACCCAGGACCCCGCTTCCGCCATAGGCGTGCGAAGGAGCCTGTTGACCAACGCCCGCGGCTCGTCGCAGCGGCCCAGGTGCCGTCCGAGGTAACACGGATCATGGTAGACGGCATCGAGATCGAGAGGAGGCCGTGCGGGCGCATATCGTAGTGCGGGAAGAATGAGGTCGACCACATGCGCTATTCTCGGCGCCGGGGGCTCCACGCCTGCTCGTTCGGGCCACGCGGTGCTGAAAGTCCATGCACACTCCGGCGAGGCCGTGAACACGACATCGGCGCCTGAAAGAGCTTTTGACGCCTTGCGCGCCTGGGCCACGAATGCCTCATGCCGACCGCTCGCCAGCAGCGGATAGCCGCAGCACTGGACATCGTCTCCGCAGTAAACCGAGATGTCGGGCTCTCCAAGAAGGTCACATACTTCCAGTGTAAGCGAGACCAAGTCCGGCCGTCTGGCCACAGCCGCGCAACCCGGCCAGTAGACTCGAAGACCTCGCTCCTTTATCGAGGTAACGGTGCCGCGCGAGCGCTCTTCAACGACCGGGCCTTGCACACCCAAACGCCTATGGCGAGGGATCATGTCCCGGAGCCGTAAAGACAGGTCCTCCTCCCAGGCATTACCAAAGCTCTCGAAGCTTTTTCCAAGCGCCACAACGGCGGGCGGCTCCATACCCGCTTCGGCGGCCACCGCGCGCGCCGACATGAGCGTTGCCGAAACATCGTTTTCGTGCCCGCAAAAAGCAGTACACAAGCGGCAGTCGGCGCACTTGTGGAAAAGATCCGTCACCAGCTCGTTCGGAGAACCTCCGCCGGCTATTACCCCGGCAGTAAGGCTCTTATTGCCCGGCGTTACAGCCTCGTCACGCTCCGCGTTGGAAACCGGGCATGAGTGGTGACAGAGCCTCGGGCAGAGATTGCAATAACGCGGAACCTTCTCGCTCGACTCCAGCAGCTCGCGTGGGGACGGCGCGCTTCGCTGCTTCCTATGCGCCCTCATCGTCGTCTCCAAGCAAAACCCCCGCGACGCCGTCAATCCAGTCGTCCCCTCCCTCGTCTCCCGTCAACCATCCTCCAGCCTTCCGTATGCTGGTGCGGGCGGTCTCTACTTGGTTACTCGGAAGACACGCAATTCCGCATGCTCCCTCCGGCAGCGCCCGCTCCAGATGCAGTCGCGCCGATGGCCCCAGCGCGTTCAGCAACGCACGCCTGACCAGCACCACTCTAGACCACCGGCAACCGAAGCCAATTGCTATCATGGTCTTTCCGTTTCCGTTGGCGCCTTTGGCTGCCGCCCGTATCTCGACCGGCCCAGCAGCACCGTCGGCAACGCAAGACCGAGCTCCGTTTCTCTCTTTTTCCGTTAGGCGGTCGCCGCCGGCCGCCAGGCTGGAAAGACGCCTTCCCCCATTGAGATTACAAAGCTCCTCCAGCGTCAAGGAAACCATGGCGACCATTTCGGGATCGCCGTGCATATCCCAGGTCACCACGGTCTCGCTGTCTCCCCCGTCCAGCAAACCGAATGCATCCGGAATGAGATCACGCCCCAAGGCCTCGACCACCGTCCCCACCGCCACGGCTGCATCAGCGAAAGCAAGTACCTCTCTCTTGCGCTCCGCGGATGGATATATCCTCAAGGTCGCCCGCGTAATCACCCCCAAACGACCGTTACTGCCAATGAGCAGCGCCTTTGGATCCGGGCCGGTAGCGGTCCTGGGTGTTACCGTCGTGCGCACCACGGAGCCCTCATGGAGCACCGCTTCAAGGCCCGCCACCGGGCTCCAACCCGGGCTGGAGCGGCGACATGCGGGACCAGGTTCGGCGAGGGCCAGCCATGCGCCCAGCGGCGTCGAAGGAGTTTCGTGCAGCCCGAGTGTGAAGCCGCGACGCGACACCTCGGATTCGAGATCCGAAACGGTAATGCCTGCTTCAGCGGTCACAAGGTGGCTCTCGCGATCCAATGTGAGGTTGCGCAAGGCGCCGAGATCGAAGAACACCCGCGCCGCGGTATTCGCGTTTGCCGCGGAAGGCTCCCGGTATGACCACATCGGGACCGGCGGAAGTCCTTCGACTTCCACCATGACAGGTGTCTTTTCCTTGCGACACTCGAGCACGGCCTCTCTTACGCCATGAACGTCCGCGGGTCGAATCGTCAGCGTTCCTCCGCCTCCTAGGTTCTTGATCACCCCTAGAATCTCCAGCCGCTCGAGAAGTGTCACGCCGCCTCCCGCAATCGCCGGCGGTCGCCGGACACTTTCCACGGCTCTCCAGGCAGAGATGGACCGGCCCCCATCCCCAACTTACCGGGATTCATTATCCCATCGGGATCCAGGGTGCTCTTCAACGCTCGCAGAAGCTTCATGCCCCCTTCGCCATGCTCTCGCGCCATAAACGCCTGCTTGCTCATGCCGATACCATGGTGGTGGCTGACGGTCCCGCCCGAAGCAGCCACGGCCTCGAGGGCGGCGCGCCAGGTGCGATCATAAGCTTCCTCTCTCGAAGCAAGATCCCGGGCGAAGCCCGCCATGGTGAAGTAGATCGAGCAGCCGTCCTCGTAAGCATGGGAGAAGTGAGCCATGACGAAAGCATGATCTCGTAGTGCCTGGCGGACCCCTTGGTATAAGCCGCGCAGTCGGCTCCAAGTCGTGGCGGTTTCGAGCGTATCGACGAAGAGCCCTAGATCCAACGCCGGTGTAAGCTTGTAGCTTACCGAGTAACGATGCTCCAGCCAGTGTTCACCTGGACCGGGACCTAGATCAACTCCACCTCGGCGAAGACAAATGTCGAGCGCGGCACGCGCCTCTTGTTCGACGATTCTCTCCTCCTGACCTTCCGTTCCCAGCACGAGCATGCACGCTCCGGCCGCCTTGTCGAATAGCTCACCAAAGAATCGGGGCCTGGAAACCACGGCTCGAACAGTTGCCTCGCGAAGCCGGCGAACCTGACCGCCTCCGCCCTGGCCGCCGGAGAGCATCTTGCCTACGGCTTGAATGAGATTCTTTGCGGCCCCGCGTCCGGTATCCGTGCCCTTTCCCTTGTTCACGAGGGTATCCATCGGGTCATAGAGACGCACCACCGCTGGACGGTATCCCGCCGCGAAGATTCCTCGCACGGCCTCGATCCCGGAATCCAGGGATGGCATGAGCACGCCGCGCATTCGGCGAAAAGCCGGCGCGCGCCTGACCCTCAAATCCACGTCGGTCAGCACTCCGAGGACTCCTTCACTGCCAATGAAGGACTGGGTTAGATCCGGACCGTCGCCGGCCCTTGGCCTGGCGTGAAGCTTTCTAATTGTGCCCGTTCCATCGACAAAGGTGAGCCCACTCACCATGTCTTCTATCTTGCCGTAACGCGAGCTCATCTGCCCGGCGCTCCTGGCCGCCACCCATCCACCCACCGTGGAGCAGTACATCGACGACGGGAAGTGACCCAAGGTGTATCCTTGCGTGGCCAAACGTCGCTCGAGATGTTCCCCTATCGCTCCGCCTCCGACCTTTACCAGCCGATCGCCATCCTCGACGATACCGACCTGATCCATCCTCTTCAGATCCACGATCATGCCGCCTCGTAGGGCATAAGTGCCGCCGCATACCCCGCTGCCGGCACCATACGGAATCACTGGAGCGCCAACCTCTCGAGCAAGATGAACGAGACGCGCTACTTCGTCGACACTCGCGGGCCAAACGACGATGTCTGGAAAACGCGGAGACAGCCCCTCTCGAGCCGCGATGAGGACTCTGGGCCAGGCGTCACGTGCATAGGCCTCGAGCCTAACATCGTCATTGCTGGCCCATCTTTGCCCCACTACCTCGGCGGCTCGAACCAAAAGCTCTTGTCTCGAGACCCTCAAGACCTAAACCCTCCTCCGCCGCGAGATCCCGGCACCTCAGCCAACCTAACCATGTGCTCACGAATATCGGTAATAATCTCTCTTATCGGAACATCCACCGGGCATGCCGCTTCGCAAATGTCACAATCATCGCATTGCTCGAATTGCTCGACGGAAAGACGAGCGTACGAGTAGTCGGTCATGGACCGACTGTAACCTATCACGATCCCGGATAGCGAGCCGATCTCGGCGCCGCGCGCATTACGCCTCGCATCGCAGGAGACGTCGCAAAGCCCACAATGGATGCAGCCGCTGAAACGAAACCGCCTCTCCTCCTCCAGTTCCGATAGAGGAAGCAGCCCAGATGGTGCGTATGCCTCTAGAAACCTTGACTCGCCGCTCTTTCCAAGACGCCTCAATCGACGAAGTGGCTGGATGAACAGAGCCTGCACTCCCAAGAGGATCAGGGCCCGAATCCTTGCCCACAGCTGCTTCATGACGCCTCCAAGCCGGCCGCAAGCCTGCCGGCCCGGTAACCCGTCACAACCGCCACTCCAAGACCGCACCCGTCCACATGAGGGTCGTATCCGCCGATGACGCTGCCCGCCGCGAAAAAAGTCTCGTGTAACGGACGGTTGCCCATATCCAGGGGTCGCAGCAAATCGTCGACTCGCAGTCCTGCACGAAAGAGCGAGTGCGGGCCCCGGTAACTCCTGCACGAGAGCATCTCGGCGGGCTGATCATCGAGATAACTTTCGCCGTCATGAATCGGCAGCCCGAAGACCGTCTCGGTCATCGAGCCCTGCCGCCGCGCCACGCCGCCTCCGATGAAACGTCCCGAAGCGAGCACCACAGGACCGCCCCGCCTCTCCAGCACTTCCGCTCCATCGAGTGTCCTGCCCGTCTCGACCGTTACCCCCGCCCGCTCCAGCGAGCGCCGCAACGCATTCTCCAAACGAATGCCGGGCAACGATGCTTCGCCCCCGAGAGCCTCGCAGCATACAGCTCTCGTCGCTTCCTCCAGTTCATTCAGGATTTCACGGGTACGGAAGACTCCGAGCACGGGAGGCAGCACGATATGGCTGAAGCCTCTGCCCTTGCACGCAGCCACCACAATCTCGACGAAGCGCCGACTCTCCCCCTCCTCATCGAGGAGCTTGCCGATGTCGGCCGGCAAGAGGAATGGAGCATTTTTACTGCTGGGCCAATCCACCTCGATCACGTTTCCGCCCATCGGCGGAGGCCCGGTCAAACCTCCAAGACATCGCGCAAGCCGAACCACCCCGATTCGCGCTCTATCCGGATTGAAGTCACGAAGCACGTGAGATGCCTGCGACGATGCTGCTCGGCGCAACCGACCCGTCGAGGTGACGGCGTGGTGGCCAGGATCTCTGGGATCGAAGTTAGCGTGAGGCAACCCCCCGGCCTCGAGCTTTTCGAGCACGAAGCTGAAGGCCTCTTGAAGGTACTCTGCTTCGTTTGCCCGGCCAATCAGGGCGTAGGGATGACCAGGCGATGCACGGACGAGCGCCTCCAGGCATTCCAACTGGGTCGGATCGCGATCAGGCTTCGCAAGATGCCAGCCCCGTGGATGAGGAGCCAAGTCGAAGGCTCCGGTCGACATCGAGGTCGCCCCCGGTGCCCTCTTCACCAAAGCCACCCTCCTTCCCGCTTCCACGGCGGAGAGAGCCGCGGCCACACCGGCCATGCCGCCACCGATCACCAGAATCTCGGCGTCGAGCACACTCATGCTCCACTCCCCGGCTGTCCGTCACTGCCTGTTGGACCGGCGGAGCAGAACAAACCCCTGGTCAACTCCTCCTGTGCCAGCTGCGCTCCATCGAGCGCCGGACGTCTCCATTTCCAGAGCTCTTGCAGCAGTACATCAATCTCTCTCTCCGCTTTTTTCTGTTCGAGACCACGCTCCCTCGCAAATAACGAACCCGCGACTCGCACACAACGCGCCCCTCCGCACGGCCCATGGCCCAAGCGGCAGCGCCTCACCAGATCGACCAGCCGCCTGACGTGCTCGAAACGAATGCACCATACGAGCTCCGCTCCCAGCACCCCTTCGCACCTGCATATCGGAGCCCGTAGAGCCGGCTCATCGCGCGTCAACTCGAGAGCGTCCCGCGCGTTTGCTCCTTGGCGATGCACCAGCCTCGATGTCTCCCAAGGTGGAGTGCCGTACTCCTCGGCCAATGCAATAGGGTTGGGCAGCGGCGTAGTGCCGCCAGGTAGCGGCTGTACATGGGTTCGACAGGAGGTTGGAGAGCCTCCCATCACGGTCTCCACCGCATCCACCGCTTCCTCGCTCATCATCCTGTAGGCAGCGAGCTTACCTCCGACCATGGAAAGCATTCCGGGAGCGCCGTCCGAGGCATGATCGACGATTCGATGGTCCCGGGACAGCGAACTCTCGTCAATTCCGTAGGTATGAAGAGTGGGACGGACGCCGGCATAAGTTCGAATTACCCGTGCCCTTTCGATTGAGGGCAAGACATGGCTGGCAGCCTGAATCAGATAGGCTACTTCGTCGTGAGTAGCCTCGAGCGCGCCGGGGTCTCCGTAAAAATCATCATCCGTGGTGCCGATCACGGATGATGTCTCCAGCGGAATCACGAACATGTCCCGTCCGTCCACAGCCTTCGTAATGACACCGTAGTTGGAAATCTTCCTGTCAAGGACGACGTGCACACCCTTGCCCGGCCGCATCTCCACCCGCGCTCCCTGGCGCCTCGCGAACCTCGGAGACCAAGCCCCGGTGGCATTGAAGACCGCTCGTCCCTTCAGCTCGAGCACATCTCCCGTAAGCCTGTCACGGGCGATAACACCGCGCACGTGCCCAGCCTCGTCCCGTAGAACTTTCTCCACCACGGTCCAGGTATGCAGCTTCGCGCCGTGCTCGGCGGCGGACAACGCGTTGATCACGCAAAGGCGGTAGGCGTCTATGCCATACTCATCCAACGTCACCGCTCCAACTATATCGGGCCGCACCGCGGGGTAGAGCCGGTGAACTTCCTCCGGAGACAAGCGAGTGGACTGCTTTCCATTCTTTAGCGGTTGGTACCGGTCGTAGACCCCCAGGAAGCACTCCGTTCCATAAGCGTATGCGAGATCGACCAGCCTTCCGCCCGGCATGCCCGGTAGAATGGGCATGAGAAAAGGTATGCGGAAAATGAGGTGCGGTGCGATCTTCTGGATGTAACCGGAGTCCCTGCAAGAGACACGCGTCACCTTGGGGTCCGTGAGCAGATACCTGACTCCTCCGTGGACCATCCAAGAGCTGTTTCCGCTTGCTCCGACGCCGAAGTCCTCCCGCTCGATGAGGACCACCGATAGCCCCCTCATCGCGGCGTCTCGCGCGATGCCGGTACCGTTGACGCCACCCCCCACGATGATTAGGTCCACCACCGCCTACACCAGTCCTTTTATGAAAGGCTTTTGACCCCGAGCTCCGCGAGCTGTCTCGGGTCCACCTCGGAGGGAGCATCGGTCATGAGATCGAGAGCTCTGGTCGTCTTGGGGAAGGCGATGGTATCGCGAATGGAGTCGGCCCCCACCAGCAACATGACTATGCGATCCATGCCCATGGCTATCCCTCCATGAGGCGGAGCGCCATATTTGAAAGCATCCAAGAGAAATCCGAACTTGGCGCGTTGCTCTTCCTCTGAAAGACCGAGCGCGCGAAAGACCTTGGCCTGTAGATCGGGCCTGTGGATACGAATTGACCCTCCTCCGATCTCGCTTCCGTTCAGCGCCAAGTCATATGCCCGCGCCCTAACCTCACCCGGCTTGTCTTCCAAGAGGTGCACATCCTCCGCCCTGGGTGAGGTGAACGGATGGTGAAGGGCAACCCATCTATCCTCTTCCGCGTCGTGCTCCAGCAGAGGAAAGTCCGTGACCCATACGAACGACAAAGAGTTTTCGGGGACAAGGCCGAGTTCCTTGCCCAGAAGCAAGCGAACATGACCGAGGGCCGAGTGCACCACCGAGGGGATATCCGCGACGAACAGGAGGCAGTCCCCAGCCGAAGCGCCCATCACCTCACGGATTCCTGTCGCTGTCTCATCGTCGATGAACTTGGCAATGGGCCCCTGAAAGCCTTCTTCCTTGACCTTCACCCAGGCCAACCCCTTGGCGCCGTGTACCGCGGCTTCCTTGCCGAGCGAATCAAGCCGGGATCGCGAAAGATCCGTTCCGCTGACGTTGATGGCCGCGACCTTTCCACCTTTCTCCGCCGCATCACGAAAAACGCGAAAGCCGCTACTTCGAACCACCGCTGTCACATCCACCAGCTCCAGCCCAAAGCGCACATCGGGCTTGTCGGAGCCGAACCTGGACAGGGCGTCGTCGTAGGTAAGCCTGGGGAACGGGCGTGGAGGAGGCTCGCGGCCGTCAGCTTCCACGATGGCCGACATGAGCCCCTCGGTCGCAAGGAGGACATCGTCCTCGTTTACGAAGGACATCTCTAGGTCTATCTGCGTGAACTCGGGTTGCCTGTCGGCGCGAAGATCCTCATCTCGAAAGCACTTGACTACCTGAAAGTAACGTTCGAATCCGGCCACCATGAAGAGCTGCTTGAAAAGCTGGGGTGATTGCGGCAGCGCATACCACTTGCCCCGGTTCACTCTCGAAGGAACGAGATAGTCCCTGGCTCCCTCGGGCGTGCTCTTCGTAAGAAAGGGTGTCTCCAGCTCCAAGAAACCTTCCGAGACGAGGTAACGCCGGACTGCCTGTACCATGCTGCTGCGCCGTATGAGCACGTCTTGAAGCTCCCGGCGACGCAGGTCCAGATAGCGGTAGCGAAGCCGCAGCGCCTCGGTTGCGTCCACGTCGTCTTCTATGTGGAACGGGGGCGTTTCCGCTTTGCTGAAGACCTCCAGGTTGTGGGCCGACACCTCGATCTCACCGGTCGGCATATCGGGATTGACCTGGTTACCTCTCGACCGAACGATTCCTCGTATTCCGATGACATACTCACCCCGAATCGCTCCGGCTCGCTCGTACGCATCGGACTCCACCGTTGGGTCGAAGACCACCTGGGTCAACCCTTCCCGATCCCTGAGATCAACGAACACGCAACCGCCAAGGTCACGCCTGCCGTGAACCCACCCGAAAAGCACTACCTCGGCCCCCACGTCGGCGACGCGAAGGGCGCCGCAAGAATGGGTCCTCTTCAACTCTGAAATGAACTCGGTCACGCGTTTCTCCTATGACGCGAAGGATCGCTTTCCCGCGCCCGCGACATAAGGCCGACCGACACGAAACCGCAAGAAAAAGCGATGAATGGCTGAAAATATCACTGGCTTGCCGCAGTGTGTCAACCGCCGACAGCAATGAAGGATCCCCTCGGGTCAGCGATGGGTTGCCCGTTCGGCATGCGTCCGGTAGGTTGACTACCTCATGAAGCCTCTCTCCGCGCGCCAGCTACAGGTTCTGGAAGAGATCCGTTCATTCGCGGTGGAACAAGAGCGAATGCCGTCGGTGAGGGAGCTTGCGGCGGCGCTGAACTTGGCGGCTTCCACGGTGCAGCAGCACATCGACGCTCTCCAAAAGAAAGGATGGCTGGATAAAGACGGCACGGCTCACGGGCTGCGACTCCTGGACGAGCAGCCCAAATCGGAGAGCCGGACAGTCGACGTAACCGTAAGAGGAAGGATAGCCGCGGGAGCTCCAATCGAAGCCATGGAGCTGCCGGAGGATCCTATCCCCGTCCCGGCCGCGCTCGCCCCCCCGGGGGCTTACGCCTTGGAGGTGATAGGAGACTCCATGGTGGATGATCACATCGTGAACGGCGATCTCGTGATAGTGCGCCCTCAAGAAGATCTGGAGAACGGGACCATAGCCATCGCGCTCCTACCGGATGGAACAGCCACATTGAAGCGAATTTACAGTGATCGCGGGCGCGTGCGCCTTCAGCCCTCGAATCCTGGAATGAAGCCCACCTGGGTCGACTCGGTGCGCATACAGGGAGTGGTGGTGGGATTGCTTAGAAAGTGTTCTTGACCGGCGGGCGCCCTCGTTGCTACCTCGTGCCGTCCTTGCGTACGGTGCCCGCGGCACCAGCTTATTGCACTGCGATAAACCTCAAAGGGAGAAGCAACTTGAAGATCCTCGGCGTAAAGGGAATGAATGACATACTCCCCGATCCCCTTGGTCCCATGAGCGTTTGGCAGCGCATTGAAGCGGCTTGCCGAGCTCGATTCGACCGGTACGGCTATCGCGAGGTACGTACGCCCATCGTGGAAGAAACCAGGCTCTTTGCCCGGTCAATCGGGGAAGAAACGGACATCGTGGGTAAGGAGATGTACTCCTTCACCGATCGCAAGGGGAAGAAGCAGCTCTCCTTGAGGCCTGAAGGCACGGCGGGGGTCGTCAGATCCTACATCCAGCACTCTGTCCATTCGAAGAACCCCATCACCAAGTGGTGGTACGGCGGCCCCATGTATCGGTACGAGCGCGTTCAGGCGGGCCGCTACAGACAGTTCCATCAAATAGGTGCCGAAGCGTTGGGAGTGGCCGCTCCGGCAATGGATGCCGAGATGCTCCTGATGCTCGATGGCCTTCTTCGTCACGACCTCGGCATCCAATCCCTCACGCTTCTCATCAACTCGCTTGGCGATAGGGCCGACAGAGCCTCCTATGTACAGGCCCTGCGAGATTACCTCGGCAGCCACCTGACGGGACTCTGCGAGGACTGCAAGAAGAGATATGAACGCAACCCCCTGCGCGCGCTGGACTGCAAGGTTCCGCCGTGTCAGCCCATACTGGACAAGGCGCCGCGAATCAAGGCGCATCTCTCCAGCGAGGCAAGAACCCACTTTGACACGGTGCTGGAGCTTCTTTCCGGTATGCAGGTGCCCTTCGAGATAAAGCCACGTCTCGTTCGCGGGCTGGATTACTACAACCGGACCTGCTTCGAGTTCGTCGCCGGGGGTCTTGGAGCCCACGATACCGTTTGCGCGGGAGGCCGCTACGACGACCTGGTGAAAACGCTCGGCGGGCCCTCCATACCCGCCGTGGGCTTCGCCCTTGGGATGGAGAGGCTCGTACTGCTGGCCCCGAAAGAACTCTCCCGCCGGCCGGAGGGACCGGCGGTTTTCTTCGTCTCCGTGGATGAGGAAGCCATTTCGACTTGCTTTCGGCTTACCGAGTCACTCCGCCGCGCCGGGCTCGAGGCCGAGATGGACCAGAGAGGCGGCAGCGTGAAGAGTCAGATGAGGCGCGCGGACAAAGTGCATGCGCGCTTCGCCGTTGTGATCGGAGAGCAAGAGACATCGGAAGGTGCCGCTCACATCAAGGATCTACGAGCCGGTGAGGAAGTCCCGGTAGAGACCCCCGTATCCTTCGAAGATCTGGCGGCGGAGATCCATTTGCGCCTGAAACGAAGCTCCTAGACAATCTTCATGCCTCATCCTTGCTTCATACTCGCCTCCGAGTCTCCAAGACGACGCGACATGTTGGCGGCGCTGGACCTCTCCTTCCGCTGCGAGCCACCCCGAGTGGAGGAGATCCTACGGCCGGACGAGCCGCCGGCGGAGTTCGCTCGACGCATGGCGGCCTTGAAGGCATCCACCGTCGCTAGGCAAACGAGAGACCGGCTCCCGGTGCTGGCGGCTGACACGATCGTGTGCATCGATGACCATATACTCGGAAAACCCTCCTGCCCGGAGACCGCGATATCGACTCTCCGCCGCCTGTCCGGTCGCACTCATGCGGTGCTCACGGCGGTGGCCCTCCACGTTCAGGGCACGACACACGAGCGCTTCGTGATGACCGACGTCACCTTCCGAAAGCTCTCGAATGCCCAGATAGAATGGTACGTGAACACCGGCGAGGCGGCCGACAAGGCCGGATCCTACGCAATACAAGGCAAAGGGGCGTTCATGGTGGACCTTATCGATGGGTCTCCCTCCAACGTAATTGGGCTGCCTCTTGGAGAGACGATAGAGCTCCTCGAATCGGCTGCCGTGAAGTTGCCGTGGAACCCCAAATGATTGATCAGCCCCCAAGGCGGTGGAACCCATCCTCAACGAGGGGTATACAATACCGCTCGAGCAAGTAATGGACGCATCAAGAAAAGAACCCCAGGAAACACTCGAGCAGCGGATAACAGAGCGCACTCATCGTATCCACGAGCGGATAGTCGATGCTGCCTCGCGGGCGGACCGGGATCCCGACGAGGTGACTCTCATTGCCGTGGTCAAGACCTTCGGCCCGGAGGTCATACGTGCCGCCTACCGCGCCGGACTTCGTCATTTCGGGGAATCATACGCGCAGGATCTTCGAGACAAATCCGCATCGCTCTCGGACCTGGAAGACATTATCTGGCACTTCATTGGCCGCATCCAAACTAACAAGGCCCGCTACATAGCCGGCCCAACCGCGATGGTTCACGCGGTCG
This sequence comes from Deltaproteobacteria bacterium, assembly GCA_007130885.1. Taxonomy (GTDB): domain Bacteria; phylum Myxococcota; class Myxococcia; order SLRQ01; family SLRQ01; genus SLRQ01. The sequence continues at coordinate 36,752 of SLRQ01000039.1, forward strand.
ACAGAACAGCGGCGGCGGAAGCAATTTCGAATCGCGTGGAGCGCAAGGGACTTTCTCCGCCTGATGTGCTCGTTTCCGTAAACCTAGCGGACGAGCGCACAAAGGGAGGCACCGCCGAGGAAGAAGCCGCGAGCCTATGCACCACTGTCGACCGCCTTCCAGGCGTGAAGCTGCGCGGCCTAATGACAATCCCCCCCTGGACGGAAAACCCGGAGGACTCGAGACCTTGGTACCGGCGTCTTTCGAGGCTTGGCGAGCAGGTTCGTGGAAAAATGCACGACCCCAGCGTGTTTCACTTGTCGATGGGGATGAGCCACGATGTCGAGGTGGCCATCGAGGAGGGGGCCACCCTGGTTAGGGTAGGCACCGCTCTACTCGGCGAGAGAAAGAAGAGAGGTTGACACCATGCCTCAAGAATTCGGGATGCTCTTGGTTTCGTTTTTGATACTACTGCGCTGGGTGATAATTGCCCGCGCGATCCTCTCCTGGTTCGTCCGCGATCCAAACAACCCCTTGGTGCGCATCTTAGGCACCTTGACCGACCCTCTGCTCAAACCTTTTCAGAAGTATCTTACCTTCGGCATGATGGACGTCACTCCGTTGGTGGCGATACTAGTGCTGTACGCCCTGCAAATAGTAATACTACGGCACCTCGCCGGTTGATGCCGGCCGATCCGGCCCGGGGTGCCCGTTGGGGCTTACGAACCCTATCGCGCGATTGAGGCTGGAGTTCGCGCTGATCTCGAGGTCCAATGATGACAGCACGGCGGATTAGACCTCCAAAGCAACGCCGCGAGATCACCATAGAGCATGACGGCAAAAGATACCCGGCTTACGAAGGTGAGCCTCTGGCCGCCGCCTTGATGGCCTCCGGAGTAACCGTTCTTGGACGCTCATCGAAGTACCATCGGCCGCGCGGCGCCTCATGCGGTACCGGCGATTGCGGAAACTGTCTCGTGCAAGTGGACGGCATGCCGAACCGCTGCGCATGCACCACCCCCTGCCATGACGAGATGGTTAGCGAGAGTCAGAACGTGATCGGAAGCGCCGAGAACGATCTGCTCGCGATGACGGACTGGATGTTTCCTCGTGGTCTGGACCATCATGAAATGTTCACCGGCCTGCCCCTGGTGCAGCCGGTAGCTCAAAGAATCATTCGCAAGCTGTCCGGTCTTGGTGTTCTAGCGCGCACCGCCGACTCTTCGGCTGAACGTGAGCCCCGGCCACCTACTATCGTCGATGTGCTCGTGGTCGGTGCCGGCGCCTCCGGGCTCGCGGCGGCGGAAGTTGCCCGCGAAGCCGGAGCCGAGGTTCTTCTGGTGGAAGCACTGAACGAACCTGGTGGACGTCGGCTGGGAGGCCTCCACTGCAGCCCTTCGGATGCAAAGACCGCGACACGCAAGCTGCTCGAGATGGGCGTGGACATATGGCCGGATTCCGGGGCGGTGCAGATCGATCGTACGCAAGGTGTGCTGGAGGTGTTGATTCTTCGACCTGAAGGACTTTTCCCAGTGCGTCCGCGCGCCACGGTGCTTTGTTGCGGCGGCTACGTTTCCACCGGAGTTTTCCCAAACAACGATCTTCCGGGCATAATGGCCGCGGAATGGGCCGCCCGGCTGATCACCAAATGGGGCATGCTGCCGGGCGAACGCCCGGTAATATGCGCTGACGAGCCGATTGCCAAAGCCTTGAGAGAGCTGTTCGTCAAGGCTGGGGCTCCCCCCGTCAGAGTACTGCCGATCTCGGCGGCCTACGCCGATGTCTGGCCGGGTAATCCTCCGGAGAAGCTGGTAACCGCGCTGGGCGGCAAGCACGTCGAAAGGGTCATCGTCGAGAATGCCGCCGGCACGGAAGTAGTGGACTGCGACCTCGTGGTCGTGGCCAGTCCTCCAGCACCCGCCTTCGAGCTGGCCCTCGATGCCGGTGCGCATGTTGCCTACGAAGAGCAAAGCGGTGGCTTCGCGGTACGTGCCGGGCCGGAAGGCGGTACCGCCGCCGAGAATGTCTTCGCCGCAGGCACTCTGGTAGGCCCTTGCACCGTGGAGGAAGCCCATGCCGGTGGCCGAACAGCAGGCGAAGCCGCGGCAACGGCGGCATTGACGCTTCTCCAAGAAAGCTACCATTCAAGGGAGAACAGAGATGCCTCGTAGCCCCAGAACCATAGTTTGTAGCTGCGAGGATCTTACGGTCGAGGATATCGTTCAATGCATCGATAAAGGCTACCGTGACATCGAGTCCATCAAACGCTACACCGGCTTCGGCACCGGCATCTGCCAGGGCAAGGCATGCCTGCACCTCGTTGCGCGCGTACTTCGGTCGCGAGGTATCAAGGAGTCTGACCTCGCGCCGTTTACCGCGAGGCCACCTCACAGGCCCGTCGCCCTTGGAATGTATGCGGAGCTAAGCGTAAACCCCCCGCCAATGAATGCCGAGGCAGCAAACAAAGCGGATGCCCGTAAAGATGAAGGGTTCGCCGGGAAAGACACCGGCCCTGGCGAAGAGGATCCCAGCGTGGGGAGAGAGGAGTAGAGCGGTGAGTGATTCGACCAACGACCGCGCCAAGGATCCTCTCCCCAAGGACCGGGCCAAGGTCGTGATAATCGGGGGCGGGATCATGGGGCTCGGCCTCGCATACAATCTGGCTGCCCGCGGCCTCACCGACGTGATGGTGCTAGAGCAAGGTTACCTCTGCTACGGAGCGTCCGGCCGCAATGGTGGAGGCATTCGCGCCCAGTGGTCCAGCGCCGACAACATCCAAATAATGAAGCGCAGCGTGGAGATCTGTAAGAGCTTCGCGAGGAAGATGGGCATAAACATATGGTTTCGCCAGGGCGGCTACCTCTTCCTCGCCCCCGACGAGGAGATTCTCGCGGGTCTCGAAAAGAACGTCGCCCTACAGCGCGAGCACGGCTTGGACTCCCGGCTTATCAACCCCCGGCAAGCAAGAGCCGTGGTGCCTCAGCTGAACACCGCCGGAATTGCCGGTGGCGCGTATAATCCTCAAGACGGAATCGTCTTTCCTTGGCCCTTCACTTGGGGATACGCCCATGCCGCGCGAGAGATGGGCGTTCAGGTTTACCCACACACCCGCGTCACGGACCTAGACGTAGAAGACGGTCGAATTAGGCGGGTTCGTACCGATCGAGGCGACGTGGTGCCGGAGATGGTCGTTAACGCTACCGGCGCATGGAGTCCCGTGCTGGCGGGCATGGCTGGGATCGAGCTTCCCAACCGACCGCATCGTCACGAAATCCTGGTGACCGAGGCGCTCAAGCCCTGGCTATCGCCCATGGTGTCGTTGCTAGGGCACGGCCTGTACTTCTCACAGTCCATGCGTGGCGAGATCGTGGGAGGCATAAGCGACCCCGATGAGCCGGAGAGCTTGAGCCTGGAGTCTACAACCAGATTCGCGACGCGTTTCGCCCGAACGGCCGTGGAGGTATGCCCTTCGCTATCGAACGTGAAAGTGATTCGACAGTGGGCCGGTCCTTACGACGTCAGCCCCGATGGTCATCCCATCGTCGGAGAGGTAGCCGAGGTGCGGGATTTCATTCAGCTAGTGGCCTTCACCGGCCACGGCTTCATGATGGCTCCCGCCGTTACCGAGCTTTGCGCCGAATGGCTCGTGAATGGACGAAAGGACCCGTTCTTCGAAAGGTACACTCTCGACCGTTTCCGTGACGGCAAGACCGGCTTCAAGGCCGAGTCGATGATCATAGGCTGACCCGGCCCGGATCCCTTGGATCCAGCACTCGACCTCGCCGAAGGAGAAGGCACCTTCGAAGCGGCGTTCGAAGCAGTACGTTTGTTGACGCAAACATCCGGACGCGCTACGTTTTTTAGGCAGCCAAGTCATGGAGGCTTCCGTGAAGATCACGCCCTTGGACATCCAGAAGAAGACTTTTCGCACGGTATGGCGCGGACTCGACGAGACCGAGGTAGACGCTTTTCTCGAGGTCGTCTCCGGGGAGCTGGAGGAACTCTCCCGTGAAAACATCGCGCTCAAGGAGGATCTTCGGCGCAAGAACTCGCGTCTCGAGGACTACGCGGATCGCGAGAAGGTACTTCAGGAGACCATGCTCACCGCGCAAAAGATAACCAATGATCTGAAGGATCAGGCGCGCAAGGAAGCCGGCCTCATCATCGAGGATGCCGAAAGAAGAGCGCAGCGTATGGTGCAGGACGCACACGAGCGTCTTGTCGGCCTCATCAGGGACATCAACGAGCTCAAGCGTGCCCGCACGCAGTTCGAGTCCGGAATAAGACATCTCATAGAAAGCCACATCAATCTCCTGGACACCGTCTCCCTTGGAACAAATGAGCCGGATACCCGGCCCATCGAGGACAACGTCGCCTACCTGATGCCCAAGGCAGCGGGCGACAGCGGCGAGGACGGCCGGGATTGAAGCTTCCCTTAGCCTTGCTGGCAGCGATATTGGCCGTCGGCCCAAGCAAGGCATCGCACCCGAGCACCTCTCGCTCATCCCAAGACGGCAGCAGCAGTGCCCCCGCTAGCCGACAAGAGCGCGTCCCGATACCGGCTGGTGCCTCGATCATAGCTGAAACGAGCCGGTTCAGGCTGGTCGCTACTCCGGGGGCAAGCGGACTAGCCGCGGCTCTCGCGGATGAGGTCGAGGATCTTCGCGACCGAATCGCCTCCGACCTGGGCCGTGACTATGAGGGCACAACCGAGGTGCGGATAGCCGACAACAGCGCTTCGTTCCAGGCGCTGCAGCCATACGGTCGCACCGTCCCATCCTGGGCAGTGGGTGTTGCCTGGCCCGCGCACAACCTCATAGTCCTGAACTCGGGCCAAGGCAGGCGCCCGAACCAAATTCGCCAAACCCTGGCACATGAGGTCAGTCACATCGCGCTGGGGCGCCTTGCGCCCAACGCGTTTCCGCGATGGTTCCTGGAAGGCATGGCCACCTATCACTCAGCAGAGTGGCGCTTCACCCGGGCTGGAACGCTCGCTGGAGCAGTCATGCGTGACGGGATAATCCCCTTCAACGAGCTGGACCGCGGCTGGCCGGATACGCCGGCCGAGGTGCGGCTGGCCTACGCCCAATCCGATGACTTCGTATCCTGGCTGTTCCGCAACTTTGGCGTCCCCTCCATTCACCGGCTGATAGACGGGGTGGTCGAAGGTAACTCCTTCGGTGAAGCCGTCGAGGTCGCCACGGGAGTACCCTTTTGGAAGCTCGAGCACTCATGGCGCTCGAGCCTTCCGGCCCGATATACCTGGGTGCCCGCGATAACCTCGGGCGGTTTTGTCTGGGGCGTCGCCACGATAGTATTCCTCATGGCATACTTCAGAAAGCGCCGAGAGAAGAGCCGGAGGCTGGCGGCCATGGCCGAAGCGGAGCTGATGTACGAATCCGAAAACAGCTACGAAACCCACGACATGGAACCAAGCGAATATGATAGGCTTAATTGATCGTGATTCGCTTCGTGCGCAAGCGCATAGGGCGTAAGATAGCCCTGGCCGGGGTGGCCGCGGGCATGGGCGCCGCTGCTTTGGGGATAGTCTTGTCAGGGGAACCGCTGGACTCCAGATCCACCTGGGTGCTGGTCGCAGCCGTAACGGCGGGTGTGCTGGCGACGGCCCTTTCTCTTCGGCCCGTCGTTCTCACTCCGCTCGACAGGCTCACAGGGGTAATGAAGCAGGCGGAGGAAGGAGACTTTCTAAAGCGGGTGTCGGTTGAATCGGACGATGAGCTTGGAGACCTGGCAAGCAGATTCAACGTAATGCTGGCCAAGATCACGGACCTCCTGGCTGAACGGATCGATCGAGAACGGGAGACCGAGCAGATTCAACGCGAGCTGGATCTCAAGAAAGAACTCGCGGAGAAGACCGACACCCTGGAGGGTCGTATCCGCGACCTCATACTGCTCATGGACGTCACCCGAGCGATCACCTCCAGCCTGGAGCTTGAAGAGGTGCTCGCAAAGATCACCGACATGGTCGGTGGAGCGCTCGGGTTCGATGAGTTCGCGGTACTTCTTTATGACTCGAACACCAGGGAGTACGAGATCGCCGCGGCCTACGGTTTCCCGGAGGGCATGGAGGTCGTCGGCCTGAAGTTCAGGCACGACGAAGGAATAATCTCTCTAATGCACGAGCGTCGCGACACGGTCCTGATTCAGGATACCTCCAAGGAGCCGCGCTATCTTCACTTCAAGGGGGCACGAAAGGACGACGGCTCTCTGCTCGCCATACCGCTTCTGTACCAGGATCGCATCGTCGGAGCCCTCTCGTTCAACCGCCCTGGAAAGAACTCCTTCGATCTTCAGGAGATTTGGCTTCTGCAAGCGGTCGCCTCGCAAGCATCCCTGGCGATAGCCAACGCCAGGCTACATAGAGAGACCGTGGAACTCTCCTTAACGGACGCCTTGACCGGGATAGCAAACCGCCGCGACCTCGAACGCCGCCTCAACATGGAGCTTCCACGGGCTGAAAGATTCGGGGCCCCCCTCTCGATCATCATGGCCGACATAGATCACTTCAAGGCCTACAACGATACTCACGGCCATCCATTAGGTGACGAGATCTTGCGGACCGTGGCTGAAATACTCGTGGAGTCGGTACGTTCGATCGACACCGTTGCTCGGTATGGGGGAGAAGAATTCACCATCGTGCTCCCCCACATCGAGAAGGAGCAGGCACTGGAAGTAGCGGAAAAGCTGCGAGAAGCCATCGGCTCCCATGAATTTCCATACGCCGACACACAGCCCGGAGGCCGCATTACTTTCTCGCTGGGCGTGGCTACCTTCCCCGACGACGCAACTACCATCCAAGACATCTTGAACGCAGCCGATGTCGCTCTATACCACGCCAAATCCAGGGGACGTAATCGCGTGGAAGGTTACTACGCGAAGCTGGCCGACTGCGAAGAGGAGTCGCGTGGCGTGGCCACCTGCTAGGCCATCGGCAACTCGACTGTCACCAATCACTTTTTCTCTTATGGAGATTGCTCATGAGCGATGTTCGTTTCGACGGTAAAGTGGCGCTCGTAACCGGCGCTGGAGGAGGGCTCGGAAAAAGCCACGCACTCTTGCTCGCCGCACGCGGCGCGAAGGTAGTCGTCAACGACATCGGCGGAGCGCTCTCCGGAGAGGGCCGCAGCCAAACTCCGGCACAGGACGTCGTCGACGAGATCCTAGCCTCCGGCGGGCAGGCGATCGCCAACTACGACTCGGTGACGCTGCGCGAAGGCGCCGATTCCATGGTGGCCTCCGCCCTCGATCGCTTCGGCCGCTTGGACATACTCATCAACAACGCCGGCATACTGCGTGACAAATCATTCCACAAACTGGAGGAGAGCGACTGGGATCGCGTGCTGGAGGTGCACCTCAAGGGCGCCTTCAACGTCACCCAGTCGGCCTGGCCCGGAATGAGAGAGAGGGGCTACGGACGAATCATCATGACCTCTTCCGGCGCGGGGCTCTACGGCAACTTCGGACAAGCCCCCTACTCCGCCGCCAAGATGGCGCTCGCAGGCCTTGGCCGCACCCTCGCCATGGAGGGCGCGAAGTACAACCTGCACACCAACATCATCGCGCCCGTCGCCAGATCGCGCATGACGGAGACGATCCTGTCCTCGGACCTGCTGGAGTCGCTCGGACCGGAGCTGGTCTCTCCGCTGGTAGCCTGGCTCTGTCACGAAGCCTGCGAGACCAACGGGGCCATTTACGAGATAGGAGGCGGAATGGTGACCCGTCTGGAGTGGGCCCGCTCGAAGCCCTTCGCCGCCGGCACGAGCGAGGACTTCACACCCGAGGCACTGCGGGATGCGTGGGATCGCATCAACGACATGAGCGAGGGCAAGGTCTGCAAGAGCTTCCAGGAGTCCTTGCGGCAGCTACTGGCCGTAGCCACCGGAAAGAGCTAGCTACCAGGCCTCCCAGCTATCGTCGGAGTCGAACAGGGACTCGAGATCCAGACCGGCCAAATAGCCGTAAGAGACGTAGGAATCGAAGCCGTAGACCGTGAGACCTATGGGCTTCTCCGACGTCACGGTGTGAGTTCCACCCGAGATCTCCTGCCTGCAAACCTCGTAATCAGACCCGGGAACGCTTTGGCAAACGCTGTCTGATAGCAAAGAGCCGTTTAGCAGCACCTCGGTGCCGGTTCGCCTGATGGCGTTGATGTAGTTCCTCGCGATGGTGGTGGGGGCGGTAAAGTGGAAGTCCGTCAGGTACTGCTCCAGAGGAGCGGCGAGGACCATTGCCGGATCTCCCATGCTGCCGCTGTGCGCGTTCTGCCCTATGAGAAACTGCGAGACCTTTATCGGATGCGCGGCTCCCTGCGTGGAGACTCGGAAGTGTCTGTTAGTCTGAAACTCGACCCAGTCACCGGCGTTCAAGGTCACATCACCATGGACATCGTTGGTGAAAGTGACCTCGGTGCCGTCGCTTGCCGCGATTACGCGCCAGAAATCGCCCGCGCTGGCCTGTCCCCCGGGCGGCGGCTCCGATACGGCGCCGATGTAGTTGTGGCCCCAGTTCTCATAGTGGAAAAGCTGCTGCTCTATATGGTCACAGGCAAAGAAGTTGTAGGGAATGAAACGACAGTCGTTGCCGCTGTAGACCGCTATCGGCTTGTCCGCTCCTATCATGGTGCCGGAAAGATCGGCCTCGTAGTACTCGATGACGTTATCTCCGCTGGCACTGCCGCTACGGCTGCCTCCGGCCGCCCGGGTGGCGAGCTGCAAGACCTCGAACCTGTTGAGGGTGACGTCCACCTCGTCTCCCGGATTCATATCACTCAGTCCGCCGCCGGAGGCGGTGTATCCCCTGGTCCTTATATTCACATTGGTCCCATCCTCGGTGCCCACTATCGCGACGAAGGTGGGCATGTCGTTGCCACGCAATCGCATGTGCGGAATCGTCAAGGCTATATACCGGCTGGGGCTGCCGAATACGTGCGTCGGCAAAAGGAGCGAGGCATCGTTGGTGTAGGAGTAGGTGCTTCCGATCTTGCTGCGCAGAGGATTGAACTGGTACGCGGTGACGGGGACGTTGCTCTCCAACCGGTAGGCGATGTAGCCGCGCTGAGTGCGTGATCGTCTAGGTGAGCCGGTATGCGCGGCGAGCGGATTCCACGGCAGATAAATTACTTCCAGTTCGCCGCTCGCCACCTCCCTGGATGCAACGGGGCTGGTCTTGCCGCGCTCGAACACCTGAACCGTGGCGGTCACATATGGGTTGGGGTTGGCCACGACCACCGCGAAATCATTGTGGAAGATGCTGTTGAGCAGCTCGTTGGACAGAACGACCGGCCAGTACTCGCACCCTATGTACGAATTGGTCAGGACCGCCAGGGTGCAAAGGTGGATGCACTCCCCTTCGCTGCACCCGGAATCTGAGTCGGCGCAGTCCTGCTCTTCCCACTTCATACCGTCCGAGCTGCAAACCCGGGCGACGCTTCCATCACACTCGGCGGTTCCCCGGAGGCAGAGAGTGCACTCACCGTCGATGCACTCATGCTCACAAGGCTCGCCGTCCCAGGAGAAGCCGTCCGCCGCGCAGGTTTCCAGCATTATTGAGTCGGCGCAGCGCTGCTCTCCCGGTGAACAGACTTGACAAACATCCCCCACGCACTTCACCCCCCTCTCGGCGCAATCGTCCTCCTCCCAGGCCGTCCCCCTCTCGTTGCACTCGCGCGCCATGTCTCCAACGCACTCCTTCTCACCCGGCGTGCATACGGCACACATATGATCGACGCAGCCGAGCTCGCAGGTCTCCTCCTCCCAGGCCATTCCCTCTTCATTACAAACCGTCAAGGTGGAGGCATCGACGCATCGCTGCGCTCCCGGCAAGCATACCCGGCAGAAGCCCTCGATGCATTCCAGGTCTTCATCGAGGCAGTTGACTTCTTCCCAGGCAGTGCCGGCCTCGTTGCAAGCCCGGGACATCTGCCCGATGCACTCGGCATCTCCCGGAACACACACTATGCATACGTCGTCCGCGCACTCGAGCTTGCACTCCTCGCGCTGCCAAATGAGCCCCTGCTGGTCGCAGACCTCTAGAGTCATGTCGTCGATGCAACGCGAATCCCCTGGACGGCAGATGGTGCCGCCCCCGGACCCCTGCTGAATGCAAACGCCGCTGGCCAAATGACACATCTCGTTGGGACCGCAGTCTTCGTCCCCGGTGCATCTCTCTTGCGGCTCCGGCGTACAGATACCGCCCGCACAAACCTCTCCCGGATCGCAGTCCTCGTTCGCGGTGCAGTAGTCCTCGTCGGCCGGTTGATAAGGCACGCATCGAGCGTCGATGCAAAGGAAGCCGGGATCACAGTCATCGTTTATAATGCACGTCTCTCCGTCCGGATCATCACCGCTACGAAGTAGATCGCCGCAGCCGGCCACGAGCAGAAGCGCGAGCGCCAAGGACCAGGCCGAGCGACACCAGGCGGCAGCCTGTAAGAACCCTGCCCCACTTGTTCCCGTACCCAGCTGGGATGAGCATTTTGAAAGCATGGACTTACCCTCCCCGCTCCAAGCAAACGGGCGCGCATCAAAACTACTTATGAGGATCATACATCAGTCGAGGCGCCTCGCCTACCGAGCTTTTAGTAGCGTCTCTTGCCAGGCTGATCCGAAACGCCGATCTCTACCAACCGGGGTTTGCGGATACTATGGAGCGCAGATCGAGCCCCGCCGGGTAACCGTAGGAGACGTAGCTGTCAAGGCCGTAAACGGTCAGCCCGATAGGCTCGGACGCCGTCACCGAGTAGGTTCCTCCATCGAGTTCATGCCGACAGACCTCGAAACCGGTGCCGGGAATGCTCGTCCAGCAGCCGGCCGGCAGCTCCTGACCATCGAGGTTCACGGTGGCTCCGGTGGGACGAACCGCGTTGATGTAGTTCCTCGCGATGGTCTCGGTCGTAATGAAGGCGTAGTCCTTCCGATACTGCTCGGTCGGAACCGAGAGGATCATGGTGGGGTCGCCCATGCTGCCGCCATGAGCGTTTTGGCCGATGAAAAACTGCGAGAGCATTATCGGATGATCCGGCCCTTGGGAGGAGACATGAAAGTGATTGCTCGTCTGAAACTGTATCCAGTCACCCGCGTTCAAAGTGACGTTGCCGTGCACGGCCGGCTGGAAGGTGACCTGCGTACCGTCGACAGCGGCTACCAAGCGCCATAGGTCTCCAACGTTTGGGTTACCGCCTGGGGGGGGCTCGGCGATGCTTCCCACGAAGCTGGAACCCCAGTTCTGGAAAGGAAAGAGCTGC
>SLRQ01000035.1 GCA_007130885.1 Deltaproteobacteria bacterium
CAGGTCCTCTACTTCGATCAGATGCGCGAGCAGCTCGACCCGGAGCAGACGGTCAGGTGGAACCTAGCGGGCCCACACGACACGGTGCTGGTCGGGGAGCGCCCAAGGCACGTGATGGGCTACCTGCAGGACTTCCTCTTCACCCCCGACAGGGCCAACAGCCCCGTCAGAGTTCTGTCCGGCGGAGAGAGGAATCGTCTGCTGCTCGCGAGGCTGTTCACGCGGCCCGCCAACGTGCTGGTGCTGGACGAGCCGACCAACGATCTGGACCTGGAGACGCTCGACCTGCTCGAGGCGCTCCTGTTGGACTTCGACGGCACCGTCTTCGTCGTGACCCACGACCGCGACTTCCTCGATCGCGTCGTGACGAGCACTCTCGTCTTCGAGGGAGACGGTCGCGTCGAAGAGTACGTGGGCGGCTACACCGACTGGCTCCGCCAGCGCTCCGGCCCGCCCCCGGAGCTGCCCGACCAGCGGCCGGAGGGACAGGAGGAGCGGTCCTCGCGGCCTCGGGTCAAGGCCCGCCGCCCAGCCAAGGAGAAGCCCCGGAAGCTCTCCTTCAAGGAGCGCCGAGAGCTGGATGAGCTGCCCGCGCGCATCGAGGCGCTCGAGGCGGAGCAGCAGGCCCTTCACTCCCGCATGTCCGCGCCCGAGTTCTATCGCGAGTCGGGCGGTGAGGTCGCGGCCGCCCAGGCCAGGCTCGACGAGATCGAATCGCTCCTCGAGACGGCCTACGCCCGGTGGGCCGAGCTGGACGCCGTGGAGGCAGGTGGCTGAGGGCTTCCCCAACCTGGCCGTCGCAAGCCCGCCTTATTCACTAGGAGGAGCTGTACCTGATCGACATCTCCGCGGAGGAACCGGAGACCTTTAATTCGGTATCGATGTTCGGCGATGAAGACGCCATCGGTGTGTAGCCCTGACGCGCGGCTCTGGTTTGGGCTGGTCGGTGTGCGCCCTTGACGGCTCTAAATCAATGCAGAGGTTATCCCGTGATGAAGATCTTCATGACCGGTGGAACGGGTTTCGTTGGCGGCGCCCTCACAAGGCGTTTTGTGGAGGACGGAAACGAGGTGACCGTTCTTGCTCGAGCAGGCGATGTACGGCCGATGCTGCCGGAGGGAGCGGCTTACTTGGATGGAGATCCGAACCGGCCGGGCGCATGGCAGGAGGAGGTGGGCAAGCACCAGGCGGTGGTCAATCTGGCGGGCGCGTCCATCTTCAAGCGTTGGAGCGAAGCGAACAAGAGGATCATGCGCGAGAGTCGGCTGCGCACCACAGCCAACGTCGTCGCCGCCATGGCTGGAGCCGGCGCTGAGCGCATGAGCCTGATCAGCGCCTCTGCCGTCGGCTACTACGGCTCCAGGGGAGACGAGGTCCTCCTCGAGTACTCGGAGCGAGGGGAAGGATTTTTAGCCGATCTGGCGGCTGACTGGGAGGAAGTGGCCATTGGAGCCAGGGAGTCGGGCTGCCGGGTGGTGCTCACTCGCTTCGGAGTGGTGCTGGGCGCGGGCGGGGGCGCCTTGGAGAAGCTCATTCCTCTCTTCAAGAGGTGGCTGGGCAGCCCGCTGGGGAGCGGGAAGCAGTGGTTCTCGTGGATACAGCAGCAGGACCTCGTCGACGGGATCGCGTTTTTGCTCAAAAACCCGGATCTGGAGGGGCCGGTGAACTTCACCGCGCCCGAGCCGGTTACCAATCAGGAGATGACCAGAATCCTGGGTGATGTGTTAGGCAAGCCAACCTTCATGCCCTCGGTCCCCCGCTTCGCGCTTTCGGCGGTGATGGGGGAGCGCAGCTCCCTCCTTCTCGACGGTCAGCGGGCGCTCCCCGGTCGCCTCATGGATTCTGGTTTCTCGTTCAGATACCCGACGCTGGAGGAGGCGCTGAAGGCGTCGCTTTGAAATCTAGGCGTTTCGATCTTCGGGCGCATTTGGACCAGACAGGTTCCAGACCCTGCCCAGACCCAGACAGGTGCCCCCCAACTAGATTCAGGCCCGTGTTCCGCCACGACCTCCTCCAAGGACCAGTGCGGCAGGTGCGGGTCTCGAAGCTCTTGGTCAGCCCTCGCCCTTGAGCAGTTGCTCTCCGTCGGCGGCCGGAGTTGATGTTCAGCATTTTGGAGGTTACACTTCCATAATGCGACCCAAAATGGAGAAGGTTCCTCGATTCTTCGAGGCGCCAAGTACCAGCTTCTTCCTCTTCGGCCCAAGGGGAACGGGGAAGTCCACATGGGTCAAGTCCGCGTTTCCAGACGCGTTGTACATCGACCTGCTCGACCCTGCGAGCGAGAGAGCCTACAGTGCACGGCCGGAGCGGCTCGAGGAGCGAGTCCACGCGCTACCCGACGGGAGGGCGGTCGTGGTCGACGAGGTCCAGAAGGCGCCAGAGCTCTTGACGGTCGTTCATCGGCTCATCGAGGAGAAGCGGGGCCGGACCTTCGTGCTCACGGGATCGAGCGCCCGAAAGCTGAAGCGGTCCGGCGTCGACCTCCTCGCGGGGAGGGCCCTGCTCCGCATGATGCACCCCTTCATGGCGGGGGAGCTTGGCGACCGCTTCGACCTTTGCCGAGCGCTGGAAGTGGGCGCGCTGCCCTTGGTCGTGAATAGCCTAGAGCCGATGGACACCCTGCGCGCCTACGTCGGCCTCTACGTCCGCGAGGAGGTACAGGCGGAGGGGCTCGTGCGCCGCGCGGGCGACTTCGGCCGCTTCCTGGAGGCCGTGTCCTTCTCACACGCCGCGCCGCTTAACGTCAGCGAGGTGGCACGTGAATGCGAGGTCGGCCGCAAGAGCGTCGAAGCCTACCTGGAGATCTTGGAGGATCTGTTGCTCGCCTTTCGGCTGCCGGTCTTCGCCCGACGCGCCAGGAGAGCCACCGTCTCGAGGCCCAAGTTCTTTTTCGTGGACGCCGGTGTCCACCGGGCGCTACGCCCCCGCGGTCTACTTGATCGGCCCGAGGAGATCGGCGGCGCCGCGCTCGAGGGGCTGGTCGCCTCTCATCTTCGCGCCTGGAACGATTACAGCGGAGGAGAACACCGTCTCCATTATTGGCGCACCCGAGGAGGAAGCGAGGTCGACCTCGTCGTCTACGGCCCACTGGGTCTGTGGGCGATCGAGGTGAAGAGCACTGCCCGGCTGCGACGCGCCGATCTGAAGGGCTTGAAGGCATTCGTGGACGAGTACCCTGAGGCGACGCCCCTCCTGCTGCACCGTGGTGACGAGCCCCTCGTCGTGGAGGGTATCTCCTGCCTGCCGGTCGCCCCCTTCCTGCGAGCGCTCACTCCGGGGAAGCCGATCCCGACAAGATTGTTTGCCTTTCACCCGTAAGGAGGCCTGCTTTTGCGGGCTTGTTTGTGTCTTTCGGTTCGCGAAACTTCGAGTTAGCATGCGCCGATGATGAGAAACTACTTCCGCGCCTCACCACTGACGTTTTCAGTAGCGATAATGCTCGTTTTTCTCGCCGCGTGCAGTTCTCCGGAGGCTGACGAGGCCGAGGAGGTCGGCGAGGGACCCACGGAATGGGATCGCGGACTGCCGCCCACGTCCGTGTTGCCTGTCGTCGGGGGAATGTGGCCGGCCCGCGGCACGATTCACATCCACACCCCGTACAGCCACGATGCCTGTGACGGTCTTGGGTACGACGAGGAGACGGGCAAGATAGACGAGGACTGCCTGGAGGAGCTTCGCTTCGGTGCCTGCAAGACGCGACAGGACTATCTCTCTCTGACCGACCATCCATCGTTCATGTCCTCCCAGCCGTTCGAGGATCTGTTTCTGGTTCGAAGGGACGAAGACGAGTTGGTCTTGGATGAAGGGGGTTCTCCCATCGCGGCATGGTGGCAGTGCGACAATGGACATCGCGTCTTGGTACGTGTCGGCTTCGAGGCGGGGCTGATGCCTATTGGACTGTCCGGGCACACCAGCGACGACGTCGAGGAGAGGCACCGCCTCTACAGGAGTCGAACCGTAGAGGCCGTGGAAGAGCTTCGCGAGGTGGGAGGATTCGTGGTCATCCCTCACCCGGAGGGGTGGTCGATCGAGGAGATACGTGAGCTGGAGCCTGACGGGATCGAGTTTTACAACATGCACGCTAACATCGACCCGACTATTCGCGGACCTCTCCTAGGTGTTCCGCCGATGGAGCCGATAGAGATCCTGTTCGAGGTCGTTTTCGAGCCGGATGAGAGCTTGGTGCCGGATGTAGCCGGCCTGGGAGTCATCGAGCTCTTCGACGCTCATCTGGAGCGCTGGCACGCAGTGTCGCTGGATCGCCCTACACTCGGTGTCGCGGCCAACGACGCTCACCAGAACGTTTTATCCGACCCGACCACCGACGGCGAGCGGATTGACAGCTTCCGGCGAATCATGCGCTGGTTCAATAATTACCTGCTCCTGCCGGAGGGTGCGAAGCCCTCGCCGGAGACGATCCGCGATGCGAAGCGGGCGCGCCGATCTTACATGGCGTTCGATGTGGTGTGCACTCCAGCGGGCGTGGACCTGCTGCTGGAGGACGCTGACGGTGACATAGTCGGGCGAATGGGCGACCTCGTGTCGTTGTCGGGCGCTGATGCCGGTGACTTGACAATTCACGCTTCAATGCCGGTATGTCACGGAGGGTGGGCGCGGGCGGGACGCAAGCCCGATGTGAACATGACGCTCGTGCGCGTACACGGCGACGGCGGCGAGCCGGTCGTGGAGGTCCTGGCTTCCGGAGACGGCGATCTCGCCGTGTCCCTTCCAGGCCCGGGGATGTACTACTACCGCGTGGACGTGATGCCGACGCACTTGCTGAACTGGCTCGGACAGAATCGCTACGAGTACCTCCGCGAGGTTCCCTGGGTTCTGACCAACGCGCTTCACGTGGAGCTCTAAGTTCCGTGCGCCGTCCGTTAAAGGCCCCGCGACGTTCACCCTCTTTTGCCAGGGCCACCTCCCGGTCAATTCCACCTCCAGGGTGAAGCTCAAGGAGGTGCGGATCAGCACAATGAGTTCCAGCACCCCAAGGCTGCAAAAGGTCAGATCGACCACGACCGTTTGTTCGGAGATTCGCCGGAGTTCTGGCTCAATGTGTAGACAGCGGTGGGCCTTTGTGCCACCAGTCAGGTAATCGGGAAGGACGTCGAGCGGATCAAGCCAATAACGTTGCAACCAAAGTATTGAGTAGACTCGAAGGTGTCGATGGACTGATAAGAAACTAGGCGTGTCTCATGCGACTTCATCACGTTCAATCTCGGCGGACACCCTTCAAGGAGCAAACGATATCTCCCGCGCACTCTGCCACGTCCATCACGGGGGTCCCTGCAAGTTCACCATGGAGACCAACTCGAGGGCATGGGGTAGCTTGCACGAAATCATCTTCGTCGAGAACGAGGACTTCGATAAATTCAAGGCCTGCCCTATTTGAGCCCGGAAAGTTCACGGACCGCCTACCGAGGCCGTGCCCACGAGGTTTTCGCCCAGGACGATGTACCTCCTGAGCCCACCATATCCACGATGCACCTACTGCGGCCGCGGATGTGACCGCATCTCCGGCACTTACTCCCTTTGCCCTCCTCGACGTACGGGTGAGTACGCCTGCGTCGGGCTACGGTCCG
>SLRQ01000021.1 GCA_007130885.1 Deltaproteobacteria bacterium
CCGCCGCAGTCACAGCCGGCAACGAGCACCGCTACGACAAGTAACCATCCATGCCTTTTCATGCTCGAGCTCCAGCAGATAGGCTGGTTTTCAAACCAAGTGAGCCAACGCTACATTTTATCACGCTAGCATGCTTCGCCACCGGATCGCCATGACGTTTCCCAAAGACGTCGATGGGCTGTCTGGAAGAGCCTCTGAATGAGAGAGACGAGGTAAATCGTATGAGCGGTGGGGCTCTCTAGGCCGGCTCTTGGCTATGGTGAAAGCAACGGACTGGCACTATCCTGGGTGGACCATGAGCGAGGATCGCGAAAGAGATCCGCCCGAACGGGAAGAATGCTTTCCCGGCGGCCGGCCCGGCACGACCCCAAAAAAGGAGGATGACACTTCCACCGCGACTGAAGACGGCTCCATGCAATCCCACGGCAGGCCCACATGGGCCGACATAGCCACGGTGGAGCAGGTGATTCGTAGAGCCACGAAGCTTCAGCTGCGCAAAGCCCCCGGCCCCGACGCTCAACCACAGCGGTTTGACGACGCCGAAATACTAAGAATTGGAGAAGAACTCGGTCTCGAGCCGGCGAGTCTCCGCCAAGCGCTCCTAGAGGTCCGCAGTGAACAAGTGCGTCCGTTGATTCCGGCAGAACGCGGCGCGGCCTCACGGCTCCTGGGCGAGCGTTACGTCAGAACCGGTGGAACAGTCCCTGGACCAGCGGAAGAAGTACAACGCACCTTGGAAACTCACCTCTACGAGGTTGAGTGTCTGGCAAAAGTGAGGGGAACACCGGGTGCGTCGGTGTGGGAGCCCGCCACGGGACTGGCAACACGCATTCAGCGCAGCCTGAACATCGGCAAGCGCGCATACGTGCTCGCTCGCACGCAGGAGGTGCTGCTTCAAGCGGCCGCGGTGGACGACGAGCACACCTTGGTGACGCTCACGGCCGACCTCGGCAATCTTCGCAAGGAGAGAGCAATCGCGTGGACGGCCGGAAGCGCTTTCCTGCTTGCTCCCGCGTCTTTCATTTTGCTTCTGCTCCTCGGCGTCCCCTTGGAGATCTCGCTCCTCGGTGGGGCAACCGGCGCGGGCGCCGCCGCAATATCGGGGGCCAAGCGAGCCATGGTTCGGCAACGAGCACGGGTTAGAGCCGCCCTTGACGGCATCTTGGACAAGCTACGGCGCGGCGCGGCGCCCTAATTGTGGCTTGGCCTGCCGCCACCTCCGCTGATAGCATCAAGTAATGACTCGAGGGATCGCCGCGAGTGCTGACCAGCCGGATCGGCGGCATCACGCGAACACCAACCCAAAGGAAGAAAAATGAAACCACGAGATCCTGGCATACCCGCCGCGTTGGTTTGCGTTGTCACCGCCGCCTCGCTGCTTGCTTGCGGAGAGGTAACGACCGCGGCATCCGGTGACACGTGCGTGGAAGGTGACGCCATGTGCTTCGAGCATTCGGGTTACATTCTCGAGTGCACGGAGGACGGCACCTGGGAGGCACGGCCATGTGATGAAGGTCTTCTTTGCTATGAAGGAGAGTGCCAAGATCTCGTCTGCGTCCCCGGCAGCGCCAAGTGCGACAATAACTCGCTGGTGAAGTGCCTGGACGACGGGCAGGGCTACTTGTACCCGGAACCCTGCGAGAGCGATGAGGCCTGCCATGAGGGCGAATGCCTACCCGTGATTTGTGAAGACGGAGAGACCCGATGCGCCGACGATGAGACACTGGAGCGCTGTGAGGGAAGCGGTACCGTCTGGGTTCGCGAAAGCTGTCCTGAAGGCTACTCCTGCCTTGCCGAAGGGGCGTGCCTGCCTTCAGAGTGCGAAGCCGGAGACACCATGTGCAACAAGGACAGGCTTTTCACCTGCGATGACGACGGCGAGTGGACGGTGGAGCCATGCGCCGAGGGGCAAGAGTGTTTTATGGGACGCTGCGTCTCCTGCGTCAACGATCAGCACTGCGACCTCGGCGAGATATGCGACAACGGTGAGTGTGTCGCGACGAGCCCGGTTCTCATCACCACAACACTTCCTCAAGGTACGGTAGGCTCGTTTTACGAGGAGGGCTTGGTGGTCGAAGGAGGAAGGCCTCCTCATGAATGGGAGCTGACAAGCGGCGATCTTCCAGCCGGCATAGCACTGGACCAATCAGGCACTCTCTCCGGGACACCATCAGACGCAGGTGAGGAATCCTTCACAATCCAGGTAACCGACCAACATGGAGAAAACGACAGCAGGGAGTACTCCTTGCTCATAGTTCCCATCGGAGACGGGCCGGAGATTACCACTACCTCCTTGCCGCCCGCGGATCACGGGCTCCCCTATGAAGCGGAGATGCATGCATCCGGAGGACGAGAGCCTTACGCCTGGCAAGTATTTGACGGTGCCCTCCCTCCAGGCATAGAGATCGGCTCCGGCGGAAGCCTTTTCGGCACACCGGAGCAAATCGGAGATTTCCCCTTCACGGTGCGGGTTCTGGATGCGTCCGAGGTGCCCGGCTTCGATACCAAGGATTTGTCGATCACTGTGGAGATCGCGCCTTTGGTGATAGTGGGAGAGGAGGAGTATGGGTTTGGTGATTATAAGATCATCGTCCTTTCGATGATTGCGCCGTATCTTCCGTACTCCGAGCAGCTCGAGGCCCAGGGCGGTCTTCCTCCTTACTTATGGAACAAGACAGACCCGCCGGATATAATAGAACAGTGGGTTGAAGACTGGGGGCTGCCGCCCGATCTGAGCCTGAACTCGGAGGGCGTTGTCTCGGGCATGGTGACCGACACCTCCGACGCCGTTGAGCTGGACATTCCTTTTACGGACATAAAGCTGCACGGGTACTTCTTCAGCGCCGAGGTGACCGATGACCAGGATCCCTCCGACAGAGCTGAAGCAGTCTTCTGCATCCCCACCATGAGCCTTTGATCTCGGATAAGGTAACCTAGCACCACCATGGTCAAAAAGCCTGATAGGCGACCTCTCGCCGATCAGAACCTAGAAGGCGTCTGGGGGTCCATAGCTCGGCGCTTTCCGGAAAGAGGCAAGCTGGCGCGGGCTCTAGTCGATGAACTGGACGAGGGCCTCGCGCTTCTCGAAGAGCTGCAGCCGGCTCTGACCTTCTTCGGCGGAGCTAGAATAGATCGAACTGACCCGTTCTTCGAAGCCGCGGAGCGCATGGGCGAGTTCCTCGCCGATCGCGCCATCCCGCCGCGGACCGGCGCCGGCCCCGGCATAATGACAGCGGTCCCCGAGGGATTTAGGCGAAGGCTTTTGGAGCTCGGAGAGGTCAGCAGGGGAGAGGCGGTGGAGGCCGAAGCGGAGGCCGCGCTGGTCGCGAAGAAAGACGGAAGTGAACCGGTTACGGGCCGCGCTAGAATGCTAACCCAGGGGTTCAATATTCATCTGCCTTTCGAACAGTCCATCAACCCGGCCATTGACGTAGCACTCGAGCTGACCCACTTCCCCACGAGAAAGCTGCTCCTCTGGAAGAAAGCCCTGGGCCTGGTAGTGTTCCCCGGCGGCTTCGGCACTCTTGACGAGCTGCTCGAGGTCTGGCGTCACAAACAGCGCAAGAGGCTTGACCTGCCGATCATCCTATTCGGAAGGAACTTCTGGACCGGTCTTTGGGAAGGCATCCGCCGCGGAGGAGAGGAGCACTCGCACGTAACGATTTCCCTGCAGGACCTCGATTTCATAGACAGGGTTACGGACGATCCCGAGGAGGTCGTAAACCTCATCGATGGGTTCCGCGCCAATCGAGTTCTTCCGGAGCCGCCTTCCGCAATGGGCCGTCGAATTGCAAGCGATCTGTTCGAGGCACTCGACTATCTCGATGGACTGAAGCCCGCGGTGACCTTCCTCGGGGGCAGCCTTCACGAGGAAACCGACCGGACGATACGAACCGCGGAGGCCGTAGCGGAGATATTGGCCCGTGAGGGAGAAATGCCGACCCGCGCGGGCGGCCCCGGTGCGCTGTCAATGGCGCTCTACAGGGGCGGGCACAATGGAAGAAAGCATCTACCCCAGCAGGCCTTCGGCCTTCGCCGTGAAGGTCTGCCCACCATCTTCACCGCGGATCGCGTTCACATAGTAGAGGACCGCCTTACTCATAAGGTGCTTCTCACGGAGAACACCAGCGCCTTCGTGGCGTTACCGGGAGGCTTGGGAACGTTGGACGAGCTTTTCAGCATCCTCTGTCAGCTCCAAACCGGGAAGATCCCACCTCGCCGCGTCGTTCTCATTGGAAGCACGTTCTGGAGGCCTATCTTCGACGCCATCGCCGAGCAGATGCTCGAAGGTTCTCGAAAAACCATAAGCCCGGGGGATCTCGACCTCGTCACTATAACCGACGACGCCGACGAGGCGGCAGCCTTGTGCCTCGAGCCCCCGGAAGACCTGCCGCTGATAGCGCAGGCTTGAACACCAAGGAGCATACGAGGCACCAACACCACTCCTGGGCTGCCCGCTTCGAATTGAGCGGCCCAGCCGCCACGAATAACGACGCAACCGGTTACGGTCTTTGCGCCGCTATTTGTTATGCTGCCAAGAATGCTGGATCAAGCTGAACAAGTGACGCCACCGCGCAAACGAAATGCCGGTAATGCCCAACCCGAGGCATCATCGGACCGTCAGGTCAAAGGGATGAGACAAACTACGACCATGGGACGACCCCCAGAAGGGCGTCAGCACTCTCCCGCCGTGACCATGCGCAGCAGAATTCGGTGGCCCTGGAGATGGCTACTGTCGTGGCTGTTCGCTCCCGTCAAATTGAGCGATGAACAAATCGATGCCGTAAGAAAGCTGAACGAGCGCGGTACAGTGGTCTTCGTTTCGCGCACGGCCGGACTGCTGCCGTTTTTGTACTTCAACTGGCTCTTCCTTCGCGCGGGGCTGCCGTTGTGCCGTTACGTCAACGGCGTCAGCAGCCTGGCCGCCCGAATTTTCGGCAGAGGAATGGCGGCCCCGACGCCGATGACCGGCGAGAAACGAGACGAAGCCAGGTTGTCGGAATGCGTTGCCGCTGAACGCCCGGCGCTCGTCTTTCTTTGGAGACGCAGCAAACCTTTGAAGGGAAGGAGAGACGTATTCCCAGGCGAGCACGCCGCAGCTCTGGTCAGTCAACAGCGCCGCAGTAAGAAGCCCATATTCCTTGTGCCGTGCCTGCTGCTTTTCGGACAACGTCCCGGACGAAAGGAAGCCCGTCCCAGCCTGCTCGATGTCCTGTTCGGTCCACGCGAGGCACCTGGACGCCTCCGAAGTCTGATGGCGTTCATTCGCTTTCGCAAGAACGCTTGGGTGAAGCTGGGCGACGAGATCGATTTGAACTCCATCGTGGAGAAGATGCCGAAGGATTCAGACGCGGCGCTGGGCCGAAAGGTACGAGGCGTCCTCGCCCAGTACCTCGCTCGCGAGCAGCGGGTGGTTACCGGGCCGGCGCTGAAGCATCCTGACAGAATCCGCATGGAGGTACTGAGGGATCGCAGGCTTCGCGACACACTCCGCGAGGTTGCCAAGAAGACCGGGCGGCGCGAGTCGGATGTGTTCGACCAGGCAAGGAAGTACACCCGGGAGATCGCGGCTCGTTACAGCCCCACGATGATTGCTGCTCTGGAGTTGTTGTTCCGGTTCGTGTTCCACCGCATCTATGACGGCATAGAGATAGACCGAGACGGTCTGGCGCGGGTAGCCCGGGCCACAAAGCGATCACCCCTGGTACTTTGTCCAAGCCACCGCTCTCATATCGATTACCTGGTTCTTTCTTGGGTGTTCGTAAGAGAAGGGATGATGCCGCCGCACATAGCCGCGGGCAAGAACCTCTCCTTTTGGCCTCTCGGCCCTATTCTCCGACGCGCGGGCGCCTACTTCATACGCAGATCCTTCAAGGGCGACGACGTCTACAAAGCCGTCTTCCGCGCTTACATCCGGCGCCTGTTGCATGAGCGCTACCCGCAGGAGTTCTTCATCGAGGGCACGAGAAGCAGAACGGGCAAACTGCTTACGCCGCGCCTCGGCATGGTGGCCTACGAGGTCGAGGCTTTCCTGGAAAGCAGCCGCGACGACGTGGTCTTCGTGCCCGTTTCCATCGGCTACACCCGAGTCATCGAGCAGGGCAGCTATCACGAGGAGCTACTGGGTGGTGAAAAAGAGGCCGAGGACGTCACCGGCCTCATAAAAGCCAGCCGCGTCCTTCGTCGGCGATGGGGAAAAATATACATTGAGATAGACGAGCCCATCAGCCTTGCCAAGTTCATGGCCGATCGCGGCCTGGACCAACAGAGCATCACCCCCCAGCAGAAGGACGAGCTCGTCAATTCGCTGGGATGGCACATAGCCTACGGTATAGACCGTTCGACCACGGTTACCCCCGCCGCTCTAACAGCGGCCGCTCTTCTCTCCGACCGGCGGCGGGGCATGGAGATGGCCGATGCTGTGGCCAGGACGAGATGGCTGCTCGAGTACGTTCTGCGCCGGCCCAACCCACGAGTGAGCCGGGCCGTGATGAAGGATGAAGGGGGGCTTCTCGATCCCGCCGCCGTGGAGGAAGCGGTCGGTACGTTCGCGGACAGCAATTTGGTCAAGGTACACTGGGTAGCGGGAAGAAAGGTCATAGAGATATTGCCGGACGGCAGGCTGGGCCTCGATTATTACAAGAACAATCTGCTCCGCCACTTCGCGGAGATCTCGATCATGGCTCACTGCGTTTTCGCCGAGGCTTCCGCCGCGGGCGGCGTGCAAAAGGCCCCAGCGCTTTCCATCTCCGCCATTCGTGAGAGAGCGGCTTCGTTGGCTCGCCTGCTATCTCATGAGATAGTCTTCAGGCCGGGCGTAGCCGCGGACACAGCCTTCGACGAAACGCTCGATGAGATGCTTTCGGACGGCCTGCTCGAAAAGGTCGACGACGATCAAGTGCGAATTACCTCTTTCGGAGGCGGCCGTCTTTCCATTCTTCGCATGCTCACGGCAAGCCTGGTCGAGGGGTACTGGCTTACCGCTCGCGTAGCAGCGGAGCTGCTTTCCGAGGGTCCCGCTCCCGAAAAGGAGCTCGTTCGGCGTATCTTGGAAGAGGGTCGCGTGCTCGTTCTCACTGGACGGCTCGCCGCTTCGGAAGCCCTCTCGAAACCCGTGGTACAAGGCGCTTTGCGAGTGCTCGTAAAGAGGGGTCTCCTCGAGCGTCAAGGCAAGCGGCGAGAAGCCATCACGGGTGAGCCGGCGCTCATGACGGAGATCATCGACACGATAGACCCCTTCGTTCTCGTGCCGGAGGTCATACCTACGCCGCGACTTTCCGACTGAAAAACTAAAAAACAGGGCCGCACCAGACCGGGAACCGGCTAAGATCTCGCTTGTCTCTTCTTCAGGATAGGGAGCCAAAGAAGCAGTAGAACAACACCAAAAGGAGCAGAACGACCGCATCCGCCCGGCGAATCCCCGCCGGAGTCTATCGCGCTCGAAGGTGCATGACCCGTAGGCTCCGAAACTTCGTCGGACTCTTTTGTAAACACCTCTATCCTATACATCCAAGAGAACTCCGATGAGTTCGCCGGCCCCAAGAATATAATTGGCTCGTTCATGTGCGACCAGGCCTCCTCGTCGATCTCGACCTCCGCCTGCCCTTTACTCTCATAAACGATCTCCAGAGACATGCCGCCGGCGACCTCCTCTCGCCGGAGGTAGCGCACGGGCGAGCCGACTCGAGCGTGAAGGACCCCGTCTATCGCATCCTCGCCGTCGAGGCGCTGAAGCCTGGCAATCACGGTGCCGGTGCCGTGAGGCACCCGGAAGCGGTACTGGAAAGGTCCCGGGGACAGCGACCCCATTTGACGCGTGAACGGGAGCTGACCCATGGCGGCGGTTCCCACCTCCAAGTCGCGAAACCGGGAGCAACTCGTCACCCCTGCTTCCTCGAGAATGCGACGGACCCGTTCGTGCCCCCCAGCCCCGAGATGAACACTGGCGGCGGCCAATAGCGAAATGGCCGCCTGACCAATCGATGGCTGTAGCGGCATGGCCTTCAAGGCAGTGGCCACGACCTCATCCATCTTCTTGCCTACAGCCTCTCTGGCGCGCCATAGAGCACCCGCGACGACCTGAGCATCGTGATGCGGCCGGCCGATGAGATCATCGGGACAATGAAGATCCAAATCGAGACGCCGCACGCCGCCCTCTCCCATCCCAAGGAGCAGTCCGGTATGAACCGCTACCGCTGGATCTCCCGAGAGCGCCGCCGCGTAGTAGTCGGCGACCGTCTCGGCAATTACGGCCGGGTGGTGGTCATAGCCGTACTCATCGAAGGTCGAGTTGAGGTCTGCTAAATGAACGGTGGCTGCATGCACCAGCTCATGGCGCAGGACATCCGCGTCATGAGCTAACGAACCGGCCCCGGTGTAACCGAACACCAGGCCGTCGGCATCACCGAACATCCTCGGCACATACATCGCGTTGAGGAAAGGCTCCAGCTCGCCATCCCCGCTCTCGTCGCTCTGATAGTTGACCACGGCATGAACCCCGCGCGAGTAATGGTCAAGGCCCATCTCGGCGAGAGCTTCCTTGGAGGTATGTAGCTGCCAAAAAGCGTTCACCTCGGCGAAAGGATCGAGCGGGTCCGCCGGAACCGGACCAAACAGCCAGTCTCCGTGCTCGTCAGGTGTCGCAAAGGATAGAAACTCGCAGATCGCACCACCCGGCTCGGGGCCGCAACCGCTTACACGCAAGCTGCCGTCATCAAGCTCGGCAACCTTTCCCAGAACATCAAGGAAGGCTACGTCCGCGCTGGAATGGCTAGGCGAGCGTTTATACACGTTGGCATAAGCCCCCTTCACGAGCGGCACGATCCCGACCGGATGCCCATGGCCGTCTATGTAGACCCTCCATGCAACAACACTGCCGAGTTCGACGAGATCGACAGCGAACCCGAAGCGCCTTTTCACACTCGTATTCGAGTTCTCTCCCGCCTCGATCGACAGCGCCAAGGGAAAAGCCCATGCCTTCGCCTTGGGAAGACCGGCGTATGACCTGGCCTTCTCCACGGCATGGAGCGGCTCGATCAGCGTCGGCGCTACCGGCTCGAGCGAGCCGTATTCCACGAGCTCCACGCCGAACGCTCCCTTCAAAACGACACTGCCGGCTCCCGGAACCGAACCCCTCTCCGTCCCGGTGATCCGCTCCACTAGCGGTGGTGGATCATGCTTGGCCGGCAGCGAGGCCGCCGGCACCAGCATCGTCATCACAACCACCGCGCCCCTCCCGGCGCGGTAACTCATGCGCCCCCCTTAGGCATCGCCACGGCATCCTTACAGTAGGCCGGTGCCCCTGGGATCCCTGCCCACCGTGATTGCCGCCTCGCCTTCGGGCAGCAAAGCACGCGTGCCTATCTGCAGACTTCGCCGGCCGGCCCAAGAGTTGAACCCGACCGAAAAAACAAGATCCACTCGCCCTCCCTCCAGAGCCGCGGCGGAACCTTGGGCGAAAGCGACGGTATCCATCCCGTCGACACGGGCTTTCAGATGCCTTTCCCCGTCCAGCCCCGCCCGTCCCACGAGGCGGCACGCCTCGAGACGAGCACCGCGAGCAATGAAGACCGGCGTAGGATTGCCGGCACCAAACGGAGCCAGCTCCTCGACCCCCTCCGCCAAGCCCTCATCCACGGTACGAAGCTTCAACTCCGCATCGGCCACCAGGACCGGCACCATGTCCTGTTCCTTGACCCGCTCGAGGCACTGGCTCAAGAAAGCTTGCCTGAAGGCGTCCAGTCGATCCGCCGGAAGCCGCAATCCAGCGGCGGCCCGGTGCCCGCCGAAGCTCTCCAAATGCAACGCGCAAGCCTCCAGTGCCTGGTGCAGATGAAAACGTCCGGCCGTCCTGCCCGAACCTTGAAGACTATCTCCTTCCCGGCCGAGAACGATGGTAGGCCGGTTGAAGCGCTCCACCACCCTCGAGGCAACTATTCCAATGACGCCGCGATGCCAGCCATCCCCACACAAAACCAGGCCGCGCTCATCCAAGGGCCTTGCCCTGGCCTGCGCGAGAGCCTCTTTGACGACCTCGGCTTCAAGCCGCTGGCGCTCCACATTCGCTAGATCCAGGGCACTAGCAAGCCTCGATGCGTGGAATGGATCCTCGCAAAGAATAAGATCGAGACCGGCCCGGGCATCATCCAGCCGTCCAGCCGCATTTATTCTAGGCGCCAGCTTGAAAGCCACCTGCCCCGCGGTAACGGCGCCTCCATCAATACCGGCCACGGCCTTCAGTGCACGCAGGCCAAGACGCTTCCCCTCGCCCAGCACTTTCAAGCCGTGCGCGACCAGAACTCGGTTCTCGCCGGTGAGAGGGACGACATCGGCCACGGTGCCCAGAGCTACCAAATCCAAAAGATCGCGAAGGTTGGGTTCGGGCCGTCGCAACCGAGGGAACCAACCCGCTTCTCGCAGTCGCTTTCGTAGAGCCATGAGGAGCTTGAAAGCAACCCCCACCGCCGCAAGGTCCTCGTAAGGATAATTGCAGTCCTCACGGTGCGGGTCGAGGATCGCGATCGCCTCCGGCCGCCGGTTTGGAACTCGGTGATGGTCGACCACGATTACGTCCACCCCCAACTCCGCCGCTCGTGCAATTTCCCGAGCGGCGCCGATGCCGCAATCGCACGTTATGATGAGATCGATGCCCTCCCTCGCGAGCTTCTCGATCGCCCCGATGTTTACGCCGTATCCCTCCTTCAAGCGATTAGGTATGTACGGCCGAACATCTCCACCACAGGCCCGCAAGAAAGAGACCAGGCAAGCGGTGGATGCGACGCCGTCCACGTCGTAATCCCCGTATACGGCTGTCCGTTGTCGCTTCTTCAGCGCATCGTGGATACGCTCGACGGCCTCATTCATACCGGCGAAGAGAAAGGGGTCATGAAGCTTTCGAAGATCGGGATCGAGGAACTCCCGCGCCGCCTCCGGCGTCTCCACGCCCCTGTTTAGAAGCAGCCTTGCTATCAGCGGGTGCTTTACGACCGAGACGAGCTCTCTTACCTTGACCTCATCGGGAGGCGGTCGAACAAGCCATGTTTGGCCTGGCTGTTCGGGGGCGATCACTGCAACGGGAGTAGCCACGCGCGCCACACTGTCAGGAGCCAGACCGACATTCAAGCCTTCGAGGATGTCGCGAAACCCCGCAAGTCGTGCTGACTGAAGTCAGCACCCAGACCGCATGAACGTGCACCTAGAAGCACCAGAGGGCCACAAGGTGCTTGTTTTGAAGGGCTCACATGAGATTTTGAAGGTTTCGCGACACCCTCCTTGCCTGCCCTGACGGTCATCATCTCCTTGCGCGCACCGCTGGCGGCAGGCTATTGAAAACGGCATGTGGCCACAGCAAATAATCGATCAGATAAAACAGCATCCGAACGCTGACGACATCGGCATGATTCTGTCGCATACCGGCATAGTCAGAGGCTCATCTAGAGACGGGCGACAAGTCTCCGGTCTGCTGGTGCATGTAGACCATGAGAAACTCGAGCAAATAATCGAAAAGGAGAAGAAGTCGCCTGGAATCGTCGATATACGTGTTCATATTTTCGAGAACACGCCACTCGAAGTAGGTGATGAGATCATGCACTTGGTTGTCGCCGGAGACATTCGGGAGCATGTACTTCCGATACTC
The DNA here is from genome assembly GCA_007130885.1 of Deltaproteobacteria bacterium. Classification (GTDB taxonomy): domain Bacteria; phylum Myxococcota; class Myxococcia; order SLRQ01; family SLRQ01; genus SLRQ01. The sequence continues at coordinate 11,636 of SLRQ01000021.1, forward strand.
GAGAGAACTCTCAACACCATCAAGGCGGTGGTTACGCATAAGACGGAGCATTTTGTCTGACAGCTCGGCCACTGGGAGCATTTTCGCCGGCAGCACCCGTTCGGCCGTTCTCATGAATCCTCAGGGCCTGTGCGCTAGCCGCCACAGGGAAACCGTCTCCTCTCGGCGGTAGACATGGAGAGGATCTCTCTCATCCCTCACGCGCGGATGCTCCGGCCGCACATCGATCTTGCCCTCGACCTTTAGGTCGGCGCTTTCGAAGGCAACGAGCAGATCCTTGCGGCTTCTTAGGCCGAGATGCTCTGCAAGATCCGATAGAAGCAGCCAAGCCTCACCTGGAGAGGTGAGATGGGCCGAGAGCCCCTTGATAAACCCGTGGAGCATTCCACCTTTCGGATCGTAAACAGCTCTCTCAAGGCTCGTCACCGCCTTTGATGGTATCCAGGGAGGGTTGCATACGATAAGCGGAGCTTTCGTGGCTTCTCCATCATCAGGGAACAGATCCGCTTGAACGACCTCCACCCGGCCGGCGAAACCGAGCCTCTCGATGTTCTCCCTGGCACAAGTGACGGCCCGTAACTCGACATCGGTTGCAACCACTCTCTCCACTCCTCTTTTTGCCAGAACCGCCGCCAGCACGCCGGTGCCGGTACCGATGTCGAAGGCTAAATCGCGAGACGGAAGAGGGGCGGCTGCCACCAAGTCCACGAACTCTCTCCGAATCGGGGAGAACACACCGTAATGAGGATGCACTCGCGCCTCGAGAAAAGGGATCTCCACTCCCTTCTTTCTCCATTCATGGGCCCCGATGGCTCCAAGAATCTCTCGCATCGGAATGACAGACGACGAGCCGAACCTGCCGAAAGCTTCCAAAATCGCTCGCTCGGCGTCCGGAGCTCGCTTCAAAGGTATGGAACAGTCCGGCTCCAGCTCAATCAGAAGCATCCCAAGCAGCCTTGCGCGCCTGGAGGCGTCCATACGATACCGGTGGAAGACATCTGCGGGAGAGCGTTGCTCTCCGGTCGTCCGCATTGCTTTTCGGCTCTTTCGGTCTACGCGGCGCGCCATCGCGTCGAGGAGCTGCCTTGCGTTTTGGAAATCGCCCCGCCATAGCAAGGCGGTGCCCTCACAGACGTACCGGTACGCGGTATCGGCGGTAATGGTATCGCGAACGACAATCACCCGTGATGGCGGAGATGGCCGGCTCTCTGAACGCCAATGGGCCGATCGCCTCCTACCATCTTCAAACCAAAAGACACACTGGCCCCGGCTCGTCACTTGGTCTTCTTCTTCAGAGTAGTGAACCCGACGGCTCTAGATCTGACCCTCACCGGGGAACCTGCTCTCTCCGAACCAGTTCATCTCCTGATAGGTGGGGGCATCGGGCCCGAACCCCTCCACTTCCCCCTCTCCGATTACGAAGGTCGCCTTCTTTCCGTAGGTCCGGGAGAAGTTGATTCTCGTTACGATGCCGTCGTCCTCTTTCAGGATCTCGCCCAAATCGCCGGCAACCTTGCTGCTCAGGCTTACGTGGCATGCCGGACAAAGGAACTCCGCCACCTCACCTTCCTCGAAGTGGATATTGCCGGACTTATGTATGGTGTAATCGCCCACTCGAGGACTGAACGCCACCAAGTGCTTTGCATCATCCCTGAATAGAAGCAGGATGATTTCTTCATGTGGATTGAGCAAAGCGCGACAATGCGGACAAAGATACGAACCTCTCATCATCACTCCCTTGATTGTAGATCGCTGAATCGGCCAAGGTTCATCGAACCTATCTTCATGCAGTAAAGCAACCCTCGGGCAAGCTACCAGAAACCGGCGGAACTTGGCACCACTGGAAGACCTGCCTCTTGCACCACAGGGAGCCCCCGCCTTGGGGATCTCCTTGCTTCAAGGTGCCTTTTGTGGTTTCGATGCGCGCATGAGCCCAAGACCACCCAGCGACCTGAACCCTCGCAGGGATCCAGCCTTGGACTTCCCCGACAGGGACCTGGGAGAGCTTTCACTCGAGGATTACGAGCAGATAGGTTTTCTTGGCGGATTGGAAGTCCATCAGCAACTGGATACCCGCGGAAAGTTATTCTGCAGATGCCCGGCGGGTCGCCGGGTAACGAACGTGGATGCCGAGGTGCTGCGTCACATGCGGCCTACTTTGAGCGAACTGGGGGAGTACGACGCATGTGCGCTGATGGAGTTCAAGACTAGGAAAGAGATTGTCTATCTCCTGGACCGAGGCACCGTCTGCACCTACGAGATCGACGACACTCCGCCTTTTCCAATCGATCTGGAGGCGGTCAAGATCGGTCTCGAGATTGGTCGGCTCTACGGTTTGAACCTTGCGACAGAGCTTCACGTTATGAGGAAGCAGTACCTGGACGGGTCTATTCCTACTGGTTTCCAGCGCACTGGCATGCTGGGGTTGACTGGAGAGATTCCGTTTCGAGTGCCAAGTCTCGGCATAGACCGACCCCTGCGAATCCGGCAGGTTTCGATCGAGGAGGACTCCTGTCGAGAGGTGTCGGACCTCGGACACCGGATAACCTTCCGCACTGACCGCCTCGGCACGCCCCTTACCGAGGTCGTAACCGAGCCCGACCTGCGAACCCCTTTCGAGGTTCAAGCAGCCGGCCGCCTCATCGCGCAGGTCGCCCGGGCCACCGGCAAGGTCAAGCGCGGCGCGGGCGCGGCAAGGCAAGACGTCAACATTTCCGTCGCCGGCTCGCGGCGAATAGAGCTCAAGGGAGTGGGACATCACCGGCGCCTACCACTACTTACGCACATAGAGGCGTTCCGGCAGCTCAACTTGCTTCGAATTCGCGAGGAGCTGCGAAACCGCGGGATCGAGCCACCGTCCTTACCGGACGGACGAGCCTTCTCCTGGACTACCTCGCCGCTGGTTATCGAAGCATCGGGACATCTGCGACGGTGTGAATACGCACCCATAAAGGACGCCATAGACCGGCAGGAGAGAGTCGTGGCCGTTCGGCTGCCCGGCTTCTCGGGCCTACTCTCGCATCGAACTCAGCCCGGAATAACATTCGCGCGCGAATTCTCCGAACGAGTGAGGGTCATCGCCTGCCTTACGGATCGACCGTTCATGATCCACTCCGATGTTCGGGACTACGGGCTCGATCCAACCCAGTGGAGGGCTATCCACTCGGCTCTTGAAGCCGACAACGAGGATGCGGTGATCGTTGTCTGGGGCCCCGCTAGCGATGCTGATACCGCGGCTAGAGAGATCCTCATTAGAGCAAGCGAGGCACACGAAGGAGTGCCGTCCGAAACCAGACAGCCTTACCTCGATGGGACCTCCGGCTTCGAGCGCATGCTTCCAGGTCCTGACAGGATGTACCCCGATACCGACACGCCGCCCCTTCCAATCGAAGACGGTTGGTTGGCGGAGATAGAAAGCAGGCTCCCGGAGCTTCCGTGGGATCGAGAGAACCGGTACGTGGAGATGGGCCTATCGCTGGGCGAAGCGGTCGAGCTGGGAGCATCGCGCTGGGCGGAGCTGTTCGATGATCTCTCACCGGCAAACAAAAAGGTGGCACGTCGCTTGGCGCACGCACTTCGAAAGCGAATTCCACATCACTCACGCCTTGGAAGAGAGGCGCCGACTGCTGAACCCATCGTGCCTTTGGTGCGCGCACTAGAGGACGAGAGCATTCGTCTCGAAGCTACCGAAGCAGCACTGGACGCTCTGATAGAGCATCCAGAAAAGTCGGCGGTCGAGGTGCTGGCCTCCTTCAAGGTAACGAAGACCGTCCATGAAGAGGTCGAACGGCTGTGCGGCCGCGTAGCTGAATCAGCCAAGGATCTCACAGATAGATCCAGGGACGTGTTGATGAGATGGGCCATGGGCGAGGTAATGCCCCACCTCCTTGGAAAAGCAGACCCCATGGAGGTGAGACAACGGTTGGAAACCGTTCTATTCGCGGAGGAGGCGGCATGAGCAAAGATCTATACAAGGGGTATAGGGATCCCTGCCTGTCTCTTCTCAAACGCCACGATGTGACCGTCTGGTGCGAGCTTGAAGCACAAACCTCTCGAGGAGAGTTCCACGGCCTGCTCCTGCCCCGCTCCGAAACCGCCGACCCCTATCACCTAGTTCTGAAGCTCGATAGCGGTTACAACATCGGCATCAGGCATGACACAGTTCAGAACTTGAAGAAGGTCGGCTACAGGGAAGCGAACTACAAGATCCCAGAGCAAGAGTTTCCGCGAGACCCGGAAAAACCGACGGTTCGGCTGTTTGGAACGGGAGGCACCATAGCCTCGCGCTTGGACTACAGAACGGGCGCGGTGATCCCGGCATTCAGCCCCGGCGAGCTGTACGGCTCGGTCCCGGAGCTGGCCGACATTTGCAATCTGGATACCGAGAAGCTCTTCGGCGTCTTCTCGGAGAACATGGGACCGGAGCAGTACCTGATACTCGCCGAACGAATCGGCGAGGCCATACGCGAGGGCTACGACGGCATCATGATCGGCCACGGCACCGATACGATGCACCATACCTCGGCGGTACTCTCTTTCATGATTCAAAACACACCGGTCCCTATCGTCATGGTGGGAAGCCAACGCTCCTCCGACAGGCCTTCGTCGGATGCGGCCCAAAACCTGATCAACGCAGCCCACGCCGCTTCTCATGGACCCATCGCCGAGGTGGTGGTGTGCATGTTCGGGCCTACATCCGACCGCTACAACCTATTGCATAGGGGCACTAGAGTTCGGAAGATGCACAGCTCGTACCGCAGCACCTTCAGAACTCTAGGGGACATACCGCTCGCAACGATTGAGGACGGTTTCGTCAACCCCATCCGTGAGGACTTCGCCCCTCGCCGCTCGGACCGCGACGTACTCGTTCAAGCGGCGTTCGAGGAGAAGGTCACCATCGTCTATTATTACCCCGGCATGCAACCGGACGTGATCGACGCTTTGGCCGAAAAAGGCTACAAAGGCATAGTCATCGCCGGAACCGGGCTTGGTCACGTGAACCGCAAGATCTACCCGGCCCTCGAAAGAGCGAACGCGGCTGGCGTACAGGTCTACATGACTCTTCAGACCATGTGGGGCTTCGTTCAGATGTACGTCTACGAGACGGGCCGAGAAATACTCGAGCTTGGCGTCGTGCCGCTTGCGAATATGATTCCCGACGTAGCCTATGTGAAGCTGGGTTGGGCCTTGGGAGTACATCCCGACGATCCGGAAGCCGTCCGGCGCCTCATGAGCACGCCCATAGCAGGAGACATGACCGATCGCGAGCCTCACGATGGCTACCTCGTCCTTCAAGGGGGCGTACCCGAGTCTGCAAAGTTTTTCACCAATGTTTGGAAATAACGGAGAATGAAAATGGAAACGTCAAGGCGCCATGAGGAACTCTGGGGCGGAGAGGATGTTCGTTTTCCCCCGGGTAAGCTGGAGCGCATGCTCGGAACACCGCGAAGTCAGTGGACGGTGGACGACATCATCGGACTGGTGAAAGAGCATTGCATACCTCTAATCAGCTTGATGCACGTCGGTGGCGACGGCTGGGTCAAGACGCTCGATTTCGTTCCCCGAAGCGGGGAGCATTTACGCGACATACTCGAGGGAGGCGAGCGCGCTGACGGCTCCAGTCTTTTCAAGGGAATGGGCATTCCGGCCGGTGCATCCGACATCGTGCTGCGCCCCCGAGTCGAGACCGCGTTCATGGACCCTTTCGCCCCTATTCCAACACTCGCTCTCCGGTGCGGTCACGTAGATCGCGAGGGCGCGCCGCTCCCGCAGTCACCCGACACGCTCGTTCGATCCGCCCATGCCCTCGCCCTCCAAGAAACCAAAATAGACCTCTTCGCTCTCGGTGAAGTGGAGTACTTCATAGGACGCAAAGGGTCCGAACGGGACGTATACGGTGGCGACGACCGCGGCTACCACGCCACCGCGCCCATGGTCTTCGGAGAAGGACTTCGCCGTCGAGCCATGGCGCTGCTGGCGGAGATGGGCGCCCCCATGAAGTACGGGCACAGCGAGGTTGGGTACATCGGTGAAGACACCGGCAACGGGGTAATCTGGGAGCAGCATGAGATCGAGCTGGATCTTGCACCGCTGCCGGACGCCGCGGACTGGGTGGTGCTTGCACAGTGGGTACTGCGGCAGCTCGCACATCAGGCGGGGATGCAGGTAAGCTTCGACCCGATTGTGCGTGAGGGACACGCCGGCACCGGTCTCCATTTCCATCTCTCGCCTCGCGTTGATGGGGTCGACATGGGCGGCCTCGACGAGAATGGAAAACTCGGCAAGCAGGGACAATGGCTGGTGGGAGGACTCGTCGAGCTTGGCGGTGCTCTGATGGCCTTCGGCAACCGCGAAGAGTCTTCCTTCGTACGACTAACTCAAGGCAAGGAGGCTCCCAACAAAATCCTGTGGGGCCAGTTCAACCGACAGGCTCTAATTAGACTGCCGGTTTCCGCCAAGACCAGTGAAGGACGAAACGTTACAATACCGACAATCGAGTTTCGTCTACCTGACGGGTCCGCCCATCCGCACCTACTCTTGGCCGGCGTAGCACAAGCGTTGGTTCATGGAAGATCCATTCCTAATCTAGAAGACCTGCTCAGCAGAACCGCCGCGGCAAATGCTACCGGTGAAGCCGGGGTGCCCGTGCCTCTGACTGCCACTGCCGTAGCGGCGGCTCTGAAGGAACATCGCGCCGCGCTAGAGGCCGGAGGAGTCTTCCCTCCCGCACTGATCGAGTCGGTCGGCGCGTCTCTGCAGGGCGTTGTCCCCGGCCGGACAGCCGCCTAGCAGATCCCGCCCTCGGCTCGAATATAGCTCGAAAGGAGTTCTTATGAGCCAGCGAAGAATCGTGATTGTCGGTTACGGCAACATTGGCGAGGGAGTGCACTTTGCGATCGATCGCAACGCAGACATGAAGCTGACGGGCATACTCAGCCGCGGAGTCAAACGTGTCGAACAGGCGCTCGAGGAAAAGGGTCTTGGCTCAATCCCGGTCCTCGACGCCTCGGCAGATCTGGACTTCCAAGCCGAGATGCCGGCTGATGTGGCTATTCTCTGCGGGGGATCCAAGGACGACTTGCCGGTTCAAGGACCCAAGTTCGCCCGGCATTACAACGTTGTCGACAGCTTCGATTCACATGCCGAGATCCCCGAGCATTTCGAGAAAATGGACCGGGCCTCGCGGGAGGCCGGTAACGTCGCGATCATTTCCACCGGATGGGATCCGGGAACCTTTTCCGACGAGCGAGTGAAGGCCGATGCCTTCATCCCTGGCGCGTCAATATACACTTTTTGGGGGCCTGGAGTGAGCCAAGGGCATTCCGATGCGGCTCGACGGGTGGAGGGTGTAAAGGATGCCCGCCAGTACACTCTACCGCAAGAAGAGGCCATGGAACGCGTAAGAGCCGGAGATCACCCCGATCTCGGCGCCTCGGAGAAACACAAACGTCTGGTTTATGTCGTCGCGGAAGAGGGCGCCGACCGGGAGAATATCGAGGCCGAGATCAAGGCCATGCCCCACTACTTCGAACCGTATGAAACCGAGGTGCGCTTCATCGAAGAGAAGGAAATGGCATCGGAGCACGGCGAAATGCGCCACGGGGGTTTTGTTATCGCCAGCGGCACAATGGGACATGACAAGAATGCTCTCATAGAGTATCGCTGCAGCTGGGAGAGCAACCCCGACGCCACCGCCAGTATCCTCGTCGCTCATGCCCGCGCGGCCCACCGCTTGAGCGAGAGAGGCGAAAAAGGGGCACGCACCATATTGGACATTTGCCCCTCCGATTTGAGTCCCCGAAGCCACGCCGAGCTTTTGCGGGACTTCACGTAACACTCGATAGTCAGCGTCCGCCCGGACATGGTAGTATTCAACCCGATGCGACGAATCAAGGTAGTTGCCGCGATGATCCGGCGCGAGGACGGCTGCTATCTCATCACCCAGCGCAAACCAAGTGCGACGATGCCCTTGCTATGGGAGTTTCCGGGAGGGCGGGTAGAGGACTCGGAAAGCGATGAAGCAGCTCTGGCTCGCGAGCTAAGGCAAAAAATGGATATCGAGGTAGAGGTAGGCCGAAAAGCTTTTCGAGTCGAGCACACCTACCCGGAGTACGAGATCGACTTTCGTGTCTACCACGCATACATAACGGGCGGGAAGATAGAGCACCTCGGCGTTCACGATCACCGGTGGGTGCCTCACGATGAGCTGGACCAGTATGAGTTCCCGGGGGCCGATACCCGATCGATGGACATGCTTCTGACGGGCGAAGACTCGTAGGAGCGGACTACCTCTTCGGACAATGTGCTCTCTTACCGACTCATTCTCGCGGAATACGCCCGTGCTTGCCGGTCCAACCCTCCTGGACTAATACGGCAGCCATGAGTCGAATAATTCAAGCACCCAGAGGCACGAAAACCATGTGCAAGGGATGGGTTCAAGAGGCCGCCCTTCGCATGCTGATGAACAACCTGGACCCGGAGGTCGCCGAGCGCCCCCAGGATTTGGTGGTGTACGGCGGCATAGGCAAGGCGGCAAGGAGTTGGGAGGCCTTCGATGGCATTGTTGCCGCCTTGAAGGAACTCGAAACCGACGAGACCCTCCTAGTTCAATCCGGGAAAGCCGTCGGAGTTCTTCAAACACACCAGGACGCGCCTCGAGTCCTCATAGCCAATAGCAACCTGGTCCCGGCATGGGCGACTTGGGAGCACTTCAACGAGTTGGAGGCCCGGGGCCTGATGATGTACGGCCAGATGACGGCGGGCTCCTGGATCTACATTGCCACTCAAGGGATCCTTCAGGGCACCTACGAGACGTTCGTGGCGGCGGGACGCTCCCACTTCGGCACGGAGAACCTGGCCGGACGACTGATCGTGACCGGCGGCCTTGGTGGCATGGGCGGCGCGCAGCCGCTTGCGGCTACCTTGGCTGGCGGCGTCTGTATCACAGTGGAAGTAGATCCCGCTCGCATAGAGCGCAGAATCGAGACTCGCTACTGTGATGCTCACACCAGCTCGATTGACGAAGCGATGAGCATGGCCGAGAACGCAATGTCGAAAGGTGAGCCTCTCTCCATAGCACTGCTCGGCAACTGCGCCGAGGTACTCCCCGAGATGGTCAGAAGAGGCATCCGGCCCGACCTACTTACCGATCAAACAAGCGCGCACGATCCCTTGAATGGCTATGTTCCCACGGGCCTCGATATCAAAGCCGCGGCCGAGATGAGGAGCAAGGACCCAGCCGGCTACGTAGAGCGCTCAATGGCCAGCATGGCACTACACGTGGAGGCAATGCTCGACATGAAGGCCGCGGGAAGCCATGTCTTCGACTACGGCAACAACATCAGGGCACAGGCGAAGAAAGCCGGCGTTCAAAACGCCTTCGACTTCCCCGGCTTCGTCCCCGCATACATCCGCCCGCTTTTCTGCGAAGGTCAAGGACCGTTCAGGTGGGTCGCCCTTTCAGGTGATCCGGCGGACATCCACGCCACTGATGAGGCCGTCAAGGCTCTCTTCCCGGACAAGCCCTACCTTCACCGATGGCTGGATCTTGCTCGAGACAAGATCGAGTTCCAGGGCCTGCCCGCCAGAATATGCTGGCTTGGCTACGGAGAGAGAGAAAAAGCCGGTCTTGCATTCAACGAGATGGTTCGGAGCGGCGCCGTCAAGGCTCCAATAGTAATCGGCAGGGACCACCTGGACTGTGGCTCTGTCGCATCTCCAAACAGGGAAACCGAGGCGATGGCGGACGGCTCCGACGCCGTGGCGGATTGGCCAATTCTCAATGCGCTGGTCAACGCCGTCAACGGCGCGTCTTGGGTGAGCTTCCATCACGGTGGGGGCGTGGGCATGGGTTACTCGCTTCACGCCGGCCAAGTAATCGTCGCGGACGGCACCGATGCAGCCGCACGCCGGCTGGAACGAGTGCTTCGCAGCGACCCGGGGATGGGAGTTATCCGGCACGTGGACGCAGGCTACGATCGCGCGAAGGAGGTTGCACGCGAGCGTGGCGTCAAGATTCCAGGGCTTGTTGACTGACGCAGTCCATATTGGAGCGTGTGATTCGATGAACGACGCAAGCACCAAAAACGACCTAGAAAGGCCCAGCCTGGTCATTGACAACATCGGGCAACTGGTCACCTGCGCGGGAGACCGTGCAGGCGGCCCCGAGAGCGCACTCGCCATTGTGGACGATGCCGCGATAGCAATCGTGGGAGACCGGATCGAATACGCCGGACCAGCCGCGGGTCTAGCCGAAAACGACATCGATCTTGGAAACGCCCGCCAACTGGATGCCGGGGGGCTGCTCGTGACGCCCGGCTTCGTGGACTCGCACACTCACGTCGTCTTCGCGGGAGACCGATCGGCCGAGTTCGCGCATCGATGCGCGGGCGCCTCGTACCTCGAGATACTGCAAGCCGGAGGTGGAATCCTGGCGACCGTGAGGGCAACGAGGGCGGCATCGGAGGAGTCTCTCGCGGAACTCTGCGCTGATCGCTTGGAGCGCTTCGCCGATCAGGGCGTTACCACGATCGAAGTAAAGAGCGGATATGGCCTGACGCTGGCGGACGAACTCAAGATGTTGCGGGCAATCCGCCAAGCGGCTGACTCCTCACCCCTTCGAGTGGAAACCACTCTGCTCGGAGCGCACGCTCTACCCGAGGAGTATCAGGGAAGACGAGAGCACTACGTAAGCCTCGTATGCGAGGACATGATCCCGGAGGCGGCTGAGAGCGGCCTTGCGCGATTCACCGACGTGTTCGTGGAGGAGGGAGCCTTCACCGCTAGGGACGCCAGCCGGATAGCAAAGGCCGCCTCCGACAACGGTCTGGGGCTCCGTCTGCATGTAGACCAGCTAACCGCCGGCGGAGGAGCCGAGCTGGCAGCCGATCTTGGAGCACTTTCGGCCGATCATCTCGAGGAGATATCGCCGGAGGGCATTCGATCACTCGCCCGCGCCGGGGTATGCGCGGGCCTCTTGCCTACCTCCACGCTTTTCCTTCGTCTCACCAAATATGCGCCGGGAAGAGAACTCGCCGATGCCGGGGTGGCTATTGCTCTCGGCACCAACTTCAACCCGGGCTCGGCGATGAGCGAGAATCACTCGCTCACCCTTGGGCTTGCTTGTCTTCGTAACGGGCTCACCCCCGCGGAAGCACTACTGGCTTCGACCGTTGGTGCCGCCGGGTCTCTCCGCCTCGAAGGTGAGGCCGGCTGCCTCGAGCCTGGAAGCCGTGCCGACCTGGTCGTTCACCGTGCCACGGACTACCGCCACCTTGCTTTCCATTTAGGCATGCCACACGCGGCCGTTGTGGTGGCGGGAGGGAGGATCTTGCGCGAAAGCGGTCCTCTTACCTCCTGCCAGGGTTAGTAAGAGGGTTCAGCGTCCAAGCCGAACTAGGCGCCACCTCGCGCCGCGCAGCATGATCAGGCCGACAATCAGCAGCATGATCGCCGCGCCGCCGCCGGCCGCTTGTCCACCTTCACATCCACCGGCTCTGCTGACACCCAAACGATCGGCTGCGTCACGAGCTCCGTCCAGCATCTCCGAGTTGCTCCCAGGAGCCCAAGGCTGCGGCGCCGGATACAGGTAGCAAACGGCCTCCAAATCATCCCGATGCAACTCACGCTGCGAGGTATCGCCCGCGCTCGTGGTGGGCCACATGGTGGTCCCAGGAATGTCGCTGTGGCCTATGCCCACGAAGTGACCTATCTCATGGGTAGCGACATTGCCGACGTCGATGGCATTGGAACGGCCGTCGGTTGCCCAGGTATGATCTTGCCCGTTGAAAAGGATTCGCGCCCCTATGATCGAACCCACGGGATCGAAACAGGTCATCGTTATAGCCACCACAGCTCTGCCGAGCTCGGGAGGCCAATCCCGCTCCACCCAGGCAAGTGTGTTGCGTGGTCCTCCGCAAGCGTTTCCACCGGTGGCTTCGACGGTCGATACCTGCCTGAAAGACAAGTAGCTGCACTCGGGTCGCTGCCACTCATTGAACGCTTCCACCATGGCCTCGAAATCCGACCCGTCGTTGACCTCCGACGGCCCGCTCTCGATGAAGTAAGGGAGAGGCATCTCGGAAGCCATCCAATGCAGCTCCTTGCCTCCAGAGGTGGTCATTATGCTGAATGCCTCCGCTCGAGAGATCTCTCCAAAAATGAGCGTCACCAGCGCAAGCAAACATACGAATGTTCGGCCGATCAAAGTCATCTCTCGCCCCTATTCATTCGTCTCAGGATTTGTTGTGGAAACGCCTCGGCGCACGCGCTCTCGAAGAGCCTCCAACTCGAGCCGCGCCTCTAAACGCACCTCGAGACCGTCGGGCCGAACGAAGGTCATTCCTTCCAGGCTGCGTCGCAACATGACCGGCCCACGGTTCAATCGCTCGACCGAGAACTTACCCAGCCCAAATCCTTCCAAGTGAACTACCGGCTCCCGCCCCCCATTAGCGCGGAGAAAAACAACGACCTCCTCGCCGGGCTCGAAGACCGCGTCACCCTCGACGAACATGCCTCCCCACTCATCGGCTCCGCCAAGCTGCCGGACAACAACCCGGGAGGGGCCCTCACCGGAGATGTCCTCCAAGACCTCCAAGGTCGTCAAGCGATAGATCCAGCTTTCTGATTCATCCACCTCGATGCTTTGTGACACCACTCGCGCTCGTACCACACGGTCCGATCCAGCCGCCATCTCCTCCACGGTCAACGCCAAAACCGTGGTGGCCGAGGCACGACCGGGCAGAGCCATGTGTGCGAGGATGCCGAGCACCACGACTAGCGATCGGCGCATCCTTGTCCCTCCCTCACGGCAACTACTAGGTAGAGGGCGGGGTGAAGAAAAGTCAGAGCGTACCTACTGGGGAGGCTTGCGCGCTATGAGAAGCGCGTGGGCATTGTCTCGCTCATCCACTTCCTCGTAATGAAGTGTCTCCAGACCTTCGGCCATTGTTTGGAGCTCGTTAGGAGCGACACAAAGAGTCCGATCACACTTCGGATCGTATCTTTGTTGGTGCAGCGTATGGACCTTGTGGAGCAGAACCCCCTCCGGTTTCAGGGCCTCCACAATCCTGGGCATCAGACCTCCAAGTGGAAACCAGAAGCTGACTACCAAGTCATAATTTTCGACCTCGAGAGGGTGCTCCTTCAAATCCCCCAAGAGAAGATTGACCTTATCGGAGACACCCTCCCCGTACGACGCTCGCCGTAGCATCTCTATTGCAACATCCGAGAAATCCAGAGCGTCAACTACATAACCCCTCTTCGCAAGAAACAGGCTGTTGGCGCCGGGCCCGCAGGCGAAATCGAGACAACGTCCTTTGGGCAACTCACCCATGCGTTGTGCTAGGCTGATGTCGGGACCCCAATTGGGAAGGAACGAGTTGTCGGAGTACCGACTGTTCCAGCGAATTCGTTCTGGTGAGATTGCCACTTGCCACTCCTTGTAGAACTTGAGTTCCAAAAACAACGAAGCGTCATTATACATGGGATTTGACCTTGACCGCCCCTCGGAGCGAGCATGGAAGCACAATGAGCCAACGTCTACTGATAACCTGCTTCGAGCCTTTCGCGGGCCGATCGACTAATACGAGCATGCGACTGCTCGGACCGGCCATTGAATCGCCACCAGACGGGGTGGTTACGAGGATGCTCCCTGTCGACTTCAAGGCTCTTCGTCGAATCGTCCCTCGGATTACGAGGACTATGCGTCCGGAGTGCTGGCTGCTCTTGGGCGAGGATGGGAGCGGTGAACGCATGCGTTGCGAAAGGTTGGCGGTAAACGTCCTCGATGGCGAGATAGCAGACAACCAAGGCATGCTGCCGAGGGGTAGAGCGGTCAGAGGTGGTCCCTCCGCGTACTTCGCAACAATGGACCCCGCCGGCCTTGTAAGACACTTCGAGGAAAGACAGATCCCCGCATATCTTTCCGATGATGCTGGAACATACGCATGCAACTTGGCTTTGTACCTCGCACTTCACCACAGCAAGAGACACGGCGCTCCAAGAGAGGTGGGCTTCATACACGTGCCTAGAGCCTACCGGAGAACCGGCCATTCCTTGCAGCATCTGCGAAAAGCCTTGATGGACCTGGCAGAGGCTCTCGCTTCCAGCGGCTCACACGCGGCTTGAAAACTCCACCCTTTCCAACGGGCCTGCGTATGATGCTACTCTCGCGGCTCGATGGCTCGTCTATTCAACCGGGAAACCATCTTTGTGGCCGTGGCCGGGCTATTGGTCGCGATAGCCATAGCCTGGTTCGCCGATCTCGGCAGGTTCAGCGTGATCCCGTTCGTCGTCTGGCTGGTTGCGTCGCTCCCCGCAGCCATCAAGGTGCAACACGCCCTCGTGCCCGTTTACCTTCGAATGGGCTTCAAGCAACGTGCCCTTTCCCTGGCAACGGACATCCGTGAGTCCGCGCCTACACGCAAATCTAGAGACCTTGCCTCGGTTGATGTTGCCATGGTGCAGTCGGCCATGGGCAGGTTCGAAGATGCACTCCGCAACCTCGACGGTGTGAAAGACGAGTCTTTCGGGGCGCTCCCTCGGGCTCTGATTCTAGGCAACCGGGCCTGGTGCAGGGCCCACCTGTCCAGGGATCTAGAAAGAGCGCTGGACGAGGCCGGGAAGGCGCGCCTGCTTGCACCGGAGGAAGGGCTGCTCAAGTACTTCGAGGGGCTGGTGCTGCTGAAGATGGGCAAGGTGACACAAGCGCGCGCCACCATCAGTGCGTCCTTGGAGCTAGAGCCGGATCCGGAGCTTCCTCTCCCCGGTGAAAGACGCCTGGTGCTAGGTGACGCATTGTTCGCTGAAGACGACCAACAGGCGGCGAAAAACGCCTGGCGTGTGGCCGAACGCGAAGCGCGAGGAAGGGACCCTTTCGCGACCGAGATCAAAAAGAGGCTTGACCACTGACTACCTTGAGTCGCACGAGAGCCGGCTAACCGAAGGGATTGGACCGAACGATGGTGTCGTCCCGGCCGGGCCCCACGCTCACTAGAACGACCTGGACTCCTCCCAACTCCTCGATGCGCTCCACGTAGTTTCGAGCCTGGACAGGCAGATCCGCGTAACTACGCGCCGTCCGAATAGATCCGCTCCAGCCGGGCATTGTCTCGTAAACGGGTTCGACCCGTTGCAGCGAAGCCTGATCGTCGGGGAACCGTTGAATGATCTCTCCATCGAGTCGGTAGGCTGTGCAAATGGGCACCTTCTCGAGTCCAGTGAGAACATCGAGCTTGGTCAAGGCCACACCGGTGAGACCGTTTGCGCGAGCGGCATAGCGTAACACTGGAACATCGAACCAGCCGCAACGCCTGGGTCTACCCGTAGTCGCCCCGTATTCCGAACCGGCCTCGCGCAGGGCTTCCCCATCGTGGCCAAATATTTCCGTGGGAAAGGGTCCAGCCCCCACTCTCGTCGTGTAGGCTTTCGAGATACCGACCACCTCGTCGATGACCGTCGGCCCTATTCCGGCACCTATGGCGGCATTGCCGGCCACCGTGTTGGAGCTGGTGACGTAAGGGTAAGTGCCGTGGTCCAGGTCGAGCTGTGTGCCCTGCGCTCCTTCGAACAAGATATTGGCACCATCGACAATCCGCTCGTGCAAAAGCAGCGCCGCGTCGGCGGCGAGCGGCCGCAATCGCTCCGCGGCCGCGGCGTACGGTTTGACCACCTCGTCCACGGTGAAAGAATCTCCACCTAGACCACGAAGGACATCGTTGACCTCGTCCAGTCTACTCTCGACCCGTGCTCTGAAGATATCCGGCTGGACCAGCTCCTCTACCCTGATGCCTTGCCTAGCTGCCTTGTCCTCATACGTTGGACCAATCCCACGACCGGTGGTTCCAATGGCCGCCTTGGCACGACGCCGTTCGCGAAGCAAGTCCAGACGTTTGTGCCAAGGCATGATGACGTGCGCCTTTCGGGACACGACCATGCGTCCACCCTCGACTTCCAAGCCCTTGCGCGCCAACAGATCCATCTCCTCGACCAGGACAAGCGGATCTATCACCACTCCGTTACCGATGACGGTGGTCTTGCCCTGGTGAAGAATTCCGGAGGGAATGAGGTGAAGTATCGTCGTGTCGCCGTCGACGACCAGCGTATGGCCCGCATTGTTTCCACCCTGGAACCGGACCACTACGTCGGCGAACTCCGTAAAAAGATCGACGACCTTTCCCTTACCCTCGTCTCCCCACTGGGCTCCTACGATTACAACGTTCGGCATCTCATGCTCTGCATGTTGGGTTTATGAACGCTCGCTAGCGAAACCGTAAAGTCGTTAGCCCCTTAGCACGGACGGCTTCCCGCTCCAAGCTACGTAAGTCCGGCTCTTCATGGCTGGTGTTCCTACCGTCCACTCTCCGAGAAGTGCTGGTAGTCCTTCAGGCTCGACCAATCCCCTCCCCAGCCCCAGCCCATGCCCTTGAAAGCATCCACGGCGGGACCGGGCACCAACATTCCGGGTCTAACATCCGAACGATCCAGATAATCCGCCCCCGCCTCGGGCTCCACGCGGTCTCCTCGGACATAGGGGTTTTGAACGGGATTGATATCGATTGCAGTTCCAAAACTATGCTCCGACCAGCGTTTGGTACCCGCCACCTGTCTGCAATTGAAAGCCGAGGAGTTGTTGTCGGACATCGATGCGGCGTCGTCTCCGTCATAGTGGGCAATCCGCCGCATGCGCTCTATGGGGAACCGCTGCTCATAAAGTTCCTCGAAAACCTCCAATACATCCTCGGCGACTCTTTCAGCCACTACCATCTCGCCAACCTTCCGTCGGCCGTCCATCGTCCAGTGAGCTACTGTCAGCAGTACAAGGTCATCCAGATCGACAGGGCAGCCCTCGTGCCAAGATGTCCCCATCATGTGTTCTCTAACATCGTCGGTCAGCGGCTGCGCCCGCCCCTCGAAAGAGAGCAAGGTAAAGACCTGGCTCGACCTCGAGCTTGACTCCGAATCCGCCCAAAGCACCTTCCCACTCGGGACATCGGTCTCAATGACCCTACGCTTCTCGGCGCCGGTCTCCTCCCCCGAAGGGCCGCCTCTTTCCGTCCCCTCTCTGCAGCCGGCCTGCGCCGTTGCCGCGATGAGCATGGATACCAGGCACCACCACATAAATCGACGGTAGCAGCGCCCTCCACCGCAACGGCTCATCATGACCAAATCGCTCTCTCTATCCACTGGCCTCAGCTTACCACCACCCCAGAGGTGCCTGGTACCCAGGCCACAATAGAGTGGAAACGCGGCTTTTCGAATCCATTTTTCATTGCAATACGGGTGATTGAGCGCCCTGGGTGACGCAACCCGGCCTGGCTAATTCGGTCGCCTGTTCATATGGCTGCCCCATGGACCTGCATCGCGATCGGACCGTTCCGGCCGAGCGCCTACGCGGGAAGGTGAATCTCGAGGATCTCGGCTCTTTCGAAAGCACCGACGAGCTCCTCGACAGCCTAGATCCCATGGCCTCGGGTCTTTCTTTCCAACCTAGGGTGCGCCAGGCTCTGGAGCTTGCACTGGGGGTTCGCGAGCCCGGATTCAACGTGTTCGCGATAGGCGAGACCGGTTTGCGCAAGAGCCGGTCAATCCTGGCGGTCCTCAAGCATGAGGCTCGCCACCGGCCCCCACCAAGAGATTGGTGTTACGTCTATAACTTCCGCGAGCCGGATCGCCCGCGCACGCTCTCTCTCCCGCCCGGGGAAGGCCGTGAGCTGGCCCAGAGGATGGCTCGTTTCGCCGAAGGCCTTCGAGGGGATATCCCCCGCGCTCTCGAGAGTGAGGACTACCGAAACAGGCGGCAAGCGGTCACCGAAGAAGTTCAGAAGAAACGACAAGAGATTCTGAACGCGATTCGTGAGGAAGGCCGGGCGAAAAACTTTGCGGTAGAGATGGGCCCGGGAGGACTCATGGTCGCCCCCTTGGACGATGAGGGCAATCCTCTCACGCCCCAAGGATTCGAGAACCTCTCGGATGAAGAACGCCAGCGATACGAGGACTCCAGCCGAGAGCTGCGCAGCAGCATCGAGCGGCGAATGCGCGACCTACAAGCGGTGGAACGCAACAGCCGGGAAAAACTCGAGTTGCTCGACAAAGAGACGGTATTCCTCGCAGCGGGAGAGGCTCTCGAGGAGCTTCGTGAGCGTTTCGGAGAAAACCCCGGTGTGCTCGATTACTTGGCGGGAGTCCAGGACGATATAGCAGGACGGCTCGGCGAGCTTCGCTCCGCGGAGGAATCAGGCGAGGTACCGCCCTTTCTGGCCGCCTTTCAGGGCCGCTCGGAGCCATACGACAGATATCGCGTCAACGTGCTGATCGACCACTCCGGCCACTCCGGCGCTCCTGTCATATTCGAAGCGTTTCCGACTTATGTGAACCTTGCGGGCCGGATAGAGAGACGAGTAGAGCTTGGAAATCTAGTGACGGACTTCATGCTACTCAGACCCGGCTCTCTGCACCGAGCCAACGGCGGCTTCTTGGTGCTCTTCGCCGAGGATCTGCTGCGGCAACCGGGCGCTTGGGACGGGGTAAAACGCAGCCTCAAGGCGGGCGAGATCCTTCTCGAGGATCTTCCTTCGATGATGGGACTGTCGGTGGTCCAAGTACTGAAGCCGGAGCCGATTCCTCTCGACCTTCGCGTGGTGATGATCGGGACGCCCCTCATTTATCACCTGCTTCACATGATGGATCCCGAGTTCAGAAAGCTTTTCCAGGTAAGAGCCGACTTCGACGACACAATGGATCTCAAAGGCAACGGGGAGTCCTTCGCCAGAGCTCTTGCCCTTCTTGCAAAAGACGAGGGGTTAGCTCCCTTGAACCGCGAGGGAGTAGCACGCATCGCCGGCCATGCCATGCGAGTGGCCGAAAACCAGGAGAAGCTCACCACTCGTTTCTCGGCGCTGGCACAGGTGCTACACGAAGCCGACAAGGTCAGAGAAGAGCAGGGCAAGAATCTGATTGGAGCAGAGCATATTCGGGCAGCGGAGGAAGCACGCCGGTACCGGAGCAGTCTACCTCTCGAGCGTCTTCAGGAGCTTATCTCCAACAAGGTCCTCATGGTTAGGACTACGGGCCACCAAGCGGGGCAAATCAATGGGCTGGGTCTCGCGAGCCTTGGAGACACGACCATTGGCCGCCCGATAAGAATCAGCGCCGTCGCGAACCCAGGAAACGGAGAGGTGGCGGACATCGAAAGAAGAGCGGAGCTTGGCGGAAGGATCCATACCAAGGCCGTTATGATACTCGCCGGGCATTTAGCATCTCGCTACGCGGCCGACACCCCTCTGTCCTTGAGCGCGCAGCTCACCTTCGAGCAATCCTACGCCGAGGTGGAAGGCGACAGCGCATCGCTCGCCGAAACACTGGCTTTGCTATCCGCCATCGGCCGCTTCGAACTCGACCAGGGGATTGCAGTGACCGGCAGCGTCAGCCATATGGGAGATGTCCAACCGGTTGGAGGAATCAGCGACAAGATCGAAGGCTACTTCGACGTTTGCCGCGCGACGGGTCTAAACGGAAAGCAAGGCGTCGTGGTCCCCGAAGCAAACCTCGCACACCTGCATCTTCGTGATGACATCGTCGAGTCGGTAGCAGCCGGCGAGTTCCGGATCTGGGCTGTTTCGAAAGTGGAACAAGCCTTGGAGGTGGTATCCGGAATTCCAGCGGGAGCAGCTGATTCGACAGGGCGCTTCCCGGAGGACACCTCGAACGGCATGGTCCAAGCCAGACTAACGCACTTTGCCTGGCTTATACGACGATTCAAGCCCCACAGAGGCATCCAGCGCCTGGACGGACATGCCGCGAGACTGGAGCCGCATCCCCCGGAGCATCCACCACCACCTGACTTGCCTCCCGGGGGACCGCCGCCACCACCCACGGCAAGTAAAGAATAATCGATACGGCGTTGAACCTCCGCGAGCCTTTGTGCATCATTCGGCGAACGATCGGCACCATCGAGATCCGCGCAAATCCGATTTGAGGCCCCCTGGGCAGCACACTACAGGGCCTCTGGAGACACTCATGGACAGAGAACACCAGGCAAAGCAAAACCCACCGGGGGGAGAGAGTCCGAATTCTGGAATAGGGCCGCTGGCCTCGGCACTGACCATGCCCGGCAGGAAGGAATCGGTGGTTGCTGACTGCGTCGTTCTAATCGACGAGGAGGTGGCGTCAAAACGCGGCCTATCGGCGATGGCCATCAAAACAGGATACAAGCTGGTGAAGGGCGTCAAGCCCGGCTTCGTTGAGAGAGTAACCGAGTGGCTACTTCCCCGCTTCGCGGATGCGCTGGACCCCATATGGCAGCAGGGGTGTCAAATGGGTGACCCCAAGGAACACCTTCGGTGCCGATCCAATGAAGCAGCGGAAGCGCTGCTCGGTGTGACCGATACTCGAATCGAGATGGCGAATGCGCCTGTACGCTCCACTTACAGCCGCCTGCGCGGCTCGGCGAAAGACCATGTCGAAGCGGCCATCCCTCGACTTGCGTTGCTCATTGACAAACACGTCGACTAGCCTCTCAACGCAGCATTTCGATCCAGTTCGTCAGCAGTGCCTGTCCGTGCATCGAGATAATCGACTCGGGGTGGAACTGGACGCCCACCATGGACAGATCCCGGTGAGCGATGCCCATTATCTCCTCATCGGTGGTCCAAGCGGTGACCCGAAGAGACGAAGGCAATGTTTCTCTTCTCACGAGCAGGGAGTTGTAGCGCGTCGCCTCGAATGGGGTCGGAAGCCCGCTGAAGATTCCGCTTCCGTCATGATGCACAAGGCTCGTCTTTCCATGCATGACTTTACTTGCACGCACGATTTCTCCGCCATAAGCGGCAGCTATCGCTTGATGGCCCAGGCAGACCCCCAGCAACGGGATGCGGCCTCCAAGCTTCCCAACAACATCGAGCGTGACCCCGCCATCCGCGGGCCCTCCCGGTCCGGGTGACAAAAGAATTCCATCAGGTGCCATGAAACCGGCTTCTTCAGTTGTAACGGCGTCATTGCGCCTGACCGTCACCTCCGCTCCGAGCTCGGCCAGGTACTGCACGAGGTTGAATGTAAATGAATCGTAGTTATCCACCACCAAAATACTCACCGGAGCCATTCGTAACCCCTATCGAGTGTCCACCGCGCCAAGTCCCGCCAGCTCCAAGGCGAAGACGAACTCCGGAACTGTCACACCGGGAGGCCAGGTCATCAGAACGGACCCCGACCAGCAGCGACAGGCGGATATGTAAGATATGCCGGCCCTGTGCTGCGGAGGCCGTGCATCCTCGATAAGCTCCATGCTGACGCTGTATCGAAGACCTAGGCCACGAACCCGAGGAGCGGTGAAACCAAGCGCAAGCTCGTTTATAGGCACCCCGACGTCGACTAGAGGAGGCGGAGGCAAGGCCCCAGCGGCGAACATCTCGTCGAGGCCGGCGAGCATCGATGTCGAACCTTCCGGCTGAACCCACGTCCACCTTGCCTGCATGAGCGCTCCCGCCTGTCCTCGCACCCTTCCAGAGGCAGTAGCGTGTGAGATTGAACGTCGGCTCCAGTCCCAGCCCGCATTCGCTTCCAAGCGGTGCGGCATTCTTGGAGGCTGCAGAGCAAAGCGCGTCTCGAGATCCGCTAGGCTGAACTCTTCGATGTGGACCCCCTGTTGGATGGTCGCATCGAACGCCAGAGTCCGCCCAAACCAGAGTTCGCTGCTGATCGAGCTTGCGATCTGGTGCATACCGTCGGCGCCCACCGCTCGATCGAAAGCATCGAGTTGGAACTCCGGCCTCTGTCCAGCCACGAAGGGAACTAATCGCCACTCTAAACCGGGACGCAAGCGGTGAGCGAAACCCGTAGAACTTCGTTCGAAGCCTGTGTGCAGCGATGCATCGAAGCGTGGGTACAAGCTACCCAATACATCTATGTCCTGGCCTTGCCACAAATCAGACCGAAGTCCGGCGCCCAGACGGCCGGTCACGAGGTCACCTCCGAATCGATAAGACAGATCCGCTCGGTTTCTGGCGTGAAGGACACCGGCGCCGCGATCCTCGGGGCCGAAAGGCCGCCGCCAGGACATGAGCCGAAGATCGCTCGAGGCCCGAATAGGACCAGCGAGCGTCACGGGAGCAAGACCGGCGTATATCTCCGGAAGTAGCTGCGCCGTGGCCGGTGCCTCCTCTCCGAAAAGAGGTGCTACCCGTCGGGCATCGGACGGACCTATGAGCCGGGTTCTGATGTCCTGGAGCCAACGAGAGCCCAACTCAATGGACAAGAGTTCCCACAACGTTGCATGGGCCCTGGCGGTGCTACGGATATAGCCTCTTTGTGTTTGCTCCAAAGTGGGATTCAGATCCGCCAACAAAGAAGCATCGGTTAGCAGGTTGACGTTCGCATGCAGACCGTGGCCCGCGACACCAAAGCCGCCCCTGTCGAACCTACTGTTATGCTCGGCCCTAAGCGAGCCTCGAGAGCCTCTCGTAGGAGACTCCGGATCCAAGCCGTCACGGCGAACATCATAGACATGGCTGGCGAATAGAACACCTCTCGCCCGTCTAGCCGGCGCCCACCGTACCTCCAACGTCTGCTCGAGACCACTGACGCCCGGTCTGACCGGCGGATCATCCTCCCAGGTGTCCCTCGCCGCATAGCGGCCCATTGCGACGGTCATGTCCCATGAGCGGCCCAGCGCCAAGTAGAGAGGCTGCGAGAGACGCCAGCCGTTTTGCCCGGAGTAGCCGACCCGAGGAGTCAATAGACCCGAACGACGCTCCCCAAGAGGGAAGTAGAAAACGGGCAACGGCAATACGGGCCTACCTAGTACTCGAAAGGCGGAACCGAAAAGCCATGCCCCCCGGTCCGGAACGATTCTCACCCTGCGAGCCGAAATGCTCCAAGAAGGAGGGCAATCTCCCGGACAATCGCAAGGAGTGAAGTCAACTCTCTCGCCAAGAATCAGGTCACGGCCTATGCGCTCGAGTTTGCCGGCCTGGAGACTCACTTGCTGTTCGCCGGTACGCGGGTCAATTACCGTTAGCAAGGCATCCCATGCGATGGCATGTTCCGCGTCTAACTCCAGCTCCAGCCTCGATGCAAGCAGCCGCCGAGGACCTTCCTCGACCACCACTTCTCCGGTTGCGAGGGCAAAACGCCTCCTAGCGTCTAAAACCGCGGCATCAGCCCACAATGTGACCGTCTCGGTTGATAGGCGAAAATTACCCTCTCCCTCCGCCCTGCGCGTCTCGCGGTCGTAGATCAATCGGTCGGCCTCTACTTCCACGACTTCATCCGACTCGAGACGAGGGAGATCCACTCGAAATGCCTCCTCTATGTCCAGAGCGTGGGACAACGAGGAAACGCCCAAGACCAAGACCGCCGCCACAAGGCGCATCAGGACCACAACGCACAGCCGATGAAGTACTTCATGTCCTTCGGTACATGCTTTCACGAGGTCACCGGTCCGATCGTTCCAGGGAGCAAGGCTCGTTTACAGATCAGACTCCTCGGCGCATCAAGGGAACCGGTTGCAAAAAAAAACAGGATGGCCGTCTAGGAGCTACTATCAAGCTCCAAGCTAATCTCGTTTCCGTCCTGCCTTACCCGGTGATGGACGTCTCCTCGAAGGTGAACGAGTATCCTTATGGAATAGCGATCGTCCACGACCTCCTCGACGTCAACCTTCTCCACGGCTGTCTTGAAAAAGCTGGTGTCCAGCGGGTTGAGATCGTTGGGTGTGCGAGGACGCGTATTCTCCAGCTTCAACAGCAAAACTGCTGGATCTCGATCATCGATAATGTAGTTCGCGACCCTGTCGGTTTCGACGATCACCCGGACTACACCTTTCTCGTCGGGCGGCCTGAAGCCTAAGAATGACATAATGGTCGGCGCTCCGGAGATGGCTTCGGAAGAACGTACGCGAGCTGGTCGTGTTGGTGGAGCCGGCTCCGCTCGAGCCAAACGACGCTCTTCTTCTTGCGCCCGTCTCTCCGCTTCCTCTTGCGCCCGTCTCTCCGCTTCCTCTTGCGCCCGCCTCTCCGCTTCCTCTTGCGCCCGTCGCTCGGCTTCCTCTTGCGCCCGTCGCTCGGCTTCCTCTTGCGCCCGTCGCTCGGCTTCCTCTTGCGCCCGTCTATCCGCTTCCTCTTGCGCCCGTTTCTCCGCTTCCTCTTGCGCCAGCCTCTCTTCTTCCCTCGCCTCTGTATCTTCCTCCACACGGGGCTGTCTCTCCGCTTCTCCACGGGCCGCGCGTAGAGCCTCCTCGCGCGCCAAGCGATCCGCTTCCTCCCGGGCCGCCCTCTCAGCCTGCTCGCGAGCCAAACTAGCCTCTTCCTCGCGAGCCAGACGCTCCTCCGGTGTAGTCGTCGGGACCGGTTCACCGGCACGCCGAGCCGCCTCCTCCCGTGCCAAACGCACCGCTTCCTCGCGAGCTCGCTGATCCTCCTTCTCGCGTTCTAGCCGCTCTTGCTCCGCGGTCCTCCTCTCATCATCGACCCGAGCAACCAGATCCTGACCGGAGGGCTCACCCAAACTCACAACAAGATCGTGATTGTCTGCCCTGATTTGGTAGGTTCTCTTCTCTACCAGCCTTACGGTAATACGCAGAAGTGGAGCATCTTGAACGGAGAAGCTCTCCAGTGCGATCGACTCGACCCAGCCGCCGCCCCCGAATCGATCAGGCACATCAGCCATGGTGGACGGCATGTCGATAATCAACCGAGGTGGGTTGTCCAGCGTGAACTGCGTGAAGCTGGGTGCCTTACTTCCTTCGATTCTGACGACCGTCTCATCGTCCGAAGCTTCGACCAATATCTCGGTCACAACGTTCACATCCGAGAGTACATCGATCTCGCCGGCGCTGAGCGGCAAACAGACGACCCCCGCGACGATTAGGAAAAGCCGAGTCCTTGACCATTGATTCATTGTTCAGGCTCCTTGGCGCAGGCTACCCCAGTGTTCATTCTCGTGGGGGCCCCTCTTACTCCGAAAAGGACACTATCAACTCGCCGGTCACTCTAGCTTACCCTGCCAACAACCGGCAAACCCTACCGAACGAAAAAACCCCTGAAATGAACCCCTAGTTACGCGCTGCGCCATTGAAGCAATAGAATTGTGGCATGTCCAAAATGATCGTGACCGCAAGAAGACCGGACCCAGGCGAAGACCGCGTCACAGTCGATGACATACCGCTGGGCGATCTGCACGAGAAGCAAAGAATGGAGGTCAAGACAGCGGACGGGTGGACGTTGGTGATCTCGCGTTTCAAGCCGAAACCGCAACCGTTCCCTCAACCGATCTTCGGCCACCCCATCTTGCTGGTTCATGGTTTCGCGCAAAACCGCCGCGCATGGACCGCCGGTGACTTCGTAAAGAACATGCTCTTCTTCGGCGCCGATCTCTTCGTGCTCGAGCTGCGGGGTCATGGAAAGAGCAGCCGAAGTCTGCAGTACAGGAGAGCACGAATGACCGGAGAGAGCCCTCCCATAGATATCGAATGGGAATGGGACATCGACAGCTACTTTCTTTTCGATCTTCCGGCGGCAATCGATGAGATCCGCAGAGTGAGTGGTCGCGACCGCGTTTTCTATTGTGGACACTCCATGGGCGGCATGCTTGGCTACGGCTATGCAGGTCTCCACCCCGATCAGATCGAGGGGCTGATTACCATAGGCTCGCCGTCTGATTTCGTAGGCGTAGGTTTCGCCCTTCTAGGAATGCTATCCCGTCTGCACCCCGCCCTTCCAGCTCTTGATCTGGGCCTTTGGTGTGCCAGCTCTATTCGCTCCACCCTGTGGCAAGGCATGAATCTCCTTCGGCAAGCCACGGGAAACAGTCAAGAAGCAGGCCCCAGACCGCAACCGTGGCGTTTTCAGTTCGTTCCAACCGACAGGTTGCTGCGCTTACTTGAAAAGCTCATTAATAGCGGACGATATGTATCGATTACCAGGGCTCTCCCAAACCTGGCTTTTCTGGTGAACCCGGACAGAACACTGGCCGAAGACATACGCTGGCTCCTCCGGGAAGGGAGCGACCGTGAGCCTCGTGGCGTGGTGGAACAGTTCGCGCGCTGGATCCGAAACAACGAGGTCGTTTGTTACAGAAGCGGTTATGACTTCAAACGCGGATTCAAGAAGATCTCGGTTCCGAGCGCCGTAATTTTCGGTGACCGCGATTGGCTTGCCGGTGTGCGCGCGACCCGGTCTTTCTACTACGGGGCCAGCAGTAACTACCTTCTTTGGAGACCGGTAAAGGGAAACAGCCACGTAGAACTCACCATGGGCCACGACATTCGGCAGGTCTGCTACGACATCAAGAATCTAATCGAGTACGCCTTAGCCCACCAAGAGCAGAAGCCCGCTCTACCCCGGCGAGAGCCTGGAGCCGGACGAACCGGCTGAAAACGAAGAGCGCGAGATCTCTTTTCCAGAACGCGGTCGAAGGACAACGCTCAAACAACGTCGCCGAATTGCTCGCGCATGGCCAAGAACTCCAAGAACTGCTCTAGCTTTTCCGCTTGGAGGACTTGAATACCTCCCCCTTCGAGTTTCACGAGCCCTTTCTCCCGCAGCCTGTCCAGCACACCGACCACTTCTTCACTGGACAGACCTACCTGAGCCGGCAAATCAGATGCTTGCCACGGCAAACCATCACCATGAACAGTTCGCTGCCGCACGAGGAAGTGTACAACCCGGCTCGCGGTATCCCTCAACATGAGGTTCTCGATTTGGTCGTCGGCCTCTTGCAGCCGAGCGGCCATCCGCTTGATCATCCGGAGAGCGATCTCGGTGGAGCCTCGAACCATGGTCTCGAATGTCTTGGGTTCGATCACAAGCATTCTAGAGTCAGAGACGACCTTGGCAGTTGCCGAACGCGGCTTGTCGTTGAGCACGGCCATCTCCCCAAAGAATTCACCACTCGAGAGGGTGGCCAGGACCTTCTCCTTTCCATGTATGCTCTTCGTAATGCGTACCTCCCCAGACTGAATGACGTACATCTCACGGCTCGTGTCCCCTTCCAGGAACAGCAGCTCGCCGGCCGGAAACTCACGACCAAACTTCTGAAAAAGTGCGGCTTCAGCGCCCATGGGCATCTCCAGTTATGGCCTGCGGTGACCTGCGGTGGAGTTACCAAACGGATACCCGCATTCCAGAACGAATGTCAATTCGTCCGTCCGCTGACGGATCTCCTCCACAACGGGACTTCGCTCCCATAATGGGCTGAAAAGACGCTTAGTTAGATGCACAACCCGGCCCGGCTTCAGAGTTTGTAAGCGTTTGCAAGCACGGCTTCCATTGCACTTCCTGTTGCAGCCTTGGCCGCCGTCATCTAGTTTTGCCAGCTTCATGAACAAGCTCACTTACAAAGACGCCGGCGTGGATATCGAAGCTGGGGACCGCTTCGTTTCGGAAATCAAACCTCTTACGGAACGTACTTCCCGCCCCGAGGTGCTTGGTGGGATAGGCGGATTCGGTGGTCTATTCGCCCTACCAACCGACCGTTACCAATCTCCGGTGTTGGTCGCCGGCACGGACGGAGTAGGCACCAAGCTGAAGCTCGCGTTCGAAATGGACCAGCACCACACGGTGGGCATCGATCTTGTGGCAATGTGTGTCAATGACATCGTCGTCTCCGGCGCCGAGCCTCTCTTTTTTCTGGATTACTATGCCACCGGCAAGCTGGAGCCGTCGGTGGGACGGGCCGTAGTCGAGGGCATTGCCGAGGGATGCGTACAAGCCGGCTGTGCATTGCTTGGAGGCGAAACAGCCGAGATGCCGGGATTCTACGCCAAGGGAGAGTACGATCTCGCCGGCTTCGCTGTCGGCATCGTCGAACGGGAAGCCATCATCGACGGCGGGCGGGTTTCCGCGGGAGACAAAGTGATCGGCATTCCATCGAGCGGCCTCCACAGCAACGGTTTCTCATTGGCCAGGAAAGTCATCGAGGTCCTCGGGCTCAACCTGGAGGAGACTAGAGAAGACCTCGAAGGCATATCGGTGGGCCACGCTCTCCTGGAACCGACGCGAATATATGCCCGTGCTGTCAGGAACATATTGCAAGAAGTTCCGATCAACGCGGTGGCTCACATCACCGGAGGCGGAATTCCAGGCAATCTGGCACGAGCGCTCCCACCTAACCTAGCCGCCTTTTTGGATGCATCGGCTTGGGACAAGGCACCTATTTTCGACCTTCTCGCAAAAGCCGGCATACCTGTCTACGAGCAGTACAAGACATTCAATATGGGCCTGGGGATGATCATTGTGATTTCGGCACCGCATGCGCAAAGTGCCATCGAAATCTTGAATGACATGGGAGAAAAGGCCGTGGTCATCGGAGAGATAGGTCAGCGCAATGAAGGACCAGCCGTGTCTATTGAGAGCACAGGTGAGGGGGGCGAGCAGCCATGACCTTGCGCCTAGGAGTCTTGGTCTCCGGTTCTGGAAGCAACCTCCAGTCGATAATCGATGCGATTCACTCCGACCGGCTGGACGCCGAGATCAAAGTGGTCATATCCAACGTTCCCGAGGTACGAGCACTCGATCGCGCTGAACGAGCCGGAATAAAGGCGCTCTGCGTGGATCACCGCGAGTTTGATAGGCGAGAAGAGTTCGACGAGCGGCTGCGCCGCCTTCTCGTGGAGCATGATGTCGAGTGGGTCGTATTGGCGGGGTTTATGCGCATTCTCACCTCTCGAATGTTGGAGAAGTTCAAGAACCGTGTTTTGAACATCCATCCCGCCCTGCTGCCGGCCTTTCCAGGAACCGACGCGGCACGCCAGGCAATCGAAAGAGGGGTGACCATAGCAGGCTGTACGATACACATCGTGGATGCGGGAACGGACACCGGTCCAATTCTGGCGCAAGCCGCGGTCCCGGTTTTTCCCGAGGACGACAGCGCGACCCTCACCGCCAGGATCCAGGAGCAGGAGCACTGGCTGTACCCGCGGCTACTGCAATGCATTTCCGAAGGCAGGCTGCGCCTGCAAAACGAGAGGCCGGTGCTCGTGGGCCTCCCACCCGCATCCGGCATGATTCGCTCCCCAAACATCCCCGAAAATGAGGTTCACGGCGAAGAGGCCCCGACATGACTACTCGCCGGCTGGTGGATGTCATGGTCATCGGAGGACGAGTCGGACCTCTCGTCTCCGCCTGTCTGCTGGCTCGCCGCGGATACAAAGTCGTACACGTAGAACACGAAGGGCTTGCGAGCTCATACCGCGACAACGGTTTGTTTCTGCCTCTAGAGCCCGATCTCCTTCCGGGACCCCGATCATCCCCGGTCATACAGCACGTTCTGGATGGTCTTGCGCTATCCACCGATGCCCGCCGGCTGCTTCGACCCATCCAGCCCGGCCTGCAAGTAATCACCCCCGGCCATCGCTTTGAGCTGTCTTCCGAGTCACAACGAAGAGGCCGGGAGCTTGTACGCGAGTTCGGAGAGGAAGAGGCCCATGAACTGCAAAAGACCATTTCGGCGCTGCTCGAGGCCGACGAAGCAGTAGACCCGCTGCTGGCCTCGATGCCACCGCTTCCTCCAAGCAACTTTCGGGAGCGGAGGGCGATTCGTAAGGCAGCCTCTGGATTGCCCATTGATTCCGACCCTCCATCCTTCGCGAGAAGCAATACTCTGAGAGCGGCGTCAGCCGGGCTAGCTCGGATCTCGAGCTTTCTTGCGAAGCCCGAGCCTACCGGTCTGCACGCCGTGAGGTGCGGGGCTCGAATGATTCGGGAGCAGCCCCACAGATTGCTCGACGGACAGCAAACCCATTCCAACGGTTACGCTTCCCTGCTCCGCAGGCGCCTACAAGAGCTGGGCGGTGTCTCGTTGGCGGATGGGCAAGCAGTAGCCGAAGAGATCTTGCTGGAGGGCCGACGAGTAGCCGGGCTCAAGGTGCTTGGAGACGCTACCGATTATCGTTGTCGTTACCTGGTCTCCGGAATCGACACGGCTTCTCTGGACAGAATCCTTCCACTCGAAGGCCGGCGCCGCCGCCACGACTCCTTTCTGGACAGAGTCCGCCCGCGGGAGATCCTTTTTAGCCTAAACCTCGTCCTTCGGCGAAAGGGCTTCCCTGCCGGGCTTGGAGAGGCAGCCCTGAACATCGCCGATCCAGGCGCCTCACTCGTCGAGGAGAACTTGATCCTTCTCGAGAAGTTCGACGCCCTAGATGAGGAGGGCCCGGCCCACGATGTGCAGGTGCTCCAAGCTTCCTGCTTCGCTCCGGTCACCCGAATCGACCTTGGCGACGGCTACTTCGAGGATCTGCGTGACAGGATGTTGAAGGTACTTCGCTCGGACCTTCTTCCCTTTCTAGATCGGCACCTCCTTCTTACCTCCTCCCCAGTCTTGACTCGCAAGGGCCGAGCAAGAGGGGCAAGATTGATGCCGCATCCCCTTCTCGAAAGTGACCTGGAGCCGTCAGTGGGAGGGGGGTTCCTAACACCTCGCACCCCGTACAAAAACCTGGTGCTTGCAGGCAGGGAGGTACTCCCGGGCCTCGGGCCGGAGGGTGAGTTTCTAACCGGACACAGGGCTGCCGAGACCGTTGCGTATGCCATGAGAAAGCACGATCCACTAAAACATCAGTAGAAGGGCTTGCGGCGAAGCGCGGGAGGGTGTACATAGCCGTGCTTTCAAGTAGTTCATGGAGCTTACGATGGCACGTCGTTGCGAAATCTGTGGCAAGGGTCCCACATCCGGGAACAACGTCTCACACGCCAACAACAAGACTAGACGTAGGTGGCTGCCCAACCTTCAGCGAGTGAAGGCCAAAACCAACGGCTCTTCTCGCTACGTCAGGGTATGCACGAGGTGCATCAAATCAGGGAAGATCGAGAAGGCCGCCTAGGTTTCGGACACTGTACCGTGGCTCTCGCCATGCGGCGGTGACATATACCCTCGAAAGACATCGCACGCCTCGAGGGGTTGCAGGCTTTCGCACCACAGAGGTAGTAACGTGACCGATCGAAAGATCATCCCCCTTGCCGCGGCCAATGAAGTTCTAGGCCGTCAATTAGGCAAACTCGTCGGCAGAAAGCGGCTGGATGCCATACTGTCGAAGGAGAACGCTCCAGCTCTGGTTCGAACTCTCCCCGCCGAGGATCTATACTTCCTCATAAAAGACGTAGGATCGGAGGACGCCGCTCCCTTGGTGGCTATGTCCAGCCCAGAGCAGTTTCGGGGCTTCATAGACCTGGACTGCTGGGTCAACCACGAAGGAGCCAAGGAGCTGTCACCAATCAAAGCGCTCCGCTGGATGACGCTGGCTAGAGAAGACTCCACGCTGGAAGATTTGGCCGCGAAGCGTACTGGCTTGGATCTCGAGGTTGTCGAGTTGATCCTAAGGGGCGGCCTGTCCATAGTTGATAGGAAAGCAGTCGAAGAGGACGGCTGGGCTGCCGCGGCTCCAGGAGAAGACCCTCAGGCGGCATGGGAGGAGACTCCCTGTGGCAGCTGGTTCGTTTGCTTCGAGATCCCCGGGCCCGAGGAAATAGAGCTGCGCCGAATGCTACACGAGCTGTACGCCGAAGGCCCCTTTCCCGCCTCGCGCCTCTTGTCTGCTGTACGTTACGAGCTGACCAGCGAGCTGAATGAACATGCTCTCAGGTTCCGAAACGCTCGCCTGGCCGACATGGGGTTCCCAGAGCCTGAACAGGCGAAGGCCCTATACGCCAAAACCAACATATCGGCCACTCCACCGCCACAGCCGACACCCCCCGACAGCATCCCTGGTTTCTTCTTGTCGGAGTTCGTTGGTGACAGCTTTCTCGACCGATGCTCGGCAAAAGTTACAGGGGTACGATCCCGAACATTCCTGGACAGGTCCCTCATGTATCTAGCCAACTGCGTCATGGTAGCGGACCGCATAGAGCCATCGGATACGGAGGCCGCCCGTGACGCCGTGGGAGCAATGCGAGCCTACCTCAACCTTGGATTATCACACCTGGCCGGGAACGACTCCGACAGGGGATCGACTATTCTTTGCTCCACCGCTCTGAAGCATGTTTTTCAAGTTGGCTTCACGCTTACGCTCCAACGCAAATGGCGAGCCGAACGCCTCGTTGCCGCATTGGTACCCGGTAGCTCTAGCGATGAGAGGAGCCTGCCGTTGGATGCTCCGGAAGGTTCCGTGGTCGACGCTCTTCTAAAGCCTAAACCAATGTACGCAGTGTGCCTCGACGCGGCGCTGGCTGCCGGATGGCCCGCGAGCCCTGCCTTGGATGCAGCCGAGAGAGCTCCGGAGGCCACCCTGCCCTCTGGACTGCGACCATTCGCGGTACCCGAGGACCTTGAAGCAGCCGATACGGCACTGGGTAGAGCCGAGGCAACGATAGACCTAGCAATGGCGTCGGGTATCCTTCAAATTGATGATACCGAGCTGGGTGAGAACGACGAGTCCCACCCTTTGTCTGTTCTGCTGCTCACCGCTACCCTGAACATGGCTCTCGGCAAGGCCTTCACTCCAAGCGCCTTATCGGAGGGAGAGCTCCAGGAAGCATGGCGTAAGGCCCGCGATGAGACAGGAGCACTCTCCGCGAATGTAACATCCAAGCTAGTCTCCCTGCTGGCCAAGGCAGCTGATGGACCTACGGAAACAGCCGAGACCCTCGCGTCCATGACGGCCGCCCGCTTTGAGTTGGCTTTTCCCGAGGCAAACGGTCCGATCGACGCCCGCTACACAACAGGCGTCATAATGCGCGGCAACTCTGACCAAGGCTAGCCGCCTCAAGGCTCGGCCTCGGGATTCTTTGCACCGGGCCGACTTATTGTGTAAGAGCCCTGCCTAGTGTGTTGCGGTAGCATGGCGCCAAAGTACGGCGCCGCACCGCGACGGCTCCATTGCAGACGACTCCCGAATCGCGAGCGGGAGATTTGGCCAGGACTTAAACCAACACCAAGAAATCAGGAATGGTCATGAGCGATATGAAGAAAACCGTCTTCCACGATAGACATGTTTCTCTGGGCGCCAAGATGGTCGAGTTCGGCAGATGGGAGATGCCTATCTCCTATCCAAATGGGACCGTGGAGGAACACTTGGCCACCCGGAGAACCGCGGGACTTTTCGACGTTTCTCACATGGGCAGGTTCCGTATTACGGGTAGGGGAGCCTTGCGTTTCCTAAACCACGTCTTGACCAACAACGTGGAAGCCCTCGACCCAAGGCAGCAAGGGTCGCAGTACACGCTCATTCCGACCGAAGAAGGCGGCGCGGTCGACGACGCGTACCTGTATTGCTTCGTTCCGGACGAGTATCTCCTGGTCGTGAATGCCTCGAACACCGAGAAGGATTGGGAGCATCTGAATGGCTTCTTGGGCGGCTTCGAGGATGTCACGATGGAAAACGTAACCGATGAAGAGTCCATGCTCGCATTGCAAGGGCCCAACTCGCGAGCGATCCTCGAGAAGCTCCTCGACGACGGGCTTCTTCCGGAGCCGATGCGCAACTCCGTAAGCACGGCGGCGGTAGCAGGCACACCGACCAGAGTCGCTCGTACCGGTTACACTGGTGAACCTCTAGGCTTCGAGTTGTTCGTGCCTGCAAATAGAGCCGTCGAGCTTTGGGACGCACTCGTGGCCGAGGGAGCCGTGCCCGTTGGACTTGGCGCCCGGGACACTCTTCGACTGGAGGCCGGGCTGCCGCTATACGGGCAGGATCTCGGGGTGAACAGCCAAGGCGAAGAAATGCCGCTCCTGTCGACGCCACTAGCCAAGGTCGGATTGAGCTTCGCCGCCGGTAAAGGCCAGTTCGTCGGAAGAGCCGCGCTGGAGAAGCAGTTCGAAGCATTCGGTCGCATCATGCGCAGAGACTACTCCATGATGGACGTCCTTCCTCGCATGGTGAGGTCCGTGGCGGTCGCGGGCCGCGGCGTTGCCCGCACCGGCAGCAAGGTTCTCAAGGAAGGAAAAGAAGTGGGCCATGTTACCAGCGGGACCATGGTCCCTTGCTGCGTGGTAGAGGGACACGGTCTGGAATCCAGGCTCACCGATGAGAAAAAACTGCGCTCAATCTGCCTGGCACATATCGACAGTGACATAGTCGAAGACGAGCAGATGGAGATAGAAATAAGGGGCAAGAAAGTCCCGGCGGTGGTTGTTCCATACCACCTACGCAGCGAAGCACCGCCTTTTGCCCGGCCGATTATCTTCGACCACGAGCCTCCATCGAAGGATCTACCCCAAGGAGACGAGCCGACCCAGGTGCGCTCTCTCCTGAAAAAGTCCTTGGAGAACCATGTCTGGAGACAAAAGGAGTGCATCAATCTAATCCCATCGGAGATGACGACGTCACCGATGACCAGCCTGCTATCGATTACCGATCCTTCATGCCGCTACGCGGAGCATAGGAGCTCCAAGGCCTTCTATGACGAGGAAATATTTTACTACCAAGGAACGGATTTCATCGATGAGGTGGAGCGCATGCTCCACGAAGAGCTTTGCAAGTTTTTGGGCTGCACCGAAGTGGAAACTCGGGTGATCAGCGGCCAGATGGCCAACATGGCCGTTTTCAGCGCCATGGTCGATTACCTCAATAGAACCGACCGCAAGAGCGAGCCACGCCGAATCGCTCGGATAATGAACAATCACATCGCCAAGGGCGGCCACCTAAGCGCGCAGCCCATGGGAGCTCTCCGGGACTTCGTGGCAAGGGACCCTCAAACAGAGCGACCCGCCGTGTTCAACTTCCCCGTACTGGTGGAGAACCCTTTCAAGATCGACGTCCCCAAGACACTCGAAATGATTGACGAGGTCCGTCCCGAGTTCATCATTTTCGGTAAGAGCATGGTCTTGCACCGAGAACCGGTAGCCGCCGTTCGACGCCATCTCGATGACCGAAAGCTCGATGCCGTCGTCATGTATGACATGGCCCACGTACTGGGCCTCGTGGGGCCACACTTCCAAGAACCGTTCAAGGAAGGGGCCGACATGGTCACCGGCTCCACGCACAAGACCTTTTATGGTACGCAGCGCGGCATCATAGGAGGAAGGTTCGAGGAGAATGAGGAAAGGTATCAGCTCTGGGAGGCCGTCCAGCGCCGAGCCTTCCCGGGCTCCACGTCCAACCATCACCTTGGGACTCTCCTCGGCCTTTTGATGGCCTGCTATGAGATGAACTACTTCAAGGACTCGTACCAAACCAAGGTTCTTTCAAACGCCAAGGCGTTCGCCGTCGCCCTCAAGGACAGCGGACTCGACGTAGCAGGGGATCCCGAGATCGATTTCACTGAAACACACCAGGTTCTCGTGAGAGTCGGCTACGGACGCGGACCGGAGATAGCAAGGCGTCTCGAAGACAACAACATCGTGTGCAACTATCAAGCGATGCCGGACGAAGAGGGATTCACCGTCGCCGGCGGTCTGCGGTTCGGAGTCTCGGAGATGACACGCTTCGGCATGGAGCCCGATGATTTCAAGGAGCTTGCCGGGATCATCCACGATGTGGTGGTAAGCGACAAAGATGTCCGCGATGAAGCAAAAGCATTGCGCCAGAGATTCCTCGATCTAGGTTTCTGCTTCCGCAAGGAAGACTATGCCGATCTCTGGCAAGACCTGCACGAACTAATCGGCTGACGCTCGGTCAGCGCATGTTGACTTGTGGTCACCCGGTGGTTGACCCGAAACCGCTGGTGCACTAGGAATCGCCGAGAATCAAGCCACCTGATATGGAGCTACGACAATGTCAAATATCCCAGAGGATCTCCGCTACTCGGAGGAGCATGAGTGGATTCGACCAGCTTCCAACCATGTAACCATCGGTGTAACCGATCATGCCCAGGAACAACTGGGCGACGTAGTGTTCGTCGAGTTGCCGGAAGTCGGTGACGAGATAACCCGCGGTGCGGAGTTCGGCGCCATAGAGTCGACCAAGGCGTACAGTGAGCTTTTCGCGCCGGTCACCGGGGAAGTCACCGAGGTGAACGACTCTTTGATCGACGCTCCCGAGATGCTCAATAAGGATCCATACGGCGATGGCTGGATGATCCGAATAGCCCCGGCGGAGGAGAGCGACATCGATGATTTGATGGACGCCGAGGCTTACCGAGAACACATCGAAAACGAAAAGTAGGGCCAGATCCATGCGCTATCTGCCACAGACGGCGGAGGACGTGAGGACGATGCTCGACGACATCGGAGTTGAATCCGTCGAGCAACTCTTCTCCTCCATTCCCGAAGGTGTTCGAGTTCAAGGTGATCTCGATCTCCCTCCGCCCCTCGACGAAGCCTCTTTGCTCGAGCATCTAGAGGAGCTCGGCGCGGAAACCGGCGGGCGGCCGTTCCTGGGCGCCGGTTGCTACCCCCATCATGTGCCGCAGCTCGTAGGTCAGATGCTTCTCCGAAGCGAGCTTCTGACGGCCTACACTCCGTATCAGCCGGAGTGCAGCCAGGGCACCTTGCAGTTCATCTTCGAGTTCCAAACGATGGTAAGCGGCCTCACTGGATGCGAGGTGGCCAACGCGTCCATGTATGACGGCGCTCATGCGGCGGCCGAGGCCGCGCAGATGGCGCTACGGATTCGCCGCAAAGCTCGTAGGGTGCTAGTCAGCCACGCTCTCCATCCCGATTATCTAGCCACCATCCGAACGCAGCTATCCCGCAGCGGCGCCGAGGTAGAGACAATACCCTTCAACGAGACGGGCGCCATGGACCTTTCCGAGTTGGAGAGGATGATCGATGGGAACGTGGCCTGCGTCATTACCGGCTACCCGAATTTCTTCGGCATCGTCGAGCCGATAGACAAGATCTCCAAGATAGCGAAGCCTCACAAAGCATTGACGGTATCAGTGACGACCGAGGCCGTCTCGCTCGGCATGCTGGAGGCACCTGGGCGACTAGGCGCGGATCTGGCCGTCGGAGAGATGGGCAGCTTCGGCAATGCCATGAGCTTCGGCGGTCCCTCTCTAGGGTTCTTCTCCGCGCGTCAATCACATATGCGGCAGATGCCCGGACGCCTCTGTGGAGCCACCGTGGACTCCGAGGGGCGGCGAGGATTCGCTCTGACCCTCTCCACGCGCGAGCAACATATCAGGCGTGAGAAGGCCACATCGAACATCTGCACGAATCAGGGGCTCTGCGCCACCGCCGCGGCCATACACCTCTCCTTGCTGGGCCGTAGAGGGATCAAGGAGCTGGCAAGGCTGAACTGGCTGCGTGCACGACACCTTCGCCGCCTGCTGGCCGAGCGAGGACTCGAGACTTCCTTCTCGGGACCGGTGTTCAACGAGTTTGCGCTGGCCGTACGGAACCCGGCGAAGGCTCTTCGCGACATAGAAGCAGCAGGCCTCGAGGGCGGGCTGGACCTATCGCGTTTCTACGATGTTGCTCCGGCGTCCAAATCGATCTTGCTTTGCGTGACCGAGGTTCACTCACCAAAAGAGATAGAACGTCTGGCGGACGCGTTGGGAGGCCGAGAATGAGCAGGAAGCCTGCAAGCGCCGAGAACGGCGATCACTTGGAAGAAGCTTGGCGCCCTCGTCCGGACGAACCGGCGGGAACGACCGGCCTCCTTCTTGAGGAACCCTTAATCTTCGAACGTAGCCGCACCGGCCGTAGCGGCGCCTCGCTACCCCCAGCGGGCGTGCCCGAGGCCGATGCGTCGACAGAGATTCCCGAGGAGTATCTTCGCGGTGAATGGCAGCCGGAAGACGGTATCCCCGAAGTGTCCGAGCCGGAGGTGGTGCGACACGTTACGCGCCTATCCCAGATGAACTACGGCGTCGATACGGGAATGTTCCCTCTCGGCTCATGCACTATGAAGTACAATCCTCGGGTCAATGAAGCCACCGCCCGCTTACCCGGCTTCACCACGGCGCACCCATATCTACCGGAGGAGCGCATCCAGGGTCCGCTCGCCCTTATGTGGAACCTCGAGCAAGCTCTCGCCGAGATCGGCGGCTTCGCCGCCGTGACCCTGCAACCCGCCGCCGGCGCTCACGGTGAGTTGGCGGGCGTGCTCATGATGCGTGCCTATCATGAATCGGTGGGGGAGCAGCGAACCAAGGTCCTGGTGCCTTCCAGTGCGCATGGAACAAACCCCGCCACCAGTGCGGTGGCCGGCTATCGCGTGGTCGAAATACCGTCCGGCCCGGAGGGGTACGTGCTTCCCGAGACGGTCGCCGACGCCATGGACGAAGAAGTCGCCGGCATAATGATCACCAACCCCAATACGCTCGGTATCTTCGAGCGTCATATCGCGGAGATAGCAAAAGTAGTGCACGACCGCGGAGGGCTGGTCTATTGCGACGGCGCAAACGCGAACGCCATACTAGGCAAGGTTCGGCCCGGTGAAACGGGTGTGGACGTGATGCACTACAATCTCCACAAGACGTTCTCCACGCCCCATGGAGGAGGTGGGCCGGGCTCCGGGCCGGTGGGAGTGAGTAAGAAGCTGGTGCCTTTCCTGCCCTCCCCCGTAGTAGCTCGAAGCGAAGGCCGCTACCGACTCGATTACGATAGGCCACGGAGCATAGGACGGCTCAAGGCCTTTTACGGCAACTTCGGCATTCTTGTTCGCGCCTATACGTACATTCGAGAGATGGGCGCCGAGGGCTTGCGGCGAGCATGCGAAGGAGCAGTTCTCAACGCTGTTTATCTTCGCGAAAAGCTTCGCCGCCAGGAGAACGGCGGATGGCACCTTCCCTTCGAGAC
Source organism: Deltaproteobacteria bacterium (assembly GCA_007130885.1). Classification (GTDB taxonomy): domain Bacteria; phylum Myxococcota; class Myxococcia; order SLRQ01; family SLRQ01; genus SLRQ01. The sequence goes on from SLRQ01000021.1 coordinate 50,246, forward strand.
GGACTCGCTCCATGAAGCAGTCTTTACCGACGAGGCACTGAAAGATACTGGCTGCACCACCATGGACGTAGCAAAGCGCCTCATCGACCTGGGCTTCCATCCACCCACCGTCTACTTCCCTCTGGTGGTCTCGGGTGCTCTGATGATAGAGCCGACGGAAAGCGAGACTCGCGAAAGCATTGACGCCTTCGTCAAGGCAATGAGGCGTATAGCGCATGAAGCCCAAGGCTCCCCCGAAACCGTTCGGCAGGCCCCATCCGTATCGATTCGGCGGCGCCTGAACGAAGCGCTGGCCGCGCGTAACCCAATCCTGAAATGGACGCCGGACATGGACGAGCAGCTTGCCTCCGGAATCCAGCGGGGCAAGTAACGTCCGAGACCGGACTACCCAGACGTGAGCAGCGCCACGTCAGGCCGCGGCATTCACAAGGGCCGGGAAGGCATCGTGCGGTACGTATTGCTCTTCTTCGTCGGCCACCGTCTCAATGATCTCGAAGGCCTCGGTATGGGCCAGCACTTCCCTGCAGAGCCTGTTGTGCATCTCATGGCCTGAACAAACGGCCGTTACATGTCCCAAGACAGGCATGCCGAGCAATGCCAGGTCGCCCATGGCATCCAGCGCCTTGTGCCGCACGAACTCATCCTTGAACCGCAGGCCACCCGCATTGAGTATCGAGGAATCGCCGATGACCACCGCGTTCTCCAAGGATCCGCCCAGAGCATGACCGGCGGCCTTCATTCTACGCACGTCCCGAAGAAAACCGAAGGTGCGCGCCGAGCAGAGACTCTTCACGAACAGATCTTCCGAAAGATCCGCGTCTATGCGCTGACTTCCAACCAGCGGGTGATCGTAGTCGACGGAGCAGCTCACTCTTGGCCGCCTGGCCGGAACGATCCTGGCGAGCCGGGAGCCATCTCTGACCTCCACCTTTTTCTTTATGACCAAAACACGTCGCCCCGCGCCTTGTTCTCTGACTCCCGCCGATTGAACGGCACGAACGAACGGCGCGGCGCTGCCGTCCATGGCGGGCAACTCAGGCCCCGCGATCTCGACGCGCACGTTGTCGATGCCCAACCCGTACAGACAGGCCATCAAATGCTCGATGGTGCCTATTCTTATCAGCCTCCCCTCTTCGTCGAGCGTACCTATACGGGTGGCTAAAGCGGTATCGACCACGTTCTCGGTCTTGGCTTCTATCTCCACTACCGGACGTACATCGGTACGAACGAAAACGATACCGGTATCGCGGGGAGCGGGCAGGAGCGCCATACGCGCTGGAGAGCCGGAGTGGAGACCTATGCCGGCCATCTCGACTCGCCGCTGGATGGTACGCTGCTGTATTCGGTGCATTTGAGAGCCTTTTCTACAAGTCCACGAGAAGGAACAGTGTTCTAGTTCAGTGCGTGAAGCAGCGGTCCGCAGACAGTCGGGGGACATCAATCGAAAGACTGTCGAAAAGTGCATACCAGCAAGATAGATGCCACGCAAAAAAACGAGGTTCACCTTTTGCCGGTCTCAACCCAAACGCCAATAATCACGGTCACTTACCACCTTTAGCCTGACAGGTGAACAAAAAGTTCGCCTTTTGCGCGCAGGCCGGTCCACGACATGAATGTCGCGGTTTTTCATGGGTCTACCAAGAATGATCACAACAAACTGTTCTGCCCACCTCCCCCCTGTGGCATCGAGCGGCCAAGATGAGCATAAGCGGCAGCCGTCGCGACTCTTCCCCGGGGAGTGCGGTGAAGGAGCCCCTCTTGAATCAGGAACGGCTCGTACACCTCCTCGAGGGTATCCGTAGCCTCACTCACGGCGGCGGAAAGAGAGGTCAGCCCCACCGGCCCCCCATCGAACTTGTCGATGAGAGTAAGGAGTATGCGCCGATCCATGGGATCGAGACCCAACCCGTCGACCTCTAGCCGGTTCAGAGCTCCGCGCGCCACATCTCTGGTCACTCTGCCGTCGCCCTCTACTTCCGCGAAGTCTCTTACTCTTCGCAGCAGCCGGTTGGCAATCCTCGGTGTCCCACGGGCCCTACCGGCAATCTCGGATGATGCTCCCTCGTGCAGTCGTACCCCCAGCCTCTCCGCGCTACGATCGACTATCTCTCTTAGCTCTTCCGGACTGTAGAAATCCAACCTCTCCACTATTCCGAAGCGATCTCTCATCGGCCCTGTCAACAAGCCCGTACGAGTCGTGGCTCCTATGAGCGTGAACGGCTCCAGGTTGAGCTGCACGGTCTGCGCGCCGGGACCGTCTCCCAGGACCACATCGAACTTGTAATCCTCCATGGCCTGATACAGGCGCTCCTCCACCACTCTCGAGAGGCGGTGAATCTCATCCAGGAACAGCACATCCCTCGCCGAAAGGCCGGTCAAGAGTCCGGCCAGGTCGCCCGGACGTTCAAAGGCGGGCCCCGAGGTCACGAACACGTTGACACCCAACTCGGTCGCCATGATGTGAGCCAAGCTCGTCTTACCCAAGCCGGGTGGCCCACACAGCAGAGTATGATCGAGCGCCCCTCTCCTCCTGCGCGCGGCTTCCACGAAAACCTTGAGCTTGCCTACGACTGTATTCTGCCCGACAAACTCGCTGAAGCTCGCCGGACGCAGGGATACATCGAAAGTGGCATCTTCTTCTTGGGTGTCAGGAGCAACCGGACGCGAGTTGGAGATCATGGCCGGTTAGCTTAGCCCGGTTTACTCACCAGGTCACCCGTCAGCCCCTACGCAAACGCCGCAGGGCATCTCGCAGAAGCACCGGCAGCTCGTCCTCTCCCAAATCTTCCAGGGTAGACTCGGCGGCACCCCGGGCCTGATCGATCTTGAACCCCAAACCGACGAGGCCGCTCATCAACTGCTCGAGGAGGTTTTCCAAGGCGGGCTCCGGTGCCTTCTTCGAGGAAACTGGAACAGAGGCGGAGAGCGCTCCAATTCGGTCCTTGAGCTCCACGACCAAACGCTCGGCCGTCTTTTTCCCTACACCGTGGGCGCCGGCAAGCCTCTTCGCGTCTTCAGAGCGAACAGCGTCGACGATCTCCTCCGCGGGAAGACCCGAAAGCATCTGTATGGCTTTCTTGCAACCGATGTTGGGTGCTCCCAGAAGGCAGTGAAAGACTTGCTCCTCCAGCGCATCCGCGAAACCGTACAGATCCAGCGCCGCCTCCGCCACGTGAGTGTGAACCCGAAGAGCAGCCTCTCCCCCGGGCGGCGGCAAGCTGGCCAGAGTTCCAACCGATGCAAAGACCTTGTACCCGACGCCACCCACATCGAGAACAGCGTGATCAAGGCCCTTTTCAACCACTTTCCCGAACAAACGCGCGATCATTTTCGGCTTCCCGATCTCGTGCTCTTTCGTCGCGGCCGGCTCGAGGCCAGCCGTTCCATTGCCGGCACCTGCTGAGCATGACATAGCGCAATGGCCAAAGCATCGGCGGCATCAGAGTTATCTAGTGTTGTAATACCCAAGATGGCGGCTACCATCATTTGAACCTGTCCCTTCTCGGCGCGCCCGTTTCCAGCGACGGATCTCTTGACCGTGGCCGGAGAGTACTCGCTGACAGGCAGACCGGCTCTTGCCGCGCACAAGAGAGCCACACCTCTTGCGTGGCCTAGAAGTAGAGCGCTCCGGGCATTTCGGTGAGTGAAGACGCCCTCGACCGCGACGACATCGGGCCGGACTTCCAGCAAGATCGAATCCAACTCGGACCCAAGCCTCGCAAGACGTCCCGAAAGCTCTCCCTTCAAGCTGACGGCACCGTGTGCCACGTGCTTCGCCCGCGGCCGAGAAGCCTCCACGACTCCCCACCCACAGGTTCGAGTTCCCGGATCGATACCAAGAATGCGCATTTCAAGGCAGGATAACAGAGGCGGGGCCAGTCCGCTCGAGCCTTCTAACCGATCGCGGCCTCCAGCTCCGCATCATCGATCTCGTAGTTGGCCCAAACGTTTTGGACGTCGTCACAATCCTCAAGCAACGAGAGCATTTTCATGAGCCCCTTCGCCGCATCCCCCTCGACCTTCACCGTACTCTTTGGAAGCCAGGCCAGCTTGGCTTCAGTCGGCGAAAGACCCTTGGCCTCGAGACCGGATAGCACCACATGGAACTCGGTGCTCTCGGCTCGCACCTCCCAGGCCTCTTCTCCATCGAGCACGTCCTCGGCGCCCACTTCCAGCGCGACCTCCATGACCTCCTCTTCCGAGAACCTCTCCTTGTACACCTCCATCACCGCTTTCCGCTCGAATATCCAGGAGACAGAGCCCGATTTCTCCAGACTTCCCCCGCCCTTGTCGAAAAGGTGGCGAACCTCGCCCGCGGTGCGATTCCGATTGTCGGTCACGCACTCCACCAAGACGGCCACACCTCCCGGCCCGTAACCCTCGTAAGCCACCTCTTCATAAGCAGCGCCCTCGAGCTCACCGGTCCCCCGTTGGATGGCACGCTCCAAGTTCTCCTTGGGAAGATTGGCCTCCTTGGCGGCGGCGATGGCCGCCCGAAGGCGCGGGTTTCCGTCAGGATCAGGCCCACCCTCTCTCGCGGACACGGTGAGCTCCCGTATTACCTTGGTAAACAACCTGCCCTTGGTCGCTCCAAGGGCTTGTTTCTGCCGTTTGATCTTGGTCCACCGATTGTGACCCGCCATCTTGTTTTTCTCCTTACCACACACCCGCGCCCGGGACCCATGTAGAATGCCTGGCATGCCTTTTCTCGTCGGCTGCCTAGCTCTCTTCTTTCCACGCCTTGCGCTCTTCCTGATCTGGCTATTTGGCGGAGGCTACCTTGGTCTCGCCTTCGAGCACTGGGTTTGGCCGCTCCTGGGCTTTCTATTTCTACCGCTTACCACCCTGGCCTATGCCTTCTCGCATAACTCGCTCGGCGTCTTCGGTGAAGTGCCCCCGTTCGGCTGGGTGCTGATAGTCCTCGCCATACTGGCCGATCTAGGGCTGCTGGGAGGCGGAGCCCGGGCACGCCGATAGCCGGCTGAAAGATCGCAAAGTACGGCGCGGCGCTACCTTTCGGTAACGGAGTTCTCGTAGCCGGGCGTGGCGCCGGGAGGAACCTCCGCCCAAGCCCAGTTATCCCTTTCGTCCGGACCAAGGGGATCGATACGTTCGATGGATACCCCGCGATTGTCCTGCCCCTGAAACCATCCCCTGAAAGTGGACACTACCGCTCCGTGCGGCGACAGGAACTCGATGTAGAGACCGCGCGAGTCGGTGAGACCTCCCAATGGGGCCGCCGTGGTTCCCGTTGCCAGGATCGCCTGCGCGGTAAGATCCGAGTAATGACTCGCATCAAACGCCTGGCCGACTATCAGCGCGTACTCACCAGGCTCCAGCACATGAGGCCAAGGATCGACAGCCGTAAGCTCTCTTTTCGTGGGGCTCGGCGCGCTCCGGTCTATTACCTGCCAGCCCAGGAGATCAACTGCCTCCTCGCCGGCATTAAAGATTTCCATGAACTCCGCCTCGGACTGCGGGACGACATCCGGAGTGGGCTGGATCTCGTTGAGAATCAGGGGTGGAAGCAGCGGCAGCGTCTTGAACTCACCGCCCGGCGTGATGGTGCGATTGCCTGCCGCGTCAATGCTCTCCACCTCGAATGAGTAAACAGTCTCCGTATCCAAACCATCTATGCGAACCTCATGCCTACAAAAAGCGTCCATCGGAGGATCAGTGCAAGGGTCGTATGTGAGGAACTCGCACGCAGCCGCTCCTCCATCCGTCTCCATGTCGGGAACTGCTTTGCCATGGTGCACGATCCCGACCGAGGGCTCGTTCGTCACCCATCTCACGATAGCGAAAGTATCGACAGGAGAGACCTCTATGGAATCAGGATGGATCTTTGGCGGATCTTCATCTCTGCAGATCGCCGTAACGAAGAAGCTCTCATTGAGCAGCTCGTCCAGACGGCCACCCGCCTCGTCCTCGATGTCGGACCGAAGCACTACTCTGTACTCCGTCGATGCATCGAGATCCTCGGTAAGCAACAGCTCCGCCCGGGTGCGTCCCTCGGTGATGTCGACGAATCCGGCTCGCTCGAGGGCATCTTGCTCGTTCTCTTCGGGACCGATGACTTGAAAGGTCCCGGGAGAAACATTGTGAACAGCACCATCGAAGCGCACCCATGCCGAAGCTAAATTCATCGGCACGTTCTCCGCCGCCGGCGAAGGGAACCGCTCGACGACTTGCGGCCCCTCCACGTCGAGAGCACGCTCTGTAACGAAAGTGGCCTCGAAGCTGCCCGCCACGTAAACAACCTCGCCGGGACGCCGCGGGTGGCTTTCCGGGTACCTGACTATTTCACCATCTTCATCGAGCAGTGGAACCACCAGGGGGTTGTCGTTCTTATCTGTAACAGAGCCGGATACGAGGTAGCTATAGCCCGTTTGGCCCTCGAGCGGTCTTTCGGGAAAGAAGCTCAAGGTGGTCTTGTCTTCCGACAGGACGAGACGACCCGGGACCACCAGCTCCTGCCGTGAAGCAAGAAGAGGAGGGTTGCCTAGGTCCGAGCGAAAAACAGAGGTTAGCTCCTCCGTTCTGACGAGCACAAAGGCGTTGGTTACCTCGACGGTTTCGCGCCTAACAGGCCTCGAGAAAGTCACGCTCAAACTGGTGGTAGTGGAAGCGGTACCTACCGGAGAGAAGGACACGACCCGTGGCGACTCGATATCCAGCTCGTGAATTGAGAAGGCGCAGGCTCCCACGCATGAGACGAGGCCGGCCATCAGCGCTCCGCACGATACCAAGCTCGCCATATCGCCGGCCAATGCATGGCCTATTCTCTTCCGGATCATGAGCACTCGCCTCTCAAGGCTCCGAGTCCAGCTCGCCGGCCCGCCGAGCGAGCTCCTCCGAGAACCATCCTCCCGTGAGCGCATCGATCTGCGCCGTAATCTCGGCGAGCCTCATCTCACGCCTTACCGCCGCGGCGACATCCGGCGCAGGCGCAAGATCACGCTCGATCTGCAGCCGGCGCCTCTCGTAATAGAGCTTGGTCGCCTGACTCAAAAGTCCTTCACGCAGGCGGACCAGCCGAATGCTCTCGCTGGAAACACGAAGCTCGTCGGTGTTGAAGACCAGATCATCCAGATCCCATCTAGCCACAAAGGTTAGCTGATGATCGTCGTCCCAATCCCACTGCCACCGGTCGGGGTTCCCCGGCTGCTCTATGAGCCTGGTGTCCTCTTCCACGTTTCTCCGATATGTCACCCGTAACTGCGGAAGCACCGCGGAGTAAGACGCTCGCCTCCTCCATGATGTGAGAATCTCGGGGTGAATCTCCGCATATCGCATCGCCCTCTTCTGGACCGCCTGAACCGAGGGCTCGTATCGATAACTATCCATGAGATCGGAGATCTCCTCGCCGGTCACCCGATCCCGGTCCGTTCTGGGCGAACGCCCGCCTCGAGCACCTTTACCAACCGTCACGAGCCCTTCCAAGGACTCCACCGTGCGGCTGCCGACACCACGCACTCTGGAAAGATCGCCGATCGAACCAAAGGGACCGCGCTGCTCTCGATCCTCTATGATCCGTCGAGCAGTAGCCGACCCGATACCCGGCAAGGTCTCCAGGTCTTCCGCGGAGGCGACATTGATGTCGATCTGAGCAAACGCCGCCAGCGGCAAAAAGGCCAACAGCAAGAGCAGCCGCGAAAGCTTGCCGCGACATTTGTAGTTCGAAGTGGACATGAGCATACTCCAACGAATCCGAGACCCGCGGTGCCTCGAGCAATCGATACGAGCGGTTGATTATCTTGCAGTTTGATTCGATTGTCGCGGCCTTAGTGCCGCAACCTCAAGTGTCTCCAAGCGAGTCCGTGAAGAATCCCCCGGTGAGCGCATCCAACTGGGCCTCGGCTTCAGCTATTTGAATCGCGAGAAAGGCGGCCTCCCGAAGATCTCGGGATCCCACCTGCATAGCCCGAACCGATAACGAAACCCAGGCCGAGTAGGAAGCCGCCACGCGATCTAGAAGGCGCGTCCGTTCAGCACGAATGGTTCTCCATGTCCTACTGACGGCGACGCGGCTGTCGTCGTGGATGGCCGCGTCCAGGTCCCACCGTGCGCGAATTTCCCAGCGCAGAGCGTCATCGAGATCAATCTGCCGGCGAGTGGGCAACCCTTCCTGCACTACGTGACGCTCCGAACATTGATCGACAATGGCCAAGACGCCATCGAGGCGAGGCAACATCCAAGCCCGGCCGGCTCTCCGGTAGCTCCCTTGAAACCATTCGGAGTCGATGCCCACCCACTCCAAGGCGGCACGGGCAATCTCCGGCAATGGAGCCGCCCTGGCCGTCACCTCGTCCACCCACTCGGCCCTCGGCGGCTCGTCCGGGACCGGCTCCCATCGAAAGACTCCCGTCGAAGTAGCCACGAATACCTCGGGGAAAGCCCCAGGCACCGGCGCCACCCGCATAACCTCTCTCGCGGGAAGCCCGGGGTAAGCTTCGTGAAAGTGCTCCGCCCCATCGCGGGAAGCAAACACCCCGGTGGGCGTAACCACCACCAGAGCACCTTCACGAACCGGCCAAGCACGAACGTCTCGAATGTCACCGGCCGCGAGCCCCGGCGGATCGAGCAGGGAGAACGACTCTCCACCATCGTCACTTCGCAAGAGACCACCGGCGGTAGCGGCATAAACCCTTTTTCTCCGCCCCCCATCAAGGTCCACGGCACGGGCATCCGCCGTCATCTCGTCTACCGGAGCCCATACGTCCGAAAAGGTGATGCCACCATCATCTGATCTCAAAAGACCTCTTTTTGCGGCAGCGTAGACCAGGTTCGACCCTGCCGGACCGACAGCTATGTCCCGGACCTCGCCCCGATCGACGACACCGGATGCTCGACTGAAAGAGAGACCTTCGTCCTCGCTGACCCAAAGCCCGTCCGCGTTTCCCGCATAGATCCGGGACGACTCGAGGCGATCCCACCTCGCGGCGAGCACCTCACGCCCGGTCTCTCCAAGGCCAACGATCACGCGACGAAAGCTCTCGCCTCCATCGGACGTCACCAACAGACCGGCCGACGTGCTGACCAGAACACGTCCTCCTCCAGCCACGTCGATGCGATTGATTCGGTCCTCTTCGTCCGGCTGAAGCCAATCGGCGCGCTCGTGCAGCAATCGCTCCAGCTCGTCAAGATCTTCGGGATCAGCGCCGTACCTCTCTCGAAGGCCGCGGCGATCGAGCCCCTCCGAAAGATCGGAATCCGGATCCTCGATCAACTCCTCGACCATGCTTTCCACAACATCGTCCGCGATTATCTCCGCCAGCTCGATTCCGACCTCCGAGATCAGATCGTCGAGCACCCTCTCGCGCACCTCGTCGGCAATCTCCTCGGCCGCGTCTTGAAGAGCCAGGTCATCAGCCTCATACCCTTCTCTTCTCTCATCCAAGTCCGCAAAGACGCCTATGCCCCGGACAACGAAAAGACGATCCCATGACTGTCCACCGTCAAGGGAACGGTAAACCGATCCGCCGGCCCCAACCCAGACCTTGGAAGGTTGATCCGGAGCAATCCCCACCGCGGTGGCATGGACCGCATCGAGACCAAAGCTGTAATCATTCCAGGCATGGACGGACCTTTCCTGCTCCGCTGCCACCGGCACGGTAACAGCCATGAGCAGAGAGCAGACGGCCAGTCTCGATCGAGCCGCCAATACCGGAGGTCCATTCACCACGACTTTATGCTTCTACCACAAGCCGAGTCGCTCGGCTCTAGACCTCTCCCCAAAATCCCGCGGAGCCCTCCCCTCCGGATGATGACGGGCACGCGGCAGCAGCCCTATGGAAGAGCCGTTTTTTTGAGCCCGACCGATTACTCTGGTAAAGGCAACACATGGGACGATCCAAGTTTGCGTTTCTCGCGTTTCTCGTGCCGGCCGTTTTTCTAGCCCTAACTCCTTCCTTCGCCTCGGCCAAGGACAACACGCAGCATATAATGGGAGTGGGCTTTCAAACTCATCCCAACCCACTGGGCGGCCCGGATGCACTGCTGTCCTTCAAAATCGCCGCCAGCCCGAACGTGGAGATCGCAACGATGGGAGGTGCGATCATAACGGATGAGTTCTTCGGGCTGACACTAGGAGGCAAGGTCCTTCACATCTTGATGCCGGAGGACCACCTCAACGTCTACATCGCGGCCGCGGGCTTTCCCACCGTGGGGACCTTGGGGATTCATCGTTTCGACTGGTTCGCTGGACCTGGGTTCGCCTGGTATCCGGAGTGGGCTCCACATTTCGAGATTTTCGCGGAACTTGGCCTCAAGGGAACAGTCCCCCTTACAGATGAACGCGCCCCCGGTGTAGTATCAGAGCGGCCACTGTACTTCACCACGACCGGCAGCATAGCTTTGGGCTTGCATTACTGGTTCTAAAGGGGGCGAGAATTATGCGTTTCAGAATCTTCCTGCCGGGTGCAATTATCCTCGCCGTATGCTTGGTTTTCTCGCAGCCGGCGTCGGCATCCTTTTCGATGAGGGATGGCGGCACGCTCGGTCCCGGCAGAAGCGCTATCCACGCCAAGCTGGGAGTGCCTCATCTCGGCCTCGATTACTTGGCCGGACTCCATGAGACCCTCGATGTCGGAGGCGGGCTTCTCATCAATTATCTCGACCCCACATTCGAGCCCGGCATCCTGCTGCGATGGCAGATAGCGGGGACCCCCAATGCGAACATAGCTCTCACCTCGCGTGCCGCCGTCCACTGGAACCTGGGTCTATGGCGCGAGCGACGTTCGCCGCCAAACGTTGGTTTGAGATTTACTCCGGGCATAGCAGCCGGCCTTCGGCCTCACCCAGTCTACTCGGGGTACGTTTCCTTCGAAGCGCCATTCCTGCTCACCTTCGCCCACGACGGCGGGTGGGCCGTCCCGCTGAGGGCGGCCGCGGGTCTGGAGTACGGCATGTCTCCCAACACTCGGTTCGTCGTGCATGGCGGAGCCGGCCCTCGGTTCGAAGGTGGTGGGGGTCATGTTGGTGGAGTCTTCTTGGAGTCGGACATCTGGCTCGGACTTTCGGTCAGCCTCTTCTAACGAAGCCGGCCTCTATTTCGGCATATCGAAGACGCCTCACTCACTCCGGATGAGCATCCGGGTTCTAGATTGGAACCCTGTTGATCCAGATCCTTGCGCGAAGCTCACCGTCGTGAAAGAAAGGCAGCGTGCACGATTGCGCCCCATCAGTAGTAAGCCGAAGCTCGATGCGAGCATGTGCCCGGCTCGCACTGGCCGGCTTCCTCGCCACGGCCTGCACATCGCCCGACTCCTTGAATGAGTACCCATCCGGAGAGAATGAGCGAGCAAGCCAACGAGTTGGAGTTCCCGGCCTCTCCACCGAAGGGCTGGTGGTACTGAAGCGTGACGGTAGGCCAAGCAAAGAGTCCCTGCCTCATGCCGGGGCATTGCTTTCTCGCACCGCCGCTGGAGAGAAGATCAGGGTGGTCGCCGGCCTTGCATTGGAATTCGAGCCCGAAGGGGGCTTGAGCTCCGCGGAGGCCGTCACTGCTCAGCGGGCCGAGATCGCTCTCATGAACTCCCTATTGGCGGCCGAGTTGCAAGAGCGGGGAGTAGTCGATCTGCGCAAGCTTACGCCCCTGCCTTTCATCAGCATGCGTGCCGGCGAAAAAGCGCTGGCCTATCTGATCGAGGATCCCAACGTGGTATCCATCGAGGAGGACAGGTTCTATGACCTTCTGCTCCAAGACAGCATTGCCCTGATCGGCGCGGACGAGATCATATCGGTCGGCGCCGACGGTTCGGGTAAGGCCGTGGCGATTCTGGATACCGGAGTAGACCTGGCGCATCAGCACTTTTCGGGGAGAATCGTGTCAGAGGCCTGCTTTTCCACGAACGACCCGGGCTCCTCGACCAGCTCTCTATGTCCAGGCGGGGCCACATCCAGCACGGAACCCGGATCCGGAGACGACTGCAGCTCGGAGGTGGCGGGGTGCGGTCACGGAACCATGGTGGCGGGAATAGCAGCCGGCAAGGGGCCAAGCTTCGGCGGAGTCGCTCCCGAAGCGGACATAATATCGGTGAAGGTATTCTCGCGCGTGGATGATGCTTCTGTTTGTGACGGATGGTCTTCTTGCGTCCGCGCGACTCTGACCGACATTCTCGCGGCGCTGAACCATGTAGCCGAGCTGAACGAGACGTACCGAGTCACCGCCGTCAACATGAGCCTCGGCTCGGGACGATACACAAGTCCTTGCGACCACTATAGTCCCTCGATCAAAAGCGCTATCGACAACCTGCGCTCCCTCGGCATCGCTTCGGTGATCGCCTCGGGTAACGCCGGATATACGGATGCAATCGCCGCTCCCGCCTGCATCTCCACGGCAATCAGCGTCGGCAGCTCGACAAAGACCGACGACGTATCCTCGTTTTCGAACCTCGCGGAGATGGTGGACCTACTCGCTCCGGGGGAGGACATAGAGGCGGCCTCCATGGGTGGCGGAACCCAGACGGCCTCGGGAACCTCTCTTTCAGCCCCCCATGTCGCGGGTGCCTGGGCCTCACTCCGATCCGCCGTGCCGGGCACCGGTGTCGCGGACGTGCTGGAAGCTCTGTCCGAAACGGGGGTTCTAATCAGCGATCATCGAGGTTCCCCTCCCAGCGGCACGGTCGTTCCCAGAATGCAGCTCGACGAGGCGCTGGATTTCTTGCTCGAGAGTGCTCCGGTGGCACCCCCTGAGATGACACCGCCCGGCGGCAGCTTCATGCAACCCGTCGAGGTCACGATCATGACCGGAACCCCGGATGCCCTGGTTCGCTACACCATGGACGGCAGCGAACCGACACCGAGCTGGGGACAGCTACTTCACTCCGGTGAAAGCGTGATGATCGAGCGAAGCACCGAGCTGAAGGCCGTGGCATACACCGAAGATCAAGTGGTGTCGGAGGTCAGCTCCGACATCTACCGGATCAGATCGAGCCTAAAGGTCGACATCGAGCCGCCCGAAGCGGTCGGAGACGGCGCACGATGGAGGCTCCAAGGGGTGTCCGTCGAAGGATTCGAGTCCGCGGACCTGGATAGGTATGACTGGCAAACCCACGGTGACGGTAGCTGGACCGTACTATCGGCCGGCCGGCCGGGCATCTATATCGCCGGATCGCCTGCTCTCCAGGACGATGAAAGCGCATCCCTCGAACTCTGCATCGAATCGGACGGCGGAGACATCGCTTTCTCGGCATATGTGAGCTCGGAGGAAGGCTATGACGAGCTGTGCTTCTTCATTGACGACGTAGAGCAGGGCTGTTGGTCCGGAGAAACAGACTGGATGGACCTCTCTTTCCCCGTGGATCCCGGGACTCGGACGTTCAGATGGACCTATGAGAAGGATCACTCGGTGTCCGAAGGGCTGGACGCCGCCTTCTTGAACGAGGTTCATTTCCCCGGGGATCAGTGGCGGTCCCCTGGAGAAACACTTTCCTGGTTGCCCGCGAAGGAAGACCAGGCCCTCACCTCTGTCTCGTTCAACGGGCTGTCCCTCTGGGAAGCACCGGGCGCTTTTCATCTTTCTCTTCCGGCGGGAGAAAGCAAGACGGTGACCGGTGTTTACTCTCCTCGGCAAGTGAGCACCCCGACGTTTTCGCCGGATCCAACCGTTCCGTATGACAGCGACATAGAGGTTTCTATCTCAACGAACACTTCTGGCTCCGAGGTTCGTTACACTACGGACGGCAGCGTCCCCGATGAAGACGCCGAGCTGTACGACGAGCCCATAGTGCTGTCGGATCATGGCGAAATCACAATCAAGGCCCGGGCCTACAAGGAAGGCTGGCTTCCTTCAGAGCCCGCATCCGCAACCTATCTGCTTGGCGATGTCCTCGAAGCTCCGTCGATCTCTCCCGCAAGCGGCGTCTACTTCGAACCCGTTGAGGTCGAGATCATTGCCGAGGCTCCCGGCGTCAAGATTCACTACACAGTGGATGGCGGCGAGCCGAACGAGCACTCGGCTATCTACGACGCCCCATTCGAGATCCCAAATGATTCGTCGTTGACGGTTAGCGCCAGGGCGTACAAGGACGGCTGGATACCGTCTTTCGTCGCGCAGGTATCGATTCTGGTTACCGGGATCGTCGCGGAGCCCTTCTTCAGTATAGAGCCTGGCAGCTACACGTCGCCCCAGACGGTGGAGATTTCAACGAGCACACCAAACGCCATAGTCCGCTACACCACCGACGGCAGTGAACCGGACCGCCGGTCGCCGGATTACAGGCTTCCCATCGTCATAGAAGAAGAGTCGGAAAAGACCATCAAAGCCAAGGCATTCAGACGCGACTGGCAAGAATCCAATACTGTGACCGGCGTCTTCACCGTCACCGGCAATGCCATCACCCCAATCTTCGAGCCGGATGCGAGAGAGGACTACGTGGACGAGCTCTTGGTAACGATTACCTCGAAGACTCCCGGTTCGACTATTCGTTTCACCACGGATGGCTCCGAACCGGCGGCTGATTCGGAGATCCACGACGAACCGATTGTAATGGAGCCCGGCTCGGTTATGGAGATCTGCGCCAGGGCCTACGCCGACGACTGGAAACCGTCGGAGCCCGCGTGCGCGAGCTACGGCGTGCTGCCTCGAGCCGACCCCCCGGTCATATCGCCCCAGGGCGGCATGCATCATGAAGACGTCAGCGTGACTCTTTCGCATGATAACCCCGACGCGGTTATTCATTTCACCCTCGACGGCGGTAACCCAAACGAGTCTTCCTCTGTATATGAAGGCCCTCTGGACCTTCCTTGGAACGAGAGCACCGAGGTGCGCGCCGTAGCCAAAGCCGACGGTTGGAGCAGATCCACGGTTTCCTCGGCCACCTATCACCTCTACCCGCAACTCTGGGTTCTGGGCGAAGGAGGCGAGTATTCGGTCGTCATCATACCGGACGAGCAAGAGCATGAGGAGAAGCAAGAGATTGCTCCTCCTCAAACAACCTTGGGCTGCGGGTGTGAAACAGCCGGAACAGGCGGGCTTCCCGGCTCGGCAACAGCCGTGCTCATGCTGTACCTGCTCCTGCTCCGCCGGCTCGGCACCCCCTCTCGGACTACGTGAGCTTGCCCTTTTGCCTCCAAGCGAAGGATTATATGTCGCCATGGCGGCGCCCGTATTCGATCCGATCTCGGACCAGAGACTTAGCGATCTACGCAAGCGCCTTGGCGACACCGGCTGGATGGAGCTATTGGAGAAAGCTCGAGAGCAAGAGTCCATCATCCTTGCTCTCAGGACGAAGACCGAGGCCGGCTCATCGCTAACCCGCGCCGTTAGTGAAGAAGGATTGGACGTTTCGGTCCCTACGATCCGCCGGTGGATCAAACGCTACGAAGAGAAAGGTTTGGCCGGCCTGATGACCAGACCCGGCCGGACTCCGGAGGGACACCCCGATCCCATCCCGAGCCCTTCCAAAAGACGGACCAGAAAACCGAGATCCTTTATCAAATGGGCCGGCAGCAAGGCGTCCGTTCTCGACGAGATCCTGGCCGGCTTCCCCCGGAAGTTCGGATGCTACTACGAGCCGATGGCCGGCTCGGCGACGGTGTTCTTCGCCCTGAAGCCAAAGAGGGCCGTGCTCTGTGATTCGAACGAAGAGCTCATGAACAGCTTTCGTGTCCTACGAGACCATCCGGAACCGCTAATCGCCTTGCTCGAGGAGCAGCCGAACACATCCAGGCACTTCTACGAAACCAGGGCGCTGGAACCATCGACTCTATCGCCCCTGCGGCGAGCGGTACGCTTCATCTACCTCAACAAGACCTGCTTCAACGGAATGTACCGCGTCAATAGCAAGGGACGCTTCAACGTTCCTTATGGCCGCATCGCCCACGCTAGGATCTGCGACGAGTACACCCTGCGATGGACCAGCGAGGCCCTCCGTGGCACCAGACTCCACACGGGCGACTATCGCGACGCGGTCGCGGACGCCGGCCCCGGCGATCTCGTCTACTTCGATCCCCCTTACCTGCGTCCGGAGGCAAGCAACCCCGGCTCGCGTCTATACCAGCCCGATGAATTCGATCACGGCGCTCAAGGCGAGCTGGCCCGGATCTTCAGAGAGCTGGTGGAGCGAGGTTGTCATGTAACGGCGAGCAACTCCGACCACCCCCTGGTCAGAGAGCTCTACGACGGCTTCGAAATCAAAGTCCTGGATGTACGCCGTCCCATAAACCGCAACGCCAAGGGACGCGCGGGACACAAGGAGGTCTTGATCATGGGGAGTCGGGAACGACCGGCCGAGCGTCAACTCCGTTTGCTGTAGACCCAGGTGTACTTGAACGGCTCCTTGAGCCTCTCGCTGAAGACAGTGACCTCCACGGACAACAGCCCATCCGGCCGAAGCCTGTAGATGACCTCCTTGTCACCGTCGTCCGAGTCGAAGAACTGACGAATCCTGTCCGAGCTGAGGTTCGTGCTCGTTCGGACCACCTCGCCGTCCTCCCTGGTCCAGTTGATCACCTCTCCGCTCTTCGGGGTAATCACGGTGGGAACGTCCGGGCGTAGCACGATGTGGACATTGTCACCCTTGTAATCGATTTGAAGCCTCGGCATCGGCCGGTTGGCTCCCCGGAGGCGCCTGCGAGCGACCGCCCGGACGACGATGTTCATGTGAGCCACGGCCGCGTCGATGCGATCCTCGATATCATCGCTCCTCTCCTCGACGAAATCCCATTCGCCGGCGGGAACAGGCTCATCGCTTGTCTCCACGGGCCGAGGAACAACCAAGAGCGAAACACCAAACAATAGGATGAGCGGCACACTCCATCTGAATCTCAGCGTCGAACTCAACACGTAGGCCTCCTCGGCAAGAGTTAAGCGGCATCTTGTATAGCGCTTGAAAGTAGCACAGCACAACGGGTTTGTCCCCATGGATTGGTCCAAGCCAGCCGGTCCCGCCTTGACCCATCGCCTCAGATGGTTACGTTCCGGCTACGTCAGGGCGAAGCGCCCCAACGAGTAGCCATTTCAAGGACTTTGCAACACTCTTTCGGCCCCCAGGCGCGGGTTAGGAGGCGAGATGGGCAAGATAATTGGAATTGACCTCGGCACCACGAACTCATGCGTGGCCGTCATGGAGGGCAAGGAACCCAAGATCATTCCCAACGAGGAAGGCGGACGTACGACGCCGTCCGTGGTCGCTTTCACCAAGGACGACGACATTTTGGCAGGCCAGGTGGCGAAACGGCAGGCCATAACGAACCCCGAGCGCACGGTCTACTCGATCAAGCGCTTCATGGGACGTAAGTACGACGAGATTCCGGAAGAGATCGGCATCGTGCCATTCAAGGTGGTCAAGGATCCCAAGGGCGATGCGCAGGTGGAGATCGGCGACAAGACCTTCTCCCCTCCCGAGATTAGTGCCCGGGTACTTCAGAAGCTCCGGCGGGCCGCCGAGAACTACCTCGGCGAGAAGGTCACCGAAGCCGTCATAACGGTACCCGCGTACTTCAACGATTCCCAGCGCCAGGCCACCAAGGACGCAGGCAAGATTGCCGGTTTGGACGTAAAGAGAATCGTCAACGAGCCCACAGCGGCCGCGCTCGCCTACGGCCTCGACAAAAAGAAGGACGAGCTAATCGCCGTCTTCGATTTCGGTGGAGGAACATTCGACATCTCCATCTTGGAGGTGGGTGAAAACGTCGTCGAGGTCGTCTCGACCAACGGTGACACCCATCTAGGCGGTGACAACATCGATCAGCGCTTAATCGATCACTTGATTAGCGAGTTCAAGAAGGATCAAGGGATCGACGTCTCCGGGGACAAGATGGTAACCCAACGCCTCAAGGAGGCCGCAGAGAAAGCCAAGATCGAGCTGTCCTCCGTCATGGAGACCGACATCAACCTGCCATTCCTGACGGCGGATCAGTCCGGCCCCAAACACATGCAGATCAAGTTGACTCGCAGCAAGCTGGAATCGCTGTGCGAGGATCTGTTCAGCCGCTCGCTCGAGCCGTGCAAGCGCGCTCTCGCCGACGCCGACAAGAAGACCGCGGACATCGACGAAGTCATCCTGGTAGGCGGCACGACCCGAATTCCGAAAATCCAGGAGCTGGTAAAGGATTTCTTCGGTAAGGAACCCCATCGAGGAGTGAACCCTGATGAGGTGGTTGCTCTTGGCGCGGCGGTGCAGGCCGGAGTGCTGGGCGGAGAGGTCAAGGACATTCTATTGCTCGACGTCACTCCGCTCTCGCTCGGTATCGAGACACTGGGCGGCGTAATGACCTCGCTCATCGAGCGCAACACCACCATCCCGACGCGAAAAACAGAGACTTTCTCGACAGCCGCCGACAGCCAGACAAGCGTGGAGGTCCACGTGCTTCAGGGCGAACGCCCCATGGCCAAGGACAACCGCACGCTGGGCCGCTTCCACCTCGAAGGGATCCCGCCGGCGCCGCGCGGAGTGCCACAGATCGAGGTCACCTTCGACCTGGACGCCAACGGTATTCTTCATGTCTCGGCCAAGGACAAGGCCACGGGTAAGGAGCAGAAGATAACCATCACCGCAAGCTCCGGTCTCTCCGAGGACGAGATTGACAACGCCGTCAAGGAAGCGGAGGAGCACGAGTCCGAGGACAAGCGAAAGCGCGAGGAGATCGAAGTGCGAAATCAGGCTGACAGCCTGGCCTACAGCACCGAAAAGACCCTCAACGAGAACAAGGACAAGATCTCGGAAGAAGTCCGAGCCGGCATCGAGGCCAAGGTGGCGGATCTCAAGAAGGCGATTGAATCTTCGGATGTAGACTCAATGAAGTCCGCCATGGAAGAGCTGACCACCGCCTCTCACAAGATGGCCGAGGAGATGTACAAGGCAGCGGCGGCGCAAGGCGGACCGGAAGCAGGGCCCAATGGAGAGCCTGCTCCCGAGGCCGAAGAGGCCGGTCCATCCGAGGCGGATGTGGTTGATGCCGAGTACGAGGAGAAGAAAGAGGAGTGATAGGCTCGGCTAAACCAGAGATCGTGATTTCCGGTTTAGATGCGGCCCCGTCGCTCTCGTCTTCCGGCGTTGATGGTCAGCATCAGCGCCGGAAGCAGCCCTAGGAGCATTGCTCCGCTGCCGCCGCCGCAGCATCCGGTCGGAGGCACCTCATCTTCTTCGCCTCCGCATGTTAGTGTCGGCCCCCCGGCTGGGTATATGTCGCAGAGCCCTTGAATGTCGTTGTCATGAAGGGACCGCTTGCTGGTCTCACCCACGCCCGCGGAAGCGTACATGGTCGCCTCCGGGATGGGAGAGTGGTCGAGACCGATCACATGTCCCACCTCATGCGTAACGGTATTTGAGATGTCGGTATGCACGCATCCCCTGGTTCGACACCGCTCCATCATGCATGACTCATCGGCTCCGCAGTCAGCATCACTGGAGCACGTGGCAAGCGCCGGCCCTTGCTCGCAGACCGGCCCATCACCGGTGGTAAACAGGTAGCGGGCCTCGTTCAGCTCTATGTCGGCGTCCACTAGCTTGCCCGTTGCCGTGAAGAAAGTGGTGGTGGTGATGGCGATCGCTGTCGGGGAATGGCTCCAACAATCATAAACAGTGGAACAGCAAGGGCCGTCGAAGTCCGGCTCGTAACAATCCCAGCATGGATCCGTGGATGGGACGACATCGGTGCAGAGGTCCCGCCTAAAGACTACTAGATTTACGTTGTCATCCTCTTCCGGATCCGCCGAAGGGGGAGGCTCGATGTAGCCGATATCGGAACGTTCGGTAAGCCCGCCGAACTCGAAAGTCAGATCGCTGCATTCAGGTTCGTTCCATGTCTCGAAGCTCGCGATTACGGCATCGATGTCCGTTCCGTCATCGATGCGCGAGGAGCCCTCATCGTTGAGATACCAGGTTATCTCGCGGGTATCCCAATAAAGACATGCGCTCCCTCCTGGAACCAGAGAGCGAACGTATGCATCGGCGTCTCGCGGGACTACACCGAGACAAAGAACGAGCATCAACGATGTCAGGGCAAACCTACTCATCCATGACGATCGCCGCCCTTATGCGATCCTCCAGAACAGCGATAGACATTCGTCTGTCTTTCTCTCCTAACGGTTCGGGCGAACCCGGCCTCTCCCTGACGACCCTCAGCTCATCCGCACGCCGCAGGGCCTTATCGCCCTCCACCAAGAAAGCTCCCAGTCCCATGGAAACTAGAGTGAAACGCTCCGCCGCGGTAGACGCTCGAGGGGCCGGATACCGCTCGAGAAACAAAACGACCTCCTCATCCAGGTAGAAGGTGGGCATGCCGGCTACCCGCTGGACCAGCTCACCATACCGCCCGCCTGGAACAATCACCTTCACATCACCGCTGTCCCGACCCTTGAATCCGTCTTCGACCGAGACGATGAGTAAGGTGACTACCCGCCGCCCTTCATCGACCAGCCTGTATTCCACATCTTGCACCCGCCCCCGAAACACGACCTCGGCCTTTTCAGTCAAGGCCTCTATCGAGGAAAAGGGCAGCACAGAGGCCCAGGCCGTCTGGCCGGCCGCCATCGCTACCGCCACCGCGACAACGGCGCATAGGATAAGACCTCTGAATGAACTCGAGCTGCCCATCGCTTTCACGATGTGCATTATACATGCCTCGGGACTATCTCGCGCTCGAGACCGGATTCTGATACAGCGGCGACCACGGAAACCGTCCTCGAGAAAAAGAAGCGTTTGGGACACAAGCCATGACAGACAAGCCAAGACTTCGTTTCGCTCCCTCTCCCACGGGCTACCTTCACATCGGCGGCGCGCGAACCGCTCTATTCAACTGGCTCTACGCCCGTAGACATGGTGGCACATTCATCCTTCGAATAGAGGATACGGACAAGAGCCGAAGCACAGAAGAGTCTGTCGAGGCCATCTTCGACGGCATGCGCTGGCTGGGCCTGGACTGGGATGAGGGCCCCTACCGCCAGACCGACCGCTTGGACATATACCGGGAGCACGCCGAGCGCCTAATAGAGAAGGATCTTGCCTACCGGTGCTACTGCACCAAGGAAGAGATCGAGGCGCAGCGGAAAGCGCAGCTCGAGGCCGGTGCATCCCAGTTCCGCTACACGGGCCGCTGCCGAAAAAGACCGGACCACCCCGATCAGCCGTGCGTCATAAGAGTACGGATGCCCCAAAGCGGGGAGACGAAATTCGAGGACCTCGTAAAGGGCGCCATAACCACCTCGCATGAAACCATTCAGGACGAGGTCATTCTGCGGCCGGACGGCATACCGTTATACAACTTCGGAGCGGTGGTGGATGACGCCACGATGGGGATCGACATCGTGGCGCGTGGAGACGACCACGTAAACAACACCGCTAGGCAGATTCTTATTTACCAGGCGCTCGGCTACGAGCCTCCCCGCTTCGCCCATCTACCCATGATACTGGGACGAGATAAGCAACGGCTGTCCAAGAGACACGGCGCGGTAAGCGTCACTTGGTATCGAGAGGCGGGCTATCTGCCCCATGCCATGGTCAACTATCTGGTGCGCCTGGGTTGGTCCCTGGATGACAAGACCGAGATCTTCTCCTTGGATGATCTTCTGCGGGATTTCAGCTTCGACAGGGTCGGCCAGTCAGCGGCCATTTTCGACCCGGACAAGCTTCAATGGATCAACCATCACTGGATGATGGAAAGCAGTGGCAGGGAGCTTGCCGCGCCGCTGGCGGAGCAGTTGGCGAAACTCGGTGTAGATGCCCACGGCGACCCACGTCTTGAAAGACTGGCGGAGCTGTTCAAGGCACGGACCAAGACCCTTGCGGAGATGGCGGAAAGAGCGCGAGTCTACCTCTCCGAGGGGGTCGGCGAGTATCAAGCGAAGGCCAAGCGAAAGTTTCTTGTGGAAGCGTCTCGCCCACACCTCGAGGCCATACGTGAACGTCTTGAAAAAGAACCGCCCGAAGGCATAGACGAGTGCGGGCTCGAGGAGTGGATGCGAGAATATGCCGAATCGCGCTCGGTCGGCCTCGGCAAGGTAGCTCAACCGCTTCGCGTGGCTCTAGTCGGCGGCACGGCCTCGCCTGGCATATGCGAGACCATCGCACTGGTGGGGCGTGACGAGTCAATTCGACGCATTGAAGCTGCTTTGCAGGTAATAGAGTGAACCGGGGACATCACCGCAATCCGCTGAAACGCCTTTGGGACGAAGTCCGTCCGACCTTGAGCGGCATGGACCTCGCCAGCTTCGTCATACCGATCTCCGCGTGTGTGGTGCTGTTGCTGTCACGCTACCACGGTGGAAGGGGTGCTTTTCGAAGAGTGATAGGCGACCGGCTGATGGAGTGGCCTCTCGCCGAAATACATCCACACCTCTACTGGTTCGGCGCGTCCTTTTTGCTGTACGGCCTCATTCCGCTGATCATCGTTCTGCTGCTGCCCAGGGAGAAGCTAAGCGAGTACGGTCTCGGCCTAGGTGACTGGCGGTTCGGGCTGTACCTGGCCGCCATATTTTTCGTCGTCATGGTGCCGGCCGTAGTAGTGGTTTCCAGGCTTTCGGACTTCGCCACGACCTACCCCTTGGCAAGGGGCGCACTAAACTCCTGGACGCACTTCGGAGTCTATCAGGGCGGTTACGCCCTGTACTTCGTGGGCTGGGAGTTCCTATTCCGAGGGTTTCTTCTTTTCGGCATGTATAAGAGGATCGGCAATCATGCCATTTGGGTCCAGCTTATACCCTTTGTGATCATGCATGCCGGAAAGCCGGAGCTCGAGGCGTACGGTTCGATAATAGCCGGCATCGCGCTGGCCATGCTTGCGATTAGAACCCGTTCGTTCTGGTATGGCGCTCTGTTGCACGCGGCCGTGGCAACCACCATGGATGTCGTTGCGAGCTGGAACCGGGTTGGGTGAAAATCGTGCCGCGGGAGGAAACTCGCTCCGGGCTCGGCTGCAAGCCGTCATCCGCGGGGTAGAGAAAGCGCAACCCCTCCCTATCGGTAGCGGATAAATCCCGCATCCAGATATCCCCGTAGCCGATGGTCGAACGCATCGCGGAAGGATTGCTTCTGGCGTGCTCAAAGCCCAGAGCATGGCCGAGTTCGTGAGTTGCTACCCCCTGGACATCCACCGGTCCCCTGCCGTCGGGGTCACGCCTCGTTCGCTCGTCGAGAGCAGCAAATCGGTATTGAACCGCATTGAACACGATGTCGACGTGCAGAAGCTCTCCAGTAGTCCTCTCATAGGTCCGCAGGGTAACTGCGAACGCGCCCGGCTGATGGCGCCAGCTCTCCGTTTCGAACAAGATGGAATTTACGTTTCTAGAAGGATCGTCCCGGTCGTAGCCGGCCCGTGGGGGAGGCTCTCCCGGCGAGGCCGCATCGATTCGCACTTCCACGGCGGACCCCTCTACCGTACTCCACGACGCGGCTGCCGCCCGAAGAGCTTCCAGCAAGCCATTGGAACAAGGTAGTGCTTCTGAATCATTTTCTGGAAGGTACGCGATGAAGCGCAACTCACCGGGCTCCGCCCAGCGAATCATGCGGCCTTCCAAGTCCGTCGCTATCTGGTAAGCCTCGACAGGTAGAGTAGCGAATAGGGCTACCACGCAAACAGATAATCCTCGGCAGGTGAGCATCGAGGGCTCAACCAACATCGTATGCCGTTACATCCCGAATCGGCCCGGCTGAAACTAGAAACGGATTCTTTGGATCGTTTTTGACTTATCGATTTTAGCGGATAAACTTAAGCGATCCCTTATAGGAAGGAATACCACCATGGCAAAGAAAAAGCTGGGGGAGATGCTCATGGAGAGAGGGCTGATCGACGAGGATCAGCTCTCCGCGGCTCTCGCTTATCAAAAGCAGTGGGGCCAGCGCATCGGGACAGCGATGCTGACCAAGGGGTTCATCACCGAGGATCAGCTTTGTCAGGCTCTATCTGATGAGCTCTCTATTCCTCTTTGCGATCTCTCCGAAGCGAACCTGCAAACCGAGGCAAGAGATCTGCTCAAGGCCGATTTTTGCGAAACAAACGATCTGTTTCCCATCTCAATCGAGCAGGACGGAAGGCGGCGCATGCTTCTTTGCGCCATGTCCGATCCGCTCAATATGACGGCAATCAACGAGGTCGAGTTCACGACCAGCCTCAAGCTAAAACCCGTAATCTCCTCACCTACCCAGATTCAAAGCGCCATTCGTCACTACTATCTGGGAATCAACACGCGCATCCCGAAGCTCTCGAAACCTAGCGACGGTTCGGCCGCCCATGAAGAAGAGATGGATCTTGTCCGGTCTTCGTCACCGGAGCAGGCCGCCCCGCAGCCAAGGCCCAGGGATGCCTGGGATACCGGCTGGCAACCGTCCGAGGAGAGAAACCTCACTGCCGAACACGAGGCTCAAACGAACGAGCGGCTGGACAAATTAGAGAGGATGCTGCTGGCTCTCATCCGGGTATTGGCCACCAAGGGTCAGATCACCAAGGAAGAGTTCAACAAGGCCGTCAAAACGGTGAAGCTCTGAGCCGTGAACGCCCTACGGGGATCAACGCCTTCTCCAGCACATGCAGCGGTTCGCGGTGAAAGCCGGTGTCTTCAAGCCGGTGCCTTCACGCTTGCGGATTCCGGACGAATCTGATTATGGTGAGCCGTCTCTTCGACTTACTTTGATCGGGGACTGTCCGTGGGTTTCTAGAAAGGGAGCGGGGAATGATTGGCAAGCTCAAGCTAGGGGAACTTCTCGTCAAGGAGAAGAAGCTTACCTCGACGCAGCTAACAGAAGCTCTCCAGGTTCAAATGGTTTGCGGTGGCCGCCTCGGTACAAACCTGCTCGAGTCGGGCTTCATAACCGAGCAAGCATTGAACAAGACGCTTAGCGAGCAGCTAGGCATGTCGACTGTCGGCTCCGCCGAACTCATAGACGTTCCAAAGTCCGTGATAACGAAGCTGGGCCGTGCGGAGGCGGAGAAGTATCAGGTGATTCCTTTCAGGTACAAGAAAGAGGAACGACGGCTGGATGTGGCGCTGGTCGATCCCGCCCAGCTTTCAGTGGTTGAGGAGCTTTCTTCCCAGACGGGTCTGACGGTCGAGCCCCACCTCGCAACCGAGGCAGCAATCAGCCACGCCTTGGAGCGTTACTACGGCATCACCTCGGACCGTCGATACGTCACGGCGCCGTTTACGGAACTCCATGCTTCGGGCGTGTAGTGGCGGAGTCCTCCTGGGCCGCGTTTGAAGTCCGGAATGACGGTATGTACGGGAAGGTTGACACTCACATAGAATCCCCGCATGCCCGAGAGCTTCGTAGCCATTGACTTCGAGCCGGCCGATTCCTCGCCGGACAGCGCCTGCGCACGCATCATGCTCGCCGCGCAAACCACCGTCTAGGTTCTTCTCCAACCGCGCCTACTTGCACCCTCCGCTCCAGTCTCGTAGTGTGCTCGGCACCTTGGAAAAGCGCCTCGCGTGACTCCTCATGGGAGAACAGCCCAAGAGTTATGGGCGGGCGCACGGAATAGGGTTGTTCGAGACGCCTCTCTTCATGCGTTGATACCGGTAGAGTGCGCCAATACGTCTATTGGCCATACAACGTCTACGAGCGAACGCGCTACTACCGGCGAGCAGGGCGCCAAACCCGCACCAAAGACACAAGAGAAAGTTCCATGAAAACGAAAGCCAGCGAAACTGGAGACAGAAGAGACGTATCCCGGAAGAAGGCCGAGAAGTTTCGGCAATACGCGGTGGACTATCTTGATGCGAAGAAGAGTGTTCCCACCGGTTTCGATCTGGCGCCGACCTTCGAAAAACGCAAAGAGCTCATAAAAGCGAAGTTCGGAGCCTCGGAGGAGGATTGGCTGAACTGGAAGTGGCAGCTCTCCAATCGGTTTTCGGATGTATCGGCTCTCGAGCAGATCTTCTCTCTCTCGGCAAAGCAGAAGGAGGACTTTTCTCGGATTCAGGCGGAGTTTCGCTGGGCGTTCACCCCCTACTTCGCAAGCCTAATGGATCACGAAGACGAGAGCTGTCCTGTCAGGAAGCAGATGCTCCCCGACATCCGGGAGATGGCGATGACCGGCGTCGCCGACTTCTCCGGTGAGGAGTACAGCTCACCGGTCGAGAACCTGGTCCGCTGGTATCCGGATCGAGTCGCCGTGCACGTAACGAACGTATGCGCGGGCTTTTGCAGACACTGCCTGCGCCGTCGCAAAATCGGCGAGGTCGACAAGGCCACACCAAAGGACAACATCGGGGAGATTCTCGATTACCTCCGAGCCAACCCGGAGATACGTGATGTGCTCTTGACCGGAGGGGATCCCTTCACTTTTTCCACGGAGAAGTTGGACGAGCTTCTCTCCGCGCTCGACGAGATAGAGCACATAGAAATCAAGAGAATCGGCAGTCGAGCTCCAATCGTGCTTCCCCAGCGTGTGGACGAAGAGCTTTGCGAGATGCTGTCGAAGCATCATCCGCTATTCGTCAACGTTCAGGTGAACCATCCAAAGGAGCTGACCGCGGACAGCGCAAGGGCCCTCGATCTATTGAGCAGGGCGGGCATACCTCTTCACAACCAGTCGGTGCTGATGCGAGGCATCAACGACTCGCCCGTCATCATCAAGGCACTTGGCCATGAGCTCTTGAAGGTCAGGGTGCGGCCCTACTACCTCTACCATTGCCAGGGGACCATCGGGATCGAGCACTTCCGCACGCCGGTCGAGACCGGAATAGAGATCCTGGAGGAGCTGCGAGGCTATACGACGGGCCTTGGAATCCCAAGCTACATCATCACGCCGCCGGGCTTCGGCAAGACGCCTCTCGGACCCGAGTACCAGATCTCCTCGGGCGACGGCTACGTGCTCCTGCGTAACTGGGAGGGCATAGTCTATCGCTACGAGAACCCGCGACCGGTCGATTAGATCTGGAGGCCGCGGCCGTCTATCTAGGCCGCGGGGGTCAGCGGGCGTGGGGGGCCGATGGAAGTAAGGACGTCGGTAGTGGGTCGAGGCTCATCCGGGTGGGACTGAAGAAATGACCCACGCTTTGGCTGGGTTCCGGCTTTCGCCGGAACGGCGAGCTTGGGGATTTGGGGATGACATGACGCGAGTCACCGATACCCATGAGCAGCAGAGTTCCACCGTGCTCTTGTGGCGGGGGGAACTCTGCGCGTCGGCGTGAAGCAGGCGAGATCGGCGTGTACCCGTACCGGTACGAGTGCCTCCCTCGATGTCCTTGCCGGAGGCGGCTTAGCCGCTGTGGGCAGACGCTCTCCCGCATATGAGACGCCTTCTCAATGAGGGTTTGGGGGCCGCTTCGGTATGGTCCGGACATTCGACTGGCACCCCATCGGGATCCCTGGCTATTCTCCCGGCATGGATTGCATCGTCGTCGGCGGAGGGAGCGCGGGAGCCTTCACGGCCTGGCTGCTCGCAAGAAAGGGTTTCGAGGTGATGCTCGTCGAGCAGAGAAGCCGTGGGCAGGCCGGGGCGAGTTGGCACAACGACGTGGAACGAGACATCCTGGACGAGATGGGCCTGGGCGCACCGCCGCAAGGCGTGATCGTACAGCGACCCAGCCGCTTCACGATGACCACCGAGTGTGGATCAGTCAGGCATGAACTAAGCCCCTTCCCTGCCATGGTGGTGGACATGTCGACGCTCGTCCCCTGGCTGCTCGACCGAGCCGAGTCGGCCGGAGCAAGCCTTCGATTCGAGACTCCGGCCACGATCGGCCGGTGGAACGGTCAGGTCCGGGAGGTTCACGCCGGCGAGGAGGTCATCGCCGCGAGGGTGGTCGTCGACGCAAGGGGTAATAGTGCGGCCATCGGATCCCCGGAGTCGGCCGTGCGGCCTGTGCTCGACCTCTGCAACGCATATCAAGCCGTCTACGAGATCTCCGCCCTCTTACAAGCCCGCCAGTTCATGCTGTCACACGGCATCACGAGTGATGAGATTCTGTCGACGGCCGCCGTCGAGGGCGGCTTCTCCGTGTTCCACCTTTGCATCTCGGAGGAGCGGAAAGAGGTCGCGCTGCTCGCGGCCTCTCAGCCGGCTCTCGGCAGGCGCTCCGGGAAACGAATCGTGGAGGACTTCGCGGCGACCAATAGCTGGGTGGGAAAACGTCTGTCCGGCAGCGGCGCGCCGATCCCGCTTAGGCCGACGGCCGGTTCACTGGTAGAGGACGGCCTGGCCCGCGTGGGTAACGCCGCGGGACAGGTCTTCCCCACGACCGGCAGCGGCGTGGTGCTCGGGTTCAGAGGGGCCATGCTGGCGTCCGAGGCCATCGACAACGCCCTTCGCATCGCCCGGCCGGCTCGGAAAGAAACTCTGTGGAGCTACAACGCGGCCTATCAGACGGGCCCCGGAGCCATAGGCGCAGCGTATCAGCCGCTCCGGTACCTCGTCTCGTCACTGTCCAATAAGCAGGTCCGAGACTTGCTGCTGGCCGGAATCGTTAACTCCGAGAGCATCCGCTCCGCCTACGAGCACCGAAAATACCCGGCTGGCCCCGAGGTTTTCGGCAGGGCTCTCGGCAGCCTACCGAAGCTTGTCCCTTTGCTACCCTGGCTGGTCCGCGCCCTCGCGATGAGCGCGTTGCTCGAGCGCCACTACAGGCTCTTTCCGCTCGACCCAAGAGATTTTCCGAAGTGGGCCGCCACAACGGAAAGGTTGATGTACCGAGCCGCGACACCTGCTCGACAGGTGCTGCTATAGCGTAACTTCGTGCCTGGAGCCGCAACTCCGTTTGGAAGATGCCGCCCGAACAAGTGCCCGCCCGCGCAGCGTCGATCCAGAATCACGATCTCTAGTTTAATCGGGACGAACTTCCTTCTTTCCGAGGAGGCTCCTGATGGGCCACGCCAGCGCTATCGGCACCAGCGCGGCGGCCGCCATCGTGGGACCTCCCGGAAGGTCGTAGAGAAACGAGAAGGTGAGGCCCGCGAAGGCGGCCAGTACTCCCAGAAGGATGGAAGTTACTATGATGGCGGGAAAGCTGCGAAACAGAAAGAGAGCCGCCGCGGGAGGCCCGACGAGCATGGCGAAGGCCAACATCCCTCCGGCGGTGTTCATGACCACCGCCAAGCCGACGCCAAGGCTCAGGAAGACCACGGCGTTCCACAGGTGCACCCGGATTCCCAGAGTGGCCGACATCACCGGGTCGAAGCCGGTGATGACTATCTTGCTCCAGAACATCAGAAAAACCAGACCCACGAGGAAGGCGGCGGCAAGCGCCCAAAACGCATCCGCCCGCGTCGTGCCCAGGATGTCTCCGGTGAAGAAGCGCAGCACCGCTCCATCCGGCGCCGGCGATAGCGCGACGAGGACTATGGCGACCGAGCTTCCAGCCGCGAAAGCGAGGCCAATCCATCCCTCGGGCGGCAGATGGCTCCGCTTGCCCGGCAGTGAAAGGAGCACCAGGCCCGCGATGCCTCCGCCGAGGGCTCCGAGCAGCGGAGAGACCGAGAACAGCACAGCGAACGCAATGCCCGTGGCCACGACCTGCGGAAGCGCCGCGCCGAGGAAGACGATGCGCCGAAGGTGCACGAAGATGCCCAGAAACGCCAGCAGACCCCCGCCGAGCACTCCGACGCCCAATGCGTTGCGCATGAAATCGTAGGAGTACATCTCCAGCAGCGTGCTCATGAGGCCGACCTCTCCCCGGACGAGGCGCCGTGCAGGATGACCGTCCGCCCGTCCACCGAGCGAACGGTCAAGGGCTCCTCGTATATGCGGCTCAAGTTCTCGGAGGTCAGGATCTCTTCGGTCTTGCCGCTGTGCAGGGCTCCATTCTGTATGATGCCAAGCCGGTGGGCCCTGTTCACGAGCGACGGCAGATCGTGCGTAACCAGGATGACGGTGGTCTGCTTTTGCTCGTGCATCCGGTTAATGAGCGAGAGGAACCTCTCCGACGCCACCAGGTCCATCGCGGAGGTCGGCTCGTCGAGGACGACCACCTCGGGCTCCACCACCAACGCCCGCGCGAGCAGCACCCGCTGCATCTCCCCGCCGGAAAGGGTAGCGAGAGTCTTGTCGGCGAGATGATCGATCTCGATGAGTTCCATGATCTCCCGCACCTCGGGACACTGCTTCCTGTGGAGGGGCTGAAGGGTCTGCAGACTGTGAATGGTCATCTCGAGAAGGTCGCGGACCCTCATGGGCCAGATGGGGTCGACCTGCTCCCTCTGAGGGACATAACCCCGCTTGGGGACGCCGCCCTCCCAGTGGATCTCCCCTCGCATGGGGCGAACGAGGCCGAGCATCGACTTGACGAGGGTCGACTTTCCCGAGCCGTTGGGTCCGACGAGACCGAGAAAATCGCCGCGCTCCACGCTTAGGTTTACATCACGCAGCACGACCTGGCGGCCGTAGCCTAAATCAACGCCCTGGTAGGTCAGCAAGTTCAAGCAGAAACCTTTTCCTCAAGCCCGCCGCGCGCCGCGGCGCTATCACATCACTCCTCCGCCTCGGTGGCCGCCTCGGGCCGTGAGCTAACGGCTTCGAGGAGCCTTCGAGCGTTCTCCTCGAACAGGCTCAGGATGCAAGAGGTATCGTCGCAGGAGCCAACGGCCGGACAGCCTACTACCAACGGCACGCCGATTCCAGTAGCCACCTGACGCCCGACCCGCTGGTCGTGCCAGGGCTCCATGAGCACGGCTCCGACGGTCTCCGCGTCGTAGGACCGAAGCAGCCCAGCGATGTGCCCCGCCGAGGGAGCCAAGCCCGGAAGAGGCTCGATGGCGTCGGCAACCTCGACGCCGAGAGCCTCCAGCATGTAGTCGAAGTGCTTGTGATAGGTAATGACCTTGGCGCCCCGATGCTCCTCGAACTTGCCCCTCCACTTGGCCATGAGTTCTTTAGACCTGCGAATGTACTCCTCCAGGTTGGCCTGATAGAAGTCACGGTTCTCGGGATCGACGCGGCTCAGGCCGTTGGCGATGTTCCGCGCGGCCTGCTGGGAGACCACGGGCTCCAGCGTGTAATGGGGGTTGCCCGAAGGGTGTACATCTCCCATGTCGCGGTGGATTCGCTCCGGCACCTGGATGGGGTTGATTCCTTCCGAGGCGTTCACGTGACCATCACCTCCCGTTCGAACGTCCCGGTTCCTCGTCTCGCGAAGTACCTCGGGAATCCAGCCCATCTCGAGTTCGAGCCCATTCTCCACGAAGAGTCCGCTCCTGCTTATTCGCATCACCATGCCGGGAGTGGCGTCCAGATAGTGGGCGTCCTGTAAGGGACGGCTTAACGAGGTGACCCCAACCTTGTCCCCTCCAATGAGTTCCACCAGGGATGCCAAATCGGTAGTCGTGGTCGTGACGCGCACCCTCGCCTCGGCCGTGGAGACCGACAAGGTCCCGAGCAGCACTACTAGCGACGTAAGCATTCTCATATCTCTCTCCTTTGTTCCCTTATAGTCGAAAGGCTCGATTAGAAGCGGTGCGGAGGATGCCAGCCGATGAAGTAAGTGCCTTGCAACAGCACAATGTGCTCCAGGTCGCTCTCCGCTCCCGCGGCCCTGGTGTCGCGTAGCTGATATTGCAGACGAACGCGGGAGAATTCTGTTCCCCACCACTGACCGTAAATCGAATGGCCGATCTCCCGAGTGTCGCCCGTAAGGCGGGAGAACAAGATGTCCGAGTGATCGAAGCGATAGCCGAGCCCCCAGAACCTGTCGAAGTCCCAGTGCGCGTACGCATAGAACCCTTGGTCCGAGCCTGGATGCGTGGCGTCGGGATCGCCGCCGAGATCCGGGTTGTACAGTTCGTGGTCGGGGTTCCTTTCATAGTCCACATGGAAGAACTCTCCGCCGATAGTCAGCCCGCGCCCGGTTCGGCGACCGATGACGCCCCACCGGTACTTGAGGTCGGCGGCGTAGATGTTCCTGACCTTTCCGCGAGCGCGCGGGTCCGTCTCCCGGCCCGCCGCGAAGTCGCGGTCTCCGACCACAGCGAGGTATGAGACGCCCGCCAGCACCGCGTGACCGCCGCATCCGGACTCCGCGTAGGTCTGCGCGCGAAGCTGGTATGGGACGCCGTCCATGCGCCTGCCGATGCTGTGCTCCATTCTGGAGTAGATGCCCGCGTTCAACGTGAGCGTGGGGTTGATGAGTGGAGCCATCCACTCGAGGTGGCCACCGTCTCCGATCATCCCGTGATCCGTTAGCAGGTTGTCGAAGACGAAGGGCGGGTCGATCTGCGGAAAGTCGTGGGGGTGCAGCCTGTTGAGATAGCCGAAGGGGGTCATCTCCCGCCCGACCTGTAGCTTGAAGTTCCACGGCAGGATGGCCGAGACCCATCCCTCTTCAAGCCCGATCTCCCCGTCGTCATAGGCAAGCGTCGCGAGCATATAGAAGTACGGATCGACCGGTGCTCCGATGTTCAACTCGAACTCGCGAACCTCGAAGGTGGTATCCGCGAGTTCATCGATGGGCGCCTCGAGCACCAGATCCAGGCCCGCGCCTAGCTCTATGGGCGTCCCGAACAGGCCGCCGCCCGACGCCTCGGCATTCCGTCCGGAAACGGCGAAGAACAACACAGCGGCCACGCAGGCCGCGCTCCATGCCACTCTCGAAAGTCTAAAAGGACGCACGTTCTTTTCTCCTGGGGGGACCCCGAAGCCGGGCGGCCCGATGGCAAGAGTTTTGGACGGTTTCTCACATCAGCTTGTTGCAAATGCGAAGCATTCTCATTACATGGAGCAAGGCAACTTGTCAACAAGGAATCGTCCCAAGTAATCCCTTTGCTTACTGCAGTACCGTTACGGAGTACCGTTTGCGGTTGACAAGACTACCTACCCTCGCCTATATGGCGCGGGTTCAGGTGGTAATCCGGGCTGACTGGACATTACCGGTACAAAGCGAATAACTTTCGGCTCGTGGGAACAAAATAGCCTCGTAGCTTGCTTTTTTTCATGGGAGCCGGATCCAACACCTCATTCAATTGGGGGATCGTCTAACGGCAGGACGACGGGTTCTGGCCCCGTTAATCTAGGTTCGAATCCTAGTCCCCCAGCAAATTCAATAACTTCTGGCCCCTTCGTCTAGTGGTAAGGACGTCGGCCTCTCACGCCGAAAACATGGGTTCGAGTCCCGTAGGGGTCACAGGCCCGGAAGGTTAATCCTTCCGGGCTTTTTCTTTATGCCGTTGACGTTGCCGGTTCCGCTATCGCCGCGCCGCCAACCCGCGCCGCCGGCCGGCGCGCCCCATGCGGAGGCGACTTCGCGTATGCTGGTTTGGCAGCCTGCTGTATGATCACTCCACGAGTGCTGGAGGATTCGAGAACACGGGCAAAGCCGGATGGCCTCGCCAGGGAGGGCGCATCATGCGTGCAGGCACCTCATCTTCAATCGGCCGGCTAGGATGTCACGCGGACTGGGCATCTAGCATCGCCGGGGCTGTGTTGGCGGCCGCGCTTCTTGCCGCGGGATGCGGTGATTTCCTGCGGGAACCCGACGACACCGATGATCAAGGATGCGTGGTGCACACCGACTGCCAAGGCGGATGGCAGTGTGTAGACGGTCAGTGCGTTCCCATCGAGGAGGACGAGCCGTCATGCGTCACGAGCTGGGACTGCAACCCCGGCTATGTTTGCGTGGATGAAGAGTGCGAGCCCAAGCCTGTTGAAGGGTGCAAGACCGACGACGACTGCGCGGAAGGTGAGGAGTGTCACGTCTCCTCCGGAGTATGCATGCCTGGAAGCGGCGTCCCACCAGAGAACGGCGAGGAGGAAGACGACCCCTGCGATCCCAACCCCTGTGCGGGAATGCCGGGAAGCAACGAGATTTGCACGCCCGACGGCGACGACTATAGCTGCGCCTGCCTCCCAGGCCGCGTTTGGTACGAGATGGAGTGCCATCCCACCACAAGAGAGGTCGACTGCATAAACTCGAAGCCGGAAAATTCCTCTTGGACGGAGGACTACGAGGGCGGCAGTCTCACTCAAACGTGGGACGGAGAAACCTTCGTTCCGCCCGCGGACACCTGCGAGTGGGAGTGCGACCAGGGCAATCCCACCGAGGACGGCAAATGCCATGGCAGCACCAGGGACGGCCAGGAGTGCACCGGTCTTCCGGACAACGCTTCATGGAACACCGCCGAGGAGATCACCCAGACGTGGACCGGATGGGAGTGGGAGCCTCCAACGACAGGAGTCCACGAAACGACACCCAGCACGGAAGACTGTAGGTTCAAGTGCGACGACACATTCTTCTGGCAAGAGGATGAGTGCGCCGCGATCTCCAGGGAGGTCGACTGCGCCAACACCAAGCCGCAGAACTCCTCGTGGACGGCGGAGTACGAGGGCGGCAAGCTGGCGCAAGAATGGGACGGCGAATCCTTCCAGCCGCCAGACGACACCTGCCAGTGGGATTGCGAAGAGGGCTACCATACTGACGGCGAGTCCTGCGTAAGCAACACGCGCCATGGCCGGCCGTGCACGGACCTGCCTGAAAATGCGTCGTGGAACACCACCGATGCGATCACGCAAACTTGGGACGGCTCCGCGTGGGTGCCCTCCACCGTAGGTTCTCATGACACGACGCCGAGCGAAGAGGAATGCCGGTTCAAGTGCAACGACTTCTTCGCCTGGGACGACGCCGATTGCGCTTTGTGCAATCTCGACGCTGAATGCGGCGCCGACTGCTCCCCCTGCCCCGCCGAAACGCCTCGTTGCAAGACTGCCGCGGGAAATACCAGCGAGTGCGTGGAGTGCATCAAAGACCCTGACTGCGCCGCGCCGACTCCGGTTTGCCTGAACAATGCTTGCATTGAATGCATCGTTCACGCGGATTGCCCGGACGGCGGCCTGTGCGACTCGAACGAGTGCATCGACAACCCGTGCCTTCCGAACCCATGCATCCATGGACAACCGGTCGTAAGACTCGATATCGAGGAGGGCGCCGGCGCCAGTCTCGAGGATTCGTCGGGCAACGGAAACGACGGGAATGTCGAGGGAGGCTCCTGGACGAGCGAAGGAAAGTACGGGTACGCCTTGGAGCTTGGTGGGGCGCAACATGGAATCTCCTGGAGCTACGCCAAGCCGCAAAACAGCTTCACCTTGGAAGCCTGGGTCAAAGCCGAGGAGAGTCACGACATCCACGATGAGTCGACGAGCGGCACCGCCGGGACCACCGGTCAACGATATCTGTTCCGGTCCGGTCACGAGGGCTCGTCAAACGCCGGAGCCGGAGTGTCGGTGGGAACCAACGGGATATCAGTCTATGAGCACGGCGACGGTTACATGCCGGCCCTCGCGGTTCATGAGGAAGAGCTTGGAACCGGATGGAACCACATCGTGGTCACCTACGAGAACAAAACTCCCCGCATCTATCTCAACGGGTCGCTCGCGCGGACCGGACTTACGTCACCACGGTCCAATGTCTTGGCGCCGAACCGGATCGGTTGTGACGCTTACGGTTCGTTCGCGGGAGTGGTCGATAGAGTAAGAGTTTATGATTACACCCTGAGCGACGAGGAGGTCTTCGAGGCCTACGCCAACCGGGAAGATTGCTACCTGGGCGCTTCCCTCGACGAGTACACCTGTGCTTGCGATCATGGATGGGATTGGGACTCTTCAGCCCTCGCGTGCATTCCCAAGGTATACACCTGCCCGGCCAAGCCCGAGGAAGGCGCCGAGTGGAACACGGTTTCCGAGTACATCCAGGTATGGAGCCATGACCACGGGGACTGGATGCCGCTCGCCACGACCACGTACTACAGCGAGGAGCCCGACGACCAGTCCTGCCGCTACGTTTGCAGCCCGGGCTACAGGTTCAACGGCGAGACTTGCGAGCCGCGGCCGGTCTGCCTCACCGGCTCGAAGTTCGAGAACGTGAGCGCCCTCGACCTGTTGCACGCCATGGGCATTTGCGACTTCCATGACGAGAACCATGAAGGGAGCTTCGGAATAGTGCCTGGAAGCGCGAAACTGGGCAGGGCGAACTGGCCCGCGAACAGCAACTCACCGGATTACCGGCAGTACGGCATCATGACCCAGTTCGGGACCGATGGCTCGAACGTGCCGAAGTTCGGCGACAACATGGCCGTCCTATCGAGCGGTAGGGCAAGGGACGAGAGTGATCCCGATCCCACGCAGACCGTATCCTACACCTATGAGCTCGGCCAGCCGCCAAACGACTTCGTCGCTCCTCATGGAGGAAAACTTCCGGTGAGCCACACGGGTTGCCCGGAAGGCTCCGGCGCCAACGATTCGGTGATGCTGAGGGTGCAGCTCAAAGTACCGGAGTTCGCTCATGCCTTCTCGTTCGACTTCAGGTTTTTCTCACAGGAGTACTGGAGATGGACGTGCACCAGATTCAACGACTTCTTCATAGCAATGCTGGAATCGGAGTGGACTCCGGAGAACGGAGGCTCCGGCATTCCCGAAGACAAGAACATCAGCTTCGACTCCAACGGCAACTACATAAGCGTCAACTCACATCAGTTCTTCACCGTCTGTAGACCGAAGGAATGTGAAGAAAGCGACACCTACTACGACTGCCCCGATGGAACCTCGGCCTTGTCCGGCACCGGTTACACGGCCAGCGAGGCCGGAGCAACCCGCTGGCTTACCACGACCTCGCCGGTGGTGCCCGAGGAGACGATCACGCTGAGGTTCATCATCTGGGACACCTCGGACGCAAACTTCGACTCCCTCGTCCTCCTCGACAACTTCAGGTGGCATGGCGAGGGCACCGCTGGAGAGGGCCCGGGAACACGCCCCAGCGACGTGGCGGCATCAGAAGACTAGTAGCGCCCCCGTGAGGGGCTAGTTCCGTATACGTGGCGGCGCCTCTCCGTGCACAGAACTAGCCGCACGGGGCACTAGGGGACCGAGCACCACTTCAGCGCGCACAAAAAACAACGGGCGCGCTCCATTGCTGGTGCACGCCCGTATTATGTGGTCGACCCTCATGGGGCCTTATGTCGATGCCGTACTAGGGGGCTCTCGTGACCTTAGCGGCCTGTAGGCCCTTTGGTCCCCGAACAACCTCGAACTGCACCGCCTGACCCTCCGTCAGGGACTTGAAGCCATCCATCTCGATGGCAGAGAAGTGGACGAATACATCTTCGCCCCCCTCATCGGGCTGGATGAATCCAAAGCCCTTCGCGTCGTTAAACCACTTCACCTTACCGGTGGCCATTCTCACTACTCCTTCAATTACTGCCGTCCTTCAACCGAAGCTGTCGCTAATTACTTTTTCGACCGGCTCGCGTAACGGTTCTTGAAGAATTCCTTCCCCGCCACGAACCAACTCCTCGTTGGAGGGCCCGGCACTGCTATAGTTACACGCTGCCGCCCATCGACAACGCAATACCAGGCTAGAACCGCTTGGAGCGTTGGTCAACCCCAATGATCACAAACTACGTCGCTCCACGACAAAAAGTGGTCAAAACTCTCCCCCGACTGTTACGACGGCACCACCGGGTAAAGGCGCCGGAGCCACCGAGAACCTGTCTAACTCGTCACCTGACCCAAGCGCCTCGGTCAATGCCGGAGCAGCGAGATAGCTGCCGGCGGTGATGGCCACCAGCGCACTCGCGAACAAGATGTCCGCGACCAGCGCGGACCTTCGGGCACGACCAACGATAGGTTGAATCTCCTCCTGGTGCCGCTGCGGAAGCTCCTTGGCTCGCAGCGCCGTGCTACGCGCGTGAAGCCCGACGGCCACTCCACCTAGGCCGGCCGCTATACCTGCCCCGCCGATGATAAACCCCGCCCTCGAGTGATCCACTAGCGGTGCAACTCTGACCACAGCCCTTATCGGGCGCCCTTCCGGCCCGCGAGGAATGTCGTCTCGATATAAACGAACCGCGGCGGCCGCTACGTCGGCTACCCCTGCCGGATCATCCACTTCAACGACTTCCTGGGTTGAGGCGAGGACGTGCCCGTCCTCCGCGACTCTCACCATGGTTACCCTGCGCCGATCCTCTTCGGGTCTCACGCCCACCACCAACACCTCGTCGAGAAAAGCCCATCGAGCTATGGCCGCACCGGGTTCAGCCACCACTCCCGAGCGCATGCGCTCCCTTGCTTCCTCCAGCATCTCTCCCAAGACATCACCATCCGAGGAAGTCTCGGGCTCCAACCTCAGCAAGGCACCCGGTCTAGCGAAGCGCTGTTCCTGAATGCTCCTGTAACCCAGCGCCCGCACGGTCACATAGTGTTCAGCAGGGGAAAGGCCGTCCACCTCGAGGGGAGCAATTCCCCTATAAACGCCGTTTACGAAAACCCTGGCCGGCAGCGGGCCCATCAACACTTCAATGGTCATGGAAGCCTCGGCCTGAACCTCCCGTCGAACCTCGTCGGCCATCTCCCGAAACTGCGAAGGGAACCTGCTTCCCTCGAAGACATACGCCGGACTCAATGAGAACAGCCTGGCGACCGCCTCTCCAGCCTCGAGAGTGTCCCCCCTATAGTAGGCGGTCAACGCTCGAAGGGAGTGAGCCTCGAGCAGGTACTCCATGTCTCGCACAAGGTCCGCCTGTTCCAGCACCGAGATCGCTTCTTCCAGCAAGCTCATCGCACCAGCGAAATCGTTGGTTTCATACGCCTCCTTTGCGTAGCCAAGCACCTCTTTCCCTTGCTCGAGCCTCTCGCCCCGGCGCTCGGCCGTACGACCGTCGGCGTGCCAGGCAAGATCCACCATCTCCAAGTGCCGGCCACGGACGACCGCATCCTCGATCGCCTGACCGATCACGGCGGCCTCCCGCTCGACCCCCCCGCCAAGAGGCACCGCCACCACCGCGCCACGAGCTGCCGCGGATACCTCCGCGGGAATTAGGGCCGCCATTGCGGCCACAAGGAGCAAGACAGCCCCGCTAGTAAGGGCCATGGCCGAAGTACCGCTTTCTCTCTTATCTTCCATGGGAGGCTCCTTCACCACGTAACACGACCCTATTCGGCGCTCCATACTATCTTTCGGTGCCGTCCCCGGCAGCTTCCTCCGATGCCCTGAACAGGTCCCCGCTTTGCAAAGAGTCGAGGGCGGCTTTCAACTGGGGGTCCTCCTCGTCCTCGGACGCGGCCGGGGCATCCGCACTTTCGAGAGCCTCGACAAGCACATCCGGTTCCAACCCTCCGGCACCTATGGGCTCACCGCTGGGGGTATAATACCGGGCAACCGTAAGCTTGAGGCCGGAGCCGTCCTCTAGATCAATCAAGGTCTGCACGGATCCCTTGCCGAAGGTGCCGACGCCCATGAGCACCGCCCGACCATGATCCCGGAGAGCACCCGCCACGATCTCCGAAGCAGACGCGCTGCCCTCGTTGACCAGCACTATCATGGGGTAATCCGGCTCCGCCTCTGATCTGCGAGCCTCTCTCACCTGCTCGCTGTCTCCCCTTCCCCTCGTGACGACTATGACACCTTCGGACAGCCAAAGGTCCACCACGCCCACGGCTTGCTCCAGCAGGCCGCCGGGGTTGTTTCGAAGATCGAGAACGAGCCCGGCGAACTCACCCCCGGCATCTTTCCTCAGGCGATCGAGTTCACGCCGCGTGTATTTGCGGGTTCCCTCTTGAAAGCTCTTGATGCGTATCACGGCGGCGGAATCGACCAGCCTGCCACTGACCGGGTTGATCTTGATTTGCTCACGCACGACTGGAACCTCCCTAGGCTCTAGGAAGCCAGACCGATCGATGCGCAAGATCACCGTAGTTCCGGGAGGGCCCCTCAACATGCTCGCGGCCCTCGCGAGATCAATGCCCAGGGCATCCTCGCCGTCGATTGCAACTATGACGTCCCCCGGCTGCAGACCGGCTCTGTACGAGGGCGTATTCTCGAGAGGCGCAACTACCACCAGATCGTCTTCCTTGCGGCTCACCTCGAGCCCGATACCGCCAAACTCTCCACCGGTGTCGACTACCATCTGCTCGTATTCGTCGGGACTCATGAAGGAGCTGTGAGGATCCAGGGTGGAGATCATCCCTCTTACCGCCCCGTAGATCAGCTCTCTCGGGTCGACCTCCTCTATGTAGGTGTTCCGCACGTGAGCAAGAACGCTGCTGAACACCTCGAGGCTCTCGTAGGTGCTGGACCGTGCGACGACGCGCGCCGCCGGTTGAACCAGCAAACCCACACACCCCGCGGCAACCAAGGCGACAGCCGCAAAACGCCACCTCGACCCCGCTTTGGGTGAGCCCTCCGAAGCCGCGTGGAACCAAGCAAATCGCTTCAAGTAGCCGTTGCCTCCGTGTCGCCGCATGACCCGGTCATCATACCACCAGGTTGCCCCCGATTGTCGCTGCGACCGGGCATCCTCCGCTACCGGAACCACTCTTCCGGGTCCATGGCCTCCGCACCGCGGCGAATCTCGAAGTACAGATGAGCCCCGGTGACCGAGCCGCTATCACCTACACCCCCTATTTGGTCCCCCTCGGCGACCTCGACTCCCTCCTTCACCTCGAGCCGGTCTAGATGGGCCATCAGAGTGTAGTACCCGCCGCCATGGTCCAAAATGACGAGGTTTCCGTATCCTTGCAGCCAAGCAGCATGAACCACCCGCCCAGGAGCCACCGCGCGAACCGGAGCACCCCTTGGAGCACGAATGTCCACCCCTCGATGTATCTTCTGTCCAGAGTCACCCCCGTCCTCGGAGAATGTAGTGGACACCGTGCCGTCCACGGGC
The DNA here is from genome assembly GCA_007130885.1 of Deltaproteobacteria bacterium. GTDB lineage: Bacteria > Myxococcota > Myxococcia > SLRQ01 > SLRQ01 > SLRQ01. Next base: position 90,769 of record SLRQ01000021.1, read on the forward strand.
CTGGAAAGCCGGCCACGTAGCGACGCGAACCCGTCGTCTTTCGCTGCATGCCTCGACATCCGGGCCATCCGCTCCTGCAACTCCCTATGAGCACGCCTCGCCTCGGCCACTGAGCGTTCTTGGAGCCAACGATCCTGCTTGATCGTCGCAAGGATCTCTTCTCTCTCTCTACGAGCCTCCTTGACCCCGGCTAGGCGAGAGGCGGCGGCCTTGCGGAGATCCTCGAGCTCGGCCCGCCCCTTGCTCAGCTGGATGCGTTGCTGCTCCAGCATCTCGCGCAAACGTCTTATCTCTCGAATCGTCTCCATGTCCGACTCGATGACATGTGAGAGCATGCGACGAAGAGCGAGAAACTCGGATACGCTTTCGGCCGAAAGAAGAATCGGAAGGTATCCCATTCGGCCCAATCGGTAGCGCGCCCGAAGCCTCGGCTCGAGCGAGGCGTAGTGCTCCTCGATCCGCTCTTCAGTGGATGCAAGATCGTCTTCTGTAATCTCGAGAGCTTTCTCCAGCTCACTAATGCGTCCCTCGGCCTTATGGAGAGCAGCCGACTCCACGGAGACCAGCTCGTCGAGCTCCCTGATGACTTCCTGTACCTCACCCTCCTTCTTACGCAGCTCGCCGAGCTTTTGCCGAGCACCAGCCAAACGACGGGAAAGCTCTGCCGCCTCCTCCGCCTGCACGAGGGAGGCAGCACCGAGGGACAAGATTACGGCCATGGCCGAAGCCAATCGCCGAATCCGAGCCGTAACCGAGCAGCGCCGCGCCATCGTCTCCCTAAACACGAAGGAACCTACCCACCGACAAGGCAGCACCCGCAAGGCCCAACAAGGCCCCTCCCGGCACAAGCAGAACCAGTACCCCTGCCGGCATCCCCACCTCCACCTGCATCGCGAACGCATCCGTGAGCCCCTGCTCGATCCTCGGCAGGAGCAACAGCCACAATAGCAAGGACGATAGCAGCGCCACCGTCGCACCGAGAGTTCCCTGGATCCCTCCCTCGATCAAGAATGGCGCCCTCACGAAGGAGTCGGTCGCGCCGCATAGCTTCATGATCTCGATCTCGTCCTTGCGGGCGAACAAAGCCAGTCTAATGGTGTTCGAGACCGTAACGACCGCCGCAAGCAAAATCAGCCCTCCCACCAAGAAGCCCGCCATGGAACCCAAGGTAATGAGCCCCTCCAGCCGAGATACCCACTCCCGCCCGTAGTCCGCCTCCGTTACCCCGGGCAACTCCATAGCCAGCTCGGCCAGGTTTTGGAGCGCCTCCGGACCTTCTTTTGTCACTCCACCCCGCACCTCCACGCTGGCCGGCAGTGGGTTACGATCGAGCCCTTCCAGTATGCCCGCATCCTCCCCCAGAGAATTTCTCAAGCGCTCCAAGGCTTCGTCCCGCGCAATATGCTCAACCCGCGAGTCTTCCCCCGCCGCGAATGCAACGGCCTTCTTGATTCTGTGCACATCCTCCGCACTCGCATCATCATCGAGGTAGATGGCCACGACGATGTCTTGGCCCCATGCATCGAGCAAGCTTTGCATCTGCCCTACCGCACCCGCGAAGACGGACACGACGAACAGCGCAATGGCCATCGTCAGTACGGCGACCACATTTATGAACAGGGCCTGCCGCATCCCTCGCAGCGCACGTCCCACGAAGTAGACCAGCCGGCTCATGCCTCGGCAGCCTCCTCCCCCTCCTCGCCTCCCGGGTCACCGTCTGAATGAGGGCCCGCCTCCTCGCCCGAAAAGATGGCAGGTGACTCGTCATCCTCGATGACTCTTCCCCTGTCGAGATGAATCACCCGTCTACGAAATCGTTCGACGAGCTCGGTGTCGTGAGTCGCCACCATTACGGTCGTGCCTCTGGCGTTTGCTTCGTGGAGAAGCTCCATGATCTCGACTGAGCGTTCCGAGTCGAGGTTACCCGTCGGCTCATCCGCAAGAAGAACCTTCGGGTGATTGGCCAGTGCTCTGCACACCGCCACTCTCTGCTGCTCGCCGCCCGATAAGGTACGCGGGTCCGCGCTGATCTTGTCTTCCAGCCCCACGGACTTGAGGAGAAAGTAGACCCTCTTGTTTATCGTACGCCGGCCCGCTCCGACGACCTCGAGGGCGAAAGCGACGTTCTCTCCGACCGTTCTCGAAGAAATGAGCTTGAAGTCTTGAAAAACCACCCCTACTTCGCGCCGCAACAGCGCGATCCGGTTGCGATCGAGACGCGCGGTGTTTCGACCCCCGACTAGGATTTGCCCCTTCGTGGGCCTCTCCGCGCAGAAAATGGTCTTCAGCAACGTCGTCTTCCCAGCGCCGGATGAGCCCGTAAGAAAAACGAACTGTCCTTTTGGTACATGGAGCGACACGTCCAGCAGAGCCGGCCGGGAGCCGGGGTACTCCTTTGTGACATTAAAAAGCCGAATCACTTCTCGCTGCCGTCATCGGTCAGAAAGCCTAGTATCACTTCGTCCAGACTTCGTTCGTCAATCAGATCCTCTCCAAAAAAGGAGTCCCCTGATTCCCGTGGGGCGGCCACCCCTTCCTTGGGAGGAGAGTGCTTACCGCCCGAGCCTGCTCGTGGCGCGGCAGACGCCTTTCCGGCAACGCTGGGCCTACCCTTCGGCTGGTCCCATCGGCCGGCTTCGGCAACCGCTGCTTCGGCCTCGGCTCCCGGATCGTCAAAGGCACCGTGAATGACTCCACGGAGCATTTCCTTCTGCTGCTCCTCCATCAATGTACGAACGAGCTGCGGCAGGTTCTCGGCGTGGGTGATATCCGCGTACGATGTCTTTTTCGAAGCAATGATCGAACCGCCGATGAACACATGCGTGATGATGTGAGGGTTTTCGATTCCGGAGTCCTCGGTCTGCACGTGGAAGAGGCGCCCCTTATGCTTGATGTTGTGGTTGAACCCGGTGACCATCCGGGCACTCGAACGACTCATCTCGAGCAACCCCCTGTGTTTACTCTCATAGCTGTCCCGCGGGAAAACCGGACATTCCACGCGAGAGAGAACCGGTTCCGTGCAACCATGGGAGCACCTATTCGCCGCGCAATCAAGTGCGCTCGCCAATGCCTGACCATGCCGGGATGATACAATGCATTGCCGCGGAAGGTGACAAGAAATCCGGATCAACTACTGTTCGAGCAAAAATAAACGAGCTGTTGCGCCTCTGCCAAGCCACCCTATCCACGATGTTCCGTCACGAGGCCGTGGAGATGGCCATGGATCCGGTCGGATCCGAGGCTGCGGTAGACGGACCGGATATGGTGGGCTCAGACCTGCATCAGCTCTTCTTCCTTGGACGACACGACGACGTCGACCTTGGCAACCCGATCATCGGTTAGCGACTGGAGCTTGTCGAGGGCGCGTTTTCGTTCGTCCTCGCTGATCTCCTTCTCCTTTTCGAGATCTTCCAGCATGTCCTTTGCGTCGCGCCTGGCGTTTCGAATGGCAACCTTGAACTCCTCGCCTTTGGCTCTGACCTGGCGGGTCATGTCGCGGCGACGTTCCTCGGTCAGAGGCGGAATAGGAAGCCGAATCACCTGGCCGTCACTTTGAGGGTTAATGCCCAGTCCGCTCTCGAGAATGGCCCTTTCGATTAGCTGAAGCATCGACTTGTCCCATGGCTTGATCACGATGAGTCGTGGATCGGCCACGGAAAGGGCCGCCACCCCGTTCAGCGGAGTTACCTGCCCGTAGTAGTCGACCTTCACGCCATCCAGCATGGCTAGATTGGCGCGGCCGGTTCGCAACCTGGAAAGATCACGCCGCAAAGCCTCCAAGCTTTGGTCGGCGCGGGCGCTGAAGTCATTGAGCACATCTTCGGTCATGGCAAGCCTCTTGGCGTTCGAGCCGGTTGCTACCCGGCGACCTTGTCCGAAACAGTTGGCTGGAGATCACCGACCACCGTACCAACTTCCTCACCGCAAACAACCCGCCTCACATTGCCCGGCTGGGTCAGGTTGAAAACGATGATGGGTAGCTTGTTGTCCATGCACAAGCTGATCGCGGTCGAGTCCATGACCCGCAGCTTGCGCTTTAGCACATCTATGTATGTGAGCTTGCTGAAACGAACTGCTTCCGGATCCTCGACTGGATCGGCACTGTAGACGCCGTCCACCTTGGTGGCCTTCAGTATGACCTCCGCATTCATCTCCATCGCTCTCAAGGCGGCGGCGGTGTCGGTGGTGAAGTAAGGACTCCCCGTACCGGCGGCGAAGATCACCACTCGGCCCTTTTCGAGGTGCCGAATCGCGCGCCTCCGTATGTAGGGCTCGGCAAGCTCCTTCATCTCGATGGCCGACTCGACACGGGTGAACACACCCTGACGTTCCAGGGCATCCTGCATCGCCAACGCGTTCATCACGGTGGCAAGCATACCCATGTAGTCCGCGGTGGCTCTATCCATACCCTCGGTGCTCCCAGCCACGCCGCGAAAGATGTTTCCACCGCCGAGCACTACACCGACCTGCACGCCCAGCTGATGGACGTCGGCCACCTCCCGAGCTATCTGCCTCAAAACGGGCGGAGATATTCCATACCCGGTATCACCCATCAGGGCTTCACCGGAGAGCTTCAGAAGGATGCGCTGAAAGCGGGGCGTCTGCATGTTGAGGGGGATCTACTCGCCAGAGGCATCACGGTCAAGACTCGAGATGCATTCCGGGATCGAACCGCTCCCGACCAGCCGGCAATCCTCCCCTACTTGCGAGCCCCAAGTTATCTACTGGCCGGCTTGCTTTCTGACCTCGTCAGCAAAGTCTTCCTGCTTCTTCTCCAGGCCTTCACCAAGAACGAAGCGCGCGAAACGTCGGACCGAGACGTTCTCCCCGATCTGTGCCGCTGCATCCGTAACGTACTGATCCACGGTCTTGTCCGTGTCCTTGACGAAGGGCTGATCGAGAAGGCAGACCTCCTTGTAATACTTCTCGACTCGTCCCTCGACGATCTTATCGATGATCTTCTCGGGCTTTCCCGACTCCAGCGCCTGGGCCTTGAAGATCGCCTTCTCACGCTCGAGGAGGTCCTCCGGGATCTCCTCGCGTCGAACGGCCACCGGGGCGGAGGCGGCAATCTGCATCGCAATGTCTCTGACCATCTGTTGAAACTGGTCGCTTCGTGCAGCGAAGTCGGTCTCGCAGTTCACCTCTACCAGCACGCCGATCTTGCCGCCGGCATGAATGTAGGAGGAAACCGCCCCTTCCGTAGCCGCGCGTCCGGAGCGCTTTGCAACGGACGCAATGCCCTTTTGGCGCAGCCAATCGGTGGCTTTGTCGATGTCGCCATCATTTTCACGGAGCGCCTTCTTGCAATCCATCATTCCGGCGCCTGTCTGTTCACGGAGACTCTTAACCATGCTCGCCGTAATCTCGGCCATTTCCAATCACTCCCAGTATCCTGCTTCCGGCAGGCACTATTTGGGCGGCGGAGCCGCCATCTTATTCGTTTGGTCCGGCGTTACCACAGCGGCCGAACCTCCAGGACACCAACTACTCCGGACGGGCTGTCGCGGTTTCTTTTTCCGCCGCGTCGTCCTTCTGCTCATCCTTCTCCTCGGGGGCGGTCTCCGGGGCGCTCTCATCCTTCTCGCTCTTGGAGGCTTCGGATGACTCAGGGGATGCAGGCGTTGCATCCTCGCCGCCCTCGGCCTTGCCTTCCTCGGCAGGTCTGGGCCTGCGGACCACCTCTACCTCCGGTCCACCAGGGATCCGCTCTCGCCTTGGCGCTCGCTCGACCGGACGCTTCTCCTCCGGCTTCTCCTTGGCCTTGGCGGCCTCCGCGCGAACAGCTTCCTCGTGACGAGCCTTACCCTCGATGCATGCATCCGCGATTTTGCTCGTGAAGAGCTTGATGGCTCGAATGGCGTCGTCGTTGCCGGGAATCACATAGTCGATCTGGTCGGGGTCACAGTTCGTGTCCACCACCGCCACGACCGGGATGTTGAGCTTGTTGGCTTCCTTGATGGCTATTTGTTCCTTGCGCGGATCGACCGCAAACAACGCGGCCGGTAGCCGGCCCATATCCTTGATCCCACCCAGGTTTCTCTCCAGCTTCTCGCGCTCACGCTCGAGCTGGATGACTTCCTTCTTCGGAAGACGCTCAAAGGTTCCATCCGTTGCCATCTTCTCGATGCTCTTCAGACGATCAATGGACCCCTTGACGGTTTTGTAGTTGGTCATCGTCCCGCCCAGCCAACGGTTGGTAACGAAGAACTGCCCGGCACGCTTGGCCTCCTCGACCATGATCTCCTGCGCCTGCTTCTTCGTACCCACGAAGAGCACCGAGCCGCCGCGACCCACGGCATCGACGATGAAATCGTACGCCTCGCGGAAGAGCCTCGCGGTCTTCTGCAGATCGATTATGTAGACGCCATTTCGAGCACCGAAGATGTACGGGCGCATCTTCGGATTCCATCTTTGCGTCTGGTGACCGAAGTGAACACCGGCCTCGAGAAGCTGCCTCATGCTTACCGGCTGTGTCTCTGCCATGGAATTACCCTCTCTGTTTGGTTTGTCCTCCACCACCTTCTTTCCCACCATGGCCCCGGAGCCGTCGGCCCAAGGCACCTCCATGACAGGTCCAGTGGTGTGTGTGATGTACTGCGGTGTGAAGCGCAACGCGCTCCCGTGATGAAAAGCGGACTTTATACCAAGAACCCAGATAAGCCACAAGCCGGTGTGATGCTGAGTTATCCCCTCTATCGTCCGAGTCGCTTGGTAGAGGAATCCCGAGGTTTTTCGATCGCTTGGGGTTCAATCTGAAAGCGAGGAAGAGACGGAGTGCAAAGTAGGCCGTTTGAATCAGGCATCGGGCGAGTTTGTACTGTTCTTCGAACCGCGTGCGGGAACGCGGAATGGCGAGCGCGAGGAGTGGTGGGCGGGTGTGCGGATCGCGGCAGATTTCTCCTGGACGCGCCGCGGAGGCGGCGGGCCCAACGCTTGGGCGAGACCCGCCGCCACCGCGCGACACCGGCTCCCGCTGTACCGCAAGTCTTGCTGTCTGGTACGCTCACTCTACCTTGAATCCCACGATGCAAAGACTCGCTTGTTTGGGCCTGGCCCTCATCACCTCATTGGCCCTATCGCAAACCGCGTTGGCGGAGGTGCCGTCCGACCGCCAGGCGCATAAGGCCCCAACGGAACGATCCGAATCCATCGAGGAGCCTCTGCTTCTTCCACCGGCTCCCGACCATGCCTCTGACGCGGGCCGAACCGATTGGGCCAACGTCGACGCCGCCATGATTCGCCGCGATACGCACCTGCGAAGGGTAGCCGCCGCCTATGGAGCCGCGGGCACCTTCGCCGGCTTTTCGGTTACGAGCCTGCTGATAGCCGACCAGCAGAAGAACCCGGATAACCAGAGATTTTGGCGTAACGCCGCGTTGGGAAGCGCGGGGATCGCGGGCGGTGCGCTGATCGCCGGAACCGTACTCTGGGCAATCACTCCACCCGCGCCGGGCGCCCCAAGGCTGGCGGCCGGCCCAGAAACGGGTCTCTCGCTCGTCGTGGTCTTCAACTAGAGCGCTGGACGAGGCTACGGGTCGCCCTCGATGTCGGTGTGGTCCACAGGGTACAGCTCCGGCGCGGACTCGACGTTTTCGCCGGCGGTGTAGGGATCCCGCCATGGCACGAACGAGTGGGTCGCCG
>SLRQ01000099.1 GCA_007130885.1 Deltaproteobacteria bacterium
CGGCCAGCACCTTCGTGATCGCCGCTGTCAACGTCGTCTTCCCGTGGTCCACGTGCCCTATGGTCCCGATGTTCACATGCGGCTTCGTCCGCTCGAACTTTGCCTTCGACATGGTTTCTCCGCTGGAATTGGACGACGCCGGCTTCCCCTTCGGTTCACCGGCGCAGGAAAAATGAATCTTCGGTTGCTATTGGAGCCCTCGACCAGACTCGAACTGGTGACCCCGTCCTTACCAAGGACGTGCTCTACCTCCTGAGCTACGAGGGCCTTGCTTTTTGAATGTTTGTTTTACACCAACGAACCGGGCCTTCGGCCCGACATGAGCGGGAAACGGGATTCGAACCCGCGACATCCGGCTTGGAAGGCCGACGCTCTACCATCTGAGCTATTCCCGCATGCTCCCTAACATGTAACTCCCTGTGGAGGGGGAAGGAATCGAACCTTCGAAGGCATTACGCCGGCAGATTTACAGTCTGCTCCCGTTGGCCGCTTGGGTACCCCTCCTCATTATTCTCTTTTCCGTGAGCTGGCGGTGGGAGTCGAACCCGCGACCTGCTGATTACAAGTCAGCTGCTCTACCAACTGAGCTACGCCAGCTAACCCCTTTGATGAGATGTTGATTTCACGCCACCCCCTCTACAAAGGGTCAGCACGCCTCATTTCATAGAAGCGGCCTCATATATCGGTATGAGTCACCACTGTCAACCTTCATCCGACATCACGGCCCCCCTTCGCTGCCTGAGGACTTCATATAAGAGGATGCCCGCGGCAACGGAAGCGTTCAAACTACTTGACCGACCCTTCATGGGGATCTCGACTAGAAAGTCACATCTCTCTCTTACAAGCCGCCTAAGCCCGGGCCCCTCGGCGCCGACCACCAGCACTAACGGGCCTGTAAGGTCACTACGATCCAGCGCTTTTGCATCACCACCCGAATCGACGTCGGCCCCTACTACCCACAGGCCGGCATCCTTTAAAGTATCCAGGGTCCTGGCGAGGTTTGTAACTCGAAAGAAGCTCACCCAGTCAGCCGTTCCAGCGCTGGCCTTTACCACAGCGGGCGTGAGGCCGCTGGCACGATCACGAGGAGCGATGACCCCGTGAGCGCCAAGAACGTAGGCGGAGCGAAGAATCGCTCCCAGATTGCGCGGATCCTGTATTCGGTCCAAAGCCATGAACAGCGGCGTCTTACCAGACTCCGTAAGGCGCCTAGCAAGATCGAGAGGATCCGCCGGAGCGAGCTTCTCCTGGCCGGATTTGCGCGCCGGCTCGACCGATACTGCTACTCCCTGATGCACCCCGTCTCCCACGACAGCGTCGATCTCGTGGCGTTTGACATGACGTATCCTTACGCCCGCGGCCCTCGAGAGGCGCTCTATCTCTTCACTCCTGCCCCCCGCGCGACGTGCTAGTAGCACCTCGCGGGCTTCCACCGGACGAGTCCGGAGCACCTCGAGTACTGGGTGAACCCCAAAGACCCACCTTTGCACACTGCACCTCTCCATGAGCTAGGCTCCGGTTCCCTCTCGAAGCTCTTCATCCCCAAGTCTCCCGGATGGTCCACGGAAGTCAAGAGTTTGCCAGTAGAGCCCGCTCGTGGACGGCCATCGCTGCTGCGTAACCGCTTACACACCTCCCCTACACCATCGCAACCTTAAGGTGGCGGGCAACGAAGCCGCTCAACGGCGCACCCCGCTAAACTGTCGAAATTATTGAGATGCGGTGTTGTTGCAATACTTACGGGTTTGGCTCGCCGCTTGCTTGTATGGCATTGAACCCCGTACGAAGAGGCAAGGACGAAATGAGAGACCACCCGGTAGCAGTATTTCCAGCAGACCGACACAACAGACCAAAAGTAGCGGTGCTGCTAAACATGAACGCCCGCTCCGTCACCCCACGTGTCGTGCGAACGATCATGCAGGTGGTGCCACCACAGGATCTCTTCGTATCACGCTGCTTCGACGACTGCCGGACCATATCCACCGAGGTCCTTCGGCGCGGCTACGATACCGTGCTGACCGGCGGTGGGGACGGCACCTTCGTGGGCTTCTTCAACGCTCTTCGAGACCAGGCCGGTCCCAGCTTCTCGAACGACGGCAACACTGTTCGCGCGATGGAGAATAGTCCGCTTCCCAAGCTGGGCGTCCTCCGCCTGGGGACCGGAAACGCTCTAGCAGGCGTTGCCGGCGCTTCTCCGCTGCGAGGCGGGGGACTGCTCGAAGACATACTCCATGTTAGAGCGGGCCGAGCGGCAACGACCAAGAAATTGGAGCTGGTGGAAGCCGACGGGATTTCCGCACCGTTTGCCGGATTCGGTTACGACGCGCTCGTCTTGAACAACTACTTGCGATTCAAGAACCTCGTTGCCCCCACGCCGGTGAAGACTTTGGGTGAAGGATTGCCCGGATACCTGCTATCACTCGGGCTGCTGACGGTGCCCGATGCTATTCTTCGAAGCTTTCCCGTTGTTGAAGTATACAACGCCGGATCGCCTGCCCACATCATCGGAGCCGACGGAACCCCAATAGGCGAGCCCATCCCGGCCGGCGACCTGATGTTCAAAGGTCAGGCACGAATCGTTGCCGCCGGGACGGTTCCCTGCTTCGGGTTCGACTTCAATGCGTTTCCATTCGTCGGGAAGAAGCATGGGCGAATGCAGATCCGCATAGCATCCACCGGCGTCACCCAGGCATTGGCCAACCTTCCAGCAATCTGGCGGGGGACCTGGCGCTCATCGACGCTACACGACTTCTTCGCCGACAAAGTCAAGGTGCGATTTGCCGCTCCCATGCCGCTCCAAATAGGTGGCGACGCCAAGGGCTATCGCGAAGAGATGACATTCTCCATCTCCGAGACCCCCGCCGACTTGCTCGACTTCAATCGCACATGACCGGCTCTACCTAAAGGTAAAAAAGCACCTGCTCACAGTCCCAGAAGGCATGGTAGACAGCGCGGCGCTCGGACTCGCCGCGAAGGGCTACGGCTAGCGTGACAGCAAGGTATGTCCCATACCTCGAGGGACGCACCTTTCTTACATCGGTGGCGTGAAGGATCCTGCCAAGCGCTCGGCTCGCGATGCTTCTTACCAAATCGGGGAAACGGTCCTCCCCGGGACCTACCACCTTGAAGGTATAGTCGGTAGGGTATCGAATGAGTGGATGCTGTTCGTGGGCGGTCATTAGCAGTCAGCTTAATCCAGAACCTGCTTCGTGCTTCTTTGATGCCCCGGTCGCGAGCTGAACGACCGTATTTGCACCCCGACTCTTACTCGCCTTCAGACTGCACAGGACTTCCTAGACTACCTCGCTGTTGCCGACCTTTACCCTCTCTGGTAAATTGCCTCGCCTTTTCAGTTCGAACAATCGTGGGCTTTGCCTGTTTCCCTGGGCGGGTCCGCCACTATCGTAAAGGAAGAAGCTAATGAAACGACTGCTCATCGTCTTGATGGCCGCCTCATTTCTTGGGTGCTCGAGCTCAACCGACGTCATCGAAAATACGTATTCGAAGGTAATTGATTTCTGGGCCGACATAGTAGAGGTCGAGTGTGAGTGTTACTACGACGAGGCTGGCTACGAGGATGAGGCGGCGTGCCTCGAGGATAACGAGATCACATCTCAAAACCGATCCGATTTTCTTTCTTGCGTCAGAGATTCGATAGACGAGATGGAAACCAGTCCTCCCGACGAGGCCGTGGACTTCTACAGGTGCATAACGGACGTCTATGACGATGTTGACGACTGTTTCGACGATATCGACTGCTCGGAGGAGTCGCTGGATGCGGCCGAAGACTGCCTGGATGATCTGGAAGGTGAATTCGAGGACTGCGAGGAGCTGCTAACGGATGAGGCCGACGACTGGGTGGATTCTCTCGATCGTAAAGTCGATGAAAACGACTGCTTCGACATAATCGAACTCTTCTAGCTCGACGACCTAAAGAAGGTTTGCCGCGAGCTCTGCCAGATGGCTGCGCTCGCCCTTGTGCAAGGTCACGTGCCCGGCGATCTTCTCGTTCATGAACCGGTTGACCACGTGAACTAGACCGTTGTTCGTCGAGTCAACGTACGGGTTGTCGATTTGATATGGATCACCGGTCAGCACGATCCTGGTGTTGTCCCCCGCGCGGCTGATTATCGTCTTGACCTCGTGCGGGGTCAGGTTCTGGGCTTCATCGACGATTATGTACTGCTGCGGGATGGAGCGACCCCTGATGTAGGTAAGAGGCTCGATCTCGATGATTCCAAGGTCGATCAACTCCTGATAGCTGCGGCCTGCCTTCTTGTCGGCCCTGGATAGACCCATCAAGAACTCGACATTGTCGAAGATGGGCTGCATCCAAGGATTCAACTTCTCTTCCAGATCGCCCGGCAGGTACCCAATGTCCCTGCCAAGAGGAAAGATCGGCCTGCTGACGAGCATCTTGTGGAACGTGCTCTCGTCCATGACCTTGTGCAAGCCTGCCGCGATGGCCAGCAAGGTCTTCCCTGTTCCCGCCTTCCCCACCAAAGTCACGAGGCCGATCTGGTCGTTCAGGAGAAGATCCAGGGCGAAAGCCTGCTCCTTGTTCCGGGGACGTATGCCCCATACACCCTCCTTCGGCGATCGAATTAGAGGCACGATCATTCCGTCGGAAGCACGATGCTTGCCAAGAGCAGTGTGAGACTCGTTGGCCAAGTCTCGGAGCAAGCAGTACTCGTTGGGCTTGAAAGCGTCGTCGTGGGCCGTGATTCCCGACTCCCGGAAAAAACGGTCGATATCCGCCGACTCGACGTCCATGACACGAACCCCTTCGTAAAGGTCGGCGATGTCCTTGACCGGCTCTTCCTCGTAGTTGACAGCCGCAAGTCCCAACGCGTCCGCCCTGACTCGAAGGTTGGTATCCTTGGTCACGAAGATGACGGGCCGATCGGGCATCGCATCGCGAGCGTCGAGGGCGACGGACAGAATTCTGTTATCCGTTGCATGGCTATGGGCGAACTCTTGCGGCACCTGCCTATCGGTAAAAGCCACGCGAAGAGTCCCGCCACCCTCGAGGGGCACCCCGTCGCCAAGGTGGCCAAACCTACGGAGATCGTCTAGCTGCCGACTGACCTGACGGGCATTTCTTCCGACTTCGGAAAGATCCCGCTTGAAGTTGTCGATCTCCTCGATGACGTAGATCGGAACCATTACATCGTTATCCGCGAAGGTGAACAGAGCCTGCGGGTCATGGAGCAACACATTGGTGTCCAGTATGAACTGCTTTCTAGGACCGGCTTTACCGGCCCCCCCCTGCTCTTCCCCATCGCCGGGCATGCCGGGTGTCACGGTCTGTTCTTCGGAGGATCTCTTCACAAGCTAGAATGTTAGCCCGGACCGGCCAGCCGCACAATTATCCATGAGCAACCTACTAAGTTTCGGTGCGCCTGGGACTCCCGGGTCCGGTCTCGAACACCTTTCGCTGAAAGAGCGCGTTGGGAGCATTCAGATTCGCGCCGTCGTCCACGCCGACTCCCAGCCTGTCCACCAGCTCCCCTCCCAGCCACGCTCCCACCAGCAGCAAAGCGACTCCAAGCACCGATACCAAGACCGCGGTGGTCTCCGGCGCAAAGGGGTCTGTTAGCCTCATGCCCCAGGTGATGGCGAAGAGCACCAAGACAGTCACGCTGATTATGGCGTGAAAAGCGGCGACCCGCCTCGCTCGGGTTCTCCTTGGTATCGCCATCCAATCAACCACACCTGGAACGGCGGCCACGACTCCCAAAATGACTCCGAGAACTATCAGGTAGTAGGCCATCTGCGCCCAGGCGGCAGATCCGGTAATAGCGTGAAGGACATCAAAGAAAAGGGAGACGATGAGCAACCCCATGGGAAAAACTATGAGCATCGGATGCAGCGGACGCCCAAGCAGCTTGGCTTTGCTCTCCATGTAACCTCCCGGCACATCGCCGAATAAGACTCCACTCCTTGCTCAACTACGGATAGGAGCGGACGGCGGTGGGCGCAAGCCGTCAGGCCACCATCACCCGGTTTCTGCCCGCTTCCTTGGCTTGATAGAGTGCCTGGTCGGCTTTCTCGATAAGCTGCTGCTTGTGCTCCCCGTGGGTAGGGAAGCAGGCGACACCTATGGAGAGCGTGATGCGCAGAGGGCCAACATCCGTCCGAAACACCTCGGACTCAACCTTTCTCCTTATGCGCTCCGCTATGACACGGGCCCCCACTGCATCAGTCTCGGGCAGCACGATGGCAAACTCCTCCCCCCCGTAGCGCGCAACTATGTCGGTATCACGCGCCTGGGAAGAGAGTGTGGCCGCCACCCCCTTGAGCACCAGATCCCCGATCGGATGGCCATAGGTATCGTTGACACCCTTGAAGTGATCCACGTCGGCAAGAAGCAAGCTGACGGACTTCTTGTAGCGCCGACTCGATGCGGTGGCCATTTCAAAGCACTCCTGAAACCGGCGATGGTTATTGAGCCCGGTAAGCCCGTCAGTCGTCGCCATCTTCTCGGTCTTTGCGAAAAGCCGCGCGCGAGCGATGGCACCGGCCGCCTGCATGGCCAAGACGGAGAGCTTACGGATCGAATCGCCAACCAGCGCTCCGCGTGAACTCGAACCGCACACCAAGGTTCCAACCACCGTCTCTCCAGCAAGCAACGGCAATACCTTCAGCGTGGAAAGCCCATTGACCGGAAGATCCTCGCTGAACACCACCTTTCGTTGCATCTCATGGAAATCACGCCCCGGGAGGGGAGAACCAAGACGAACCACGTTGGATACGATGCCCGAGTTATCCTCGAAGGCCTCCAGCTTCAATGCTTCCGAGCCAGAACCCACGGCCTCGGCGATTCTGTGGATCAGTGGATCGGTGTCATCCTCGCCCCCCTCTAGAAGTGTTATCGCGACGAAGTCCAGTGGAGCCAGCTCCGTAGCAAGCCGCACCACCGCACCGCAGACCTCATCTGGCTTCGAGAGGAGATTCAGCGCCTCGATGGCCCTATAGAAGCGAACCTTTTCGTCCTTTTCCTGGCGGATATACCCCATGACCCTCTCGAGCTCCATCCGCCTTAGTATCTCGGCTGCTACCGTGGTCAGCAATCGTTCATCCAACTCGTTGAAGGGTGTGTCTTCCAATCTGTCCGCGAGCAGGACACCGCGGAGCTCTCCGTCAGCGGGCCCACCCGGTCGCCGCTCGATTAGAGGAACCCCTAGAAACGACCGGGGAGCCGGTCCACCGCTGTAGTAGATTGCTCCCCTGAAGGCGCCGCAAAGTCGCACCGGCTCGCGGCGATGGAGGACCACCCCCGGCAGGCCCTCCCCCGCGACCAGAGGAAACCGAGCCACGTGATCCGACTCGGAGAGACACTCGCGCAGCCTCAATGACTTCTCATCCCCCGATAGCAGATAGATCGCCACGGTATGCGTCTCGAGCGCGCACTCGACGACCTCTAGTGCCGCCCGAATGGCACTGTCGATCTCTTCAACGGCCGCGGCAATCCACTTCTCTCGTCCCCCACTCCCCCCCTGGACCTCGAGGTCGGTTCCTCCTGACGACACTATCAGCCGGTACTCGCGGGCCCTCCGTCGAAGGTCCGCCATCTGTGAGTCAATTGCCTTCCTGGTCTTTCGACGAAGGGCCGTAATGGTACTCGAAAGCATCGAATGGTAGAGCACCGCGAAGAGCACTATGAAAAAACCTCTCGAAGCAACGCTGACAGTTTGGTCATGCAAATAGCCGAGACGAAAAGCCAGCGCCAACTCGAGACACAAAGTGAGCGCAACGGCTACAACGCCGACAATGGGCGTATTGAAAACCACCACCGCGGCCAGCACCGCATAAACCGCCGGCCCGGCCGGAGAGTCGATTCCGCCTGAAAAAGCCACTAGGACATATGCTCCCACGACGGCCAATACCCCCAGGTCCAGGGCCTGCTCGAGCTCATTCTCCCCCTGCAATGCTCTTCCCTGCTCCACCCGCCGGCTGCGCTGTACCAAGCGAGCCGCCAGAATGACGAAAAGCCAAAACGCCGCTGCAAGATCAAACCAAGCGGGTTGTTCGGCAGGCCTACCCGCCAGAAGCCATGCCGTTAGAGCCGCGGAGGTGACGAAGCCAAAAAAGCGCCATGACATGGCCAACATGCGCCCGGTGCGCGTTCGCACCCCGGCGCTCGCGGCTTTTGAGCCAAGTCGCCGTTTGATGAGGGCAGTCTTGCGGGACAGGTCGATCCCTACCGGCCGGGCGCTGGGACTGGCCTTCGCCACTCCTCTACTGGGAGAATGACCTCCTGACTGCGCGGCCACCTGTCCGTTACGACCAATCATCGCTCGGACTCCTCGAACCGAAACACTCTGTCACCGGGACGAACCAGCCCCAGCTCTTCTCGAGCCAAGGCTTCCTGAGCCGCTGGATCGTTTCTCAAGGCTTCAATTTGCCGGCTAAGCCTGGTGTTGAATGCCTCTATCTCGGCGTTGCTCTCTTCTATCTGCCGCACCTCCGCGGACAAACTTCGAAGTCGCTTGAGCCCCTTTTCTCCAGAAGCGGAAACGGCAGCCATCCCAAGCGATAAGGTCACGACCGCCACGACCAAGCAGAAAGGTCTTTTCCACCAGGGAAATTTCGGCCTAGAATCACCTTCTCCGCCATACCTGGCGGTATTGCCGGATAAATGAGGCCGCATGGCGTCGATGGTACCACCGGCGATCGACCCCGCAAGAAACAAGCTACTTGTCATACCCCCCCGTTTCGCCGTAGCGTTTGCCGTAACCCGATCTCACTTCACCCTTTGCAAATTTGGAAGTCTGGCGCATCACCGATGGTTGAAACTTTCTGATGACTAGCTTGTTGGGACCAGACACACGCTGCTCGAGGAGCCGCATTCGAGTTCGACGATTCGCGGGCTCCGCCAGGCACGTAGCCCAGCTCGACAGCCCAATCCGTGTTGCCCATTTGACCGATCTCCACGTGGGCAGAATAACCCCCCGGTCGGTGCAAGAACGAGCTGTGGAGCTGACCAACGAGGCAAGGCCGGACCTGGTGGCCATCACCGGCGACTTCGTTTGCCATAGCCAAAGCTATCTGGATTTTCTCGAATACATTGTCTCGGGCTTTTCCGCGCCTGTCGTAGCGGTTCTTGGGAATCACGACCATTGGGCAGGAGCCGACGAGGTGCGACGCTCTCTTGCGCGGGCCGGGGCCGAGGTTCTGGAAAACTCCAGCACGGTCATCACCTTGAACGGTTGCAGGTTGCAGGTGCTCGGCCTTGGCGATTCCTACACCGGCTATGCCGATATCAAGCGCACTTTGCAAGGCATACGAACGGACCTCCCGTCCTTGGGCCTATCCCACATTGCCGAGGAGGCCGACCATTTTTGGCGCGGAGGAGTACCCCTCGTGCTCTCCGGGCATACGCATGGAGGCCAGGTCACGCTGGCGAGCCTGCACGAGATCGCCATGGGCAAAGTTGGAGGCCACCGGTACATCCATGGCTTGTATGGCCGGAGAAGCTTCAACGGCGGATTCGACGGCGCGGTCTACGTCGGCGCCGGTATCGGCGCATCCGTCATGCCGCTACGCATGGGTGAACGCGGAGCACGTGAAGTAGCACTATTCGATCTCGGTATAGACCCGGCAACGATACCGGAGCATCATGACGAGCAGAAGGCGCTGCCAGGAAGACCGCCATCGAGCCGAAAACGAGCAAAGAGAATGCTGCGGGTTTACCGGCAGCAGGCCTTTCGCATGCGGACAGCTTCACTGCGGGGGTACGCCTCGTCAAGGAACTGGAGCATCTGATTCGAGACGCCGTTGTGCAAGATCAACGACGTCGACAATCGGCGCATAGACCATAGAGTTCGAGCTTGTGGTGGGTCACCTCGAAGCCGTGCTCCCTCGCTACCTCATGCTGCAGCTTCTCTATGCGTTGCTTCACGAACTCCACTATTCGATTACATTTAGTGCAAATGAGGTGATCGTGATGGAGGCCCTTTTCTTGTAACGGCTCGTATCGAGCCTGTCCTTCATCGAATCTCCGCTCCTCGGCCAAGCCCCAACTCTTTAGGAGCTTGATCGTTCGATAGACGGTAGCCTGGCTGATCCTCGGATCCAGTCGCCGAGCCCTCGCCAAAAGCTCATCGACCTTTAGGTGATCGCCCGCATCGAAGAAGACCTCGGCTATGATCTCGCGTTGCCGCGTCCACTTCAGCCCCCGAGCGGACATGTTCCGCTTGAAGACTTCGAAGGACCGCCTCGTCTTTTCTTGCATTGTCTCTCTGTCCTCGCCGCCGGCTTGCCTTCACTGGTCCCAGACCTACCACGAACCGCTGCCAACCCATGCGCCCACTTCGTGCTACCTTCTATCTCAGCGAAGAGGCGTTGCGCCACCATTGACACGAAACCCCAAGCCAACATAACTAGAATGCTCCTCACTTACCGGAGAACATCATGACTCGCAAACTAACAATACTCGCGTCTTTCTTGATCGTTGCACTTGCCCTAACCGGTTGCCGCAGGGACGCCCAGCCGGACCCCCTGCCCGAGGCCGAGGCTGAGGTCCAGCATGAAGAGCCTGTAGCCGATGAAGGGCCCGGGGTGCCTACTTGCGGCGATTGGGTGGTGATCGTCGAAGCTCCAACTGTCACTGGCAATTTCGATGCCGACAGTATTCAGCGAAGCTTCCTGGAAGGCCTAAGGGCCGGCGGATGCGAAGCTCACACCAGTCGTCCGACACAGCTTCCACCGGGAACTCCTCTGCTCAACCTGGCAACACGTGTGCAAGCCGTGGGGACCGGCGGAAACCTGTCGGTGGTCGCCACCGACGTGTCCAGCGGCGATGTCCACTCGCGGCATCAGGATAGAATCACCTCCCAGGCTGCAACGGTAGAAGCACGACAGCTTGGTGAAAACATAGCTGCAAGACTACTTCGGTAAGCAACCGGCATCGAGCCCGCTCCCCCTTCGGGACCTCTTTCCGAAGGGGGTGGCAGGACGCACCTGTCACCGCACCTTGCGACACGCTGCCCGGACCAGGGGGTCCGGATCCTCGGAGGCCAGACGCTCGGCTATCTCGCGGGCCGGATCGTCTCCACGACGCGCCGCCAACGCCTCGCATGCCACGGCTCTCACGGCCGGATCGTCTGAAACGAGCAACGGGCTCACCGGCACTCTCCTTTGGGGCTCGACAGCTCTATATCGGGCAAGGCTCGTCGGCAGTAGCAGCATGAGCACCAGCGCGGCAAGACCTACCTGAACAAAGGCCTTGCCCGCGTTGTACCGGCCAGCCCTAACCAGAAGAAGGCGGTAGACAGCAAAGACGATTACGAATAGCCCGAAGAACGTCGCCGGAAGAATCAGAACAACGCGCGGAATGCGCCCGTCGGCAAACATCTCCACCGCCCAGTCCGGCAACCCAACAACGACCATGAGAACCATGAGCGCGAGAAGCGCCCATAGAACCCATCGAAGAAGCGGAACAACCGCTAGACGACTCACTATCCTCGGTGCGGGGGTCACAAGAGCTTTCCAAAAAACGGCGTTCAGGGGGAAGAGTCGAACACCGGTCGACTGTACCATCGACCATCGTGCTCTTCCAGATGTAGGCTCAGCGATAGACGTCCTTCCGGTCCAATGAGATGCACTCGGGCAGTCGTTCTTCCCTCCCTAGGCTCGGACATACCGAAAGGCTCGTGATCGTCGCGGCTCATCCCATGGAGACGGCTCTCCATCTCGGCCGATAGAGCTTTCTTCTCCTCCGCCGTCATTCCCGGAGGTATGAGATCGACTATCTCTTGGAAATCGCCTTGGTCTACCGCAGCCAACCATGCCGCGACAGCGGCCGCGGGTTCACTGGGAACCTCACGCTCCACGGCTTCCTCGCGACAAGCCGTCACCAAGAGAATCAAGGAAACAACCGCAACCGTGCTCCATCTCATTGGGCGAAACCTCTCATAACTCGACTCGACCTCGCAACCGAGGCCGGCTTTTCGGGTTGTACGAAATACGATACCCGGATCCATTCCGAAACACTCAATCCTGGATTGGCGCGGTCAGATGACTCCACGCTTCGTCCGCGACGCGAGCACATAAACGCTCGAACGCCAGGCGACGATGAGCCTCGGTCTCCTCGGGATCACGTCCGGCAAGATATGGCTCGCGTTCAGTAACGACCACCTCTTTTAGAAGAGCGCCTCCAGGTTCCGTCATGAGTCGTAGTCTAACGCGAAGTGTTAGGGCGTACATTCCCGCGCCCCTGACACCGCTTGGGAAAGCAGCCGCCGACGCCCGAACGAACTCTACACGGCCAACCAGCCTAGCGTCACCTCCAGCGCGGCCGGCGAGCCTGCCCTCGGCCTCGGCGCGTCGAGAAAGCGCGGTAGCCATGACGACGCCGGCTTCATTTTCGGGCGTATCGTTTTCCAGGACCGGGATCGATACGAAATCGACCCCTCCGGGAAGAGCCGGTCGGGCGGACAGGTGATAGCCGCACCCACTCAGAGCCAAACACAAGCCCATGCCCATCAGAACGACGGCGGGAAAAGCACACATTGCCGGCTGCTGGGCGCCCCGTCTTCCTTCGGGATGAGCAGCGGCTCTCATCAGTTAGCCACGAAATTGACGAGCCTGCCGGGAACGAAGATCTCCTTGCGAATGCTCTTGCCCTCTAAAAAGCGGGCTACGTTCGGCTCGGATCTAGCCGCTTCCAACGCAGCGTCCTTACCGGCATCGATTGGAACTTCGACCGAACCCCGCAGCTTGCCGTTGACCTGAACAACCAGTGTCATGGTGTCCGCGATCAAGGCCTCCGGATCATGACGGGGCCACGCATGGCCTATTAGGAACCCCTCGCCGCCCATTTCGGACCACAGCTCCTCTGTCAGATGCGGCGCATAGGGATGAAGAAGGAAAAGCAGCGTCTCGAAGCCCAGTCGCAAGACAGACCTTTCAGCATCGTCCGCCGGCTTGAAACCCACCAAAGCGGTAGTCAGCTCCATTATTCTTGCTATGGCCGTGTTGAGCATCAAGCGCTCACCGATGTCACGGGTAACCGCCTCGACAGCTTGGTGGATAGTCCTCCAAACATTCTTGGCATCCCCACCAAGCGACTCGACGCTCTCCGCCGGAGCTATGCCCCGAACCTCCTCGAGCCGGCCGGCAATCAACCGCCACACCCTGGCGAGAAACCGGTACAGCCCTTCCACGGCTTCATCGTTCCAGTCGATGTCTTTGTCTGGAGGCGCGGCGAATAGAATGAACATTCGCACCGTATCCGCACCATACTTCTCGATCATCTGGGCCGGCGAAACAGTGTTGCCGAGCGACTTCGACATCTTTGCGCCGCCCTTCATGACGATGCCTTGTGTTACTAGACGTCTTACCGGCTCATCGCTTGAAAGAAGACCGAGGTCACGCATGACCTTGTGCCAAAACCGAAAGTACAGCAGGTGCATGACCGCATGCTCCGGACCTCCCACATAGATGTCCACAGGCAGCCACCGGTCCGCCTTTTCCTTATCGACAGGCAACTGTTCATTCGCGGCGTCGCAGTATCTTGCGTAGTACCAGGAGGAGTCCACGAAAGTGTCCATGGTTTCTGTCTCGCGCCGGGCACGCCCGCCGCACATCGGACATTCCACATCGGCCCATTCTTCCGCCTGCTCCAACGGCGACCCACCCGTGCCGGTAAAAGGTACATCTTGGGGCAACTCCACCGGCAGATCCTCATCCGGTACCGGAACGAGCCCGTCACGTTCACAATGAATGACAGGTATCGGCGTTCCCCAATAACGTTGCCTCGATATACCCCAATCCCGAAGGTGCCAGTTCACCGTACGAACGCCGATGCCTTCTTCCTCAACGAAGGCTCCTATGGCTTCCCTGGCTTCGGCGGAGGTCATGCCCGTATACGGACCGCTTTCATCGAGCACACCATCACCGGTGAACGCTTCCTCCATGGTGTTGGGCGAGAGATTCTCTCCAACGGACGGCTGAACGACGACCTTGATGGGGATTTCGTACTTCCTGGCAAAACGAAAATCCCGCTCGTCATGAGCGGGCACACTCATGATTGCCCCGGTTCCATACTCGGATAGTACGAAGTTGCCCACCCAAATCGGTATGCGTTCTCTCGTGAAAGGGTTGGTCGCGTAGGCCCCCGTGAATACCCCTTGCTTCTCGGAGTCGGGGCTCGTTCTCACCGCTGGATCAGTGGCAGCGACCCTGCTCGCGAAGTCTTCAACCTCGCTTTGCCTATCACTCGTAGTTACACGCGGAGTAAGTGGATGTTCCGGCGCAAGAACCAGGTAGGTAGCCCCAAAAATGGTATCGCCCCGGGTCGTAAAAACCTGAATGGGCTCATGCTCACCATCGCCCTCGACAGGAAAAGCCACTTCAACTCCCTCGGAGCGGCCGATCCAGTTTCTCTGCATGGTAACGATGGCGTCAGGCCAGGCTTCCAGTTTCTCTAGGTCATCGAGAAGCTCCTGGGCATAGGCCGTAATACGCAGCGCCCACTGCGGCATCTCGCGTTCTGAAACAGCAGTGCCGCAACGCCAGCACAGGCCGTCCTCGACCTGCTCGTTGGCCAAAACAGTCGCGCAAGAGGGACACCAGTTGAGCTTGGCCGTGCGACGATACGCAAGTCCTTTCTCCATCATGCGGAGGAAGAACCATTGGTTCCAGCGATAGTAGTGGGGGTCACATGTTGCAAAGCACCTGTCCCAGTCAAAGGCGTAACCAAGCGCTTCCATCTGGCTTCTGAACGATGAGATGTTCTCACGAGTGCGTACGGATGGATGGATGCCCTCCTCAATGGCGGCATTTTCGGCTGGAAGCCCAAAAGCATCGAACCCCATGGGGTGAAGTACGTTCTGTCCTTGCATTCGCAGGAAGCGAACGAGCACGTCGCCTATTGCGTAAACGCGAACATGCCCCATATGCATGTGACCGGAGGGATAAGGAAACATCTCCAACACATAAGTGCGAGGCCGGTCGTCATCCTCTCGCGCGGCGAAAAGGCCTTGTTCGCGCCATCGGCGTTGCCATTCGGACTCGAAATCCGCGGGTGAGTATCGTTCCCTGTCCATCCTTATTGCTCCACTTCTTCGTATTTTCGTAACATATCCCGACAGGATCTACAGCCATCTCGAAGGCTTCGCAATGGCGGAAGCCGGCCTCGAAGGCTCGTAGTGCGCCGCCACCTCCGTGTCAAGAATAGTAAACCGGAAGAAATCCCCTCTATCGTCCAAGTCGCTTGGCGAGGAATCCCGAGGTATTTCGATCGCTTGGGGTCAATCTGAAGGCGAGGAAGAGTCGGAATGCAAAGTAGGCCTTTTGAATCAGGCATCGGGCGAGTTTTTTTTCGAACGCGCGCGGGAGCGCGGCATGGCGAGCAGTGGTATGTGGCGAGCGGTGGTGCGGATCGCGGCAGAGGCAGAGCGTTACCGGGACTTTCTCGCGACTCTCTCCGAGCGCGCGCGGGTGTACGACGAGCCGAGGTTCACTTCGAGACCGATGAACCGCCGAATGCTCTTATCTCATGGAGGAAGCGGGGCCGGGATCCCGAACGGGGACGGGGTCCACTTCCTCCCCAAGCAACCGGCTGCGAATGGCTCCTATCAGAAAAAGCGATCCATAGACCACGGCACAATCGCCCGAGGAGAGCTTTTCAAGAAGACGGCGAAGGCCGACATGAGGATCAGGCTCGACGATTGGTGAACAATCGGGCTTCAAGACATTTCCGCCGACAGCCGCGGCCAGCTTCTCTGCAGCCATCGCGCGAGGGCCCGGAGCCTGCGTCAATACCGCATGGTCGGCGAGCCTTAGTACGGGCTCTAGAACTCCAGCCGCGTCCTTGCCTTCGGATACGCCCACCATTACGCCAAGACGACGGGGGCTCCTGGCCCCAAGTGCCTCCGCCAAAGCGCTCGCGGCCTGTGGGTTATGCGCTGCATCCAGGAGTACGGGAGGAGAACCCTCCAAAGTCTCCAGCCTGCCCGGCCAGCGCAGAGAAGCAAGTCCGACAAGCCGGTTATCATCCGTCACCCGCGGGCCGCCACAACCCGAGAGTGCGTCCAAGGCGGACATCGCACAACACGCGTTAGCCCGTTGATGCCGCCCTCGAACGGTCAGGGACCGGCACTGCACAGCCGGCAGTTCATCGGCTCCGCCGGCCAGAACTACGGGACATGCGCCCATAGATACCGCTGACCTCTTCAGCAGAACTCTTCCCCGGGAGAGCCCGGCCGCCCCAATTATAGCGGGACGCCCCTGCCGAAAAATCCCGGCCTTTTCTCTCGCTATCGACTCGATATCGTGTCCCAGCATGTCTTGATGGTCTAGAGCAACGCCTGTTACGACAGACACCAACGGCTCCATGGCGTTCGTGGCATCCAGCCGGCCACCCATCCCAACCTCGAGCACCGTCACCTCCGTGTCGGCCTCCGCGAAACATAGGACCGCCAGGAGAGTCGCAAGCTCGAAGAAAGTGAGAGCTTCCACTTCCGGAACCGAGAGACGGATCTCATCGTGGTGCTCGAGAAGGCGCCCAGGCTCGACCTCTCGTCCGGCAACGAGAAACCGCTCCGTGAATCGAGCCAGATGCGGAGAAGTGAATAGCCCGGTACGAAATCCTTCGGCTCGAAGGCACGACTCGATCATGGCGGCGGTGGAGCCCTTCCCGTTGGTCCCGCCCACCAGAATCACCGGTCCCACCCGCTCCTGGGGCTCTCCCAAGTGGCGCAGAGCACGACGCACTCTCTCGAGCTCGAAACGAACGCCGAGTCGCTGCGCCGCGAAAAGCCTATTCAGCATGTCCTTGTAGCGATCTTTATCCAGCACCTTTGACGCACCTCGATTGTCTGCGGTTTACTCCGCGGAACGGCAGGGTGCAAGCCGGGTCGTTTCTGAAGGATCCCCTTGGAGAGTGACACGTTAGGGCTATCCGCCGGAAAGGGTGCGAAGTTACCTGCGTTGAAGCGACCCACGACGACGTCCACGTCCGCTACGTGCATTAGGTCCTGGTGAAACCGATCGGCCTGTCTCTGGAAGCCATACCTGCTGCTCTCGTACTCATGCAGCCTGCCTTCCCGGATCCGCTCCTCCGAGTAGCACTCCGGATCGACGTCGAGCCCGCCCCAACAACCCGCCCCCGTCGCGCCAACCGCGCACACCGACAGAAGCAAGATAACGATGCGCGTGGCAGATGCCCGCGTGGCAGGTGCCGGCGTGGCAGGTGCCCGGCGTGGCAGGCGGCGTGGCAGGTGCCAGGCGAATGGCGTGGGTGCCAGGCGAATGGCGTGGCGGCCGTGGCAGGTGCCAGGCGAATGGCGTGGCAGGTGCCAGGCGAATGGAGGCCGTGGCAGGTGCCCGTGGCAGGTGCCAGGCGAATGGAGGCGGGCGAACGGAGGCGGCATGCGCCTACTCGTCCCGGTACGAGTCCCTTATTTTGGGGCACGTCCAAGAACCGCCTCCAGACCTTCTTCTTCGGACTATTGAAACAGCTTCGCGTTATCACCGATGCCCCAAAGGACGTGGCAGTAGGGGCCTATCGATCAACACACACACCTACTTACTCACTCGCACCGGAGCCCCTCTCCACCTGCGCTACACACACGGTCTTCCCGGCGCGCCCGGTGTTCATCTCCACCTACGCTACACACCCTCTTCCTAACTCGCCCGGCGTTCATCTCCGCCTGCGCTGCACAAAAGACGTTTATTGAGAAGGCTTCGCAGTATCACTTATAACCTCAAACGACGACTTGTTCGCTGATACTGTAATATTTAACCGGCATGTCGCTTTATTTGGCTTTCATGTCGATTTCTATTGAGAGCCCTTTCGTAGCTTGAACGAGCAATGTCGCGGAGCCTCTTCGCGGCGGCGCCACGGAGAGCCTGGACGCCTCTATGTAAGCTAAACGGCCCGGGAGCCTCACCCAGCCTCGTCTTGCGGATGGATGCGGGCTTCACGACGGCTCGAAGGAGAAAGCAGCAGCGAAAAGCAAAGAGCAGAGTGAAAACGAGAGGATGTCTGAAAGAGCAGCGGAGTCCGCAAATCGCTCCGTTGAGCTCTTGAAGGTCGCGGTTGAAGACAGGCCTTCGCCGGCACGGAATGAACGTAATGGAGATGTTCGCGCAAAGAGCCGACCTGCGGACAGGGGGCGGAAGAGACGATCGTCACGGTACATTCCCGTGGACATTCGCCGTGCCGTGCTGGAGCGGGATGGAGAGCAGTGCACCTTTGTGGATGAGCGGGGCCACCGGTGTCCGGAGCGGCGCCGGCTCGAGCTCGACCATGTCGAGGGTTTTGCAAGGACCGGCAAGCACGCGGTGGACACACTCAGGGTTTTGTGCAGCATGCATAATCAACGAGCGGCGGAGAATATGTACGGCCGCACGTTCATGGAGGCCAAACGAAAAGGTCAACTCGTACCGGTACGAGTGCCTCCTTCGACGTCTTCCCCGGAGCCCATTTAGGCTTTGAGGGCGTGCGCTCTCCCGCACATGAGACGCATTCTCAATGAGAGATTGAATTGTTGAGTTGATAGAGGCGTCGTGCGCCTACTCGTCCCGGCAGAGTGCCTTTTTGGAGGGTGATGCGGATCGGCAGAGGCGCTCTTCTCACGACTGGGCTTGTGGCGTCCTTTTCAGGGCTCGTCTTGTGGGCGGCAGTCCTTTTGCAGAATCGGAGGTCCACCGTCTTCCGGCACGGCGATGAGGCAGCCGCCGGGCCCGGTGGCCGGCGCATACCCGCGCTGGGAGAGCAGCCCTGTGGCGATCTCTTGCGCGTTGTCGTCTATGTCCTCTCGGGCCAAGAAGTCCAGCACCAACGGAAACGATCTCTCAGGTTGCCGAGTCCAGTCTCGCAGACGTACAGAGGCCGTTCCTCTCCACCGCGAGTCCGAATCGGTGAGCCACTCTAGATGCGCCCGAATCTTCTCGTTCTCGTCA
>SLRQ01000046.1 GCA_007130885.1 Deltaproteobacteria bacterium
AGTAGGAGGTTGAGGTGACCTCGGATGGATCGAGCACGCCGTCGCCGTCGAGGTCGACACCCGACTCCACCTTGTATCCGCCGTGAGCGCAGTTCTCGCCCGGCTCTTCGGGCGTCGTGTTTACCAGCGCCTTCGCGCCTTCCTGCCCGGTGGCTCCAGGCTCGCCGTTGCAAACGTACGATGTCGACGAAACCTCGGAGGGATCCAGCACACCGTTGCCGTTCGCATCGACACCCGATTCGACCTTGTATCCTCCGTGGACGCAGTTCTCGCCCGGCTCTTCGGGCGTCGTGTTCACCAGCGCCTCCTTGCCGTCCGCGCCATCACCGCCGTCCGTGCCTTCCGGTCCATTGCAAACATACCATGTGGATTCGATATTGGACGGGTCCAGCTCTCCGTCCCGGTTCGAGTCGAGACCGACCTCGATTTTGTAGCCGCCCTCGGGGCAGTTTTCGTCTCCGGGTTCAAGCTGTGTCGTGTTTATGATCGATGTCAATCCGTCGGATCCCGGTGCCCCGTCGCAGATATAGGAGGTGGCGGTGATCTCGGAAGGATCGAGGACACCGTTTCCGTTCCTATCGATGCCACTCTCCACCTTGTGCCCCCCGTAAGGACAGTTCTCTCCGGCAGGTTCGACATGGATCTTCACCAGAGCATTCCCTTGAGGCGTGTCGTTGCCGCAGGCTGCCTGCGAGAGCACGAGCGTCGCGGCCATGAGCAGCGCCGGGACAATCCTCGCGAGATATAGGCGGTACTTGACATCAGCAGATCCACACCGCGCGGTTGGATTCGGGCACGACCGGTTCGACGTCATCATGATGCCTCCTGGGAAAAGGGTTCCATATCCGAGGGTCCACAATAGCATCGAGGGGGTCTTCAGCCGCGATGGATTTCCACCGATGTGATCTCGATCGGTTCGTTGGGGCGATCACGTGCGTCCCTGGGCGCGTTCGCAATAGCTCTTACCACCTCCATGCCCTCCACGACCTCGCCGAAGACGGCGTGTCGGCCGTCGAGGTGTGGAGTCGGCCCCTCCGTGATGAAGAACTGTGAGCCGTTGGTGCCCGGACCGGCGTTGGCCGTGGAAACGATGCCGGGACGATCGTGCTTCAACCCGGAAGCGAACTCATCGTCGAAGCTGTAACCGGGTCCGCCGGTTCCCCAATCGGGTCTGTCCGCGCGGGTCTTCGGATCCCCGACCTGCACCATGAAGCCCGGGATCACCCTGTGGAACTTGATGCCCAGATCTGGGTGCCATCCGACTAGATCTGTCCGACTAGATCTGGGGACTAGATCGGGAGGGAAACGGTCCCCGTATTTTCCGAATGGCATGATCCGTCACTGTGCATTAGGCTTGTCAGCGTTGAGATGCGGGCTCACGTCGCTCTCGAGATCGCCTCTACACCAGCCACAAGGAATCACCACAAACCACTGAACAGGAGTTTCCGCATGTCGGAAGAGGAACCCATCGGCTGCGCGCGTCCAACCGGAGGCCCAGTCGGTCAGCACGAAGCCGAGGAAGAAACCAGACAAAGCGAAGAGTCAAAAAAGGAAAAAAGTTCCATGATTCAAGTTGGAAAACCCGCGCCGGATTTCACCGCACCCGCCTATCACAAGGGCAAGTTCACCTCTGTGAAACTGTCCGATTATTTGGGGAAGTGGGTGGTGCTCTGCTTTTACCCAGGTGATTTCACCTTCGTTTGAGCGACCGAGATATCGGCGGTCGCCGATAAGAATGCAGAGTTCGAAAAGTTGGATGTTGCAGTCCTTTCGATGAGCGTGGACAGCGTCTTCGTCCACAAGATGTGGAACGACAACGAGATTTCGAAGATGGTCGAGGGAGGCGTCCCCTTCCCGATGCTCTCCGATGGCGGAGGGCGAGTAGGGACGACCTACGGCATTTACAACGTCGACGCGGGCGTGGAAAATCGCGGCCGCTTCATTATCGACCCGGACGGTGTCATTCAGGCCTACGAGGTTCTGACTCCTCCGGTCGGCAGGAACGTGGCCGAGACCATCCGGCAGATCCAAGCCTATCAGTTGGTCAGGGAGGGCAAAGGCTCGGAGGCCACGCCCGCGGGCTGGAAGCCTGGCAAGCCGACGTTGAAACCAGGACCCGATCTCGTCGGGAAGGTATGGGAGGTCTGGAATCCTTCCATGGAGTCCGACGATTGAGCTCTAGACAGGTCCTACCCAACTAGATCCGGGAGATCTGGGTGCCACCCGACTAGATCTGACTAGATCTGCGTGGGTTCTGGGACCAGATCTGGGTGCCATCAGATCTGGGTGCCACCCGACTAGATCTGGACAGCGGAGGCCGGCGACGAGAGATGTTGCTGCGGTGGGACGCCTGCAAGCAGCGCCCCGCTAACTGATCAACCGCCTCCGCAGCCTTCTGATCGCCAGGAAGCCGAACAGGCTCGTGAACACCACGATGTAGGCGGCGCTCCACCACAGGGCGTGGTCGTAGCTGCCGACCGCCAGCGCGCGAGTCAGCCGTACGGAGTGAGTCAACGGCAGAAGCTCCGCGACCGGCTGGAGAAGGGCGGGCAGGCTGGCGATGGGAAAGAAGACGCCCGAGAAGAAGAACATGGGCGAGATGAAGCCGGTGAAATAGAAACTGAAGTGGTTGATCGTCTTCACGAACGACGTGATGTAAAGGGAAAGACAGGCGAACATGACCGCCGTGGCGAAACCCAGTAACGGCGCGAAGAGGCTCATGGGAAGTGGAACCACCCCGAACGCCGCCAACACGAACAGCACCGCCGCCGTGAAGAAGAAGCCCTTCGTCCCCGCCCATATGATCTCTCCGACAATCAGGTCGTTTACCGTCATGGGGCTGGTCAGCATGCCGTCATAGACCTTCTCGAACTCCAGCCGAATGAAGGTGCCGAAGCTGCACTCGAAGGCCGCCGTGAACATTGCGCTGGTCATCAGGAGGCCGGTGCCGATGTAGGTCAGGAACTCGAGCCCCTCCATTGTGTCCGTGATGAATCTGCCGAGGCCGAGGCCGATGCCCGCCAGGAAGATCATCGGTTCCAGGAAGGGAGGCAGGCCGTTGCTGAATATGTGGCGCGTGTACACGCGCACGTGCCGGTACCACACGCCGTAGAGACGCCGGCTTCGGGAAGGGAACGGCGACGACTCACTGCTGCGCATTCAGCGACCTCCCCGTCGTTCGAAGGAACACGTCTTCCAGGTTGCTCTGTCGCAGGTGGAACCGTCCAAGGCCGAGGATCTCGGCCGCCGTCTTGAGGTCGTCCATCTCGTCGCTGAACAGGCGCGTGCTCTGCTGCGAGCTCTCCACGCGCACGGAGGAAGGGAGAGGCGCCTGCGCGCAGGTGTCATCCGCTCCCAGCTCGTAGGACTCCAGCGCGTACCGCTCCACTGTCTCCTCGACCAGATCCTGTGGGACGCCTTCCAGCACCACCCGCCCCTTGTCCATGATGACGAGTCTGTCGCAGAGCTGAAAGGCTTCTTCCATGTAATGAGTGGTGAGCAGGATGGTCGCTCCCTGTCGCTTCAGCCGCCGGATCATGTCCCAGATCAGATGCCTGACTTGCGGGTCGAGACCTGTCGTAGGCTCGTCCAGGATCAGGAGCCTCGGTTGGTTGATCAGCGCGCGGGCGAGCACCAGACGGCGCTTCATCCCTCCGGATAGCTCCCTGATCTTCGCTTTGGCTCTATCGGCGAGCTCTATGAACTCGAGCAGTTCCTTTATCCTGCCCTCCGCCCGCTTCGAATCCATGGAGTGGAATTGCGCATACACCCGCAGGTTCTGAACGACGTCGAGTTCCTCGTCCAGGCTGTCCTCTTGAGGCACTACCCCGGACAGATGCTTTATGCACAGCTCCTGCTTGGCCGGGTCGAAGCCGAAGACGTTCATGGTGCCGCCGCGGTCGTCTCGTACCGCTCTGTTGTAGAGCATCTTCATCAAGGTCGTCTTGCCCGCGCCGTTCGGCCCGAGGAAGCCGAAGCAGGTCTCGGCCTCGACCTGGAAGCTGACGTCGTCGACCGCTTTCTTGCCGGCAAAGGTCTTGTTGACGTTTCGGATGTCTATTGCCGTCTCCGCCATCTTTGTCCTCATCGTCCGCCTGAGCGGAACACACTATGCGCCCCGGCTCTTATGCCACACTCGGCGGGGCTTCGGGGCATCGCACCCACACCGCTTCCTTCTTCGATCCGGTGACGCCGCCCCGAATTCCGGCTGCCTGTGCGATGCGTTGTAGGGCAGGGGTTCGCCCCTTACCGCCCTCCGGGGTTCCATCGCTCCCGTCGTGTCGAGTAGAACGTCGCTCGTCGAGCCGGCGTCGCCAGGCCACCGGCCGGCCGGCCGCGACTTCGACCCAAGACACCAAGACCATTCCCATGCCGCTGCTCAGCCTCCGTGAGATCCGCGTCGCCTTCGGCGGCCCTCCAGTCATCGACGATCTGGACTTCCAGCTCGAGAGAGGCGAGCGGGTGGGGCTTCTCGGCAGAAACGGCTCCGGCAAGACCACGCTGCTCTCCCTGCTCTCCGCGGAGCGGGAGCCCGACGCGGGCGTGATCGACCGCGAGCGCGGGCTTCGGGTCGCTTGCCTGCCACAAGACGTGCCGAAGGATCTGGTGGGCACGGTGCTCGGGACCGTGGCCCGTGCGAGGCCTGCCGGCGAGGACGAGTGGGCCTTTCAAGGTCGCCTGGAGCGTGTCCTCTCGCGGCTGAGGTTGGACGCCGAGGCCCGGGTGGAGACGCTCTCGGGCGGTCTGGTCAGGCGTGTCCTGCTGGCCCGCGCGCTGGCTTGCGAGCCGGACGTGTTGCTTCTCGACGAGCCCACCAACCACCTGGACGTCGCCTCGATAGAGTGGCTGGAGTCGTTCCTCCTCACCCAGGATCTGACACTGGTCTTCGTCACTCACGACCGCGCCTTCCTGCGGCGGGTGGCCACCAGGATCGTCGAGATCGACCGGGGCAGGTTGTTCGATTTCACATGCGACTACGACACCTTCGTCGCCCGCAAGGAGGCACTGCTGGAGGCGGAGACGGTCGAGCGCGCGCGCTTCGACAAGCGGCTCGAGCAGGAGGAGGCCTGGGTCCGCACCGGTATCAAGGCCCGCCGCACCCGCAATGAGGGTAGGGTGCGTGCGCTCGAGCGAATGCGCGAGGAGCGCGGGCAGCGCCGGGAGCACCAGGGCACCGCGAGGATGCGTCTCCTGGATGCCGAGCGCACGGGAAAGGTGGTGGCTAAGGTCGAGGGTCTGTCTTTCTCCTACGGCGAGACGCCCATCGTCCGCGATTTCTCCACAAGCATCCTGCGTGGTGATCGGGTGGGCGTGATTGGGCCCAACGGCGCGGGCAAGACCACGCTGCTC
>SLRQ01000018.1 GCA_007130885.1 Deltaproteobacteria bacterium
CCGGCGACGATCTCATCCGGCGACACCTCCACCGAGAAGCGGCTGGGCACCGAACTCTTTATCTCGAACAATGCGCTTTGCACCGTCGAAAGCCCTTCGGACTCGGCCGCCAACCGGTAGATGCCCTCCGCGGCGAGGAACAGGTCGTTGAAAATGGCGGTCCCGTCCTCCGCTTCGACCTCGACGGTGCCGCCAAGCTCGGCCCCTTCAGGACCCTCCGCCAAGGACAGCGAGATCAGACCTTCCGCACCTTCGACCCGGTCGTTGCCGGAGTCTCGAAGCTCCACCTCCACCGCCGGCGAGATAGGGTGCATCGCCGCGGAGTCCGAAGGCTGCACCGAGAAGGCCAGCCGAGTCACCTGCTCGGCCGCCTGTTCAGCCTCGGTGCCGCCGCAGTCACAGCCGGCAAATAGCAGCGTCGATGCGAACGCAATCAACAGCGTTCGAAAAAAACCGAAACCCCTAACCGCCCCGCTGCCTTGACCGATATCCCCACCCGGAGAACCATAGGAAAGACCGTTGCATCGCATGCTCCGCACTCCCTCTCAATCGGTTCATGCCTTCAATCACTGTCCCAATTGAAGCATACCACGGGTGAACCGTTTTTGCTCGGCTGGTCGTGATGGAAACGGCCTCGAGCCGTTTTGCCGAATTTGGTTGGCATACTCGCAAAGGAGAAAGCTCGTTTTTCATGAGAGCGAACGGATCAACATGAGGTAGACTCGCGAGGAAGAACCCAGGTATTTTTTGCGTTAGGGGATTGCATGAGGATCAAGATGAAAACATCAGTCATTGTCCGCATTACCGGCGCGCTCGCGGTTGCCGCCTTCATGGTCGGTTGCGAGCCCGATCGAATGGGATACGTAGACTTGGCCGCCGAGGAAGTCTGTGACGAAGCGAGGCGATGCGACAACCTCGGCAGTAACGGTCTGCATTCAGACTATGACGAATGCATCATTAACGAACGGCACAGCTTCAACTCGATGTGGCCCGCCGATGATTGCGGCGAAGGACGCATCAACGGGGACAAGTTCGACACCTGCATGACTCGAGCAAAGCTCTGGGCTTGTGAAGGCGGTCTGGGCGATTGGCTGTCCACCGCCGAGCACTGCGCCGCTTCGAGAGTCTGCGTGGATTGAGTCTCTAAACCAGGATCACGATCTCAGGTTTAGCAGTGCAAGGCGGGCTTGCTTACAAGCTCTCCACAATCCGCCGCCACTCACTTGGGACCGGCGTTGTTTTTCCCGCCCGATAGTCGTACATGACTTGAACGGACTCGGCCTCGCATATCATTCGCTCATCTTCGTTGGCACGAAGGTGATACTCGAAGCGGAAGGATTTGCGGCCTACATCTGAGACGCGCATCCAAAGCTCGATCAGCTCGCTCATGAAGGCCGGCGCCAAGAACTTGACCCTAACCTCTGCCAAGATGAAGGGGAATCGCTCGAAGCCTTCGGGACCGAAGGCCTGTTCGCAGAACTCCACCCGGCCGGTCTCCAGGTAGCTTAGGTACACAGCGTTGTTGACGTGACCCAGGGAGTCGACGTCACGAAACTGGACCTTGATTGTAGTTATGTGACGAAAGTCCATCTGGTTTAGCTTCGGCTTGCACGGTTTATACCGCTTACACCGTGATGATGTCCAAGTCCTTACCGAAAGCTCGAGGGGCTTTTTCGGCAACGATATGGGACTGGAGCGGCGTTGAATGCTATAGCAAGCAACCATGGAGCGATTGAGACTAGGAGTAAACGTCGACCACGTAGCAACTCTACGGCAGGCGCGAGGAACCATCTATCCCGATCCCGTCTTGGCCGCCGCTATGTCGGAGCTTGCTGGAGCCGATCAAATTACGGTGCATCTAAGGGAGGATCGAAGGCACATTCAAGACCGTGACGTGCGGCTGTTGCGAAGGACCGTCCAGACCAGGCTCAACTTGGAGATGGCCGCAACGAACGAGATGGTCGAGGTAGCCATCGATGTGAAACCCGATGAGGTGACGCTCGTCCCGGAACGAAGAGAAGAGCTGACCACGGAAGGTGGGCTGGATGTGGCCGGCCGTTGGGCCGATATTGCCGAGGCAACCAGAAGACTCACCGAGCAGGGGATAGCCGTCAGTCTGTTCATAGATCCCGACCCCGCTCAAGTAGCCGCTACCTGTGATGTGGGAGCCACGATAGTCGAGCTGCACACCGGCACATGGTGTGATCTGCCGGAAGGGCGAGAGCGCCGGGAAGAGCTGGACCGACTGACCCTCGCGGCGCGGGAGGCTTCAGAGGCAGGATTGATGGTGGCGGCTGGACACGGGCTGCACTACCACAATGTAAGAGAGGTGGTGGCTATCGAGGAGATAACGGAGCTGAACATCGGACATGCCATAGTCGCTCGTGCCTTGTTTCACGGGTTCGAGCGTGCCGTGAGGGACATGCTGGCTCTCATGGCTAGGTGATGCCCTTCAAAGGGGCCGCCCTCGGGCAGGCTGCAACAAAGTATTCCATGGCGATCATAGGGGTGGGTATAGATCTGGCGGACGCAAGCCGGATTAGGAAGATTCTTTCGGGACCGCTCGGCGAGCGGTTCAAGCGGCGCATTTGCACGAATAGAGAGCGAGCTTTTTGCGATCGAAGGCTCGACTCGGCGCTGGCCTACGGTGCTCGATTTGCGGCGAAGGAGGCTTTCGTAAAGGCCATCGGAGCACCTGCCGGAATGAGGTGGCACGACGCAGAGGTCGTCCGGGAGGCAGGGCCCCCTTCGCTTGTGGTCACCGGGAAGGCGGCAGAGATCATTTCCTATCGAGGAGTAAGACGCATTCATCTCTCTATTACCCACGAAAGAGACATGGCCGTTGCCGTGGTCGTGCTGGAGGACTGATATGCAGAGGGTTCTTAAAGCCGAAGAGATGCGAGGCTGCGATCAGCACGCCATCGATGTTCTTGGCATTCCAGGCGTGGTGTTGATGGAGAATGCAGGGCGAGCATCCGCGGAGGAAGCCTTGTCTTTACTGGCGGAGCATGGTGGCCGGCGGGCAGTAGTCTACTGCGGTGGAGGCAACAACGGCGGGGATGGCTTCGTGGTGGCCCGGTGGCTGCACGAAAGAGGGGTGCCGGTCTCGCTGGTATTGGGCAAGGATATGGAAGATCTGCGAGGGGACGCCGAGGTCAACGCCCGCATAGCGGATCGTTTGCGGATTCCAGTGGAGCCTCGAGGTGATAAAGGCCCTTTATCCAAGCTGCAACCGGGCGATGTGGTGGTCGACGCCTTGCTCGGGACCGGCCTGCGGCGCGAGGTGACGGGGCTGATAGCCTCTCTAATCGATGAGGTGAATCTTCTTCGAGATCGCGGCTGCGCCATTCTGGCTCTGGACGTACCGTCCGGGGTGAACTCCGATTCTGGGCTGGTGATGGGAAGGGCGGTGCGGGCCGACTCCACCGTTACCTTCGGCTATTTGAAGCGCGGACTCATTCTTCATCCGGGCGCGGTGCTCGCTGGAAAGGTTGCCGTAGCCGATATCGGGCTTCCGTCCGAGGTGGAGAGCACGCTTGAATCACCGCCGTGTCACCTTCTTACCGATGAGGGGATCAAGGCTCTTCTGCCGGTCGTATCGAGTGACGCGCACAAAGGGACATTCGGTCATGTGCTTGTCGTGGCCGGCTGTCCGGAGCGTCCCGGGGCCGCGGCTCTTGTTTGTCATGGAAGTCTTCGCGCCGGTGCCGGCCTTACTACCTTGGCAACTAGGAAGGGGGGAGAGGTGTCCTTGAGTGCCACCTTGCCCGAAGCCATGGGAATCGTGCTTCCCGGCGATGGTCCGCTCGGTCTTGCCGACCTGTCCGGCTTGCTGGATGCCGCTACCGGAAAGAGTGTGATTGCCGTCGGGCCGGGAATTTCGCGCGGACCGGAGACAGGAGCACTAATAGAGAATCTGGCGCGCGAAACGGGTCTGCCCATGGTGGTGGATGCAGACGGCATCAACGCCCTTGAAGGACGGACGGATGCCCTGGCGGGGATAAGCAATGCTCCGGTAGTCCTGACGCCGCACCCATTGGAGATGGCGCGGCTCATTCAGCGGGACGTTTCTTTCGTGCAGGCCGATCGGCTCGGAGTTGCATCGAAGCTGGCGCGTGAGAGCGGCACTCATCTGGTGTTGAAGGGCGCTGGTACCATTGTAGCCGATCCTGACGGTGCGATTGCAGTTTGCGATCGTGGAGGGCCGGCTCTGGCCACTGGGGGGACGGGCGATGTCCTGACGGGAGTAATCGCGGCCCTCCTGGCTTCTGGGATGCCGGCGGGTGATGCCTGCAGGGTAGGGGTGTTCGTACATGCAGTCGCGGGAGAAGGTGCGGGTGCCCGTTCGGGACGAGCCGGTTCAATAGCCGGCGATGTGGCTCTCGAGCTTTGCGAGGTTTGGAGAGATCTTGAATGGTAAGAGATGAGGTGCGAGGCCACGACCAACATCGAATCGTCATGACCGACAGCGATTCGGAGACCCGCGAGGCCGGCCGGGAATTGGCGAAGAAGCTCACGGAAGGCGACTGCGTCGGAATCGCAGGTCCCCTTGGCGCGGGCAAGACCGTGCTCGTGAGGGGGATCTGCGAGGGTCTAGGGGTGACGGAGGAGGCTGTGACCAGTCCCAGCTTTGCTATCGTGAACACATATCTCGGCAAGGTGAGGGTCTTCCACGTGGACCTCTATCGGGTGTCCGACATGGACGAGGTCGAGGCTACCGGCCTTCCGGACCTTGCCGAGACGGGAGTCGTATTGATCGAATGGATCGATAAGGTTCCGGAGCTGGTGGATCCACGGATGATTCGGGTCGACATCGATGACCTTGGCGGGTGCCGTCGCCGGTTGACGTTTCGCCGTCCCGCCGATGGCTGAGGGCGCGCCCTCGAGGTCTGGCACTGGGATCTGACGCTCGGGTGGAGGAAAAGGGGAACGACCTCGTTTTTGTGCTAAACGGGTAGGTAATGAGCAAATGTAAAGTCGCTTTCGTTTGCAACCGATGCCTGCTCGTTGTTGCGGCTGCTTTCGCTGTGTCCGTCGCACTCTCTCCTTTTGATGCTAGAGCAGATGCGTTGGTGGTTCCGAACGGCGGCAGAGTCGATCTCGGCCCAGGATGGCGTTTCGAGCCATTGCGGGGCTCGCATAGTTTTGGAGGGGCAGGTAGGTTCAGTTGGCAAGCCGACGAGCGCTGGTTCATAGGAATAGAGATAGGGGGCTGGACCGGAGAAGTCGATCCAGAGAGCTTGGGCCTAACAGACGCCACTGCCGTCTCCTCTCTTAGGGTGTTCGTGGGTGATGTGAGAGTGGCCGGAGGCGTTCATCTACTGCGGATCGGACCAGTGTGGCTCTACGGGGTAGGAGGGGGCGGCTACCATCTCATGGGGGTTACGTCCGACCGAGCGTACAAGGAGGGGGCGACGCAGGGGCTCTTCCTCGGGGCAGGGGCTCTGGCTCCGTTGACCGATCGCGTCGGTTTGTTCTTGGAGGACAGGTGGACTTTCTTCTCTCGGATAGAGGCGGAGGTAGGTGGAGAGAGACGCACACTCGATGCGGGTGGTAACTTGCTGTGGGGCGGAGTTTTTATCGTGTTTCCGCCAGAGCCTCGTCCTTGGCAGACAGAATCGAGAGGCAGTCATGACAGAGCGAGATGACCTTGAAAAGCAGCTGTCGGATCTTCGCACGGAGGTGTATGAGGCGCGCACGCTCGTAATAAAGAGTGACAACCTCATGCGCACCATGCATGCGGATATCAAGGCGATAGGAAAAACCCAGGAGCGGTTCCAGCGCCGTCAACTGCTGAGTAGCATCGGTGCATATGCGCTTTTCGCGGGGGTTGCCGCGACGGTGGCGATCTTTGGTACGACACTTTTTTTAGGAGGCGAGCGCGAGGTGATTGAGGAGGCCGTGGCGGATGCGGCCGCCAGGATCTCGGCCGCCGAGGAGGACGCCGAGGCGGCTCAGCTCGCTTCGTCGTCGCTCGAGGAAGCCACGGAAGCCGTCATGGCTGTTTATGAAGGCCTGACATCTGAATCCGAGGAAGAGCGACTCTCGGCTCTGGAGGATTTGGAGGGCATCGAGATTGACCGTGTGCCGGCGGGCCTGAGTCGTCTGATCGATGAGCGGTCCGCCGAGCTTCGGCGGGACTTGGTGAGGTCCTCGTGGGAGCTTGGGAGGCGTGCTTACCAGGCGGATAACCTCCGGGAGGCGGAACGGGCCCTTACCACGGTCTTCGAACAGGGAAACCATCTTCCAGAAGACTTCGAGCCGTCGGTGAGAGCGCAAGCTTCGTACTTCCTAGGCGCTGCCTCGAACCGGCTCGGTAATCATGAGAAAGCGGTACGGGCGCTGAAGTCGTACATAGAAGGCGAGCATGTTCGGCGCGGTACATTGGGATACGCCCATCTCCTACTTGGTGATTCCTTGGAGCGGATGGACCGGTTGGAAGATGCTCTGCGAGCATTCCAGGAAGGTGCCGAGGCTGATCCGGCTGGTGAGCACGCCGCGGCCCTGCGCGGCAGAGCCCGGCAACTAGCTCGGGCCGAGGCTACATCTTCAGCGGATGAGTGACGCGACGTTTTGCGCCAAGCCTGCGCTCTTGCCGTTTCTCATCTGTAAGCCCGAATCTTCTCACGCGTTTCCTCGAAGGCTGTGGACACACCTTCGAATGTGTGCGCGTCCTCGAGAACCATCCTTGTGGCATGAGTGCTCAAAGCTCGAAGTAGTCTATCTAGGGCGTTCGCAACCGGCAATAGAGCCTCCGCCACGGGTCCTCCCGAGGGTTCGCTCAATCGGCACTCTTCCGCGATGGAGCTGCGTGCGGCTTCCCATAACCTGACCTCATCGGTCCATTGTCGCAGCGTATCCCGCCCCATGGTCGCGGCCAGCGAGGGTAGGCGAGCGAACCCTTCTTCTATCTCGAGGTGCAGCGATTCGAAAGCCTCGAGACAAGCTTTAGCCTCTTCCCTGGTGATGGATTCCTCTGGTGCCGATCTGACGATAGGGTCACGGGGGGGAGGTTCGACTCTCGCTTCGGCCACCAGCCCCCGGACAACGCTGAGAAGAACCAAGCCCGTCAGTACAGTAGCCACCGCTATGAATAAGACGTACGCGGCAGCGCGAAAGGGGCGATATGCTTGGCGCGATGTAGACATGAGCGATCGGGAATCTCTACCAGAAATCGTTTGCCGGCTCTTCTTCGGGAGCCGCGGTCTCTACCTTTCCCGCCAGGCTCCGCGGGAGCGCGACCTGGAAGGTTCCGTCTTCACCAGCCCGCCCTTCCCACAAGAAGAAGGTCTTGTCCATTCTCCGGGCGTGAACTTGTACTCGCGCGCCTTCAAGGGGCGTGGTGGTTCCTCCTTCTTTTTGCCCGAGAGCCCTGCCATCCAGGACCGAAGCCTCCTCCATCACCACTACGCCGACATCGCGTTCGGAACCGACCTCCACGAACTCCAGAGGGCCGATCACCCATGGCAGACCAGTGGTCCATGCGGGCCTGAAGTGCAGGCGGTAGGCGCCTGTGTCTAGAGCCAGCAGGAACCGCCCGTCTTCATCGGTCTTCGTGGTGAATCTAGTAATTTTAGCACCGTTATTCTGGACCGCGGGAGTCATCTCGGCGATGACCTCGACGTCTGGAATAGGTTTTCTTTCGGAGCTGGGTTTTACCACTACCCCGGAGAGCAAGTGCCGGCGAGGAGCAGGCTCGGCGAACGGTGTCATCGGCCAGTCATCGGAGCCGGGGTCTACCTTAAGACCGGTGATGTCCACTCTGGCCGCCAAGCTGGACTCGGGTGGAACGGCACGAGCGTCGTAGACTCCGCGCATGAGCTCGACCTCGAAAGTTCCGTCCTCATTCGTCCATGTCTCCGTTCTGAATTCGCCCCCGAGTGTAACTTCACCTTCAAAGGTGATTCTGGCCCCTTCGATGGGTTCATCGTCGCGGTCGATTAGGCGACCGGTCACCTTTTCGAACTCGCCGTAAGAGGGGAGGTGGACCTCAATGCCATGGTGAGCTTCTCCGGAGACGACATCAACGTCCTGCTCAACGATGAATGAGGGATGTTCAGGCCTGGGAGCCATACGAAGTCTGACAGAGGTCTCGTGGCCGGGATCCGGGAGATCGAGCGCAAGGCAGAAATGACCCTCTTCGTCGGCTACTGTCGGCAGACTGTGAGCACCTTGCTCATGAAGGGCCTCGACCTTGGTTGATGCGCTTGGAAGCAGAGGCTCTCCCTCCGCCGAGTCGAAGACGCGCCCTTCGATCAAGGTGGGGGTGCTGGTGAAAGATAGGACCAAGTCTTCCGTGTCCGTGCTGAATCGCATCCCACTGATTGAGAGAGGTACCGCACATGAGGTGGTGTCTTCGGCGCAACAGTCCAAGGCTTCAAGTGGAGTAGCCGTCACCGAGTAAGTTATGGCCTCATCCAGACCTCCCCGGCTAAAGCTTCCGACCAATTCTACAGCGAAAGAGGATTGTTCCTCAGTGTCGGGGTCGACCTCGGTGGTGAATCTCAGAGAGGATCGGCGAAGGCCTGGATCCGTGGCACTGAACGCGACTCTGGCCGAGCCTTCGAAGGGCTTCTTGTTCATATGTAGCACGCCTCGTACCAAGGTCGGCGGCGGAACCACGATCTCGAAAGCGTCAGGGCTGGTCAGGTCGATGGAACGCAAAGGCTGCTGGAGATATCCCGAGGTAGCGGGGGGGAAAACCTCCACATCTACCTCGAAGTCCGGTACGGCCATACAGCTCCCGAGTATGCATTGCTGACCGTCCGGGCAGTCGGATTGCCTTATGCACGGGACGTGCATTTCAAGCTCATCCGCGCACGTCGTGGTCAGGAGGACAGCAAGCATCAATAGTGTCATGCGAAAATGCTTCATGGCGATGGCTCTCCGCACTCGCCTGGAGCATCATAGTTCTCGACGGTCCATCTCCAAACCGCGGGGTAGGTGGTTATGCAGTCGGATGGATACCCTTCGGCCTTGCAGTCGCGCAGTTCTCGGTCGTGACGATCTACTAGCGCATCACTCTCGACCACGAACAGCTCCAGCGTGTTCGCGCCTAGGCGATGGTCCGTTCTTCCGGCGATGGGCAGCTCGATCGGATCGACGCTGCGATACTCGTCTCCTGTCGGGCGGAGTTCCTGACCACGCAGAAAAGAGGCTGATGCGTTGGGTTCCGCGAGATCATAGTTCCAGTACCACTGCGCCGTGAGGTCTTGTTCGACGTCCATCTCTATGACCTCGACGCGAAACTCGACCCAGCCCTCGCAGGCTACGTTAACCTCCACACGAGGCTGCGTTGGATGAACGTTTTGTAGCCAGTTGATTATGGGTGGCCGGTTGCTGGTCTCTCGGAGCGACATTGGCTCCACCTCCTGCGGAATCATGCAGGCAGGAGTGGTAGCAATAGCCACGCCAACAAGTAAGGCCTTTATTATCAGGGGTTTACACATTTGTGGTGGCGTCTTGGCATGACATTGGCGTCAGTCTTTGGGGTTGTCTTCCCCCGATTTTCGCTCCAAGTGGCGAAAGATGGTTCTTGGATCGACACCGAGGTCCTTTGCGGTCTTGGTTCTGTTGCCCGCGTTTCTGGCGAGGATCTCATCGATGTAACCGGCCTTGAAGTGCTCTATTGCGTCCTGGAGCGGCACTACCGGATCGAAGGCGGACTCCCCGAGGTCCAGATCGGCAGGTCCAACAGTCGGTTTCTCGGCGAGCACGACCGCCTTTCGTATTCGGTTTTCCATTTGGCGGACGTTGCCCGGCCAGGTGTATCTTCGAATTGCCTTGAGGGCGGCGGACGAGAAGGATCTTACCCGGCTTTGATACTCCTTTGCGTGCTTGTCCAACAGATAGCGGGAAATGACCAGCACATCATCCCCTCGTTCTCTCAACGGCGGTAGGTGAACGGAGATGACATTCAGACGGTAGTAGAGATCCTCACGGAACGCTCCGGTCTTGATTTCCTGATCAAGGTCTTTGTTCGTGGCCGCCACTATTCGAATGTTCACCGGCTCCGGGCGCGTATCGCCTACCTTGGTGACGGTCTTGTCCTGGATGGCTCGGAGCAGTTTGACCTGCAGGGAGACGGGTAGCTCACCGATCTCATCCAGGAAGAGGGTCCCTCCCTGCGCCGCCTGGAAGCGGCCTTGACGGGTAGAGGTCGCACCGGTAAATGCACCTCTGACGTGCCCAAAGAGCTCCGATTCCAGCAAGTTCTCCGGAATTGCACCGCAGTTGATGTCGATAAAGGGCCCTTTTGCTCTCTCGCTGCACCTGTGAATCTCGCGGGCCACCAGCTCCTTTCCGGTTCCAGTCTCGCCGGTAATCAGCACGGAGATATCGGTGGTCGCTACTTTCTCGATCCGGCGGAAGACCTCGCGCATGGCGTCGCACGAACCGATGATCTCTCCGAACCGCTTCTCTTCCAAGGTGCGTTTGAGGTCTTTGGTTTCGCGCCATAGAGAGTTTACGAGTAGCGCGTTGGATATGATCAGCGAAGCTTGTGCGGAAAAAACGGTGAGAACTTCCAGATCGGCGGGCTCGAAAAGATCCACTACGCTGTCATTGCCGACATAGATTAGGCCCGTGATCTCGCCTTTATCGGTCAGCGGCGCGCACATCACGGAGCAGAGCTTCAGATTTACGACCGACTGGCTTGTGGAGAAGTCATCATGGTTTAGGGCATCCGAGACTATTAGCGGCTCTTTTTGCGAGAGAACCTTTTTTATAATCGTGTCGCTGACCCTGCTCACGGCGTCATCTATGTCCTCTCGTTCCAGGTTTCGGGCTACCTTGACCGAGAGTTCCCCGTCATCGATTAGTATGAGGAACCCCTTGTCCGCCCCGGTTACCTCGATCACCGTGTCCATTAGCGCATCGAGAAGGCGCGAGAGATCATAGTTGGCTAGAAGGCGTTCGCTGAAGGCGTGCAGTTGAGACAAAGCGGTGAGCGCCTCCTGTCCCCTGCCGTAACGGCTGGCCGAGAAGGGAGGGCTTTGGGCGTCCCCGTGCTTTTCGTCGATGGTAGCTTCGGACTCCAATCGAACCAGGCTATCCCCCAGGTAGGTGTCCTCATGGGGGGATAAATCGTGTGAACTGCGCCGGTCGCCGTCGACGGTAAGCGAGGCACCGGGTAGAGGCTCCAGGGTCCAGGCAGCGCCATCTCGGCTGAGGGTTGCCGCCGTGCCGGTGGGCAGTGAATCGTCCTCGATGATGATGTCGTTTCCGGAGCCCTTGCCGATGGAGATAATCCGCTTCAGGAGTTTGACTCTTTTCTCCTGTCCATCGGGGGTCTTGAGTACGAGGGTGGTGGACATGGTTTTTCCTAGAAGCGCAAGGTGACGAGCGCGCCGGCTCCGCCGTCCATCAGCCATGGAGAAACGGCGAGGGATCGCTTGACGCTCGAGGGAATGGAAGCGGACTCGTCGTGCAAGGGTTGATTTCGAGGGGCTGGCTCGGAGCCTTGCTCGCGATCCTTGGTCTCTTCAAGTGGTTGCCGCCGGATGGTGCGCTCGGACAACACGCGCTGAGGCTCGAAATGCAAGTGCGCGTCGATTATTCCATAGCCGACGAGGCCCCAGAATAACGCTCCGGAAACCCATTTGACTCGTTCCATATTGCGAACGAGATTGACGCTCTCCGGCGGAATACCGCAAATCTGCTCTGGGCGTTCCGGTTCTCCCGGGGAGTTGCCGGAGACGATGACGTCTTGGCATCGCGGAGCGGAGGCCACGAAAGCGTAGCAAAGAATGCTCGCGGCGCCCGTGATGACCTGAGCGGTGGCCAAGCCTATTGCCTTCGCCGCCTGGTCGTTTTGGAGCTGAC
Organism: Deltaproteobacteria bacterium; assembly: GCA_007130885.1. GTDB lineage: Bacteria > Myxococcota > Myxococcia > SLRQ01 > SLRQ01 > SLRQ01. The sequence goes on from SLRQ01000018.1 coordinate 11,824, forward strand.
CGGCTCCAAAAGGTATCCAGTTGATTATGTAGATATGATTAGCGACGACACGTTCGACGACCAGATCCGCATCACCTTGCAGTCTCTCCTCGCGGGCAGCTCTCCTTCTGTCTTCTTCCTCGAGAAGTCGGCGAACGGCTTCCTCCTCCAGGCGGCGTTGCTCCTGGAGACGTTTTCGTTGCGCTCGAAGCGGGGCAAGCAAAGCTTCGTTCTCCGAACGGACCTCATCAAAGAATTCCACCAATCGAGGAGAATGAAAGAAGGGATCAAGGCGGTAGTCCGGTTCGATTGAGAGCAACCTTACGAACGCGGCGCGTGCATCGCTCTTCTCGCCGCGGTAATAAAGTGAAACCCCCAACAGACGATAGGCCTTTACGAGCTGCGAGTCCGAAACGAGCAGCCCTTCATCAAGCAGTCGTCGAAGAACCCGGATCGCGCCGTCATAGTCCCCGTAGTCGAATCGATCTCGTGCTCTCTGCAGATGTGCCTCGGTACTGCTTCTTGCCAGTGCCGGCGCGGGCTCACCCAGCAAAGCCCAGGACACCAGTAGAGCAGCCAGTGTACGCGTGGCAGTGCGTGCTATGGCAATGGCTTTGCTCGACGAGCGGCTTGTCATGTTTCGGGCTCCAGCTCCACGACGATCTCCTCGACCTGCCCTGGACGAAGCTCGATTTGATGCTCTTGCTCCTCGTACCCTGGCTTCTCGATGCGGAGGGTGACTCCCACAGGGTACTCGAAACGACCGTCGGGAAGCTCCGGAAACGTCACCGGGATCTCGAAACCTCCAGTGGTCGCCGGTCCGACCAGCTTGTCGTTTACGCTGACAGCGGCGTTCTGCTCATTTATGACGCGCACGGCGGCCGGTTGTGGCACCAACCTGTGTCGCAGTTCAAGTTTGTCTTCCCCTGGAGTGACCTCGAGGGTTTCATTCACCGGCACGAAGCCTTCTCGGGTTATTGAAAGCTCGTATGATCCGGCCGACAGGTCGGTTCGGGCCTCCCGATCCCGTTGGAGTGTTTCTCCATCAATGGCAATGTCGGCCCACGTATCCACCAGTATTCGAACGGGCCGGCGGGCATCTCCTTCCGGGACGGTGGGCTCCACGGTTGGCGTCTCTTCCGGGGCTTGGCCGTCCCGAGGGGCCACCGTGGCCGCGGTCTTGGTGGCTTCGAGACCGGACCTTTTCTCACGCGGTTCGGTGGAGGGGGCACGCAAACCTTCTTGGGTGTCATCCCGTGCCGCGGCATCCCCCTCCTCGGCGACTTCATCGTGGCCGGTTACGTCTTGTTGGCGTTCGGGATCGGGATGGCTTTCAGAAGGATGCTCGTCAAGCTTCCAAGGGACCAGCCACGCAAAAGCAACCAGCGCCATGATTGATACCGCCGCCAGCGCCTTTGCCAGGGGAGACACTCCGCGGTGGCGTAGATCGTCCAGTACCTTGAAGGCCTCCTCATGGCCCGGCTTGATAGCGAGCACTCTGTCTAGAGCTCTTATTGCGACGGCGGTTTCCCCGTCCAGCAACGCTTCGCGGCTCTTCGCAAAAAGTAGTTCGAGCAGGCGTTCTTTCTGCTCCTGCTTGTAAGAGGTTGGGTCCTCGAAAAAACGGGCCAGCTCTTCCTGACTGCCGCCGAAGCCATGGTTGTCAAGATACGATGCAAGGTCATCCCTCAGATCTTCCGCCGAGGCATGTCTGTCTTCCGATTTTCTGGACATCGACTTGTGAATGGTCTCTGCCAGAGAATCGGAGACGCGGGGGTCTATCTCGCGTGGATCTCGGTAGTCGGACTCGACTATGCGCTTTAGGACCTGAGCCGGAGAATCTCCGGTAAAGGGTAGGGTTCCGCAGGCCAGCCAGTAAAGCACCGTTCCAAGACTAAAGATGTCGCTTCTATGGTCTACCGGCTCGCCGGCGATTATTTCGGGAGGCATGTGGGCCGGTGACCCCAGCAGAGCTCCGGTCTGGGTCATTCGGTCGTCTCGGTCGACCATTCTTGCGATACCGAAGTCAGTGAGCTTTATCGAGCCGTCATCCTGAAACATCACGTTTTCCGGCTTGACATCTCGATGGATGATACCGCCGGCGTGTGCGTGAGAAAGGGCGCAGGCCAGACGCTCGGCGACCATCACACCGATCTCGGGAAGTCCTAGTCCTACCGTCTGAGCGAATTCGCGCAGGGTTGGTCCGTGAATGAACTCCGAGACGATGTACGCTTCCTCGGCGTCGTACCCGGAGTAGTCATAGACCTCCAGGATGTTTGAATGACGTAGGCTGGCTACGGCCTCGGCTTCACGACGGAAGCGGCCTCGCTCCTCTTCCTTTCCCGCAAGGTGGCGGTGAAGGATCTTTACCGCTACCTCCCGACCGAGATTTTGATCGAAGGCGCGAAAGACGACGCTCATGCCCCCGCTGCCGACTTCTTCGATGAGCCTGTACCGGGGGATAGTCGGCCAGTTTCTCCGGCGTTTTCGGGAACCGCTATCGTGCCCACTTTCTTCGGGGCTCCCTCTTGAGGAAGGCCTCATCCTTTCTCCGGCACGTTTGCTTGCTTCACTACGATATCTCGAGGCGCTGGCCAACGGCTCCGATTCGCCTGAAAGATTTGGGTCTGCTCGCGCCAAGCCCCGCGCGAGAAAACCGGAAGGTAACAGCCTTGCCCGGGCAAGGAAAGTCTACTCAGACCGGGTTAGCGGATCAACCGAGTCACCCCAAGGGTCGAACGCCGTTCTGGTGCACTTAGGCGGGGGGGATCCAGCTGCAATTCAGCGGCTGGGTGAGAGAAGGCCGACACGCAAGGAGAACCGGATCAGCGCTGATAGGTCGTGCAGATCCAGCTTACGCATCAAGTTTGCACGGTGCGCTTCCACGGTTTTCACGGCTACGCCGAGATTGGCGGCGACCTCTTTGTTGGTCAAACCCTCCGAAACGAGCCTCAGAACCTGGCGCTCGCGGGCGGTCAAGATGGCCAAAGGGTCGTCGAGGCGCCCGTGCCGCAGGTTTCGAAGGACCACTGGGGTGGAGACATCCGGTGATAAGTACAAATCTCCGTGTCGGACCCTGCGAAGTGCTTCGACCAGATCTCGAGGGTCGGTGGCTTTTGTGACGTAGCCACGTGCCCCAGCCGACAAGCCGCCGAGTACGTACTCTTCACTGGCAAAGGCGGAAAAGATCACTACCTGGACCTTTTCCTTGGTCTTGTTGAGTATGCGTCTGGTCGCTTCCATGCCGTCCAGTTGAGGCAGCGTTACCTCCATTAGCGCAATATCGGGCAGGCGCTTGGTTGCTTTCTCTACCGCGGCAAGACCATCGCCCGCCTCGTCGACCACCTGGTGCCCAGCATCTTCCAGAACGCCTCTAACCCCTAACCGCAAAATGGGGTGCTCGTCGGCGATTAGTACTTTTAATCTTTCAGCCACGATAGCTCTCCTTCCAATAATCGACTAGTCTGCGTGAAATGTTCGAAAGCTTACTTCCCTCCTGATGGTGACACTGCCTACCCCATTGAAACAAAGAGTCATATCGGGTTGATAGCCTAGCTATATTAGTTGAGGAGCAACTGCTGAGGTATAACACCTTAAAAATGAAGTAATTCCGGTTAATACTAAATGCAAGGCATGCTGGAGCTTCGAGAAGAATCCCTGGTACTTCCTCGCGGGTGGTCGAACGCCGCCGCCGTGGCTTCGGTCACCATGCTGTTTGCCGTGGCTTGCTCTACGCAAGGTTCACCTTGTGAGAGACAAGACGAGCATCGCGGCTACCTTGCTGCCCACGAATTGCCTCGTACGACCGCGGGGCATGATTGGGTAGATGTTTCCCAATTGGCCGGGTTGACGAGGCTTTGCTCTTTTCCGCCTGTCACCATGGGGTCCGCAAAGATAAAGGTGGCAGTGACATCTCCGTCGACGGACGCGTCCTTTCTGCTGGGTTGGCTTCCCGACGGATTACGAGCCGACGCCAGTGCCCGCGACGCTCTTGCGGTGGCTGTTCCGGGTGTCTTCTCGGAAATGTGGGGAGCGCGACTGCACGTTCTGTGGGCCGATGTGGGTGATTTGGCCGGTCGCGAAGTCGTGAAGATCAGGGGATCTCTTGCGATGGCGGAAGATCACCGGGTGATGCTTGCGGTTTGGCTGCCGGCCCCCCACGGGCACTACGTAGCGATCGCTCTCGCCGAGGCCGAGGCCGTCGATGGCCTGTTGGAGGTCGTGGAGGCCTCAATAAAGGCATTGCCTCAAGGTGAGAGCACCCACCCCTCCCATAAGCCCCTGCTAATCGGGGCCGCTTTATTGCTGCTCTCGGCAGTCACCGGGCTCTTGGCTGCTCGGGTCTTTCGCCGAGGCCCTAGGTGGCTCCGTTCCTAGTCGGTGCCTACCCGGACTTCCTCGTCTTTTTTTTTGGGCTCCTTGCGCTTCTTCTCCTCGCGCTTTCCACCCGCACCACCGCCCGGAGATTTGCCCTCTATGCTGTGATCCAACGCATGCGCCAGTACCTCGTCCATGTGAGCTGCGAAAACGAACTCCAGCTCCTCTTTGGCTTGATCCGGGACTTCCTCGAGATCCTTGCGATTGCGTTCGGGCAGTATGACCTTCTTGATTCCGGCCCGGTGAGCCGCGAGCACCTTTTCCTTGATGCCTCCAACAGGGAGCACCAAGCCGCGAAGAGTGCACTCGCCCGTCATGGCTACATCTCCCTTGCAAGGTATCTCTGTGAGCAGGGAGGCAAGAGCGGTGAATACCGTCACCCCCGCGGATGGACCATCCTTAGGGATCGCCCCCGCCGGGAAATGGATATGGATGTCGGTGTTCTCGAGGAATTTTGCGTCGATGCCGAGCTGATCGGCCCTCGATCGCACGTATGAGAGAGCGGCTTGCGCCGACTCTTTCATGACGTCACCGAGCTGACCGGTCAGGACGAGCTGGCCCTTGCCCGGCATCTTGGTGACCTCGATGAACAAGATCTCTCCTCCGGAGGCTGTCCAGGCCAAGCCCGTCGCTACTCCAGCCAGTTCTGTGCGCTCGGCTACTTCCGAGAAGAATTTCTGGGCTCCAAGGAGTTCGTGAAGATCGTCTGGTTTCACGTCCATCTTGTCGATTTTGCCCTCGGGAGCGGATGCAACCTTCACCGCCACGGCACGGCACACATCCGCAATCCTCCGCTCGAGGTTTCGAACGCCTGCCTCTCGAGTGTAATCGGTGATGATCTTGTGCAAGGCCTCGTCGCCGATATCCAGATGCTCGTCGGTCAAGCCGTGCTCTTCGATTTGCTTCGGAATGAGGTGCCTTACAGCTATCTGCTCCTTCTCGTCGAAGGTGTATCCAGGAAGCTCGATCACTTCCATCCTGTCCTTCAGAGCCGGCGGAATGGGATCTAGGAGGTTGGCCGTGCAAATAAACATCACCTTGGATAGATCGTACGGCAGATCGAGATAGTGGTCGCTGAACGAGAAGTTCTGCTCGGGGTCGAGGACCTCGAGGAGGGCCGATGACGGGTCGCCTCGGAAGTCCATTCCAAGCTTGTCGATCTCGTCGAGCATCATTAGCGGGTTGATGGTGCCGGCCTTCTTCATTCCTTGAATGATCCGGCCGGGGAGGGCCCCGACATAGGTGCGCCTGTGTCCTCGAATCTCGGCCTCGTCTCGGACTCCTCCCAGGGACATTCGAACGAACTTTCGGCCTAGCGAGTCAGCTATGGCTTGACCAAGAGACGTCTTGCCGACTCCCGGCGGCCCCACCAAGCAGAGAATGGGACCTTTCATGTCCTTCTTGAGCTTCCTGACCGCCAGGTACTCCAGGATGCGCTTCTTGACCTTTTCCAGCCCGTAGTGATCTTCGTCGAGAACGTTCCTCGCGTTTTCTATGTCGAGATTGTCCTCGGTCGCCTTCTTCCATGGCAGATCGGCAATCCACTCCAGATAGGTTCTGGCGACAGTGTATTCACTGGAGGCGGTGGGTATGTTCTTTAGCCGGTTGAGCTCCTTCATCGCTGCTTTTTCGACCTCGGCGGGAAGGCCCGCCTTTCGCAGCCGCTCTTGCAGCTCATCGACTTCTTCCTCGTCTTCTCCCAACTCGCCAAGTTCCTCCTTGATCGCCTTGAGCTGCTGCCGGAGGTAGTACTCTCGTTGGGTCTTGGACATCTCGCCCTTGACCTGTGTCTCGATCTTGTTCGAAAGCTTCAAAATCTCCCGCTTGCGGTTGAGCAGCTCCATGGTGAGCTTCAGCCGGCTCTTGAGATCCACTGTCTCCAGGACCGCTTGCTTGTCCTCGATCGGAACGTCGATGTTGGCTGTTATGAGATCCGCCAGGTTGCCCGGATGGGTGATGCTCTCGATGAGCTCGGTGGCGGCCGCCGGCATTTCCGGCATTAGCTCAATTAGCCCCTTCTTTTCTTCTGTTTCAAGATCGAAAATCTCAAATAACCTGTCCGAGGCTATCAGCGCATCC
>SLRQ01000106.1 GCA_007130885.1 Deltaproteobacteria bacterium
AATTGCCGCGAAACGGCTAAAACTGCGGGGGTGAGGGGTCACCTCTGCGGAAATTGCCGCGAAACGGCTAAAACTGCGGGGGTGAGGTGTCACCTTTGCGGAAATGGCCGCGGGGTGGCTTGCCCGCTCCGCGCGGTAAGGGCGGCTGCAACAAAGAACGGGCGGCGAGGTCCGCGCGGTTGCGCGCGTGCAGCCGCCGCCCAACAAGCTGCTCATAGCAGCTCCTGTTTCCTCCGTGTGGGCGGCGGCTGCACGCGCGCGCTGAATAAAGGCACGATAACGTGCCCCACCAGGTTCCAGCCCTTGTTCACCGAAGCTCATGTGGGCCCGTCGCTCAGGACCGGTGCTGAACCGGTAGGTGGTTCTCGACGTTGGAGTTAGACGCGAAATAACGGGACACCTCACCTATTTCCAACGAATTAAGTGAGGTGTCCCCTTATTGACCCTTATTGAATTCCATAGAGCCAGCCCAGGTTCGAGATCCGGACTGGTGGTTCGAGATTAGGACCACGCCCGAGCCCTTGGTAGAGGACCAAGCCCAAAGAATCAACGGGTTGGCCTTGGCACCCGTCTTGCTTTTGCGCCGGACATCGTGCTCACGCCAAACCCACATGACAGCCTTTTCAAATACGTCTTCAGCGAGCCCGGCGAGGCAGCAGCGTTGCTCGAGGGCATTCTTGCGACAGGGGTCGTTCAGCAAATCAAGCTGACGGAGATCGCGCCCGTGGCCGGTTCTTTCGTGGACGAGGAACTCGCCGCGCGTCACAGCGACATTCTCTTCGAGGTGCCGCTGGCGTCAGGCTGCGGGACCGCATTCATCTATCTGTTGATGGAGCACCAGAGCACGCCCGAGCCGGGGATGGCGGGACGACTGCTCGGGTATTTGATGCGAATCTGGGAGCGTTTCTCGCGCGAGCAAGAGACCCATCTCTTGCCGCCGGTGCTTCCGGTGGTTGTCTACCATGGCAGCCATACTTGGAATGCGGCGCGGAGAATGCACGACCAGCTCACGGTGCCGGCTTCCGAGCTTGGGGATCTTGCCGTACACGTGCCGGGCTTCTCGTATGTACTCCACGACCTGTCGAAGTTCGGCGATGAGGAGCTGCGTGGCCGTGCGCTCGGCAGGCTGGCCCTTTATTTGATGCGACATGCTTTCGAGGGAAGGCTTTGGGAGAGGTTTCCGGAGTGGGTGGATCTCTTGGCCAAGGTGATGACGGAGACGGGACTTGGTGCTGTGGAGGCGGCGTTGCGCTATACTTTGAGCATGGAGAAGGAGATGCCACCGGAGGAGACCAGGCGACTGCTCGAGCAGAAGCTCGGCGAGCGGGGAACGGAGGCCATGATGACGGCTGGTGAGAGGCTGGTTGAAAAGGGTCGGGCTGAGGGTCGGACTGAGGGTCGGGCCGAGGGTCGGGCCGAGGGCCAGGTTGGCGCCGTACGTTCCTTGGTGCTCCGGCTGATGCAGCGCCGCTTCAGAACGGTTCCGCCCGGGGTGCGAAAGCGAATCGAAGCTACCGATGACGCCTCGAAGCTCGAGCAATGCGCCGAGCGGATCCTCGACGCCAAAAGCATAGCGGAGATCGTCGAGGATCTTTAGAGCGCCCCGCGTCTAGTGCTCCGCCTCGGACCGTGGTGGTGTCGACCTCGTTCCTTGCGGGGCCTCATTCATATGAGGGGCCGCACCCATAGCCTACATGTCAACAATGGATTCGGTGACGACCGGGCAGGTACTCATCCAGGCAGACTCCTGAATACGAGAAAGCCGGTTCGCGCCGTTCAATCATTCAGCCCAGCCATTCGAGGACGGTGTAATGGAGCATTGGCACTGCATGCTCTCGAACGAGGAGCGGACGACTCTCTTTCCCGACGAGGCGCGCATGCGCGCAGGGGTCCGGGCGGTGGTTCGGGTTACCGCCGAAGAGTTGGTGGCGTTCAACTTGGTCGACAGTCATATCCACTTGGTGCTGCATGGTACGCGGGAGCGAGTGGGCCGCCTGATGCAAGCGGCTGGTTTGGCCCTTTGCGTGCCGGCATGTGCCCGGCTGAGCGCGGCTCGAATCAAGCCGGTGAACGGCCGCGGACACATGGAGAAACTCATTGGTTATGTGTTGGCACAGGATTGGCACCATGGCACTTACCGTCATCCGGCGCTGGCGAGCGGGTCCTTCTTCCAAGACCTTGTGGGCGCGCGTGTGATGGATGGGTTTCGGCTTCGGCTTGTAAATGTGCTGCCTCGTTACAGGGTGCGCCAAGCGTTCCAGTCCGTGAGTTTGCCGCCGGAGCCATTGGAGCCGGCGGATGACGAGAGGATCCGGCAGGTTGGGCCGGCGCGCCTAGTGGAGGCGGCTGCCGCGGCGTGCTGTGTGGGCTCCGAACTGCGGGCGCGGCCTTCATCTGAACGGCGCAAATCCGAGAGTCGGCGTCCTCATCCTTTCTGCACACGAGCAGAAAAGAGAGCGCGGCGGTGCGTATCCTCCTTGGCGCGCAAGGCCGGTCTGCAGTCGGCGGATATCGGTGACTTGCTTGGGCGAAGCCCGCGGGCGATTCGTCATCTTGCGATCAATGGTGAAGATGAGGCCGCCGAGAGGGCAACACGCTTTCGCATCGCACTCGAAGATAGAGTATCCGCGCTTCCCCGTGTTGGAGCGGAGTCGCAAGTAGCCTCCATGTAGGCAAGGGGCGTGAGCGCCATAGTACAGATTGAAGCCGTCGACGTAGATATTCGTCCGCCGCTTCACGTTCCGGACCTCCCCCAAAAAACGCAAGGGCCCCCCAGCCACACTGGGTAGGCCCTTGAGCCGACAGCACGCTGCCGGCGGGTAAGCACATAATAAGAGTCGGGGATCCCGTGGTCAATGTTGGTGAATGCTTCTGGTGACGCTTCTGTGCGGCGGACTGCCGCGCGCTGAATAAAGGCACGACATTGTGCCTACCAGGTTCCAGTCCTAGGGTTACCTCTGCGGAAATTGCTGCGGGGTGGCTTGCCCGCTCCGCGCGGTAAGGGCGGCCGCGACAAAGAACGGGCGGCGAGGTCCGCGCGGTGGCGCGCGTGCAGCCGCCGCCCAACAAGCCGCTCATAGCAGCTCCTTTTTCCTCCGTGTGGGCGGCGGACTTCCGCGCGCGCTGAATAAAGGCACGATATCGTGCCCTACCGGGTTCCAGCGGCTAAAAGCCCGGGGGTGAGGGGTCACCTCTGCGGAAATTGCCGCGAAACGGCTAAAACTGCGGGGGTGAGGGGTCACCTCTGCGGAAATTGCCGCGAGGTTGCTCTTGCTTCCCAGTTTGGGTGCATTCGTTCCCGAAATGGGAAAGAAGCCTCGCGATGGCGATGCGCTCACTCCTACCGCACTAGCCGATGCTCTCTTCACGTCGGTGCAGCAGCGAGTCTTGGGGTTGCTCTTCGGGCAGGGCGCGCGTCGCGTCCTCGAGCGAATGCTGGAGCGGAGCTTCGGTCCTCTGACGAACAAGTGCGGTCTCGCGCTGGAGGCAGCCGACGTCCACGACCTAAACGCGTGCTTTGAACGGCTAGCGACGGCCGGCTCCGCGGAAGAGGTTCTGGATCCTATCCTCTCGAAGTTGCTCGACTAGGTCCCCGCGCGAAGAGCCCGGAGAGACTCCTCCCGGGTCGAGCCAGTTACTGACACCTATTCGTAAGCACCTGCCCCAAACCGGGACCGGAGCAAGTGGCCGTGATGCTTGGTGAGCCACGCAACCACCTCATCGCGAAGTCGCACGGCCAGCTCACGCATCGCCTCCGCGTCTGCATCCGACACGAGGCCGGTTCGTTCGTAGCCGGTGATGTTTCGCTTCTTTCGGAACGCATCGAAGGTGGCGACCTCGCGCGCATCGATCTGGATCGTCTCTCGAAGAGATTGGATCACCCTGAAATGGTGCGAATCTCGCCCCGGTCGATATCCGGAAGCGGCTAACGCGATCGTCGATGCCTGCAACGCCGCGTTGTAAGCGATGTTCATCCGCCAGTCCGCGCTCAATCCGGGAGCTGCGCTGTCGGCAAGGTCGCGTTCGATCACTTGCAACAGGGACGGTACATGCTCGCTCTACGCACACGGGGCCACCTGTCGGCAAGGTCGCGTTCGATCACTTGCAGCAGGTCACGAATCTCGTTCGCGCTCGTCTCGTGCTTTGTCACCCAGCCGTTTCGCTCCCAGTCCGACAAGCTCATGGTATCCCCCAATGACGAAGAGGCAGGGCCCCTTCAGGACGTTTGTCAGGAAGTGGTGATTCCCGGCGAGCTTCGCTCGAAACTCGTCCGGCGGATATACGGTCGGATTGATATCCCTGCCGAGTCGTTCCTGGGCACCGGCAAGGACATGCACGACGTCTCGAAACGGAGCCTCTCCAACGACCAGCAGATCGATGTCGCTGACCGCTCGAAGCTCGCCACGGACCGCAGACCCGAAGATGAATGCAACCTGGACTTGATCGCCTAGCGATGCGAGCGCCTCTCGCAGGATGTCGACGAGACCAGCCGTCTTCGCAAACAGGCCTTGCAACTCCGGAAAGATGGGGGCATCGCGGTTTGCTTGGAAGTACACTTGGCGACCCTGAACCTTGCGGTGCACCAACCCGGCCCCGGTCAATAGCTCGAGCTCGCGCTGAACGGCACCGACCGAGGTCCCGGTCAAACGGACGATTTGCCGCAGGTAATAGGCCTCGTCCGGGTGGCCGAGCAGCCAGCCGAGCACCCTTCGCCTGGTTCGGCCGAAAAGCAAGGTAGCGGGGTCGTTCTTGGGACTGTCAATCTTTGTTCTCAAGATGCGAACAAGTGTACTCAAGATGCGAACACGAGTCCAGCGGGTGCTGGCCCACTTCACAGTTCTCTTCACGAGAGCTGTCCTGTGTCCTGAGCTGTGGCTGTGGGCTGCCGGAGGTGCGGAGGTGAGGTGCCACCCCCGGAGGTGAGGTGCCACCCCTGTGGAAATGGCCGCGGGGCGGCTAAAACTACGGAGGTGAGGGGTCACCTCTGCGGAAATGGCCGCAAAGCGGCTAAAACTACGGAGGTGAGGTGCCACCCCTGTGGAAATGGCTAAAACTGCGGAGGTGAGGGGTCACCTCTGCGGAAATTGCCGCGAAACGGCTAAAACCGCGGAGGTGAGGGGTCACCTCTGCGGAAATTGCCGCAAAGCGGCTAAAACTGCGGAGGTGAGGGGTCA
>SLRQ01000098.1 GCA_007130885.1 Deltaproteobacteria bacterium
GCGCAAGGTCCTCGAGATCTACGCAACCAGCATCGACTATGACCCGAGCGCAGAAGCTTCCCAGCGCTTCTTCGCCACCGTGCAGAACAAGATGCACTGGGCCGCCCACGGGCAGACCGCTCAGCAGCCACGCGCGCGATGCCGCCTCCATTCGCTCTCCTACTGACAAGGGGGCACTCTTTCGCTCGCTGTTCGCCGGGCGGACCGACGTGTTCCCCAAGCACTGGCACAACCCAAAGACGGGCCGAAAAGGCTACTCGCCTGCCTGCAGCAACGAGTGGGTCAGGGGCGTCTGCGACAAGCCCCGCGTCAAGTGCGGCGAGTGCTCCAACCAGGCATTCATCCCGGTCACTGACCGCGTCATCCTCGATCACCTCCAGGGTCGACACGTGGCCGGCGTCTACCCGATGCTGGACGACGAGACTTGTCACTTCCTAGCGGTCGATTTCGACAAGGACGGCTGGAAGGACGACGTCGCGACATTCGTCGAGACCTGCCAGCGCTTCGACGTTCCCGCCGCTGTGGAGCGGTCGCGCTCAGGCAATGGGGCGCACGTGTGGTTCTTCTTCCGCAATCGAGTGCCCGCGGGGACGGCGCGGAAGATGGGTTGCTTCCTGCTCACCGAGACCATGGCTCGGCGCCACGAGCTCTCGATGAGCTCGTACGATCGACTGTTTCCGAACCAGGACACGATGCCTCGTGGCGGGTTCGGCAACCTCATCGCTCTGCCGCTGCAGCACCAGGCACGAGCGCTCGGCAACACGGAGTTCCTCGATGCCGAGCTCAATCCCCATCCAGACCAGTGGGCATACCTTGATTCGATTCAGCGCATTGAGTCCGCTCGGGTCGAATCATTGATCAGGCGTGCATCCGAGACCGGTCAGGTCATCGGCGTTCCCATGGCGGAAGACGATGAGTCGGAGACGCCGTGGCTAAGGATGCCGTCGCGACGCCGGAAGAAGGTGAAGATCGACGGCCCCCTGCCGGCCAACATCAAGGCCATGCTCGGCTCGCAGGTCTTCGTCGAGAAGGACGGGTTACCGTCAGTCTTGGTGAACCTGATCAAGCGCATCGCGGCATTCCAGAACCCCGAGTTCTACAAGAAGCAGGCCATGCGCCTATCGACCGCCCTCACGCCGCGGGTGATCAACTGCGCCGAGGACTTGCCCAAACACGTGGGACTACCCCGCGGATGCCTCGATGCCCTGCAAGAGCTGCTCAGCGAGCACCAAATCGAGCTGACCCTTCAGGATGAGCGCATCGAAGGTAACCCGCTCGACGTGAAGTTCAATGGTAGCCTCACGGACCTCCAGAAGGACGTCGTTCGCACGCTGCTTCCACACGACATGGGCGTCTTCGTAGCACCGCCCGGAACAGGAAAGACCGTTGTCGGGACGCACCTGATCGCCAAGCGAGCACGGACAACCCTCGTGCTTGTGCATCGGACGCAGCTCCTCGATCAGTGGCGTACCCAGCTCGCCCTGTTTCTCGACCTCAAGCCCAGCGAGATTGGGCAAGTCGGAGGAGGGAAGCGCAAGGCCAACGGGCGATTGGACGTCGCGATGATTCAAAGCCTCGTCCGCCGTAACCAAGTAGATGATCTGGTCTCCACCTATGGGCACGTCATCGTCGACGAGTGCCATCACGTTCCAGCCGTTTCCTTTGAGCGCGTCATGCGCGAGACGAAGGCTCGTTTCGTCACCGGCCTGACGGCGACGCCGCAGCGACGGGACGGCCACCACCCAATTTTGAAATACCAGCTGGGCCCCGTCCGCTTCTCGGTCGATCCTCGCAGTGAGGCTGCCAAGCGCCGCTTCGAGCACCGACTGATCGTTCGGGACACAGCCTTTGCTCTCGGGGGTGCCGAGCCGTCGGGGATCCAGGAGATCTACGGTCGCATCGCGAACGACGCGCGCCGGAACGAGCAGATCCTCGACGACGTCGTGCAAGCCCTCGAGGAGGGTCGCTCGCCAGTCTTATTGACCGAGCGTAGAGAGCACCTCGAGTACTTCGCCGAACGACTCAAGCATCTGGCTCGACACCTCGTGGTCCTTCAGGGAGGCATGGGTGTGAGGCAGCGGCGTGAGGTCGTTGCGCAGCTCGCCGGCATCCCCGATGGCGAAGAGCGCCTCCTGCTGGCAACTGGGAGGTTTCTCGGCGAGGGATTCGACGACGCGCGCCTCGACGCGCTCTTTCTCGCCATGCCCGTCTCGTGGAAGGGCACCCTCGTACAATACGCGGGTCGTCTGCATCGCCGGCACAGCGACAAGACCGAGGTCCGCATCTACGACTACGTCGATCGTAACGTGCCCATGTTGGCTCGAATGTTCGATAAGCGAATGAAGGGCTACCGCGCCATGGGCTACTCCACTCGTCGCGATGAGGACAGGCCCGACGACGGCCATCGGCAGGAGTGCATCGTTGAGTACGACCAGGACCTCCTGCACCAGTTCGAGGATGCCGAGTTCTGACCATGGCTAAGAAGACTGACACGAAGCTCGAGGCACACTTCTCACCTTGGCTTCCCGATCCAGAGGCCGAGCTGCCCTACGACAAACTCCACTACGAGCTGACGCCCACCCTCGCGCGTCGGCTGGCAGATATCTACTACGCCAGCGGCCGGCTCGAGTCGCTGCCGCTCGGCCACTTCACGCTGGAGAAGCTCAAGGCCGAGGCGCGTGTAGACCGCGTCTACCGCATGGTCCGGGAGGTCAACGTTCGTGTCCGAACCGATGAGATCCGAGCTGTCGCCTCTGGAGACGTATTGTCCCGGGACAAACGCGAGGTGCAGGAGTGGATTCGCCGGGCTATCGTGCTGCTCGACGGCTTCGAGTCGACCGCTGGCCTCAATCAGACCAGTACGCCGGAGCTGTGTGCGGCCTACCTGGACGTTTCGGCCAACGCCGATCAACGCGGCTCTACCCTTTGGGCGCACTTCGTGGCGGCTCGCCGCAGTCGCTTACTGAGCCTGCATCACGGCTCGGTGGTTGTCCCGGACTGCGTGAAGAAGCTCTACGATTGGATGGATGGAGACGACCTGATCGGCTCCCAACCCATTCTGCGCGGCGCGGTGCTCACCTGGGGGTTGTTCGAGATGTACCCTCTGCGCCTCACTGTGATGGGGGCGCGCGCGACGGTTCTTCATGAGCTCGGCTGTTCGCGCGCCGACTGCCGGCACTTGCTCGGACTCGGAGATCACTCAGCCGAGCGATGGGCGCGTGTTCGCGGGGACGTTCGCGAGGCAACGAAGACGGGCGACCTGACCTTCGTCCTCGAAGAACTGCTCTACCAGCTACAGGCGCGCCTCGAGCACCTGCTCGGCCGACTGCAGGAGTACAGCTCGCGAGAACGGGCGGAGCCATGGCTGACGGTCAGCCCGCCGGATGACCTCGACCGGCGTATCTTCTCGATGGTGCAAAGCATGGGTTCTGCGCGAACGGTCCAGCTGCACCAAGCGCTGGGCTCCGAAGTCCCCTTGAGGACCCTGCAGCGCCGCATGCAGAAGCTTTCGCGGCGAGGACTGCTCGAGAAGCACGGCTCCCGGAAGGACGCGTTCTACCGACTGCCGCTGAGGGGGCCTATCCCTTAACGTCTTTTATCCGCCATAGCCTTGGCGCCACCCGCCGCTGAGGCTTCCTCGTAAGCATAGGATATCGTTGTGGTTTGGCTCAGTCCGGGTTAACAGGCAGGTCGCGCCGGTTGGTGTGAACAATTGAGCCAATCGTCCGGCCCCACCAACTGGTGGGGCCGTTTTGGTTAACGCGGCTCGGCTCGCGGCTCCCGTGAGGGCTGGCCGAAAAGGGCCAGGTTTGGCGGGGGTTTGAGTACTCTCGGTCTTCGCTGGCGTCGTGTCCGCAAACTCGGCCGACAAAGATGAAGCTCTCGACCTTATAACTTCGGGTCCATACTTCCGTCAGTGACCTGCGTTCTCGGTCGAGATCGGGCCTCCGGTCGGCGAGATGTTGCAGGGCTGGACGGCATGAACTCGGGCTGTGCCGCACCCTGGGCACAGGTCCGGCATTCTGATCTCGGGCACAGAAAAGCGAAACAGACTGGCTCTTGGCTACGCCGCCGACCGACGAAAGTGCTTGAGCACACCACCCAATCTTTCGGTGCAGACGATCTCTGCGTCGTCGTTTGCAGCCCCTGATGGCTGGTCGATGAGAACGTTGTCGATCCCCTGGTGCGGTCTTTCGCTGTGATAATGCTCGACGTATTCTCTAATAGCCCAGCGAAGGTGATGTTCTCCGAGAGGAATGATCTTGGAGAGACACTCGGACTTGATGGAGAGCACAAACCTCTCAGCGAAAGAGTTCAGATTTGGGCTACGTGCAGGAAGGCGTACTGCCTCCACACCACGCCACTTGAGGATCTGCCTGAAGTGGTCCGTGAAGATAGGGTCTCGGTCCATGATGAGGTAGCGGGTGTTGCGGAGGAAGCCGTCGAACTCATCTGTGAGGTTTCTCGCGATCTGTTCGGCCCACCGGCCGCAGGCGTTGTTCGTGATGCCGGCGATCTCCACGCGTCGTGTGGCTATGTCGATGACGAAGAGAACATGGTAGCGAACGAGCCCGGCGAAGGTGAGCACTTCGACCGTGAAGATGTCGATGGCGGCGATGCATCCAAAGTGGGATTCGATGAAGGTCTTCCAGGACATGCCCTTTCTGCGCTCCGGAGCGGGATCTATGCCTGCCTCCCTCAAGACCCGCGCGATCGTGCTCCTGGATACGGTGATGCCGAGGCTCTGGAGGACGCCACGGATCCTCGTGTAGCCCCAGGAGGTGCACGTAAGAGCAATCGAGATGATCAGCGCCTGCAACTCACCTGCGATCGGCGGCCGGCCGCGCCCCCGACGATCGGCGCTCCCATCGTATTTGGCTGCCACGAGTCGTCGGTACCATCTGAGGAGGGTGTCGGCGGTGACGATGGTGCCGAGGCGGAGGAGCACTCGCCGAGGAATACCGTTCGCAGCTCGAGCAAGCCTCCGGCGCTGCTTGTCGGTGAAGCGAGGCTTGCAGCC
>SLRQ01000091.1 GCA_007130885.1 Deltaproteobacteria bacterium
ATCAGCATCGAGCTGGAAAACAAGCCGAACCAGCTTTCTCGAGCGCTCGGCCTGCTGGCGGCACGTGATGTCGAGCTGCGGGCTCTTACGGTGGGTCACACCATCTCGAAGACCGACAAGGGCCTGGTCAAGATGATCGTCAACAAGATCGACACGGCCATCGCCGCTTTTCAAGAAGCCGGTATAGAGGTCGAGGTCGAGGATGTGATCGTGACCCCGGTCGAAGATAATGCCGGTGGCCTGCACTGCATCCTAGAGGTATTGGCCGAGGCCGACCTGAACATCGAGCACATGTATACTTTTGTCTCCCGTGTGGAAGGCAAGGCGCTCTCGGTGTTCACGTTCGATGATGCCTTGCGTGCCGCGAAGGTGCTTCGCTCCGCGGGCGTTCGTCTCATCGACCCCGATTCGCCGGAGCAACTGGAGGAGTACGCTATCGGAGATCTATGGGATCTCGACGTAGCCTGGTGAAGGCCTGCGGGGACAATGCCCCGTTTGAGTAGTTCCGGAGCAGGTGGACTTTCAGTCACCCATCGAGGCGCTGGCTCGACAGGGACGTGTCAAGGGGAGCAACCCGAAGATGAGCAGAGCCGGCCAGACAAGGGACGATCCGCTTCCCGAGGCGGCGGAGCAGCCGCACCCGCTCTTCTCGTAGTTGACCGTTATCGAAGCTCTCCCGGCCTCGTCGCCGTTGGTTCTTTGGGCCACCGCCTCGATCACGTTCTCGCCCGCCTCCAGACTGATCTCGGCTCTGAAGGAAGGAACCGCTTCGAGGTCCGCCTCGACCCCATTTACGGTGACCGAGGCAAGGTTGCCGATTGCCGCCCAACCCGACACCACGATCTCCTCCTCGTCGAGCTCCGCCCCGTCCACGGGAGAGAGTATCTGGATGATTCCCTCATCGCTCTCCACCCGCGGGTACAAACCGACGCGCAAGCTTAGGCGGCTGCCCTGCTCTATCGTGATGCTCCTCTGGTAGCTTCCGTACCCGTCAGCCTCCACGCCGAGCTGGTATACGCCCTCCTCGAGGTCCGCGCTGAAGGCGCCCGACGCATCCGTGACCAGCTCGACATCAGCTTCAGAAACGCTCACGACGGCTCCGGAAATGCGGGCCTGCTGTCCTTCGGAACCATCGAACACGAAGCCGTCGATTCCGGAATCCGGGAGCCCCAGGTAAATGGTGATCGCATCCTCACCGATCTGACCGAGCTCGTCCTCGGCCACAGCCTCGATGACGTTCTCGCCTTCCTCGAGGTGGACCAGCGCCTCGAAGTAACCTCGATCGGAGCCAACTTCCTCGCCGTCCACGGTAAGGCTCGTCAAGGGCTCCGAGTGCGTGACGGTGCCGCTGACCCTGATCTCGTCCTGTTCCACGACCGAACCGTCGGGCGGGTCCGTGATGTTGACGCTGGGAGCCGGGACGGGGCCGTCCTCTTCCGGCCGGAGCACGTGCGCGGCGGCCCAGACGGAGTGACCTTCCATCGCTGTGACGTCCTCGGGGCGCGTGCCGTCATGATAGCCCTCCGCCGAGGCGGTCACGGAGTATGTGCCCGCCGGCAGATCGATCTCGTATTGCCCACTGGAGTCCGTAGTGGCTACATGGTCGCCCGGCGAAAAGGTCACCGTCGCGCCCGAGACGCGGCGGCTTGCGTCCTCATCATAATCCCAGTGCTCCGAGGGATCGTCGACCCAAAAGACCACGCCGCGGACGGTGCCCTCGTCTTCGGAAGGAGGAGGATAGAGCCTTATGCTTCCCCAAACCGTTTTTCCGGCCTCGACCTCGCGAACAATCCACTCCGTCGAGAAGCCTTCGGCCGAAGCCTCCACGGTGTAGGTGCCGGCCTCCACATCGAAGCTGTACTCTCCCACATCGTTTGTGACCGTGGATTCGCCCCCGTCTATCTCGACTACCGCTCCTTCGATTCTCATGGAGAGGTCGTGAGAGCTGGGTCCGTGGTAGACGGCCCCTTGGAGCCTGCCGAGCGATGGCGGCTCGTAGTGGACGGTGACCGAGTCCTGTCCAGTTCTGCCCGAGCCGTCCTCCGCGACGGCCTGAATTACGTTGTCTCCTTCGGCAAGGGTGACCGAGGTCTCGAAGGAGCCGTCGTCGACATCCACCTGCGCGCCGGACACGGTGAGGCTGACCGGGCCTTCCGAGTAGGTGACGGTTCCCTTCACCTGGACTTCCGATTTTGTCATCACGGCGCCGTCGGAAGGCTGGGTTATGTCGACCTCGGGCGCAGGGATCGGGTCATCCTCGTCCGGACGGATCACGTGCGTCGAGCCCCATGTGGACTCGCCGGCTACCACGGTGACATCGTCCGGGCGAGTTCCATCCTCGTAGCCGCTCGCGGATGCCTGAACCGAGTACGTACCTTCGGGAAGGCCGATATCGAAGTACCCGTTCGAGTTGGTGGTGGCCTGCCGGCCTCCGGGGCTGAACGTGACGGTGGCGCCGGCGATTCTGCGGCTGGTGTCGCCGACATACTCCCCGTACTCGGATGGATCGTCCACCCAGAAAACGAAGCCCTGAACGAGGCCCTCTCCATTCACCGGATGAAGCCTGATGCTGCCCCACGCCGTATCGCCGGCCTGTACCGTTCGTTCGAGGGACTCGGTGGTGTATCCATCCGCGGAGGCTTCGATTTCATAGGTGCCCGGTGCAAGATCGAACCTGTACAGTCCGTCCTCGTCCGAGAGGGTCTGCTCCCCGGTTTGTAGCTCCACCGCCGCGCCGGAGATTCTGCTCGAGAGATCCTGCACGTCGTCGCCATGGTAAATGAAACCGAGCAAAACTCCTTCGTCCGTTTCAGAGTCCGCGGCCATGGCGATTAGGTCGCCCAGCCTGGGGTAGAGCGCGCTTCCGGGACACTCGTTCGAGGGATCGTAGTCCCGGTGTCCCTTGATATAGCTGCCGCTAATCGGGATCGAGTACTCGTCGGCTACGGCGCGTATCGTTCGAGCTCCGGCGTCCATCATGTCGCTGGTGGGCTCGACGGTAGTGTAGGTTCCAATGAAGCTGATGCCCGCGTTGCCGTGGTTGTGCCCGAGGACGTGAGCGCCTTGGAGAGTCTCTCTTCGGGCTTCATAGACCTTGCCGTCCTGGCCTATGCAGAAGTGATAGCCGATGTCGCACCATCCATTGGTGTCCATGTGGTAGTTCTGCATCTGCCTCATGCGCCCGGGCACCGACAACGAGTCGTTGGTGGGCGTTGCCGTGTGGTGGATGGTCATGCGGTTCGGCGTGTGACCGGCCGTGCATCCCGTGGCCCGGGCGTTCCACTCCGCGCGTGTCACATCGACTACCGAGTCCGCGGCGAGCGCCTGCGTGAGGACGCCCAGCTCTTCCATCTCGTCTCGTTCCACCACCGGATCGGGCTGGAAGACGAACGGATCGACCATGAGGTATGACAGACTGGAGGGCTCGACGCCCCTGAAGCGAGCTTGAAGGTGGGTGGCTCCGGGCGGCACGTCGGCGTGCGCGTTGTGAGCTATCTCTTCCCGGAAAGTGATGTTCGCCGGAATCCAATCCATGAAGGTTCGGCCACCGTCCATCGATACCCGGACGTCCAGCTCGGGCGTCCTCTCTGCATCGAACATGAACCCGATCCTGTCGAACTCACGCTCGCCCGCGTAAAGGGCCGGGGTCTTCAAAAAGACTCCGCCGGCGTCGATACCGCCCCGCAGCTCCTCGTGCAGCGCGGCGCCCTCCCTCACCCACTCTTCGTGACCGAGCTCGACCTCGGCGACTGAGTGCCCGTTGCCGCAGGCCGAGGCCGTAAGGAGCAGTGCAAGCATAGCCGCTGTAGGCCATGCCGGGCTCAACGAGCGGGAAAGACCACGCTCCAAGATGCGTCGCTCATCGATCATGACACGCCACCTTTCTTTTCTCGAGCCTCGGGGCAGCGCATGACGCCCGAGGCTCGGGGACCGAATGTATTTTCGATAAGATCGTATCCTATCTTCAATAAGATTCGGCTCTTCAGGTCAACCCGTCATGTGGCCGACTCAAATCTTCGGGTTTCTGATTTGGCCGGCATAGGCAGAGGAGAGGATGTCTTTTCTCTTTGCTCGCGCGGCTTCCCTAAACAACTAGAGCCGTTCGCAAGGCGCGCGCGCTCTCGCGGCTACCGCTTTCCGATGTAGAGACCGGTGGGATCGATGTGCTCGCGAAGGAGCGTCAGCTCCTCGTCGGTGGGAGGCTCGTTGCTGCCGATCTCGTCGGCGAAGAGGAGCTCGAAGCCGGTGCTCTCGACCACCTGATCCACGCTAACGCCGGGGTTGGTGGCGAGAAGCTTCATCCTCTTGGTGTCATCGTCGTATCCCAACAGTCCAAGGTTTGTGACGACGCGATATGGGCCGCTGTTCGGCGGCAGTCCGGCCTCCTCGCGGGCCCCCGGTCCGGAGAGGTAACCCGCCGTCGTAACGAAATCGACCTTGGGCACGAACTTTCGCTTGTCGTGCGGCATGACCGCGATGGTCCGCCAGCAGAGCGAGCCTATGTCGTTTGCTCCTCCGGAGCCCGGGAAGCGAACCTTGGGCCGGGCCTGGTCGCCGATGACGGTGGAGTTGAGGTTCCCGTAAGGGTCGATCTGAGCGCCGCCCAGAAAACCGTACTCGATGAGCCCGCGCGCCGCCGTCTCCATCACATCGCAGATTCCGAGCGCCGCCAGGCCGCGACGATAGGTGCGCGACTCTCCGACTCCGTGGGGGAGCTGGTCGAGGCTTGGAGCCACCCCGCCGAACTCGAAGAAGGTGACCAGGTTTGGCGCCTGCATTCGCTTGGCGAGACCAGCGGCCAGCATTGGAATACCCGTTCCGATGAACGCGCTGGTATTATCCGCCATTTGGCGCGCGGCGATGCAGATGAGCAGCTCTTGATTGTTGTACTGTGGCGTCGTCATGGCTTACCTCATCGTCCGGGCTTCGACCAAAGCGTC
>SLRQ01000008.1 GCA_007130885.1 Deltaproteobacteria bacterium
CTCGACGATCTCGCCAAGGTCACCGTCCGCCACCTGATGACCCAGAAGATCCCGCGCCTGCCGGAGCTTGTCCCGGAGCGAGCGTGATGCGGTGAACGTTACCTTGCCGTATTCGCCCCAAATAAGTGAGGTGTCCCCGTATTCCAAATAAGTGAGGTGTCCCCGTATTCCAAATAAGTGAGGTGTCCCCGTATTCCCGCCCGAGAAGAAACGGCCTTTTGCGACATCCTCTGCCGTCGGCATGACCGCCGATATCGTGCTCGCCGCGTGCCACGTGAGCGGGACATGGATGGCTGCTCCGGAGCCGGTCGCCGATCGGGCTTCATCCAGCCCGAGCTGTCCCCCCTATCGTCCACGGTGCTCGGAGAGGCGGCGGGCGTGCCGGTAGGCAAGGGCCCCGAGCACTACAGTCACGGACAAAATGACCAACCGCGAGAGGAAGTAGACCGGCTTGGCGGCGAAGTACTCCTGGCCGCCGGTGAAAAGCGCCAAGATAAGATACCAACCCTCGGCCATCAGGCCGGCGCCGAGCGCCAATACGAGCGGCTTCTCTTCAAGGACCCACGCCACCAGCCACAAGAGCAGGGGAAGGACCACGATCATCCCAATCTGAGCAAGCAGAGCGCTCAGAACATCTCCTCCCACTCCCATGCCGTAGAAAGATTCCCGGCTCTCCGCGATAGGAAAAACTATCCGAAAGAACACTATCCCCTGTACGACCGACGCGCCGACTACCGCGAGCACGCCGATGGCGATGGTCCTTTGAAGCGTCAAGAGAGCGGCGCGAACCGACCCGGGTGTCTTTCGACCCGCGTAAACAGGCTCCTCTGAAGAAGCCGCCGTTGCCCTGTCGCGTTCGCTCATGGAGATTCCTCGCGGCCGCCGTCCGTGACTTCGCCCGCCATGTACCGGCGGTCGGGAGCCGCATCTCCATAGTACACCTCTTCGAGCGTAAGTCCGCGGGCGGGAGCCGTCCGCCCTGCCGCACCACGATCACGGGACCGTAGAATCCTCGGAATGTCATCCACCTGAAGCTTGCCCAGGCCGACGTCGACCAGCGTGCCGGCGATGCCGCGAGCCATATGGCGGAGGAACGCCGTCGCCGTGATGTCAATCGAGACCTCGGAGCCTGACCGCCCTTCCACCTCCAAACGTTCGACGACGCGCACCGTGGTCTTCGCCGCGCAGCCCGACACCTGGAAGCTTGCAAAATCAAGCTCTCCCACCAGCAACGAGGCCGCCTCGCTCATCGCCCCCAGATCCAACGGCTGCGGCACATGCCAGGTGCTCGTATGCAACAGCGGCAGCCGCACCGGCCCGTTCCAAATGCGGTAGACGTAACGCTTTCCGAGTGCCCATCGTCTTGGATCGAACTCCTCGTCCACCTCCCCCGCGTCGAGCACGGCCACATCCCGGGGTAGCCTCCGGTTGAGCCCCGCTACCCAAGCGCGCAGCGGCAACCCGGCCGGATCCAGAAAAGAGACGACCTGGGCGCGAGCGTGTACGCCGGAGTCGGTGCGTCCGGCGGCGGCCACCCGAACGAACCGGCCGCCGAGCATCTTGGAGATCGCCTTCTCCAGGCACCCCTGAACCGTGCGCGCGCCGTCTTGAAGCTGCCAGCCCGCGAAGGAGGTTCCGTCGTACTGGATTGTCAAGCGAAGGCGGCGGTTCGCGGCGGGATTCCCAGGGTCGCTCATCAAACTGCTCCGGTGGGAACGAATGCCGCCCCTGGCCTAAAACTCCACCGCCAAGCCGGCGGCCCACGTCGTATCGGAGAGGTTCAGCCCAGGCTGACCAAAGCCGTCGACCTCCATCCTGGAGACCTCACCAAATAGATAAGTGTGCTCCACCCCGACGCTTCGCCGCAGGTCGGCCGCGAGACGAGGGTCCAGGACGTTTATCAAGAACTTGAGGCCGCCCGCATAAAAGAAACCGTGACGCATCCCGATGGCGCGGTTGCCGTCGGCATCGACCTCCACGCCTTCGGGGTCGTACACCCACCATAGGGTCGAAGCGAGCCCGCCTCGCACGTAGGGCACCAGCGGTACGCCCCACTCCAATGCCGGGTAGTCGAGCCGATACGTCAGAGATAGCTGCAGCGGCACCCAGTTGAATACGGAATAATCGGGAGAGGGGGTTTCATCGGCGAAGAAAGCGCGCCCCGCCGCTTGCGCGAAGCCTACGGACAGTCCGGTTCCGAGCTGCCCTACCCCTTGAAGCAGAGCTCTTTCGACCCGCAGCCTGACCATCAGCTCGCTACCGTCGCCGAACACCTCTGTGTACGGTCCGTCATCATCGAACTCGCGGTCTACTTCCGGACGGTAGGGCCCTAGATCCAGCTCGATGAACCAGTTGCTATCCGGCCTTCCGTCATCTTGGCTCTTGATCAAGGCGCTGTCGAAGGCCTGGGAGGCAGCAGGCAGGGAGACAGCGGTAGCCACTACCGGCACCACGAGCATCTTCACCCTACCCAGGCGAAGATACCTTCCAGGTCCCCCTCTCAAGAGCGCTAGAGGCAGCAGCATTATAAGCGCCAAGAAGGCGAAAGAGCTCGAACCCCGGGAGGCGATGCCGCAGCCCCCAATCTCCGCGCCGCCGCGCTCTCTATAGATCTCCCAAAAGCCTTTGGTGGCCTGAGGCGTGCCAAGCACGCTTTCGGAGGCATCGCCGACGTTGCCCGCCTCGTCCACGGGCTCGACCCACAACTCGTAGGTAACGCCGTTGACGAGATCACTGATTCGCGCGCTCGACACTGCGGCTCCCGTAGCGGTAATGCTCGACGGATCGCCGGTGTCCTCGGCCGGCCGGTAGAGAACCCGTACCTCTCCGAGATCGCCGGGCCTCGCATCCCAGTCCCAGGAAACATTGAGAGCGCTATCGGCGGCGCTCACCGAGATGTCATCGGGCGGGTCGGGTGCAACGGTATCGACCAGCACCTCGATGGCCACAGCCAAGCTGTCGTCCGTACCCGCGACCGAAGTCAGAAGCACACAGATGAAGCGCTCCTCGCTGTCCACGGCGGGGCAGTCGGGCAGTATCGCCTGCGCGGGCACATCCACCGTGCCTTCCCTCGAGGCCCCACGGTCCTCGACCATCTCGATCATGCTGCCGTCGGCGCAGTCGTCACGCTCGTGCGTGGAAACCTCGATCCTCTGATCCTCCAGTGGTGTCGCATCGAGAACCCATCCCACGACCGTGGTTGCGTTCTCGGCGCAGCGAAGCGCGTTCACGACGGGATCCGCCGGGACGGTATAAGCATCGGTGAAATCACTAGCCCCGAACACGTCCTGGGCGCCGGCGGACCGGGTGACTACCAAAGCAAGAAGCAGAAAGCCGCCTAACGATACGCTCCGGATGACGGGGATGGTGTCGCGGGCTCTACTGCTGGGGGACTGTACATCGCGATGCATGCGGGCCTCGGCTGGTTTGACTGTGACTACAGGTGCTCGCGTACCAGACGTTCGGCGATCTGAACAGCGTTGGTCGCCGCGCCTTTCCTGACATTATCAGCTACCACGAACATCTCGAGACCTCTCTCATGGGAGAGGTCCTCCCGAATCCTGCCCACGAAGGTTGCGTCATCACCGGAGGCCAGAAGCGGCATGGGGTAGACGTTCTCCAGCGGAGTATCGAGAACCTTTACCCCCTCCGCTCCCCGCAAAATATCCCTGGCCTCGGCGGCAGTGAGCTTTCGCCCGGTCTCCACAGTCACCGCCTCGGCGTGACCATAGAAGACCGGTATGCGCACACAAGTCGCCGAGATCGGAAGATCGGGCAGGTGCATGATCTTCCGGGACTCATCGATCATCTTCATCTCCTCCCCGGTATAGCCGTTGGGCCTGAAGTCGTCGATGTGGGGAATGACGTTGAAGGCGATCCTGTGCGGAAATGCCTCGGTCACGACCTCTTGGCTGTTGAACAAGCGGCGGGTTTGGTTCGAAAGCTCCTCGATACCTTTCTGGCCCGCGCCGGAAACCGATTGATAAGTGCACACCCGAACGCGCTCAATCACAGCCGCGCGGTGGATGGGCCCCAGCGCAACTATCATCTGGATGGTGGAGCAGTTCGGGTTGGCGATGATCCCGCGTTCCTCGTAGCCGGCTATGTCGCTTGCGTTGACCTCTGGAACTATCAACGGAACATCCGGCTCCAAACGAAACGCGCTGGAGTTGTCTATGGCAACGGCTCCGGCCTTTACCGCGTGCGGCACGAACTGCCGTGAGATCCCGCCTCCCGCGGAAAAGAGCGCAATATCGACATCGCCGAAAGAGTCCTCGGTGAGACGGCGAACAACGACCTCCTCGCCATGGAACCGAATCTTCTCCCCCTCGCTGCGCTCGCTGGCAAGAAGCAGCAGCTCCTTTACCGGAAACTCACGCTCCTCGAGCACGGATATCATCTCGCGCCCCACCGCGCCCGTCGCCCCCACTATCGCGACCTTGTAGCCATTTGACATATTCTTTGACTCCTATTTCACACCGATGGGATATCCCCGCCTTCGGTCGACCTGCTTTTCTCGAGGTGTTTCCGGCTGAAATGCCTTCCTCGTGCCTATAACAAACCGCCCCGGCGGGCAAAGGGCTCGCGGGGCGGCGGGGCTTGACTATCGGGACTCAAGCCTGCCTATCAGGCGCTGGCCTGACGGCGCATCAGTTGGTGTATTGCATCCTTCTTGAGAAGCTTTAGCTTCTTGAGACGTCGAATCTCCGTGGCATCGGCTACACTCCGAGCCACCTGGGACTCCAGACGAGTTATCGTCTCGTCCAGGTCCTGGTGCTCCTTGCGTAGCCGCTCGAGATCCGTTTCATCAATTTGTCCGTTTCGCCTCTGTTCCTGCCCCATGTTTAGGCCTTTTGTCGACGAGATATCGGCTTCCGGGGAAGTCCGACCGGTTAATGTCACCACGACCTCTGA
>SLRQ01000012.1 GCA_007130885.1 Deltaproteobacteria bacterium
ATAAGCCTCGGTCGGCCCAAGATTCAACCCAAACAAACCCTTCATCAACCCGCCGGCTCCTACCGCTCCCGCCAGCCCCAAAAATGTCCTTCTCTTCATCTCCATGAACGTCTCTCCTCGCGAACAAAAACCCAAGATTAATCAACTTGCCAACGCTTGCTTATCCACCTCTGGACGCGGAGTCAGTCCGGCGCGCTCCAAAATCTCCGGAACCTTACGCTCCCACTCGATAGCCATCAAGTGAACGCCCGCAACTCCTACCGTCTCCCGCAGTTCCTCAATCTGTTCAAGGCAGATTTTGATTCCTTCCTCCGCCCCATCCTCGGCCTTCTCCATTCGTTCGACCAATGAGTCCGGCACGGTTAGTCCCGCTACATTGTCCCGCATATACTTGGCCATGCGCGCTGACTTGAAGGGCGTAACACCTGCCAGGATGTATACTTTTTCATGAAGGCCACGGTCGACGACCTGCTTCATCCATTCCTTGAAGCGAGGCATATCGAATATGCACTGGGTCTGGATGAAATCGACCCCAGCCTTGGCCTTCTTGGCGAGCCGAATCACCCTGAACTCGAAAGGATCTCCAAACGGGTTTTCCGCTGCCCCAATGAACATTTTTGGAGGTGCCAGGTCGGCCTTCTTCGAGTTCCTAATCTCCTCACCGCAAAGAAACCTGCCATCACGCATCTTGCGGACCATCTCGACTTGCTGGATGGAGTCGAGATCGAACACATATTTGGATGTCGGGTGGTTCCCGAAGCACTGGTGGTCACCTGTTAGGCAGAGAATGTTGCGCAATCCCAGAACGTAAGCTCCTAGAATATCGCTCTGCATTGCGATTCGATTCCTATCGCGACACACCATCTGCATGACCGGCTCCAGCCCATGCCTCATAGCCAGGACACCGGCCGCGATGCTGGAGACTCGTACGATAGCGGTTTGGTTGTCGGTAATGTTGACGGCGTCCACCTTATCCTTCAAATAACCGCATTTCTGCTCGATAATCGAAGGATCGGCGCTTTTTGGGGGCCCCAACTCCCCTGTCACCGCGAAATGTCCCGCCGCCAATACCTGCTCTAAACGGCTGCCGGATTTCAAACCATTTCCTTTGCTCATGGCTCCGCATCCTCTCGCAGCACGCGGCGTGGCCCGCCCGCGTGCGCTGCCGACCAGTCCTTCGGCGGCCGGTTTTCTTCCATAAGATCAAGGCGACCAAGCTTCGCCAGCCGGTCGTAGATGATCTGCCAACCACACTGAACGTTCTTTGGATCTATCTCGCACATTCCGTCTTGCGACCCCCCGCACGGTCCGTTGAGAAGGCTCTTGGAACATCTCGCAATGGGGCAAACAGCACCCGTAAGGTCCAAGACGCACTCGCCGCAAGCAAGACACCGCTCGCTCCAGTTACCCGGCTGCTCGGCCACTCCGATGCTCTTGGTGTTCAGGCCCGGCACGACACGATGCTCTTCGAGCAGTTCAGCCGTAAAGCCGACACCCGCTCCACATGCGAGTGAAAGGATCAAATCGTACCCATCGGAGGTGGTGCGAACCTCTTCGATGAACTCACGCTCGCATTGCCGCTCGATAGTGGCCTCCTTGAACTCCTTTTCAGGCTCGGCCATGCGCAAGGCGGAAGCAAGAATAGCTACCTCTTTCTCACCGCCCGCCATGCACACGGCAACGCAGGTACCACATCCCAGCACGAGCACCCTATCGTGCCCTTCGACCATTCGCCGGATGTCCTCTATCGGTTTTCTCTCTGCGATAATCATTGTGTCATTGCCTATCGCGCGAAAGCCGCACGCCCGTTGCCTACTTCACGTTGGCGGCTCTCTTCGCTGACTCGATGGTGTTGTACATCAGCATGGTGATTGTCATGGGGCCCACCCCACCGGGAACCGGCGTGATGGCCGAAACCTTGTCTTTCAGTCCCTCGAAATCGGCGTCCCCAACGAGACGGAAGCCCTTCTTCTTCGTGTCATCCGGTATCCGGTTGACGCCAACATCGACCACCACGGCGCCTTCACGTACCATGTCGGCCGTCAAAGTGTCGGGCCGGCCCGCGGCCACGATCACGATATCGGCCTGCCGGGTGAACTCCCCAATATCCTTTGTTCCCGTGTGACAGATGGTCACCGTGGCGTTGGCTCCCGGCTGCTTCTGCAGCAGGATGTTGGCAACAGGCTTGCCAACGATGTTGCTGCGGCCGACTACGACCACGTGCTTGCGGGCGACCTCGATATTGCTTCGAAGTAGCATCTGCTGAACGCCGTGCGGCGTGCAAGGCAGAAATCCGGGCGTCCCTATCATGAGCCTTCCTAGACTCACCGGGTGGAAGCCGTCAACGTCCTTATCCGGGTTAATGTTATAGAGGACCTTTGTCTCGTCGATATGCTTCGGCAGCGGAAGCTGTACGAGAATTCCGTGTATGCGCGGATCCTTATTCAACTGTTCTACCAATGCCAGCAGGTCGGCCTCCGGAAAATCAGCCGGCCGACGATGTTCTTCAGAGTAAATCCCTATTTCGTCAGCGGCCTTCTGCTTGCCGGTCACGTACGAGACAGACGCCGGATCCTCGCCAACGAGTACAACACCCAGTCCCGGCACCAAGTCGTGCTCTTTCTTGAGTCGCGCCGTCTCGGCGGTCATTTCGGCTCGAAGGTCCGCAGCAATCTTCTTACCATCCAATACCAGCGTTTCCATGCCCTCTTCTCCTTTGCAATGTTACTTGTGAAAACCTCTTGGGGGACCGACGATCAAATCGTCACTCGGCCTAGCATCATAGCCCCCTATGTACCTGTTTCATCGACCGGTCTTTTGTCCTCTCCAGCCGAAAGCTCTTTCTTTTCCTTGCGTACCCTGATGGGCGATGGTCCCAGGGCCCTGATCCGTTCGGTCATCTCTTTTGCCACCGCCACAAAGCGAGGACCTTCGGCGGAAGACATGTTGAACATCTCCAGCCTGTTTTCATCAATTCCGAGCTCATCCAGCAAACCCTTGATATATCCGACCCGCTTCTTGGCCCAAAGGTTGCCTTCCATGAAGTGGCAGTCACCTTCCAGGCAGCCGGCGACATATACCCCGTCCGCTCCTTCTTCGAACGCGCGAACGAGAAATACGGGATCCACCTTCCCGGTACACATCAACCGGATCACTTGAATATTAGGTGGATACTCCGCTCGCATGGACCCTGCAAGGTCAGCTGCCGCGTATGCACAGTATTGGCAGCAAAATGCCACAATTCTTGGTTCAAAGGTCTCCATGGGTTTTCCGAGTCTTAATAGATCCTTATTGTCCGGCAAGCCTTCATCGATTGGTCTCAAGCGCAAATTTTCGCAAGCACCTGTTCATCCTTGTAGTGCCCCACTTGAATGGCGCGGGCCGGGCAGCCGGAGGCACAGGAACCACAACCTTGGCAGCTAGCAGCCTCGATACGAGCCGCTCCATCCTTGATAATCGGGACATCGAATGGGCAAACCCTCACACACGTCAAGCATGCGGCGCACAAATCCTCATCTACTTGTGCCACGACACCTTCGAGATGCATTTCGTCCTGCGAGAGAATAATCGCCGCACGAGCGGCTGCGCCCCTACCTTGCGCTATGGTCTCTTCAATCAATTTGGGTGATTGGGCAAGCCCGCACAGGAATATCCCTTCGCTTGCAAAGTCGAGTGGACGCAGCTTGAGATGCGCCTCCAGGAAAAACCCATCGGCATCAATCGGAACCTTCAGTCGAGTCCCTAGCTCGGGGCTGGACGGATGCGCCCTGATAGCACTACTCAATACCAAAAGATCCGGCTTCAGCAGAACGGGGCGACCCAGAACGGAGTCTTCCGCCATCACCTCCAAAGCCCCGTCTTGTTCACGGACCTTTGGCTTGCCATCTACATCATAGCGCAGAAACAGCACACCAGCTTCTCTAGCTCGCCTGTAGGCAACTTCGTTGAATCCGTAGGTACGCATGTCACGGTAAAGAACGACCACCTGCGTCTCCGGGTTCAATTCCTTCAACCTCAGCGCATTCTTGACGGCTTCCGAACAGCAAACACGGCTGCAATAGAGATGCTCATCTTCCCGGGAGCCCACGCACTGAATCATTACAACCTGGTTCAAAGGCACGGTATCGCCTGTTCCGGACTCCCGCTCTCCTAGCTTGGCCTCCAACTCCAACTGCGTAATGACTCGTGGATCTTGCCCGTACAAATACTCCTCGGGCTCGTGCTCCACTCCGCCCGTGGCCACTATTACGGCACCATGCTCTATCTCCATCCGGTCGCCGCCAGCCGAAACAACGCTTCGGAACTGGCCCATATGTCCCGTAAAATCTACTACTTCCGCGTTTGTGTACACCGTGAGGCGCGGCTGTTCCTCGACCTGGCGAAGAAGATCCTCCAAATAAGCGCGGGGGTCTTCTCCTTCAAGCGTGGCCCGTAAATCCCACAGCCGCCCACCGAGCCGGTCCTCCTTCTCGACGAGGCAGGTTTCAAAGCCTTGGCGTGCTAGTGACAGGGCAGCCGTGATACCGGCCAAGCCACCACCCACCACCAAGCCTCGTCTGGTCACCTCTAGAGCTATCTCCGACAACGGCTCCAACGTAGCGGCGCGCGCTATCGCTTTTCGTGTCAGGTCCTTGGCCTTTTGAGTAGCCCTCTCGGGCCATTCAGAGTGGACCCACGAACACTGATCACGGATGTTAGCCATCTCGAACAAGTACTTATTGAGACCTGCTTCGCGGAGCATCGTCTGAAACAATGGCTCATGGGTACGCGGCGTGCACGAGGCAACGACTACCCGGTTGAGATTATGTTCCTTGATTACCTCAACTATGTGCCGCTGAGTATCATTCGAGCAGGTGTAGAGGTTGTCCTCTGCATGAACTACGTGCTCTAGAGTACTTGCATATTCAACCACCTGCTTTACATCCACTACCCTAGCTATGTTCATCCCGCAGTGACAAACGAAAACTCCAACCCGCGGCTCCTCATCGCTTATATCCCGCTCCGGCGGAAACTCCTCCGGAATCACCAAGGTCCCTCTAGCATCGGCCAAAAGCTCCGCTGCCAAACCGGCCGCATTGCTGGCCGTCATAACCGTCTCTGGAATATCCATGGGACTCTCGGCACCACCGCAGGCAAAGACACCGGGCCGAGATGCCTCGCTCGGGTTGAACTTGCCGGTTTGGACGAATCCAAACCGGTTCATATCAACACCTACACGGCTCGCAAGCTCCCGAGCCTCTTTTGAAGGAGTAAGTCCGATGGAAAGAACAACTAGCTCGAACTCTTCCTCTATTACCTCGCCGCTTTCAGTAGCATAACGGATGAGAAGATTGTCCGACCCCGGTTGCTGCTTGATTGTTGAAATGATGCTCTTAACGTAGCGGACGCCGTGCTGCTCTCGAGCCCTGTCGTAGTACCTTTCGAATCCTTTTCCGAACGCACGCAGATCGTTGAAGAAGATCGTCGGCTTCACGTTGGCATCGTGTTCTCTTGCAACGATGGCTTCCTTTGTCGCGTACATGCAGCAAACGGAGGAGCAGTAGTCATTACCGCACTCCGTATCTCTAGATCCCACACATTGAATCCATGCCACTTTCTCGGGAGCCTTGCGATCGGAAGGCCGCAAGACATGTCCTTCGTATGGCCCCGAGGCACTAAGAATCCGCTCGAACTCCAGGCTGGTAATAACGTTGGGGTACCTTCCATAGCCGTATTCCCCACTAGCCTCTGGAGGCATTCCGTCGAACCCGCTGGCCAGAACCATTGCGCCGACATTCAGTTCGCGCAACTCTTCTGTCATATTGTGGTCAATGGCGCTTGCCTTGCATTTCTGAACGCATTCCAAACATTCAGAGCAAATCCCGCAAGACAGACATCGGGAAGCTTCAGCCTGCGCCTCCGCCTCGGTGTATCCGGTTTCGACCTCGGCAAAAGTAAACACCCTTTCCTTGGCCTCCAACTCCGACGCCATCAACCTTCCGAGTGCCCCGGCATCACCTCTGCCCAATCGCTTATGCACCTCCTCCTCATCCAGCTCCGCGACGGGCATATCGAAATCTACCTCGTCCTCCTCCGATTCTCCTCTAAGATAGCGATGAATGGATTTTGCAACCTCATGACCGGCGGCTACCGCATCAACGGCAAAGGAGGTGCCGGTGACTGCATCTCCCGCGGCGAACACTCCTTTGCGGCTGCTTGCCATGGTCCGCGAGTCGACCGCCACGGTTTGCTGAGGTGTAGTCTCCACCCCGGCCCCGTTCTTCAGGAATCCGAGCTCGACACGCTGACCAATAGCAAACACTACGATATCAGCGGGAATAGTGTGTTCAGAGCCGGGCTCCGTCTCCAAAGTCAAACGCCCATCGTCCTCGAAGCGCATAAATGTAACATTGACGCACTCCAATCCGGAGACACCGCCGCTACCGTCATCTAAAACACGCTTGAATGAACGCGCCGCGTTTACGACCACACCCTCCGCCTCGGCCGCTTCCACTTCCCACTTATGGGCAGGCATGGAGTCAAGATCTTCGAGGCAGGCCATTTGCACCTCGCCCGCACCAAGGCGCACGGCGGTGCGTGCCACATCGATTGCGACATTGCCTCCTCCTAGTACCACCACCCGCTTTCCTGCGACATTTGGAGGAGCACCTAAGCGCGCATCGCGCAAGAAATCGGTATTGAGCAAGACCCCATCAAGATCCGCTCCCTTGATGGGCAGCTTGCGTCCTCCATGGGCACCTACACCTATCATCACTGCCTTGAAGCCGTCTCCGAAAAGCTTCTCCAGATCCTCAACACGCGTATCGAGCCGAAGATCCACCCCCACATCTACAATATCCTGTACCTCTCGCTCGATGACGGAGGATGGCAGCCGGTACTCCGGAATACCTACTCGAAGCATTCCTCCCGCCACAGGCAGTGCTTCGAATACGGTCACCCCGTATCCCATCTTGCACAAATCGAGTGCAGCGGTAAGCCCGCAAGGTCCAGCACCGATAACGGCGACCCTTTCATCGAAAACCCGCTCCGCCGGCTCAGGTGGCACACGTTCCTCGGCGTAGATCCGATCAGCGACAAAGCGCTTCAACAGACGCACATTTACGGGGTCATCCGCCTTTCCCCGGCTGCATGCGTCTTCACACCTATGATTACAGATTCGACCACATATGCCGGGAAACGGGTTGTCCTCCTTGATCACCCGCATGGCATCGAGGTAACGACCCTCGGCTATTAGAGCGACATAGCCCTGCGCGCGCTGTCCGGCTGGGCAAGCATCGCGACATGGCGAAACTCCAAGCTTCGCTATGGCGAAAGCGTTAGGAACTGCCTGAGGATACAGCTTGTGAATCGCTTTTTGTGACTCAAGGCCTTCGTTGAAACAGTCCGAGATAATAACCGGACACACATCAGCACAATCACTGCAGCCCGTGCATTTCTCGAGATCGATGTAACGGGGAGCCGTACGCACTCTAACTTTGAAGTTGCCGGCTTCACCGTCGAGGTTCAATACGTCAGTGTCAACAAGTAGCTCGATATTGCGATGGCGCCCGACCTCTACCAGCTTGGGCGAGATTGTGCACATCGCACAGTCGTTCGTTGGGAAAGTCTTATCGAGTTGGGCCATACGCCCACCGATCGCGCTCTGCCTGTCAGTCAAGTAGACCTTGAAACCAGACTCGGCAAGATCGAGCGCCGCCTGCATTCCACCGACACCCGACCCCACTACCATTACGGAGCCGACTTTTCCCGGGTTTTCGCTGTGGCCGTTGTTCATCCGTCCAGTTCCTCTTTTTACATCAACTCTCTAGCCCGCAGCAGCGGCCGAGGATCCAGCAGGTGCTTGCGCCACCAGGCATCGACACCCGGATGCCCTAGAGCGAGCCCCACCAGCTCTGAGATGTAGAATATCGGTAGCTCGTAATCACGTTCGAACGCTTGCCTTGCTTCTTGCTGGCGCGTATCAAGATTTCCCTGGCACATGGGACATGCCGTTACCAGCGCCTCCGCTCCGGCATCAATGGCCTGCATCAATAAATCGTCGACCAGCTTCGCCACCAAGTCCGACCTGCCTATGGCTAATCCGCCGCCGCAGCAGTCCGTCTTGTATGACCAAGGCAGCGGAGTAGCTCCAACGGCGGTTAGCACATGGTCCATGCTCTCGGGGGCCTCATAGTTCGCCGCACCGGTCACGCGCGGTGGCCTCACCAAGAGACAGCCGTAGTAGCAGACGGTTTTCAGGCCGGCCAGTGGCTTCTTCACCTGTTCCTGGATCCGATGCAACATGGCCGGTTCCGCAAGAACATCAAGCAAGCTGACAATTGACACCTTCGCGGGAGGATCTTCCGCAAAAGTCTCGCCGAATTTGTCTCGTAGACTCGCGTCCTCCTCGAGAGCTGCTTGAGCAGCCTTCGACCGCCCGTAACACGCTGCGCAGGGAACGAGAAGATCCTTTCCCTCTCTTCCCGCCAAAGCAAGATTTCGCGCCGGCATGAGCACGCTGGCTTCTTTGCTCAACACATGAGCAGAGCTGGCCCCGCAGCAGTTCCAATCATCCAGTTCATGGAGGCCGACTCCCAAGAGAGCACAAATCTCTCGCGTCGAAGCGTCGTATTCTTCCGCGGTGCCATGCAATGAGCAGCCCGGATAATAAGAAAGATTACGATCCATTATGACTTTTCCATTCGTCTGAAGGCGGCACATCACCGGCGGAAGCGAGGAATAACCTTTTTCAGCCACTCCCGGTCACGAATCCTGACAGGCAACAGCTTCAACTTGCCTCGGCTGAACATCCGCCAGCCCAAACCCGCATCCTTCATCCACTTACGTGTGCGGAACTTGTAGCGCCGCACCATCCCCATCTCGTGCAGACGGCCACCAGCCCGGATCTCATCCAGAAAAGCCGTGTGAAACCCGGCAACCTCGGGCTCCGCAGGCTCCACACCTTCGGTAAGGGCAATCTGCCGTAGCACATCCATCAAATGCGCAATACTAACTCCATTGGGGCAACGGGTGCTGCAGGTCTCACAGCCTGCGCAAAGCCAGATAGTGGAACTCTTGAGCACCTCCTGCTTGAGTCCCATCTGGACCATGCGAACGAGTTGATGCGGCAGAACGTCCATCGCAAAGGTAAGCGGGCAACCACCGGAACACTTGACGCACTGAAAACAGGGAGTGAGGCGCTCTTCCCCAATCTCTTCGACCTGCCCAAGAAAAGAAGGATCAGGAGAAATCGCGGACCTGGAATCATCCCCCACGCCACTTGCTTTTTCACCTGCAGCTGACTCCATCGATGCTGTTTCTTCCGCGTTCGTCATTGTCGACAATTCCTAAATCTTGAAACCAGTCAACCGCTCAATCCCGCAAGAAAAGAGTCATGAACCTGGCTTGAACAGCCCGGCATATATGCTTCGCATCGCGGTCCAGAAGGGTTCTCCAGACCCCGCCTTTCTCAATGTGGCGCCAAACATATCCGGCTCATATGGAAGAAAGCCCACCACGTCGAAGCCGCCGGCCTCTCTTTCGATCAAGGACTCATCGTCCTTGTCTCGCACTTTATTGCCAACCAAGCTTACCGAACCCACTCCGAGGTCCTTAGCTAGACCGGCCGCTACCTTCGCCGTCTTCAGGCTGATCGCTGTGGGCTCGGTCACTATGAGCATGCGATCAACCCCCTGAGCCGTTCCGCGAGTGAGATGTTCTATGCCGGCGCACATATCCAAGACGACGACATCGTCCTTTTCCAGGGCAAGAGCCCGAACCACCGCTTTCAAAAAAGAATTCTCGGGACAGTAGCAGGCAGTCGCCGCCTTCTTGATACTACCCATCTTAAGAAGCCTTACCCGTCCGCTTTGCAACGAGAAACGCTCGATGACATCGTCCACCTTGGGATTGAGAGAAAAAATTCCTCCCTTTCCACCGGCCCTCTCCTCGATGATCTCCTTGAGATCCACGATGGGTGGTAGGCGCGAGATATCGGCGTCTTCGAATCCCAAAGCCATTCCCAGGCTCGCATCCGGATCGGCGTCAACGGCGTAAACAGAATGACCGTTCTCTTCGAACAGCCGAGTCAACGACGCTGATATGGTCGTCTTTCCTGCTCCACCCTTGCCGGATATGGCGATCTTCATCTCACTCCCGTTTCGGTCCTGAATCGTTGCGACAGAAATCTCGATGGCCTCGGGGGAATGCCTGATTCATGCTTAGCCCATGCAGCGGCGTTCTTATCACACTCTCGAAGCCATTTCTACGCACTGCGACAAAGATCGCGGAGGAACCCCTGTTGTCGGCCAAGAGCACCCTGTCAACCCCACTCTCTAGGGGAAGAAAACACCTTACTCCATTACATCCCTTACGGTACACGCTCAAGAATCGTCGAGATCAGCCCGCATCCGGGCAGTTGGAAACAAGGAAAGATCCGTATGCGGCAGGAAACTAGCAGACACGAAGTGGTCCATGTAAGCGGGCTCGGTGCTAAGCTCGACATACGTCATATTGCCCGCCAACTCCTCCATTCTGTGGAAGGCTTTCCGAGAAAGAATCGCAAGCCTCGAGCCCTTCACCGAACTGTTGCCTAGAACCACGAACTTTTGGACTCCTATGTCTGGAAACATCCCTATCTTGACCGCGGCTTCGACATCCAGGTGGCTCCCAAAGGCTCCTGCCACATAGATGTGTTCCAATTCATCCAGATCCATTCCCACGAACTCCGCCAAGTACCTTATTCCGGCGTACATTGCCGCTTTGGCTCGTATGAGGTTCTTGATGTCGGACTGGTAGATCGCAAGATCTCGGCTCAAGCCTGTCTCTTCGGCGAAAAGCAGAACGTAACAGGGATCGCCGGCATTCTTCCGGATCCGTCTACCGCCCACGCCGGTGAAGGTGCCGGACATATCCACCACACCCGCGTCCAGCATAGCCGCCAAAAGCTCCACCAAGCCGGAACCACAGATACCTATCGGCCGCTCTCCACCGATAGTCTCCATGTGCACTACTTCCCCACCCTCCTCGATAGACACACGGTGCACCGCCCCTGGGACCGACCGCATTCCACAACTGATGCCGCTCCCTTCGAATGCCGGCCCCATCGAACACGCCGCAGCTACCAGTAGGTCGTCGTTGCCCAGCACAACCTCGCCATTGGTCCCGACATCGACCAGCATTTCCTTCCGGTTTCCGTCACCAATTCGAGATACGAGGGTACCCGCTACCACATCCCCTCCCACGTAGCTCCCTGGGCACGGAAGCACGAGAACATATCCATCGGGATTCATTCGAATCCCGACATCCTCGGCCTTGAAAGGAGGGAAGCCGGCGGTGGCAGACACATACGGCTCAAGGCGAATATTCCTTGGGTCGACTCCCAAAAAGAGGTGTGCCATGACCGTGTTGCCGGATACTACAGCACAATGGATTGTTCCCTCATCGAGCCCGGCCGCTTCCAAAGCACTGCCGATGAGACGGTTCGTCGTTTCTAGAACAGCTTGTCGTACCTCCTCGAGAGCTTCCTGACTTCTCGAAGCCGCGACCACTCTCGTTATTACATCCTCTCCGTAAACAAACTGACCATTGTAAGTCACGAGCCGCTGAAGCGTCCGTCCACTGCTAGTATCGACAAGGTATACAGCCACGGTGGTAGTGCCGATATCAACCGCGAGTCCGATACATGGCTCATCATCCCCACCCGGCCGCAGACTCACCACTTCCCATCTCTCCCCCGTCTTCACCAAGCCGGCGGTTACTTTCCAGTCCCCCTTCCGAAGAATCGACGGAAGATTGCGTAGCACCGAGATGCTTATGTCAAACGGACCCTGCCATGAAAGGGAGCTTCCCAAAGCACGGGATAGGCGTTGCCAATCGCTGACGGTGTCCCCCAAAGCCGGCTCATTGAGCGAAACAGAAACTTCTCGAACCACAGGGTTCAATGAGTACTCATCAAGACCCGCCTCTTGCCGGCCTGCATCCACTTCCGAGTGCAAGATTGTCGCTCGAGAATCACCGAGTCGGGACTCGAGTGGGATCTCCACGGTCAGGTCTTCTTTAGCTCTGGTTCGGCACGATAAGGCTTCTCTATCATCCTCACATACTTCGGCGCCCAAATCGGTGGTCACCCGTCCTGAAAGAACCCGTACGCGACACTTTCCACAGGTTCCCTCACCCCCACACGCACTAGCAATCTCGATACCAGCTCTCAGAGCGGCATCTCGAATTGTCTCCTCCGGTCCCACCTCCACCCAGACACCTTCAGGAAGGAACCGAATACGATGACCGGGCAGATGAAAACCGGCTTCCTTCGGGCTAGCCGGCGAACCTGTCTTCACACCCCAATCCTTTCCACCATCTGACGCACGGCAACATATGCAGGTGAGTCATCGGGCAAGTCGAAAAACGGTCGGCCTTCGACATCGAAGCGAGTCACCAGGGGGTCTTGAGGAATCACTCCACCAAGCGGCAAGCCGGTAGCCTCTATTTCGGATTTGAGCTCATCAACCTGCGTCTCGGTTGCGCGAATCAGCACGAAATAAATCCCTTTGGGATCCAGCTTGAGCGTCTTGACAAGCTCACCAATTCTAGCCGCCGACCGAACACCTCGTACGGTTGGGTCGCTGGTGACGAGCATGACATCAACATCCTGGGCAATGCGCCTGCTTAGGTGCTCCATACCGGCTTCGTTATCCATTACGGTATAGGCGTAGTTTTGACAAAGCTGGCTGATATAGCTGCGAAGAATGTCGTTTGGAGCACAGTAGCATCCGGGACCTTCCGGCCCACCCATAGTCAACAGATCGAATTTCTTGGTCTCGGTGAGAGCAGCGTGCAGTTTATACTCGAGGTAAGCGTGCTTGGTCATTCCGGGAGGCACTGCATCGATGTCCTTTACGCTGGCCAGTATTTCAGCCACGGTCCCTTTGACCTGCTCTCCAAGGGCCTCGCCAAGGTTGGAGTTTGGATCGGCATCCACCGCCAATAC
This sequence comes from Deltaproteobacteria bacterium, assembly GCA_007130885.1. Lineage (GTDB taxonomy): Bacteria > Myxococcota > Myxococcia > SLRQ01 > SLRQ01 > SLRQ01. Next base: position 12,968 of record SLRQ01000012.1, read on the forward strand.
CGGTGTCTTCCCACTCTCGCAGAAGGTCCTGGTAAGCAGAGCCGATAGAGTGGTCTTTCCCGTTCCTCCCTTTCCTGCAATCGAGATGTGCTTTTTCATTTATTCTCTTCCATCAAGGCTCTTCCACGTTTCACTAACTCTGTCACCAGGATCTCCGCCGCAATAGCCGCTCCCTCCGTATCCAGGTAACCTTCGACGGATGAGTCGAAGAGAATGCTTGCCGAAGGCGCAAACTCCTCGTCGCCCTGCCAGAGCACCACCTTCAAGGGAACTCTTGGAAGCACGTCGACCTCGAAGGCGAGGTCACCCTGACCTTCCAGAAACCTCGCGTCCAGGGTTTCCGCCGCCGAATGAAGGCGGGACGGCTCCTTGCCGAACTCTCGCGCCAGCCTGCCTGTCGAGCGACCCGAAAAAGGTCCTATATATAAAAATCCACTAGGCAGAGCTCTGAAATCCAAGTCAACACCTTCCAGAGGGCGACCATCAGCGCGTAGCAGGTACTGAACGACCAAGCACGCCGTGCGAATGGGCTCTTCCCCGCCCCTTTCCTTGGTCACGGTACCATCAGATAAAGCGACGAGCTTTCGTTCACCCAAGAGCGCAACGGCCAACCCGTCCGGAACCAACTCCCCTCCACTCATTCGGCATAGGGCTTGTTGATCCGCTCGAACAAACTGCTCCCGAGCAAGCCGGTAAGCCAATTGGACTCCGGGCCAACTCGGCTTTGCCTTCTTCCCGTCAGATCCTTTTGGAGAGATAGCTTTGCTGGTCATGAGCCCTCCATTGGAGCGCACTCTTTGTGTTGCCTTGAACCGACTCCTTCGCGCAGCGAGAAGTCACAGCCCAAACTGCAACCCTGTTGTTCCCACCGCGGAATAGGATCGGCAGATCCCGCTGCAAAGCTGTCAAACACGCCGGCGTGCGGCGCATTCCCTCAATTTGTCAGCCAGGAGTCCGAGTAGAGCTCCTTACCCAGCAGAACCCGCGTGGTCTTGGCGTACTCGCGTTCCTTATCGGAAAGCTTCGAAAGATCCGGCTCCTCGCCATCCATCATTCCATGAACGAGCTCGAGAATCTCCGGCATCTTGCCTTTTGCAAGAGCAACTAACTCATCATCGAAAGCATCCACGATGGCCGAGTATAGGCCGTGTTTCATGAGCATCGCCAAATAGGTGCGGTTGAGGTACGGCCGCAGCTCGTTTGGAACACCGTTCGAAACATTAGAAAGCCCGACTATAGACCGAGTTCCGGGTGTGATCTCCTGGAGAATGCTCATGGCCTCAACGCATGAGAGCACCTGGTTGATATCCACACCAACTGGAGTAGCTATCGGATCAATCCAAATGTCTTCCATCGGAACACCTGCTTCCGCGGCGACCATGACTAGTTCAGCCGCGAAAGTCGCCCTTTCGTCAGTGTCCCTGGGCATTCCTTCTCTACCCCAAAGCAGGCCGATCATACTGGCACCATGCTCAACGACAGCCGGGAGCAAGTGCTCGATTCGCTCTGGTTGAAGCGATACCGAGTTCACCAAGGCCTTACCTTTGTGAACACGTAAACCGGCCTTGATGGCATTGGCATTGGTGGTGTCGAGCGACAGCGGAAGATCAACCACTTCATGTACCGTCTTGACCACCCATTCCATCGTCTCCTCGCCGTGCTTACGCGCCGGTCCGATGTTGATGTCCAGGTAGTCTATTCCCGCTTCAGCCTGCTTTACCGCGAGATCCTGAATGGGCTTGGCGTCCCGATCTCGAATAGCCGGCCCATAGGTCTTAGAAATGATGTTGATGTTTTCACCGACGAGAATCATACCGCTGCCTCCTATTCAAAGGGCCATCTCTTGAGAAATGCCGGCACATTGGCTGCTTCTCTCGGGCCGATGATAATTTGCCAGTCAGGCAGCTCGTCCTCGAGGGCTCCGCTCTCAGGGGCCAGGTAACCGGGGATTATGAGCTTCCTGTGGTTCACCTTCTCCGCGATACCGCACTTCTTGACGAAAAGACCGATCAAATCGCCGCTGAACTTGCCACCCGCCCATGCGGTAAGCACGGAGAGGCCCTCGGTATCCTTGACCAAAAGCCATGAAGGCACCCGGCTGTTCTCTATCTCTCCCGACAAAACGAAGTATGTGAGGGAGAAGTTGCTGGTAACCATAACAGGTGAGGACTCATCCGGATTGCCAAGCGGATAGATACCTTCCGTAGTGGCTAGAGGCCTTTGAGGATCAGTGTATATGTTGAGCCTTCCGACCAGGAGAGGGAAGAGGTGAGCGGGTTCCAGATCGGACAGCACGAGGATGCTTGCATACTTGGCCATGAAAACAGACGCCATCAGCGCCTCGTGAGCCGGGTCATCAGTCATCTCGGATGGTATAACGATGGTCGGATAACCCAGTTCCTTGATCTTGGCCACCAGTGCGGCTCTCCGGATACCTACCTGGTCACGCAGTGCCTCATGCATGGAGCGGACGCCGGAGTCGAGAACAATGTCCTTCAGTCCGGCTGCGGTAAGCTTCTTTGCAAGCTCAGCCGTTTCATCAAGGTTCTTCCCTTTCGCAGCCACGGGACACTTGTGCTTCAACGCCAACTCCGCGACCTCGTCCACGTTTTCGGCGGTAGCCGCGTAGAGCAACGGCTTTCTCTCAGCGCATACCGACGCTCCGGCTTCAAGCACGCCTGCATCCGCCGCACAAAGTAGAAGTGCGACTTCACTTTTCTCGGTTACGTGCTCGACCAAAGCCTTGAACTTGGAGGCATCGCCCGAGTCCGCTCGAAGAGCAACCATATCAGCACGCAGAGTGACACCTACACGGTCGTACGTAAGCTCTTCTAGCTTCTTCAGCCGCTCATCGACCTCGCCTTGATCCATGGTGTCTGAAATGAGAACCGCAATCGCGGAAGGGTTTTCAAACCGCTTCTCATGGCGAAACAGCACTGTCTCCCCACCGATCTTGACCTCACGTTCGCCGGTACCAATCGCGACGGTACGCATCGGCGGTGCGGCCATGTCGACCAGCTTTTCCTTCGCCTCTTCCGATACATGCGGACAAGCGGCCAACTCCGCTTTACCACCGGCAAGGTTCATGGCGAAAGCAAGACAGGTAGGTACTCCGCAATCGCCGCAGTTCGTCCGCGGAAGCATCTTGAAGATCTCTATCCCGGAAAGGGCCATCTCTTTCCTCCTTGAGGGGCGACGCTTGCGCCGCCCTTACTCTTCGTATGTAGGTGTTTGGTTTTCCGCTTTTGCGCTTCTCGGGGACAGGCCATCATTGCCGCGAGGCAGGACCAGTTTCCCGCCGCGCCATTTTCAGATGAAGCTCACTTACATCAGCGGATCCATCTTCAGTGCGGGATGTCCAACCTTCTCGAGGAAAGGAAGAATCTCATCCTCGGTGACACCCACACTCTCATCGGCAATCTTGTCCATGAAATCAGGCACGCCCAACTCCTCGGCCCGCTTGGCAAGCCGTGGGCCAATCTCTTCCTTGAGAGACTTGGGCATCCACACGAGCCGCAAGAGACCACCATCACCGCTGATGAACTTACGCTGTGTGATGTAGTACTTGCTGTGACCGACGAATCCCGGCGAGCTCACACCGCCGCCAATCGTCCCCGCGAGCGTCGTGAATTTCATACCGCACGGTGTCATGTCGGCATACTCGCGACTCACCGTCATAACCCCGTTGCACATCGGAAGAATCGCGGCAATACACTCGCAGCAGCCGCAGGTCGTCATCGGAGAGTGCAGGATGCTGTAAAAGTTGAACTCCGTGATTGAACCGCGCGAAGCCTTCGCCACAAACTCGTTCACGCCCTTGAACTGTCCAAGCTTGGGGTCCAGCACCTCTCCCTTGTTCACCGGCTGGTTGGGGCCCGTGGGACTGATTTCATACGCCGCTTTGCAATCCAGTGCGTTGTACGCGCCGCACAGCCCGGTTCGCTCCGGACTGATGACGCAGACATGCGACGGAGCGAACGACTGACACAGCGTGCATGAGTAGTACATCTCTGTGTCCTCGTCGGTCATTCCCTCGATGCGATCGTCCCTTATCTTGTAAATGCCGCGGGCTTCTTCCAGAACTTCAGTGACCTTGGCTTCATCCGTGTAGATCTTGACCTGCACCTTGTCGAGGATGCTTCCGAAGTCCTGATGAAGCTTGGCATGCAGTATCGAGCCTATATGGTCCAGCGTGAAGCCTTTATCCTTCGCCGCGGTGCTAAACCTGTACCAGGCGATATCTCGCTGGCCGATATGCATTACGCCTTGGGCGTAGTTCACGAGATGGTGAATCTGACGCTCGAGAATGGGCTCGAAGTCCTCCTGCATCTTCCTGCCGGCAACCTCAACTACAACTGCCAAAGGAAGCTTCGCGCCGGCTTCGATGTCATCGAAGTTCTTGCCCACGACCTCGATCTTGCCATCCTCCACCTCGTCCATGCGCTTCATCTGGCATAGCTCGACTGCTTGTGAAGCGCTTCCGCCACACTCGAGGAAGAGTTCATCCTTGCGAACCCTCTCTCCCTCGAATGCAGGGCCATACGAGACGGGCACGGGCACCTCGGCTACCGCCACCTTCAAGCCTCGCACCTCTATCGCCTTGGATATGATCTCGTCGTGCTTGATTCCCGAAACTACGTGCTCGTAAGTGCACACGCCCGTCGGCAGAATCTCGGGAATATCCGAATCAGCGATCGTCGGGAAGCCCCAGTTGATTGCACCGGCCGCGTTCGCGTACCACTCGTCGGAGACCGGCCCCAGCGCGACCACGAAGGCGAAGACGCGCTCCTTGTTGTAAAGCAGGATATTCTTGAAGTCGCCGGGCTTGAGACCACCGAACGCCATGGCTGCCCTCGTGGCGAAACCGATGGCGAACACTGCCGCGGAGATCTCCGGACCGAACGAGACAAGGCGGGTGGGCCATCCTACCTGAACGCCCGCATTGACGAGCTGCTCGGACATGCGCGCACCGTTGTTCTCGGCTCCCATGAACACGTACAGGTTCTTACGCTGCAGCTCATGCGCCATGTCAACGGCGACCTGCGGATCCTCGGGTGCACCGACTATCGCAGCGAACCCTGGGGCTGATCCATCGACGAACTCCACGCCGCGCTTACGCATTATGATGTCGTCGGCGGCGCCCAGCCAGATGCGATCCCCCACCGGCTCCTCACCGGTCACGTAGAAATCGGGATCCACCAGGTATCGAATCGCCTCGGACATCTCCCCTGCCCATAGCGTTACCATCCCGGCATCGAGAACGTTTCCGAGATACGGCAGGTGGATGCCTTCATCCACCTGTGGCGGGAGATACTCTCGGCACTTCTTGAAGACTCCCTCCATGTCTCCGAGCGTCTCCACGGGAGTCCCGAGGATCCCATAGATGATTGGGAGGTAATACGTGGTGTTCGGGAAACCCACTTCCTGTTTTGGGCCCCACTTATCCATCGCTTCGCGCCAGTTGTTCTCGGCGCTGGAGATGAGCTTATGAGCCCCTCTAATTGCTGACGATGCGATTATCTTGGACATTTTTTATCCTTCCCTATCCAGCCTGGGCCTCACGGCGCATATCCATGTCAAAGAGGACTCTCTCTCTGGCCTTGTCGATACCCAGAGCCTTCCTCTTTTCGTCGATGTGCTCAATCATTCGTTGAGCCGCCTTTATGGGATCGGGCTCGAAGGCCCATTTACCCTTGAAAATCTCTTCCATCTCCTCGAAGAGGAACCGGGTTACCTCCTCGCTGCCTGTCGTAGGCCAGTTCACGCCGAACAAGGTGAACACCCCGGAGGAGACGAAGTACTGACCAATTGCGATGGCCTTCTCACTCATCCACTCGGGGGCCGCGCCGGCGACGGGAAGGTCGCTTATGTCGTCACCAAGACCTCCCTCGCGAACCATCTCGGTAGCCGCCGTCAGGATCCTGGAGTTGTCCACGCAAGAGCCCATGTGGAGCACCGGCGGAATGCCGACGGTCTCGCACACCTCCGCGAGACCCTCACCCGCATACTCCTTGGCCGCGTCTGGAAGAAGCAGGCCTTCCTTGGCGCAAGCAATTGCCGAGCATCCGGTCTGGAGCACCAGCACATCGTTCTTGATGAGCTCCTTCACCATCGCCAGATGCACGGCGTCGTGCGGACCACGGGGGTTGTTGCATCCAACGACTCCGGCCACGCCCCGGATCCTGCCGTTGATGATGTTGTCGTTCAGCGGCCTGAAAGAGCCACGGAAGCGGCCTCCTAGCATGTAGTTGATTGTCTCGTGCGAGAAGCCCGCAATCAGATCCGTCGATGCCGCCGGGATGTTCGTCTTTCCCTTGCGGTTGGGGAAGTTGTTCACCGCTTCCAGCATGATCTTCTTCGCGGAGTCCAGCGCGTGATGCTCGTCGAACTGCATGTGAGTCGCGCCGGTGATCCGCGCCTTGCTGGAGGTGCTGATCACCTTGGTGTGGTAGCACTTGGCGATCTCCGGCAGCGACTGCATCACGCACTGCACGTCGACCACCATTGCCTCCACGGCTCCGGTGACGATCGCGAGTTCCTGCTGCAGCATGTTTCCGGCAATGGGAACACCGTGCCGCATCAGCACCTCGTTGGCGGTGCAGCAGATACCGGCGATGTTGATGCCGCTTGCTCCCTTGGCCTTGGCCGCCTTGAGGATCTCCGGATCTCGCCCGGCCACCACCAGCATCTCGGAGAGAATCGGCTCGTGGCCATGGACGATTACGTTGACTTGATCTTCCTTGAGAACACCGAGGTTCACCTTGCTCCGAAGCGGAACGGGAGTGCCGAACATTACATCCTGCAGCTCCGTGCCGATCATGGAGCCGCCCCATCCATCAGCCAGCGAGGCCCGAGCTCCCTGGAGCAGAAGGCTCCTGACATCCTGATCCACTCCCATGTGGGTGCGGTGCATGGTCTCGACGACCTCGCGGTCGATGCCTCGAGGGACGACGCCCAGCTCGCGCCAAAGCTCCTGACGCTTCTCGGCCGCCCTCTTGATGAAGCAAAGCTCACCTTCCTGCCGGCCGAACTCCGCCAGCATCATCTCACCCAAATCGACGGCGATCTCCTGCACGGTCCTGCCCTCGGTCGGGATCTCGAGCTCCGCGGCGAGCTTCATCAACTTCGCCTCGTCCTTGATCTGGTAGTCCTTGGACTCGCCCCTCGCCATGGCAAGGAAGACCTGCGCCACCTCGCGGCCGTGATCCGAGTGCGAGGCGGCTCCACCAGCGATCATGCGGAGAAAGTTCCTTGCAGCTATCGTGTCCGCGGTGGCTCCGCAGACGCCCGTTTGGCCCTTATCTTGTTGGGCCTTAGGGAGCCTGCATGGCCCCATGGCACACATCTTACAGCATACGCCCTCCCCGCCTATGTTGCACGGCTTTAGCTTGTCCGCTCTGGAGAAGGCGGTGGACAAATCCTCGGCCTGTGTCTTCTCCAAAAGCTCCAAAGTGGCGCTGCATACGCTCTTGTCATTCTTCATTCCGCTCTCCTCGCACCGTTTCTCGAATCGTGGCCCATCGAGGCCACGAGGTTGCTACCGCAACGAGAACCGTCAAGAATACTTGTTGACGTTTTGTTCTTCCCGGTTTGTTCCCGATTGGCAGAAGGGCCCGCAAAAGCGGTTTCCCCGCTAGCCCATCATATCGCTGATTAGCTTTCTAGTTCTCTTGATTGCTTCGGGATGCCTCATGATCAGCAGATCCGCACCTGCGTTGAGCAGGAGGGAGGCTGTCATTGCCTCCATCATGATGCCCCGTTCTTCAGGATCACCTAGCTTCGGGTCCTCCTGCTGGGGGATACCAACCTCTTTGACCTTCCAAACCTCCCTGGCCATATTGCAAATAATCGGGAAAGCCAGCCGCTCGTCTTCTTGCAGCAGGGCCGCCATGCGTATTCTTTCCATAACCGAGTAGGTGTACTCGATTCCATAGCCCAGCGCGGCAGAGTTGGGGTCAATGACTATCCGGTCATCGGGAACACCCAAATTACCCAATAGGATATTGAGCTGCTTGGCTAGGTTGATGTCTATGGGGGTCATCGCCGCAACGACGTGCTGATACGCGATGGCCGCTGCTCCTACCCGAGAGTAGTTGTTCTCGGTTACGGGGCCGACCATCAAGCCCCTTCCTTCGCAGGCCTCACAGATTGCCTTTAGCGCTTCCGCGTCTTTTTCATCGTTACCACAGCCCCAGACGATCAGCGGCACTTCCACCGCCTCGGCTACTCGCGACGCGGTGGCGACAGCGTCCTCCACCGGATCGTCTTTGCCGTTAGGGTCCAGTCCCTTGAGCTGAAGGCAGATGATCTCCGCGCCGTACTCCTCGATGCACTTGCCGGCCCATTTTACAGGGTCATCGACTACATCCTTGAAAGGCGCCAGAGCCGCTTCCGGCCAGTCCTCTGGAGGATGGTCATATACCTCCATCGCTATCCGAGGCGGGTTCGGCATCTCGCCTTCGAATACATGGAAGGGAAAGCTGTTAGCCCCTCCCATGGTCACCTTATTGGCACTTCCGAAAGAAATCTGCCGAATTGCCCCGCTGTAGCTGGTCTTCGGTATTTCTACACCCATTCTGACCTCCATTTGGCTCTCGAGATACACCGCGTGATATCACCGCGTAGTGCATCCGAACCCGATTTCGGCGTTAGAAAAGCCCTCGAACCTTTCCATTCTCGACGTCCACATCGATGCGTCTATACGCAGGGTTCGATGCGGTTCCCGGCATGAGCTTGATGGTACCGGCGACCGGCACGATGAATCCAGCACCCTTGTAAATTAGGATGTCACTGATCGGAAGCGTCCATCCCTTGGGCCGGCCTTTCAGATTCGGGTCGTGCGAGAGAGAGAGATGTGTCTTCACCATGCACGTGCACAGATCTCGCGCCACGGGATCCGCCTCGAACTGCTTGGCTTTCTCCAAGGCGGTATCGGAGTAGCTGACACCGTCGGCCCCGTACACCTCGGTAGCAACAAGCTCGATCCGCTCCCGCAGCGGAGTCTCGAGATCGTACAGGAACTTGAACTCGGATTTCTCCTCGCAAGCCTGCATTACTGCCTCGGCAAGCTCGATGGCGCCGTCGCCGCCCTTCAGCCAGTGCTGCGAGACTGCGCAGTAAGCCCCATGCTCCTCGGCGATACGTTTGACGAGCGCAATCTCGTTTTCCTTATCCGTGTGGAAGCCGTTGATGCACACCACGGGCCTTACGCCGCTCTTCTTGACGGTCTCGATATGCGCGATCAAGTTGCTGCACCCGGCTTCCACCAGCGAGAGATTCTCCTTGGTGTAGGCGTCATCCAGAGGAACACCGGGTTTGACCGCCGGGCCACCACCATGCATCTTGAGAGCACGGATCGTCGCCACGAGCACCACGGTATCGGGGTGTATTCCAGACACCCGGCTCTTGATGTTCCAGAACTTCTCGAACCCGATGTCCGCTCCGAATCCACTCTCCGTTACCACGTAGTCGGAGAGTCTTACTCCGACCTCGTCGGCGATTATCGAGCTCTGCCCCACCGCGATGTTTGCAAAAGGCCCCGCGTGAACGAGCACGGGCTGGCCCTCGATGGTCTGCATGAGGGTCGGGTTCATCGCGTTGACCATCCACGCGGTCATCGCGCCGTCGACTTCCAGGTCACGTGTGGTGACCTCCTTGCCCGAGCGGCTGTAGGCGAGCACCATCTTCGAGATTCGCTCACGGAAATCCTTCAGGTCCCGGGACATCGCCAAAATGGCCATGATCTCGCTCGAAACCGTGATCTGGAAGCCGGAATCCGTCTCCAGGCCATCCATCTTTCCGCCCTTGCCTATTGTGATGTTTCGCAAGGCCTGGGCGCAGAAATCCATTGCCCATTTTGCCTGCACCCGCTGCGGATCGATGTCCAAACGAGTCAGCTCGCTCTTGGCAAGACGAGCGTCATCGTAGTTGGCCTCGTGCTGCATACGAGATGTGAGCGCCACCATGGATAGGTTGTGCGCGTTGGTGATGGCGTCTATGTCTCCCGTCAGACCGAGAGAAAACTCCGTAAGAGGCACGCACAACGCAAGTCCACCACCAGCAGCGGAGCCTTTTATATTAAAGGTGGGTCCACCGCTGGGCTGACGAATTGTTCCGACAACATTCTTTCCGAGCTTGCCCAGCCCTTCGACCAACCCGATTGCCGTGGTGGTCTTGCCCTCTCCAAGTGGAGTTGGAGTGATGGCCGTTACATCTATGTACTTACCTCGCTTCTTATCGCCGATCCTGTCTATGACCTTTCCGAAGTCCACCTTACCGAGCCGGCGTCCCATCGGAATCATCTCATCTTCTTGCAAGCCGAGCTCGCGCCCTATTTCTTCGAAGGGCTTCATCTCGGCTTCCGCCGCTTCGGCAATCTCCCAGTCCTTCATTCGCGTGGGGTCTAGCGAAGTCTTTGCCATCTTATCTCTCCTATCTACCTATCCAAAGGATACGATCGCCAGATCGTAATGCTCGAACCGATGAGCAGGGCGACCAAGCCCCTGCCCCGCTAATTGGGCGACCTAACATAGATGACGAAGCCTCAGCACGCAAGCGAAATGGCTGGTGTTACGAATCTGAATAAGTTATGATGCCCGAGCTAGGGTTTCTCCGAGATATCCGTTGACGATCTCCATCGCGCTCTTGGGCGTAAGACGTCCATACGTCTCATCATCGATCATCATCATCGGTGCCAGCCCGCAGCAGCCGAGGCATGCAACCTTCTCAACCGTGAAGGCGAGATCTTCGGTAGTCCCTCCTCCGTTGAGATCGAGAGCGGAGGTAATCCGGCTGAAGATCATCTCGGCCCCGCGTACGTGACATGCCGTGCCTAGACAAACGCGTATGATATGCCGGCCGCGAGGCTTCAGATGAAACTGGGCGTAAAAAGTGGCCACACCGTATACCTGGGCCTCTGGCATGCGCAGGCCGCGGGCGATACGGCGCACGGCCTCTCGCGGTAGGTATCCATACTCGTCCTGCGTTTGTTGGAGTATTGGAATGAGGGCCCCCGGCTTGCCGACAAATCTAGACAAAATCGCGTTGAGCTTGGCTCCATCGAAGGTCTGCACGGATTCACTCATCAGTCGCTCCCTTCATTGGTTGCTTCAAAGGCGTCACTCTCACCACTTGTCTCACAACAACAACCCCGGGCTCCCTCCCAAGGCTGCGGCTCGAGACGCACGGCGCATACCTTTAGCTCCGGGATTTTCGCTACCGGATCCAGGGCCGTGTTGGTGAGGACGTTTGCGGCGGCCTCCGCGAAATGGAAAGGCATGAAGACTACGCCTTGCTTGATGTTGGGAGTTACGACAGCCTGCGTGACGACGCCTCCACGGCGAGAAATAACCTTCACAGGTTGCCCGTGCTCAATACCCAAGTGTCCCGCATCCTGCTCGTTCACCTCTACGTAGCCTGTGGGCACATGTGCGTGCAGACTGGGAGCGCGCCGAGTCATACTGCCGGTATGGAAGTGATACAGCATCCGGCCGGTAGTCAAAACGATTGGAAACTCGCCGTTCGGAACCTCCGCCGGAGGACGGTGGTCAACAGGCGAGAACAGCCCCTTCCCGCGCGCGAATGTCTCCGTGTGAAGAATAGGAGTGCCCGGGTGATCGGCATCGGGACATGGCCACTGGAGCCCCACAGGATCCAAACGGTCGTAGCTGATGCCTCCATAGCTCGGCGTAAGAGCGGACAGATCACTCATTATCTCGGCCGATTCCTCGTAGCCCCAGCTCTGCCCAAACCGAGCAGCCAGATCGCATAGGATCCGCCAATCGGCCTTGGCCTCACCCGGAGACGAGACAGCCGGACGAACAAGCTGCACTCTACGCTCGGTGTTCGTGAAGGTACCGGATTTCTCGGCGAACGAGGCAGCAGGCAGTACTACATCCGCCAGCTGAGCTGTCTCGGTGAGGAATACGTCTTGTACGACCAAGAAATCAAGGTTCTCCAGCCCTTCCTTGACATGAGTAATGTCGGGGTCGGCCAGCATGGGGTTCTCGCCCATGATGTAGAGAGCGCGCAGCCCACCATCCGCGGCCTCATTGATCATCTCGATCATCGTCAGACCGGGATCGGCACGCAAGGGGCTGCCCCAAGCACGTTCGAACTTGCTCCTCAGCTCTTTTTTCGACACCAGCTGATAGCCGGGAAGATGACTTGGTATACATCCCATGTCGCAGGCACCTTGCACATTGTTCTGCCCACGCAGAGGATTCACACCCGTTGCAAAGCGTCCGATATTGCCTGTCAGCATCGCCAGATTGGCGATGGCCTTCACATTGTCCACACCCTTGGAATGTTGGGTGATCCCCATCGAGTAGAGAACGGCTCCGCGTCTCTCACGAGCAAACATTCTGGCCGCCTCGATGATATCAGCGGCCGGTACGCCGGTGAGTTCGGCTGCCCGTTCGGGACTGTACTCGGCAACCTTCTCTTTGACTTCGGCAAAGCCCTCGGTCCTGTTCTCGATGAACTCCTTGTCCTCGAGTCCTTCCGCCAAGATGACGTGAGCCATTGCGTTTAGCAACGCGATGTCACTTCCCGGATGGTGCTGGAGATGCAAGTCCGCACGGTAAGCCATATCCGTAACACGGGGGTCCGCCACTATGAGCTTTGCGCCGGCACGACGCCCCCGCTCGACCACGGCCCCAATAACGGGGTGTGTTTCGGTGGTGTTGGACCCGGTGATGAACAGCACGTCGCTCGACTCGAACTCCCAGTTCGAGTTCGTCATAGCTCCACTACCGAAAACCGTGGCTAGACCAGCTACAGTGGAGGCATGGCAAAGACGAGCGCAATGGTCGACATTATTCGTGGCAACGCACGAGCGCATGAACCTCTGGAACAAGTAGTTCTCTTCGTTGGTGCATTTCGCAGAAGCCAGCCCGCCTATGGCGTCAGAGCCATGCTTCGACTTGATGGTCCGCAACCGCTCAGCGACCAGGTCCAGTGCTTCATCCCAACTGGTGGGATGAAGCTCGCCGTCATCTTTTCTCACCAAAGGACGAGTCAGCCGGTCCTCATCTTGAATCCAGCCGTGGCCGAAGTGCCCCTTGACGCACACGAGACCACGATTTGCGGGCCCCTCCACCGCTGACGACCCGATGATCCGACCGTCACGTACGTGGAGGTTTATCGAGCAACCCACCCCACAATAGGGGCAGATGGTGCGCACCTTTTCATACTCATAGGCGCGTCCCTGACGAGCCCCTTGCTTGGGCTGAAGCGCCCCGGTGGGACAAGCGGTGACACAGTTGCCGCAGAACACACAGGACGACTCGGTAAGCGGCATTTCAAAAGAAGTGGCAACCTTCGTCTCGGCACCGCGAGATGCAAAATCCACGGCCCCATAACCCATAACCTCCGCACACATTCTTACGCATCGACCACAAAGGATGCACTTGCTCATGTCCCGCACGAAAAACGGGTTATCCGCTTCAACTTCGCCGGGTTCCTCGACACCACGTTCGTAGTGTTTTCCAGCTATTTGCCTGCCATCCGCACCGTACTCATAGGCATAGTCCTGCAGCCGACAGTCTCCAGACCGTTCGCAAACGAGACAGTCAAGAGAATGCTCTGCAAGCAAGAACTCGAGAACCGACCGCCTAGCGCGCAGCACCTGCTCGCTTCTAGTGCTCACTTTCATGCCCGGCTGGACGGGCGTAGTACACGCGGTAAGCAGTGTCCTCGCCCCCTCCACCTCGACCAAGCACATGCGGCATGTGCCGTTGGCCGAGAGCAGCCTATGCTGGCACAGCTTCGGGATCTCTATACCGGCCTCGGTGGCGACATCGATGATCGTCGTCCCCGGCTGAGTCTCTACATCCGTACCGTCGATGTTCAGCTTGATTGCATCCGCCATCACGCAGCTTCCTCTTTCTGGGCGGCCGGCTTGCCTCTAATAACGGCGTCCAGCTTGCATACTTCCATGCATGCCCCACACTTGATGCAAAGATCGTAATCGATGGTGTGGACCGTCTTCTTCTCACCGCTGATAGCTTCAACCGGACAGGCCTTGATGCACAAACCGCAGCCTTTGCACTTCTCGGCGACTATCACGTAATCGATAAGCGCCTGACAGGCTCCCGCCGGACAGGTTCGGTCCTTAATATGAGCCTCGTACTCGTCCCGGAAATAGCGGATCGTGGTCAGGGCCGGGTTCGGCGCCGTCTGACCAAGCCCGCAAAGCGAGTAAGACTTTATCGATTCACCAACGTTAATCAGCCAGTCGATGTCGTCGGCCTCGCCTTCACCGTCGCAGATCCGCTTCAGACACTCCAGCATCTTGCGCGTGCCAACCCTGCATGGCGGACACTTGCCGCAGGACTCGCTTTGCACGAACTCCAAAAAGTAGCGAGCAAGATCGACCATGCAGGTTTCATCATCGACAACTACCATGCCTCCCGAGCCCATCATCGCTCCGGCTTCAACGAGACTGTCGTAGTCGATGGGGGTATCGATGAGACTATTGGGAATGCAGCCCCCCGATGGTCCACCTATTTGAACGGCCTTGAACTCTCGATCGTCCTTCACCCCACCGCCTATTTCATAGACGACTTTTCTGATGGTGTTGCCCATCGGCACCTCGACTAGACCGGTGTTGTTGACCTTGCCGGTCAAGGCGAAAATCTTGGTGCCCTTGCTGCCCTCGGTGCCGATGGCAGCGTACTTCTCCCACCCTTCCCGCAATATGAAAGGCACGTTGGCAAACGTCTCCACGTTATTCAGACACGTGGGTTTCCCCCAAAGGCCGGAGGTGGCCGGAAAAGGGGGACGAGGACTAGGCATTCCTCGTTTGCCCATGATGGAAGCCAGCAAGGCGGTCTCCTCGCCACAAACGAATGCCCCGGCGCCTTCCTTGACGCTGACATGAAACGAAAAGCCCGAGTCGAAGATGTCGGAGCCGAGATAACCCTGCTCCTCCGCCTGCTCAATGGCTATACGGAGCCTCTTGACGGCTAGCGGATATTCGGCGCGAACGTATATGTATCCTTCATCGGCGCCGACCGCGTAACCAGCAACCAGCATGCCTTCCAGGACGGCGTGCGGATCGCCTTCCAAGACGCTACGGTCCATGAAGGCGCCCGGATCACCCTCATCGGCGTTGCAGACGATGTACTTTTTCTCGGAGTCCGCTTTGTAGGTGAAGTCCCACTTCAAACCCGTGGGAAAGCCTGCTCCCCCTCGACCGCGAAGCCCTGATTGCTTGACCGCCTCGATCACCGCTACGCGATCCATTGACACCGCTTTGCGGAGCCCATCATATCCACCTCTGTCGACGTACTCGGCGATGCTTTCGGGATCTATGACTCCGCAGTTCTTCAGAACGATACGCTCTTGCTTCGCATAGAAGTTTATCTTGGCATGATCCGCTATCCGCTCACCAGTCTCGGGATCCTTGTAGAAAAGTCTCTCGACTACACGGTCCCCGATTAGGTGCTCCTCGACTATCTCCGAAACATCATCGGGCTCCACTCTGCAATAAAGGGTTTCTTTAGGGTAGATTATGAGCAGGGGGCCCTGTTCGCAGAAACCGTGACAACCGGAAGCCACCACCTCGAACTTCTCGGTCAAACCTCGTTCGTCGAGTTTCCGGAGAAGCTCTTCCTTCACCTTCCATGCACCCGAGGAAACGCAGCCGCTGCCCGCGCAGAGCAGGATCCGCCTCTTAGCCATGCTGCTGCTCCTTACCCGCAAATTCGGTATGCAACCGAAACCGCGGCAAGCATTCTAACAAAGTCAAAATCTTCGTGAACACCGCTTGCAAGCCTGCGGAAAACACAAGTACTAGGGATTTCATGCCCAGGCTCATGCTAGCTACCAATTTTTCCACCTCGTTGCAAATCATCCCGTGGAGCAGGAGGATTAGCGGACGAATAACAGACGATGGTGTAAGGTTCGCCAGACCATGCTCCGGGTGACTCGACATACCACCCGGGAGATAATCGCCCCGGCAATGACGGCCCTAGTGGTCGCGACCTTTCTCCTGCTCACCACGCAGATTCTCCGGGTGGGAGAAGCGGCCTTCGGATACGGGCTGAGCCTCCCGGACTTCCTGCTCATCCTAGGGCTGCTAATACCCCGTTTTCTTGTATTCGCCCTGCCCCTCGCGGTGTTGGTGGGGGTGCTCGCCGGGCTGGGCCGCCTAGCCGCGGATCGTGAAATATTGGCATTGAGCGCGGCCGGCCTCTCGCCTTCCAGGCTTTGCCCCGCCCCGCTGCTCGTCGGCTTTTTGGCCAGTATCGTCTGCCTGGGCCTAACTGCATGGGGAGAGCCTAAAGCCTTGAGTGGTCTCACGCAGCGCCTTGCAACCGTGGTCGAGCGAAACCTCGCGGCAGGCCTCGAGCCGGGGGTGATACACCAAGATATTCCCGGAGTACTTCTTCATGCCCGCGAGCGCCTCGAAGACGGCCGCCTGAAAGATGTATTCCTGCAGATGGAACTCGAAGCGGGGAAAGCGACAATCGCATCGAGGTTCGCCCGTCTCGACCCGACCGGAGGCGTGGGCATCCACCTCTCACTGAAAGATGGAGAGATGCTGCGGGCATCCGCCGCCGAAAAGATCCAGACCGCGCCAGAGCAAGATCTCGTCAACGCCCAAGAAGAGAGCACCGGCCCTCGACTTGACCGAGTGCAGTTCGAAAGCGCTGAGGTTGGCCTTGACGTAGCGGAAGCAGCAGACAGACGCGCTCGCTTCATCGGAGGTCTTGACGCGCTCACCATAACCGAGCTGCGCTCCGAGATGTACGAGGCTCCGGCTGAGTGGACGCGCGGGCGCGCCACTGTGGCATTTCACCGCCGCTTAGCCGTCCCTTTCTCCTGCCTCTCATTGAGCATTCTGGGCATGGGCATGGCGATGGCCGGTGCCACTCCAGGAACGAAAAGGCGCGGGTCGGGCTTCGTTGGGGGGATTGGCGCCATGCTTGGCTACTATATGCTCCTTCGAGTCGCCGAAAACATGGCTTTGACGGGCAAAGCCGCGCCGTCGTTGCTCCTATGGATCCCCAATCTCATGGCGGCACTTATCGGTGTTTGCCTATTGATTCTGGCGGTCAGGCGATGATCGGTTGGGTTTCGCTCACAAAGCTGTTTGGCTCCCGAATTCTTCTGACGCTCGCGGGAGGAACCGCGTTGCTCATCATGGCTGACCTCGCCGAGGTCAGCCGCCAGCTCGCCGAACAAGACAATCCACTCCGTACAATCGTCGAGGTTTACGGCAATCTCCTGCCCAGCCTCACCCTTCAGGCGCTGCCCGTAGGGGTTCTGCTTGGAGTCCTACTTGCGATCACCGATCTCGTCAGAAGCCGTGAGCTCCTCGCCTGGCGAGCAGCCGGAGCAGGCGCGGCGCACCTAGCTGCTCCAGCGCTAGTGATATCTTTTGTTCTATCGGGTGTTGGACTTTTCGTGGCAGATCAAATGGCACCTCTAGGCGTCAAGAGAGCAACCGACATACAGATGCGGGAGCTGGGACGCATGAGATCGGCGTGGAGTCCGTTTCACCGCGAGCACCGCTGGGTCGTCGCTCGAGACGGAGGGCTTTATAACGTCGAGACCATTACGGATGGAGGCCGGCACCTCGAAGGCTTGACCCGCTACGAGTACGCTGACGGCCGACTCACGGCTGTCACATACGTCGATGAGATGGAACACGATGGAAAAGAATGGGAGCCGGTCAGCACGACGTCATGGCGTTTCGATCCACATGACACCGGTCGAATCTTCGTCGACACCGAGCCTCTCCGAATTCCCGAAAAACCGTCTCACTTCAGTGGCGTCGACGCTCACCCGGAAGCGCTCACCGGATCGGCTCTACAAGACGCAATAGCCCTCCGGAAAGCTCAAGGTCAACCGGCTCTTCCTTTTGAAATGGAGGCGAGAACCAGGTGGACCATGCCGCTTATGGGGCTGGCCCTCGCGGTGCTTGCGCTTGGCCTTGGTCTGGTCAAGAGACCCCCTGCCACACATGTCGAAGCAGCGGCGGTTGCTATAGGTATAGCTTTCATCGCATGGACGCTCCTGGCCATATGCCGAGCCTTGGGTCTAGCAGGAATGATCTCGCCGACTCTGGCAGCATTTCTGCCTGTTGTTCTGCCGGCTGCCGTTGGAGTGCTTCTGCTCTGGGAGCGCCGATAAGATCAGTATCGGTGACAGGGTGGTCCCGGTCTTGCTATATTGCTCGCTCAATAGACCAACCCCACCAACGCAGCCGGAATACCTCCACCGCTGCCATGAATTCTGACACGCACCGCGACATAAATGTCGCGGTTCTGTGTGAGGCGAGACCGTGAGCGACGCTCGAAGCTATAACTATAAAGTCTTCTTGATGATGGGAGATGTCTTTGCGCTGGTCCTAGCCTTCGCTACCGCCGCTTGGCTGCGCTACCACTTGGATCCATTCGGTTGGTTCTCCTCGGCCCCTGCTCCATGGGGCCCGATGGCTCAGGCTCTCCCCATAGTAGCGGTGATATGGATCGCTACGCTTCGGTTCAACGGTCTTTACAGTCTTGCTCACGGCCCCATCGACGAACTCATCCGACTCGGCCGAGCCGTGATCATTACTTTCGTGCTGCTCGGAGGCGCCGCATTCCTGTATCGCGATTTCTCGTATAGCCGCGCCGTGGCGATTCTCATGATGCCGCTTCTTTTCATGGGAACGATCTTCCTGCGTATGGTGGCAAGGTTTTTCTGGCACCAAGTACTGCGCCTGACCCCGGCAGCTGGAGAAGGCCTGATTCTGGGAGCCGGACCGGTTGCTCGCCACCTAGCAGCCACCATGACCACCCCACGATCTGACTATCAGGTGACGGGGATCATTACTCCGAATGAGAATGAGACTCCTGTAGGAGCCGAGCTGGCCGGCGTACCGGTAGTCGGAACTAGAGCAGACGTTGAAAAGTTGCTTCGCTCGGGCCGATACCGCGCGCTGCTGGTTGCGGAGGGCAGTCTCGACCATGATGCCCACCTGGCGGTTGCGGAGAGCTGCTTGAAGTTCGGTGTTCAATATCACGCAGTTCCCGATGTCTTCGAGCTGATGCTGGACCGTGTTCAGGTCAACATGGTCGGAGGCCTACCGCTCCTCGGACTCAAGAGCAGCAACCTAACCGGCGTGAACTTTCTTCTGAAGCGAATCTTCGATCTCGTTCTTTCGAGCACTCTCCTTCTTCTAGCTTCACCCGTCTTGCTGGCCACGGCCATTGGGATCAAACTGTCATCCAAAGGGCCGGTGTTCTATTCCCAGGAAAGGCTGGGCCTGCATGGAAGGCCGTTCAAATTGATCAAGTTCCGTTCCATGCATCAGGCGTCAGATGACTCGCGCGTAAGGGAGTATGCGGCGAAGTGGATTCGAGGAGACGAGGCGGCCTGCAAGGACGAATCCGGAGAGAAGGTCTACAAGCCCTCCCAAGAATCGAGAGTATTTCCTTTCGGGGCCTTCATAAGAAAGTATTCCATCGACGAGCTGCCCCAGCTCATGAACGTTTTCAAGGGCGACATGAGCGTGATCGGTCCGAGGCCCCCTGTACCATACGAGGCCGAGGTCTACCGGGAGTGGCATCGAAGGCGGTTCGAAGCGCTTCCAGGCATCACAGGCCTATGGCAGGTCTCGGGCCGAAACAAGCTCACCTTCGATGAACAAGCCCGTCTCGATATAGACTACATCGACAACTGGTCCTTCGACCTCGACCTGCGCATAGCTTTCAAGACCGTAGGCGAAGTACTGGCGGGGAACGGACGTTGACGCCTCCCCCTGTCAGCACGGTTCGCCCTCCGGTCAGCTTGGGCCTGATAGGCTGCGGCCATTGGGGTCTAAACTTATTCCGGGAGGCAAGCGGTTCAGCCGGCGCTTCGGTCACGGCGGCTTGCGACATCGACAGCGACCGCCTGCATCAACTGGGAAAGAGCCATCCCGGCCTGAGCCTATTCTCCAGCGCTGATGAGCTCCTGAAGAAGAGTTCCGCGGATGGAGTGCTGATAGCAACCCCGCAGGCCACACACTACGATCTTGCCTTGGCCGCTTTGCAAGCGGGAAAGCACGTATATGTGGAAAAGCTTCTCGGCCAGACATCGACGGAGGCCGAAGAGCTGGATCTTCTTGCTAGGCGCAAAGGCCTGATACTGATGGTCGGGCATGTTTGTGCTCACGATCCGCTCGTCGAGCATTTGCTGGATGAGGTCGCCGCCGGTACCGCGGGCGAGCTACTTCATATTCGCGCCGTCCGGGTCGCTCTAGGACGACACCAGCCCGACGCAAATGTCGTGTGGGACCTTGCACCTCATGATCTATCCATTCTCCAGCGTCTTACCGGCGGAATGCCCAACGAAGTAGCCGTTCACGGGAAAGCTTTCGTTGGCGACGCCGTGGAGATCGCAAGCATTCGCCTTGCTTATGATGCCGGCCCGGTAGTCGACCTGTGTGTCTCTTGGCTCGACCCCCTAAAGGAGCGGCGCTGGAATCTGCTAGGCACAAAGGGCTCTCTACTGCTCGACTGGTTGGACCATGAGGATCCGTTCTTTTTTCAAGACGGCAGAGCCGAAATGGTCCAGAACGGTCACGCACCCGAGTTCATCTACCACAACGGCAGACGACAAGCTCTTGGCTCTTCGTCCAGCGTTGATAGTCCTCTGTCCCGCCTTTGCCGGCACTTCATCGATTGCTTGGTCACCGGCTCATCACCGATCACCGGAGGACCGGAAGGAACGGCTCTGCTGACGGTCCTCGAGGCCTGCGACCGTTCCATCGCCGCTGGAGGCTCGGCGATGAGAGTCGGGCTCGACTCCCCAGCGAACGTCGTCAACCCCGCGCAGGTTAGCTGGTAGCAATCGCGCCAGAAGCGCCTCGGCGACCATCAGGGAAAACAGCGTGTTGGTCACCAGATAACGCCGCCAAAGACGGCGCGGCTCCTGCATCACCCTCCAGAGCCACTCCAACCCCATTGCCTGCCATCTTCGCGGCGCCCTGCGAACGAGCCCGGCCATGACATCCAGTGACCCCCCCACTCCATGGCAGACGATGGCCCCGCAGTCATCGGCGTATTTCGCAAGAAAGCGTTCTTTCTTTGGGCTTCCCATGCCCACAAAAAGCAAGTCAGGCCGCGAGTCCCTGATGTCGGCAACAATGGCCTTCTCGTCCTTCTCGGAAAAGTAGCCATGATGCGCACCGCAGATGACCGCACCAGGATAATCGCGACGAACCGCATCGAGCGCCTTAGAAAGAGCATACTCGGTCGCCCCCAGGAAGTAGACCCTCCAGCCTCTCGAGCTTGCTTGCTCGAGCAGAGCTTGCATCAAGTCTATGCCGGTGACTCGTTCGGGAATCGCCTTGCCGAGCAGCCGGGACGCCCACACCACGGACATCCCGTCGGCCAAAATGATGTCCGAGGCCAAGACGGCTCTGAACAAGGCAGGATCGCCCCTCATCCGCACCAACTTCGCGGCGTTGACCACCCCGAAAAGCACCGTCCTGTCGCCACCGGCGGAAACGAGCCGGTCCGCGACCGAAACCGCTTCACGCCGGTCGAGACAGGCAATGGGAACGCCGAACATCTCGTAGACGGTGTCGGTAGGAGCTTTCATGAAAGATTGCAGGCTAAACTACTAGACGATCCTACAGCAATAATGTCCGGACATCACTACCG
The DNA here is from genome assembly GCA_007130885.1 of Deltaproteobacteria bacterium. Classification (GTDB taxonomy): domain Bacteria; phylum Myxococcota; class Myxococcia; order SLRQ01; family SLRQ01; genus SLRQ01. The sequence goes on from SLRQ01000012.1 coordinate 34,609, forward strand.
ATGACTGTGTCCAACAGTTGCTTGCTGGCAAGCCAAGCCAAAGTTCAGTAGAAGTAAGGGCACTATCGCCTGATCGCCTTCCAACGTAGTGGCAAGCTCCCGAAGGCTGCGTCAAGGAAATATCGGTCAGGCGGAACAAACGATCAAGCATCACCTTGGGTCAAGCGACATGCAATCAGTCCCATCCTCTCTGTGGAAACGCCGCCATCTGTTGTGGGTTCTCGTCATGTCGAACCTGAAGCGGCAGAACAAGAACTCAAGCCTAGGTTATCTATGGTGGCTGATCGATCCTCTGATAATGACCGGGATCTATTACATGGTCGTCTCGGTGGTGTTCGATCGCGGCGGAGCGAACCAGCCATTCATCCTGTTTCTTGTCTGCGGCCTGTTGCCCTGGAAGGCCTTCGCCGAGGGGCTGGGGCAATCTACGAACTCTTTTCGAAACGCGGGCGGCATCATCAAGGCCATCGCCTTTCCCAAGGCCGTGCTACCAATATCACTGGTTGCATCAAATACGATCTACCTCTTGTTCGCGCTCATCATACCGATCACTCTGGCCGTCGTTCTGGCACCGACTCACGACACATGGCCTGCGTTGTCCTACATCATGCTACCGGTGGTAGTAGCCGTGCAGGCCACCCTGGCCCTCGGGCTATCTCTCCTTCTGGCTACAGCCGGCCTCTTCTTCATCGACCTTCAGAATATAATCCGGCACATAACTCGCATGTGGTACTTCCTGTCTCCGGGGCTGTACTCTATCGATCGCATCCCGGAAGATTGGCACTCGATATATCGATTGAACCCCATGGTCGGCATTCTAACCAGCTACCGCGACGTGATCATGCATGGTCGCCTGCCCGCTTTTATAGACCTTGCCTACCCTCTTGCTGTTGCATGTCTTTTCTTGGTGGTCGGCTACGCCGTCTTGCGACGTTTCGAGGGGAAACTCGCTCAACATCTCTAACCGAAGACGATGTTACGAACACCTCATGACAGAGCCTCTTCGTTGCGCGGAACTCCCGGCCGGATCAGGCAGAGCCTCTCTCTCCCCTCTTTGGTCATGCGGCTCGGCGTACGTCACTTTCTTTCGAACATAAGTTTCCCTCTAACACCATCTCATACCGGACTGAATGCTTTTTCAGGGCCAATCAACAGGTTTTGGGACTCGGCCGCCCCTGGCAGATGGCAAACGGAGCAGTTCCGTTTCCACAGGACCCTAGCAAAGCTGGGCACGCCGCTCGTAAATGACCCCCTTTTCGAATGCAGCGTCATGCCTGAACACGGACATAAAGAAGACGCTGTCAAAGTACATCTGGTATACCGGGGACTCCGAGTAAAGGGCTTCTCCAACCGCAACCTCATTGCGGAACTACTCATTGACGGGAAATTGCTGCGCCGCGACAAAGTCACCGTCGACAATGGGGGAAGATTCTTTTGGTTGTTCATCAACAGGCCCGCTCTCGCACAGTTTCCCACCGACTGCGAACTCCAAGTAAGACTAGAAGACACCGAAACAGCCACCCTGATCGAAAAGTCACGGTTTAGCCTGAGAATTCCTCACGGCACTGGAGAGATTTTTCAAACACTCAGAGAGCAAGGCCCAATAGACAAGAAGGGCAACCTCCCCGTATCGCCAGTAGAGCTTCTTCAAAGACAGCAGGCCATGCTCTCTCTCTACGAGACGATCGGCAAGACATTTCAGGATCTGTTCGGAAAACCTCTGTTCCTTATGTATGGGACATTGCTCGGTCTTCATCGCGATAGAGACTTCATTCCCGGCGATGACGACTTCGATGTAGGGTTCGTTTCCGAGCATTGTGACCCAGCCGCTGTAAAACAAGAGGCAAAGGAGATGATCCTTCGATTGGCTCGGGAAGGTTTTACCATCACGCTAAACCGAAAAGGCAAACCCTTCAGAATCCACGACGGCTCGGATAATCCCGACCTTCATCTTGACGCTTGTCCGGTCTGGTATCAGGAGGACCGGGTCTGGGCTAACCCATACGGATGCTTTCCGCTATCCCTAGATGCATTTCGCACGGTCGAGACGTGCACTCTGCGTGGTACCGAAGTTCAGATTCCTACGGGAACCGAGGCTTTCTTGCAGGCCTACTACGGTAAGAACTGGAGGACTCCAGATCCGGACTACACACTGTCACGTCCTCTCACCGAGTCGATGAAGCGCAACTTCTTGGCGATATGCCTCAAACCTTCCGAAGTAAATCATACGAGAATGCTACTGGAGTGCGAGAGACGAAAAGGAAAGCCTGTTGGGCGGATCCACTCAAAGGCCATTCAGAGCCTCTACCCCCTGGGTGAGTACGAGGCTCTATGCGCTTGGGATTAGTATTTTGTCGAATCATTACGCAAGAAATCAAACGGCCGCTGAAGAACACTTTCCCGGATGTTTTTCCGAACGCGAGTTGGGGCTGCTTCGAGAAGTGATGATGGCGCTAGAGGAAGCAGGAATAACAGCCTGGCTGGATCAGGGCACTCTGCTCGGGTTGATTAGGGAAGGAAGACTGCTTCCGTGGGATCACGATGTTGATCTCGGCGCATGGGATGAGACAATCACCGAGAACGGACCACAACTCGCGGCAGCACTAGAGCGGCGCCTATCAGGTAAGGCGAAGGTGGCGTGGGGACTTCGAACCATAGGCATCAATCCAATGGATGAGGAAGCTTACCTCCCCGTAAACATAGGGCTCTACTCGAGGGAGGCAGGGCAAGCAGTAAAGTGGTTCGGACGGCCGCCGGAAGGAATGACCGTCAGCAGGCGAATCATGAAGGATCTTGCAGCCAAGTTCATAAAGCCACTTTTCACAGCTCCTACTAATTGGCTGCTGCATCTCGCCGCCAAGGAGCTGGCTCGAGAAAAGGCTAGACTGCCACCCCTGCTCGCCAAAACGATGACCAACCTACTACTTGACCTAAAAGACAGGGGGCGCGACACTGTCGCGGCCCCCATCAAGACAAGCGTGGACGCCGACTATTTCGATCGGCTCCGCCCTGTTCAAGTGGCGGACTTACGCCTGGCCGCACCCGCGGACACAGAGCAGTATCTGGCTTTGAAGTATGGGCCGAGTTGGCGAACTCCAAAGAAGGAGTGGAGGTACTGGGAGCAGGACGGGGCCATAGTTTCCAAATAGACTGTTAGTGTTAGCTTCGAGGACTCAACATGTCGAACAAGCCTGTCGTATACGTCGGAATGAGCGCCGATCTCATACACCCCGGCCACATCAACATACTCATGCGCGCGGCCGAGTTCGGCGACGTCACGGTCGGACTGCTTACGGACGCGGCCATAGCCGGCTATAAGCGTCTGCCCCACATGACTTATGAACAGCGAAGAACGGTCGTTGAAAACCTCAAGGGCGTAGCGCGAGTAGTCCCGCAAGAATCGCTGGATTACGTGCCAAACCTCGAACAGCTTCGTCCCGACTTCGTCGTTCACGGAGATGACTGGCGGACAGGGGTTCAGCGCTCGACCCGCCAGCGAGTTATCGATGCGCTCAAGCAATGGGGGGGAGAACTCATCGAGATTCCTTATACTCAGGGGATCTCCTCAACTCAGCTCAATGCCTCCCTGAAGCAGATAGGCACAACGCCTAGCGTGAGGCTGTCTCGGCTTCGCCGGCTCCTCGATACCAAGCCGCTGGTACGCTTACTCGAGTCACACAGCGGGCTGGTGGGCCTCATCGTGGAGAACACCAGCGTTGAGCGCGAGGGCCACACAGTCGAGTTCGACGGCATGTGGTCTTCTTCGCTGACCGACTCGCTTTATCGCGGCAAACCGGACATCGAAGCGGTAGACATCAGCTCTCGTCTGCAAATCGTCAACGATCTTTTCGAAGTCACCACCAAGCCGCTCGTTTTCGACGGAGATACCGGCGGCAAGCCGGAGCACTTCTCTTTCACGGTGCGTTCCCTGGAGCGCCTGGGCGCGTCAGCCGTGATCATCGAGGACAAAGAGGGCCTCAAACGTAATTCTCTGCTAGGTACGGACGTCAAGCAAACGCAGTCGTCGATTGAAGACTTCTGCATGAGGATCGATATCGGCAAGAAGGCGCAGATTACCGATGACTTCATGGTCATCGCTCGAATCGAGAGCCTAATACTGGATAAAGGAGTGGATGACGCCATTGAAAGAGCCGAGGCCTACGTTGGCGCTGGGGCCGATGCGGTCATGATCCACAGCAGGCGCAAGGAACCCGACGAGGTCTTCGAGTTCTGTCGGAGGTTCGACAAGATCGAACGGAGAGTGCCGCTGGTCGCTGTACCGACCAGCTACAGCCAAGTTTCGGAGGAAGAGTTGGCACGCCGTGGCGTGAACATCGTCATCTACGCAAACCACATGCTGCGAGCGGCGTTTCCGCAAATGTCCAGGGTGGCCAAGATTATCCTCGAGAATGGCCGAGCGCTGGAGGCTGAGTCCCATCTTGCGCCGATCTCCGAGGCGCTGGGGCTTATTCCGGAGACAGCCGGATGATCGAGCCAGTCCGTTTCCTGGAAAAGCTAGAGTCCCTGGGAGTTAGACTCTTCACCGGAGTGCCGGACAGCCTCTTGCGGGGACTCTGCTCTCATTTGGACGAGTTGCCTAAGAACCGTCATATCGTGGGAGCCAACGAAGGAGCAGCCGTCGGCCTTGCCATAGGACATTATCTTAGGACTGGACGACCTGCTCTCGTCTACCTGCAAAACTCCGGAATCGGCAACGCCATCAATCCGCTCTTATCCTTGGCGGATGAGGACGTTTACGGGATACCGATGATCCTTCTCGTTGGGTGGCGCGGCAAGGTCGGCGTCAAGGACGAGCCTCAACACCTCAAGCAGGGCCGGGTAATGGAAGCCCTTCTCGACTCCATGGAGCTGCCTTGGGTGGTCCTGCCGAGGAACGACCTCGACGAAGTCGAGCGCTGCCTCCATGACGCCATTGAAACCGCCGTTTCCCGAAAGTGCCCGTATGTCATAATGGTGGAGAAGGGAACCTTTACCACTACATCCCGGAAAGAAACGGCTGGAGATGACGACGGGCGGCCATCTCGTGAAGAGGCGCTTCAATGCCTCATACGAGCGCTAGGTGAACACACCATCAATATCTCGACCACGGGAATGCTTAGCCGAGAGCTTTTCGAGCACCGAGAACAGGCAGGTCGCGGCGGTTCATGCGACTTCCTAACCGTCGGAGGCATGGGTCACTGTAGCTCCATCGCACTTGGTATCGCTCTGCGAGAAAGGGAACGTGAGGTTTGGTGCCTAGACGGCGACGGCGCGCTGCTCATGCATATGGGGACCATGACGACCATAGCCAAGCATGCTCCGGCCAGCTTCTTCCACGTGGTATTCAACAACGGGGTGCATGATAGTGTTGGCGGGCAGCCGACATCCATCGATGTCATGAATATTCCAAAACTCGCGGAACACGCGGGTTATCGCCTCGCCCTGGCCACATCAGCACTCGATGAAATAGAGCAGCACGTAGCCACTATGCGTGACCGCGGCGGGCCGGCCCTATTGGAGCTGAAGGTAAGACCGGGAAATCGCTCAGACATCGGCCGCCCCACTAGAACTCCCAAGAGCAGCAAACGCGAGTTCATGGCCGCCCTTGGAATATTCGAAGGATGACAAAGCCACGTCCCAGTTGGCGGCGCCGATTCGGCTCTGATACGCAGGTCCTCTACGATCATGGAGCAATCCATCGTCTACCTGCACTTGTCTCTCGGTCCGGTTGGGAACATGTCCTGCTGGTGTGTGGACGTCGTTCCTTCGACGCCTCTGGAGCCGCTTCAATCCTTCCTGACTTGAAGAAACGCGTGGAAGTAACCCTCTGGCAAGATTTCGCTCCAAACCCTGCCGCTTCAGATCTCTTCCAAGGCCTGAAGATTCTCAGAGAGACCAAGCCCCCGGCCATAATCGGCATAGGCGGTGGCAGCGCCATGGATATGGCCAAGCTCCTGTCCGCCTATGCCGAGTCAGATCCTCAAGATCTCGAAGCTAATCTGTGCTCCGGCAAGAGAATAACTCATCGCGCCGTGGACCTGGTCCTCGCGCCGACTACCAGCGGCTCCGGCAGTGAGGCTACTCACTTTGCCGTCGTTTACATCGGCGAGAATAAGCACTCCATCGCCGGCCCAGCCATGAAGCCCGATGCCACTATCCTCGACCCAAGTCTAACCCTCACCTCCTCCACCTATCAGCGAGCTGCATCCGGGCTGGATGCAGTCGCTCAAGCAATCGAGAGCCTTTGGGCGGTATCAGCGACGAACAGGAGCCGACTCTTCGCACGCCTGGCCCTATTTTTTCTTCTCCCAGCAATAGAGCCTTTCGTCGAGAATCCCACTCTACCTACGGCTAGAGCAATGACGCTCGGCAGTCATCTGGCAGGCCGCGCCATAGACATTTCAAAAACAACAGCCGCTCACGCCCTTTCCTATGCCATCACCAAGCGCTACGGGATAAGTCATGGGCATGCAGTAGCACTCACGCTTGGACCGCTCATCGAGCTCCACGCCAACGCAAAGAATACCGATTTGCAGTCAGATGTCGCCCCGGACGAGCATCGCAAAGCTTTATCCGAAATTCTTCGCCGCCTTGGAGCAGGCGATGGTGTTGAGGCACGCCAGCGCTTTCTCGATCTCCTGTCGAGATTAGGCCTCCCTGCCAGCCTACGACAGGCCGGTGTCTCGTCATCGGAAGAACGTCGACTTTTCGCGAAAACAGTGAACAAGGAACGGCTTTCCAACAACCCGATACGACTTTCACCGCAGACATTAGAGTCGATTCTGAATCAATCCGGCTGATTATTCAGCCTAACTGCCCACGGTCGTTTTTGAGGCCGGCGCAACACTCAGGTCGTTCCAGGAGCGATGATTCTAGCCTGCCTGGGCCTCTTTCGGAAGCTCGCCCGATTCGTAGCGAGCAACTACCTCCTCGGTCGGACCACTGGCAACAACCCTGCCCTTGTGCAGCCACAAGGTCCGGTTACAAAGGTCCCTAATGGTGCCAAGGTTATGCGACACCACTATGAGTGCCTGACTTTGGTCGACCAGCTCATGCATCCGCCGGGTGCTCTTTTTCTTGAAGGCATGGTCCCCAACGCCGAGCAGCTCGTCCAGAATCAAGATCTGGGGCTCGATCGACGCCGCAATGCTGAAGGCCAGACGCGCCCGCATCCCTGTAGAGTACGTTCGCACCGGGTAGTCGATGTGGTCCTCGAGCTCGGCGAACTCGACGATGTCCTCTAGCTTCCCTTGGATATCCGCCAATTGGTGGCCCAGGAAAACACCATTCAGGAGGATGTTGTCCCGCCCCGTGAGATCCCTCTGAAAGCCGGCGCCCAAAGTTAGAAGGGCGGAAACATGGCCCCTGACGTCCAGCACTCCGCTTGTTGGTTCCATTAGCCCCGCAAGCAGCAAGCACAGAGTAGACTTTCCAGCTCCATTCCTTCCCACCACGCCAAGGCTGTCCCCGCGGCGAACCATCAGGTCAACTTCACGAAGGGCCCAGACATCGACGCGCTGGTCTCGCCCGAGCAAGGTACGAAACACCGACTCCCTAAAAGAGCTGCGGCGCGACTTGTAGGTGCGGTACCGCATGGAGACTCCACGAGTCTCGATGATCTTTTCTCTTCCTTCGATACTTTCCACGCTGTGGTCCCGCGCAGCCGCAAGGGCCGTCATTCCTTGTCCTCTCTGGCTCCTATGTCGGTCCTGAACCTCGCTCCGGTAAACCCTATGCCGGAGGCGGCTTTGTAGGCACGACGCCGCGCTTCGCCCAAGCCGGCGCCGAGGGCCGTCACTCCCAGCACTCTACCGCCTGAGGTCACCACCCGTCCATCTTCGTCCCTGCGCGTGCCGGCGTGGAACACCATCAGGTCTTCGCCCTGCTCCATCTCATCGATACCTGTAATCTCGAAACCCTTTTCGTACGCGCCTGGGTAGCCGCCGCTGGCCAGCACCACGCAGACAGCGGCGCTAGGATCCCAGTCCATCGTAACGCCCGACAGGTCACCTTTGGCGGCGGCGAATAGGATGGGAGCGAGATCCCCTCTGACTCTCATCATAAGGGGCTGCGTCTCCGGGTCTCCGAACCGCACGTTGAACTCCAGGACTTTCGGACCCTCCGGCGTCATCATCAGTCCGGCGTAGAGTACGCCCTGAAAGGGCGCACCCTGCTCCGCCAGAGCGGCTGCGGCCGGCTCCATGACTTCTCGAACCAGCCTGGCCTCCATCTCGGCGTCCACCAACCTGGTGGGAGAAAATGCGCCCATGCCTCCGGTATTAGGACCCTTGTCACCATCAAAGGCCGCCTTGTGATCCCTGGAGGGTGCAAGCGGCAAAACCCTCCTGCCATCGCAAAGCGCTATGAAGCTAGCTTCCTCTCCTTCCAAAAGCTGCTCGACCACCACTCTCGTCCCAGCCGCACCCAGGCTGCGCTGCTCCATCAATGACGCAACCGCGGCATCACTCTCCTCCACCGAACGGCAAAGAAGCACTCCCTTTCCGGCGGCGAGACCATCGGCCTTCACGGCCACTCTACCTTCCATCTCCCGCGCAAAAGAGCGGGCATCATCCGCTTCCTCGAAGACCGCATACTCCGCGGTGGGAATGGACGCCCACGCCATGATCTCCTTGGCAAAAGCTTTACTGCCCTCGAGCGCCGCGGCCTTTGCGCCTGGGCCCAATGTCGGCACTCCCGCCTCTCTCAAGCGATCAGCGAGCCCTTCCACCAGCGGCGCCTCCGGCCCAACCACAGCCAAATCAACCGCACGCTCGGTAGCCAAACGAAGGATCCCATCGATATCATCGGGCTGCACGGCGACACACTCCGCGTGCTGCTCGATCCCTGCATTTCCCGGGGCACAAATGATCTCTCGCCGATCGCCCGAGGAGCAGCCCACACCGAGGCGCCAAGCAAGCGCGTGCTCCCTGCCTCCACCTCCGACTACTAGAACTCGCATGCCTTGTCTCCTCGACTAACGTGCCAATCAGTGCTTGAAGTGACGCATACCGGTGAAGACCATGGCCATCCCGTGCTCGTTGGCCGCGGCAATGGCCTCCTCGTCCCTGGCGGAGCCACCGGGCTGTATGACCGCCTTCACTCCCGCCTCGGCGGCGATATCTATTCCATCCCGAAATGGGAAGAAAGCATCGGAGGCCAGCGAGGCACCCTCAATGGGCAAGACCGCACGCTGAATACCTATCCGACACGAGTCCACCCGGCTCATCTGTCCCGCGCCCACTCCCACGAGTTGTCCTGGATGGGCGTAGACAATGGCGTTGCTCTTGACATGTTTTGCCACCTTCCAGCCGAAACGAAGAGCGCTCCATTCTTCCTCCGTGGGGGCACGCTCCGTCACGACTCGCGGGTTCTCATCCCCGAGCAATGACATGTTGCGGTCCTGAACCAACAGGCCCCCTCCCACCTTCTTGGTGTCGTACCCGCCCGGTCGCCACTCGTCGCGCGGAGCATCGAGCGAAGAGAGGGCCAGAAGCCGCAGGCTCTTCTTCGAGGACAGAACCCCAAGCGCCTCGTCGGAGAAGCCCGGCGCAACGACTATCTCGAGGAAAGTTTCCGACAAAGCTTCGGCGGTCTCGAGATCCACCTCCCGGCCAAGTGCAACTACGCCTCCGAAAGCGCTCACCTCATCGCACGCTCTCGCCTTTCGGTAGGCCTGCGCCAAGATGGAGTCGACGGCGACCCCGCATGGATTGGTGTGCTTTATCACCACCGCTGCCGTGTCATCGAACTCCTTGCATAGCTCCAAGGCAGCATCCGCGTCGAGAATATTGTTGAACGAAAGCTCCTTGCCTTGGAGCTGTACCGCCTGCCCAATAAGCGGCTCGGGCCTGGTTCCTCCCTCGACATAGAAAGCGGCTCTCTGATGAGGGTTCTCTCCGTACCGCAGGTCTTGCGCTTTCTCATACACGCTTGCGTGCATGCTTGGAAACACCAACGGCTCCGCTTCCGGCTCGGGCCTTGAGCCGAGATAGGATGCGACGGCGGCATCGTAGGACGCAGTGTGGGCGAACGCCTTGCAGGCCAGACTGTAGCGACGCTCGCGGGATACGCCACCGGACTCCAACTCGCCGGCCACCTGGTCGTAGTCGGCCGGATCCACCAGGACGGCGACATTCTCGAAGTTCTTTGCTGAAGCCCGGATCATGGCTGGGCCTCCAATGTCTATGTTCTCCACCGCCTCCTCCATGGAAGCTCCACGAGCTACTGTCTCACGGAAGGGATAGAGGTTGACTGCCACGAGCTCGATGGGACCTATCTCTTCCCGCTCCATATCCGACCGGTCGGCCTCGTTATCGGGCCGTCCCAAAAGTCCACCATGAATCCGCGGATGAAGAGATTTTACGCGGCCGCTCAAAATCTCCGGGGCACCGGTGTAATCCGAGACCCTGGTCACGGGAACTCCTCGCTCCGAAAGCAAGGCAGCGGTTCCGCCGGTCGAGAGAATCTCGAAGCCAAGCGCAACTAGCCTCTTGGCGAGCTCATCGACACCGGTCTTATCGGAAGTACTAATGAGTGCACGTCGGGGAAATGACATTTTCGCCTCTCAGTTTGGTGGGTACAGCAGCCCACCTACCCGCACCCACGGCGCCAGTCAATCCCGTTCTCACCTTCCCCGGCGTTCAGGCCCCTCGAGAGCCGGTTGGAAAAAGAAATCCGCCAAAGAATGACTCACGACATGCCGGTCCGTTCAGCACCGCGCTGTCCAGCATGCCACACCCCGATAAACTCACTCGTCTTCGGGGCAGGTAGCGTCCTTTAGCTTGCCGAGACCACTGACTTCGACCTGCCGGATTCTCTCCCTGGTGAGGTTCATTATGTCACCCACCTCCTCCAGAGTGATACCACCCTTATCCGCCACATCCAAAGCACAGGTCTCCCCGATCTCCCAGATCTCCTTGTCCGGGAAGTTGAGCTTGATGGAGCCCGTACGAGGGTTCACATCTAGATAAAGGTGGTACTTGCACGACACGAACAAGCAAGGACGTTCGAGGCTTATGCACTCTGCCCGACTCTTCGGCCTGATCTGGACGACCTCGTCCATGATTAAGTGCAGACCGGGGTCGGGATCCTCCTTGCGAGCTCGCCGTAGCTGCCGTGCCATTTCCTTGCGAGACATAGTCCTACCTCGCCGCCGACTCTCGCTCTCCGCGCCCAACTCGTCCAATTCGTCATGAGTCATTTCTAGCATCCTCGCTTGCGGGGCTCTGCATCCGCTTGGCTGCGCCGGCCCCGCCCAACGCGCCTTCGAGCTTCACATCAACTCATCCAGGTCCCTCGGCAATCGGACGAGCAGCTATCGCCGACCCGATTCGCTCCAAACGCTTCACCAAAGTAGCCGCAGTACGACGCGACTCCTGGAACTGACGGGCGATGCTCCGCTTTCGCTCGTCGGAAATCCGCCTGGCCTCCAGGTGCCTCTCGAACCCTTGAAATAGAGTCTCCAGAGCCTCTTGAAGCGCCTCGATGTCATTTCTGAACGCCAAGAAGGAGTTTTGTATCTCCTCGAGGGTCATGCCCTCGTTCATCATCTTCTTGATCAGGTTCAGCCGTCGCACTACTCCCGCCGGATAGATACCTTTCGAGCCCTTGTGCTTGCCCTTTTCTCCAATCCTGCGGCTGCTGCGCGGAAGAAGACCTATCTGCACGTACTTGCGGAAGGTAGCTTCGGACATGGCCACCCCTCGCGATCGGAATAGCTCGATCACCTCGCGAGAGGTCATCCCATCGGGGTGAGCTGCCTCCAGCCGTTCAATCTCAGTGGGAGTAAAAAGCATTGTATTTCCATTCAGTATCGTATTGTGAATGGCTACGCTTCAGTGTCGTATACACACAATATGATATTGAGTATATCCCTGTCAACAAAAAAAACTGCTGTCCAGCCAATGCCTTCGTTGCATTTACAACCGGCGGCAACTACCCATAAGCCGCGTGCCGACCTGACTTTGCCGGCGCACCTCGTTTAGACAGAATGTCACGCAGCCGGGGCCCGTTTCGCCGCTTCTGACACAATGTCCGATAAAGCTCTTCAGGATAGCGCCAGACGCCAAACAAACGCTGGCTTTTCAGGAACTTAGGGGCCCTCGCCTTAAAGGCACATTGCTTGCAGGGTTCACCTCTTAGGAAGGGGTGGAATCATGGACATCTTCTTGAAACGCTACTCGTGGACGCTAAACCTCGCGGTGGTAATCCTTGCCGGCGTCGTGGCGGGACGTACCGTCAGCGCCCTATCAGCCGTACACCTCAACGAGCCACCGAGGCTTGAAACCTCCAAGGACGACACTCCCCGCGCCGTGCATACAGTCTCCGCAACCATAAGCGCCGAAGGACTGGCCGGCATTTTTGGAGCAAAACTGCCATCGGACGAGCCGGAGGTCGAAGAAGAACCCGAAGAGATAGATCTCGGCGACAACATCCCCAGCACTCTCAATGCCACCCTGGTGGCGACAATAGAAGCCAACCCTGAAAGATACTCTCTCTCGCTCATCACTGATAACTCGAGCCGCAACACCGCGGTCTATGGAATCGGCGACAACCTGATGGGCGCCGAAGTAATCCGTATCGAGCGCCGAAGGGTACTAATCAACAACGACGGCAGGACCGAATACTTGGAGATGGACGAGGAGGATAACGGCGAGGAGCCTTCGGTAGCCGTTAGAAGCACTCAACGCAGCGCGGCAGCCCGAGCCAGAAGAGCCCCTCCTAGCCGCTCATCCAGCTCCAGCAGCTCGGAGCTGTCGGAGCAGATCCAGCGCACCGGCGATAACGAGTACACAATCGCGCAGGAAGCGCTCGACGGCACCATGTCCAATTTGAATGAAATTGCTACGCAAGCCCGTATAGTTCCGGCCTTCGAGGACGGGGAAGCCCAGGGCTTCAAGCTGTTCAGCATCCGCCCGGGCTCGGTGTACGCCGAGATCGGAATTCAAAACGGCGATGTAGTCCGCAGCATCAACGGCTTCGAAATCAACAGCCCGGATCGCGCCCTGGAAGTCTATCAGCGATTGCGTGACTCCCAGCGTGTCGAGGTCGAGATCGTAAGACGCGGCCAGACTATTCGGAAGGTTTACAACATCGACTAACTAGGCACGCGAACCAGCGTGGCGGCAATACCCCTCAACGAGCAACACATGTCCAATATCCTATCAAGATCGATTCTTTTCACCGTCTGCCTGCTCCTGCTGGCCCCAAACCCAAGCAGCGCCCAACGAACGGGGCAAGACGACGACCGCCGGGTTTCCGAGCGTCGCCAAGCCGTACAAGGCGGCCAGGTGCCCATGCGCCTGGACTTCGATCGGGCGGAGATTGCGGAGGTCATCAAGACAATCAGCGATCTCACCGGACACAACTTCATATTGCCCGACAACATCCGCGGAAGAATCACTATCCTTTCGCCGACGCCCGTGAGCGCCGACCAGGCTTACGCTGCATTCCTGGCCGCTCTGGAGGCCAATCAACTCGCCGTATACAAGGTAGGGGACTTCTATAAGATCATTCCGAAGAACCAAGCTCAGCGCTCCAGCGTGCCGACCGTGATTGACCAGGAAGGCACATGGGACCTCAACGAGCAGGTCGTAACGCGCCTGTTTCGTCTCGAGCATGTCGAAGCCGATCAGGTGAGCAGTATTACCAACTCTTTTCTGAGCCGTGACGGCGACGTGCAAACTTTCCCTCCCGACATCCTCATAATCACCGATGTAGGTCTCAACCTTCACCGAATAGAGCGTATCCTCCGACAGCTCGATCAAGTCGGCAGCGCCGCCGACGAGATTCGGATACTCCAGATCGAGCACGCAGCCGCGGCCGACATAGCCGAGAAGTTGATGCAGATCTTCCAGCAGACAGGCGCGACCAGGACCACTACACAAAGGGCGACCTCGCCGGCCGCCCGCCGGGCTGCTGCTCGCCGGCAGCAACAAGATGACGAAGACGTGGAGATATCACAGGTCATAGCCGACGAGCGCACCAACAAAATTATCGTCATTGCCGATCAGCGTTCCTTCAATCGCATAGAGGAAATCATCTCTCACCTGGACGTACCCATCGAGGGTGACGGCCAGGTCCATGTTCATTACCTGATGAACGCAAACGCGGAGGAGCTCGCCTCTACTCTCTCCCAGCTCGTCGAGACGAGAACGCAGACTCGGGCTCAAAGATCTCGCGGTGACAGAGATGAAGCCGCCGGCGCGATTTTTGAAGGAGATATGAGGATCTCGGCGGACAGCGGCACCAACTCGCTTGTTATCGTGAGCAGTTACAACGACTACCGAGCACTCCGCCGTGTAATAGAGCAACTCGACATCCAGCGGCGGCAGGTATTCGTCGAAGCGGTAATAATGGAGGTCAGCGCTGACGTGGCGCAAGAGATCGGCCTTGCTTTTCACCAAGGCTCGGCACCAACGGTCAAGGGAGAGCGAGCCCCGGTCCTGCTGGGAACCCAGCTGGGCGGTCTCAACTCCCTCTCTCTGTCTTCGTTGTTGCAGTTCGGCGGTTTTCTCGCGGGGATACAGGGCCCTCCCGTTCCAGGCACCGAAGGCCTGCCGGTCAGCGTGCCTTCCTTCGGCGTTGTTCTGCACGCCCTCCAGCGAGACAGCAACGTGAATGTTCTTTCGACACCGCACATTCTAACTACCGACAACGAGGAAGCCGAGATCTCGGTAGGAGAAAACGTGCCATTTCAGGCCGGCTTCGCCCCGCCGGGCGTTAGCGGCCTGCTTGGCGGCGGCACCGAGACAGGCGGTGAAGCCGGTGACGCCGACGCCTTATTGCGGAGCTTCGGCGGTATCGGGGGGCTCGGTTCGTTTTATGCGCCAATTCAGCGCCAAAACGTTGAGCTGCGGCTGCGCATCAGGCCGCAGATCAACGAAAGTGATCATGTTCGCTTGAACATCGATGAGCAGATCGAAGAGATCTCGGCGGTAGATAGAGTGCTTGGTCCGACTACGAGCCGGCGCACCGCCAAGACAACGGTAATAGCCCGCGATGGTCAGACAATCGTGCTTGGCGGCCTAATGCAAGAACGGAATGTGGAGTCGATATCGAAGGTGCCGGTTCTCGGTGACATTCCCGTTTTAGGCCGCCTGTTCCGCACCAGCGAGGTTCGTTCGGTCAAAACGAATCTTCTCCTGTTTTTAACGCCGTACATTATCAAGGACGAAAGCGACTTCAGGCGCATTTTCGAAAGGAAGCTCGCCGAGCGTCAGGAGTTCCTGGATCAGTTCTACGGTCTTGATGAAGACTTGGACATGGAGCTTGATTACAGCCGCCGGGTCGGTCCTCTCGGAGAGATCAAGAGAACGCTAGAAGAAGAACGCCTGGCTCCTGAGAACGACGGTCCGGGACGCGGCGTTCGGGTCATTCGTCCGACTCGAACCATAGAAGTAGAGACCATCGAGCCGCAACCGGAAGACCCGGACGCAGACGAAGGTCCAATTACGCCACCCGAAGATGACCCGCTCGACGAACAGCCGCCGGAGGTAATGCCGTGAGGGAAGAGGTTCAAGCAATCGCTCCGGAAAAACTCGGGTCAGCAAGGCAGGCCGAGACGGACCGTGCTCATCTCCGCGGAAAGCCCCTTGGCGAGATACTTGTGGCTCTTCGAGGCCTTTCCACCGACGAGATCGACGAGGCACTCGCCCAGCAAGCCGAGAAGGGTGGGCGAATAGGAGAGATCCTCGTAGGCATGAAGGCCATCGAGGAAACCGACCTCTATCTGGCGCTTTCGATTCAGCTCGACATTCCGTTGCTCGACACCATTCCTATCGATGCCGCTGAAGCCGAACTCATTAAAAAGGTGCCAATAAATTTTGCAAAGCAATACCGCCTCCTCCCGTTGCGAAGAGATGATCTTGGGCAAGTCGAAACAGCCGTCGCCGATCCCTTCGAGATCGCTGCACTTGATGATTTGAACATGCTTCTAGGAGCTCCCGCGGCCCCCATGCTTTGCCCTCCGCAGGAGATCATCGACGCCATCAACACCATTTATGATCGAGCAAGCAATGAAACCCAGCGATTGGTCGAGGATCTCGAGACCACGGAGGATCTCGACGAGCTGGCCCACGAACTCGAGGAGCCTAGAGACCTTCTGGATGCGTCCGACGAAGAAGCTCCAATCGTACGGTTGGTCAACTCGCTTCTCTTTAGAGCCGTCAAGGAACGTGCCAGCGACATACACATAGAACCGCAGGAGCGAGAGCTCATCGTACGGTTTCGCATCGACGGCGTGCTCCAAGAGGTGATCAAGCCGCCCAAGCGTTTCCAGGCTTCCATAACCAGTCGCGTAAAAATAATGGCCGGCCTCAACATAGCGGAAAAGCGCCTTCCCCAGGACGGCCGCATTCGAATCAAGATAGCCGGGAAGGATGTCGATATTCGTGTCTCGACTGTACCCACAAGCCATGGAGAGAGAGTCGTCATGCGTCTTCTGGACCGCTCCTCGGTACTAATGTCGCTCACCGAGATAGGCTTTTCCGAGGCACAGTTCAAAACGATGGGCTCTCTCATACAGCGGCCCCACGGCATTCTACTGGTTACCGGCCCCACCGGGAGCGGGAAGACAACCACTCTTTATGCTTGCCTTTCCCGTATCAACTCGCCCGACAAGAACATTCTGACCGTGGAAGATCCGGTTGAGTATCAGCTTCGCGGAATCGGGCAAATGCAGGTCAACCCTAAGATTCAGCTCACATTCGCTTCCGGGCTACGAAGCTTTCTTCGCCAGGATCCGGACATCATAATGGTGGGTGAGATTCGAGACCTGGAGACAGCGGAGATAGCCATCCAGGCATCCCTGACCGGTCACCTCGTTCTGTCGACCATCCACACCAATGACGCTTCTTCCGCGGTCACCCGACTGGTCGACATGGGCGTAGAACCTTTTCTCGTGGCAAGCTCACTAATGGGAATCATGGCCCAAAGGCTGGTACGCCTCGTTTGCAACGACTGCCGCGAACCGCACGCTCCCACTGACGTCGAGTTGGCCGAGCTAGGCCTCACCGAGGCGTGGATTAAGGAAGCACGGCATAGAACCATTTATCGGTCGGTCGGTTGTCCGGCATGCAGTGAAACAGGTTATCGAGGTCGTACAGGTATCTATGAGCTCATGACCATAGACGACGATATACGTGCCCTCGTGCTCAAGAACCTAGACGCCAACTCCATTAAACGAGAGGCAGTGAACCGCGGCATGCTCACTTTGAAGGAGCATGGAGCGCAAAAGGTTCTAGAGGGCCTCACAACAGTGGATGAGGTTCTACGAGTAACCCGAGACACCATAGTCTGATTATGGAGAGAAATACACGTGCCGGTCTATGAGTACACGGGCCTTACAGAGGCCGGTCGCCAGGTAAAAGGACTTCGCGACGCCGATAACATTCGCACTCTTCGGGGTCTTTTGAAGCGCGACGGCGTCTTCGTCACCGCCATCAGCGAAGGAGAAGCCAGGGGTGGCAGTGAAGTTCTGACCAAGGAAGTAGATCTGCGTAAAATCAGAGGTCGTGTCGGGGCCGAGGACATCGCCATCATGACCCGACAACTGGCCACTCTGGTAAGCTCGGGTGTACCGCTGGTGGAAGCCCTCACTGCTCTCCAGGATCAGGTCGACCACCCACGCCTCAAAAGGATCGTCGGCCGGGTCAAGCAACGCGTAAACGAAGGGGCCTCTCTCGGCGACGCTCTCGAGGAGCACCCCAAGCTTTTCAGCCACATATACGTAAACATGGTCAGGGCTGGAGAAAGCTCCGGCGCCCTCGATGTGGTCCTGGTACGTCTCGCTGCGTTCACGGAAGGCCAGGCTCGTTTGCGGCAGAAGGTGGCCAGCGCGCTGATGTATCCAGTGATCATGGTCGTCATCGGGGTAGCTATCCTGGCTATTCTAATGACGGTGGTCGTTCCCAAGGTGACGCAGATGTTCCAGGACATAGGCGCCACTCTACCGCTGACCACGAGGCTTCTGATCGGCACAGCGGAGTTCAGTGAATCTTACTGGTGGCTAGTCTTAGGCTTATTGTTGCTTTTCGTAATATCGTTCCGCTGGTGGATTAAGACTGAAACAGGAAAAGCCTCCTGGCACCGCTTCCTTCTCAATGCGCCCATATTTGGGAGTGTAAATCGAATGCTGGCCATGGCGAGGTTCTCCCGCACACTCGGAACACTCCTTCGCTCGGGAGTTCCCATCGTCTCTGCCCTCAACATTGTGCGAAATGTTCTGAACAACGTAGTATTGGCCAAAATCGTTGACGAAGCCCGCGATGCTATTCAAGAGGGTGAATCCATAGCATCTCCTCTCAAAAGATCAGGAGAGTTTCCTCCGCTGGTCTATCACATGGTGGCTATCGGTGAGCGATCGGGACAGCTGGAGGAGATGCTCCATAATGCCGCCGAAGCATATGAGAGTCAGGTTGAGTCGAGAATAGCCGGACTAACCAGTCTTCTGGAGCCTATCCTCATAGTGGTCATGGGTGGCGCCGTTGCCTTTATCGTTTTTTCGATACTTATGCCTATTCTCCGGCTCAACACGATGATTCAAGCCTAGCCGAGTTCATAGTTTACGGGGATTTCATATGAGTTCACTTCGCGATTTAGTCTATGGGGACGGCCGCCTTGATACTGCATTACGTTCATTTTCCCTGGCTGTGTTCGCCGCCGTAGCCATTGCCCTCATCTGGACGGCGGTATCGATTCGGGCGGATGCCGCCGCACTTTCTCTCGAACCCCCAACGAGAGAACCTTCGTATCTTTCGGAAACCGACAGACGCACGGCCCTCAACGAAAGTAAGGAGAATAACCAATGAATCATCACCTGCGAGGTATCCGGCGAAGGATTGAGAGATCCTCAACCGAACGCGGCATGACGCTCATCGAGATCATGGTGGTCATCACCATAATCGGGATGGTAGCGGCGGCGGTCGCCGTAGCCGTGATACCTCAGCTTCGAGAAGCTCGCGTACAACAAGCACGAACCGACATAATGACCATCAAGAACGCCGCCGACCTTTACTACAACAGGTACTCTACATACCCCAGCACCGAGGAGGGCATACCTGCCTTGGTTTCGGAACGCTTTTTGGATCACATGCCGCGCGACCCATGGGGCAACGACTACATCTACAGATACCCAGGTGTGCAAAACCCGGACGGACCGGACATCGGCACTTACGGTGCAAACGGTCAACCCGGAGGCACCGGAGACAGCGCGGATATCTTTTTAGGTCAGCTCGAAAAGGAACGCTGACGAGGTTGCCGGTTTGGCTTGAGAACCGAAATGTTCTTATCTCGCGTCAACAGGATCAACCGTTACTGCTCGCCTCCAACAGGTCATAGACCAGTGGCGCGCGCGAAAGGAGCAAGATCCGATCGCGGTTTGACGCTTATCGAAATTCTCGTCGCCATACTCATCGTAGCAGGACTGATGGCGCTCGTCGTGCCATCGATAAGATCAGTTACAGGCGTCAGAGCCAGGGAAGAAGCAAGCCGTATGGCCGGTGCCATCAGGTATCTCTACAATCATACCGCAGTCACCGGACGTACGTGTCGTATCGTTTTTTCGATGGGTGAAGAAGACGGTGATAATTGGATGGTGGAATGTACGGAGGACGCACCACGCCTCGAGCCGGAGGAACTCAAGGTGAACCGTGGTGTCATCGACCGAGGTTTCGAGGAAGATGACTGGTTCAGGCGAGGAACCCGAGACGAAGACAGCATAGAGCACCGGATAAGGGAAAGAGCCCGATGGAATCAGTTCGCTTCGCGAACCGTCCAGCCTTCTAGGCTACCCTCCGGTGTCTCTTTTGGTGGAGTATGGACATCGAGCTTTTCCGATGTCGTGACCGAGCAGGACGCTTATCTCTATTTCTTTCCCGCCGGTGAAACACAGCGAGCCGTCATATACATCGTTGATTCATGGGACAACGCCTATACGTTGGACGTTCAGCCGCTCACAGGAAGAGTCAGGGTCACCTCCGGATGGGAGGAGGTGCCTCGTGAATAGTCCCCTCAACACTACCGGCACCTCGAGGCGGAGCATCTTTTCATTCAGTATGCGTCGCCGCGCACATGCGACAGTATCCGCGGGTGGTTTCACGCTTCTGGAAGTGATGGTTTCTCTAGCCATACTGTCGGTCAGCCTCGTCGCAGTGCTGAACTTGCATAGCGGAAGCATCAGAGTCCACAACCATGCCAAACACCTTACTGTCGCCACTCTTCTCGCCCGTTCGAAGATGATCGATCTCGAAGAGTATCTTCTTGCGGAGGGGCTCCCAGAGATGGACGAGAGAACGGAGGGAACCTTCGAGGAAGAAGGCTATCCAGGATACACATGGAACGCCGAAATTGTACGACCTCGGCTCGGCATGGATGCTACTGCTATACAAGGTCTTTTGGGGCAAGCGCTTGGATTCATGGGGGGGGACGGCGGAGAGGAAGGTGGAATCCTTGGAGGCCTGGAGAACATGATGCCTGGAGGCATAGACGGCCTGGTTTCCGGTCAAATTCAGGGACTTCTCGATACGCTGGAGCAAAGCGTGCGCGAGGTGCGACTCACTGTCGGCTGGGAAGATATTACCGGCTACACGGATTTTTCAATCGTCACGCATATCGTCAGGATGGAGGGGCAAGGAGCCCCGGGCGGACCCGAAGAAATATCGCGTCAACAGGCAGAGCAAGCTCGAGAGGATCAAGATTCGACCCCTGGCTTACACGGGACGATAAGGGTGCCAGAGCACTTCAGAGGACACTCTCCGGTACTGCGCCGGCGCCCCGAGGTAAATCGATGAGCCATCACAGCGCAAATGGCCGCTTCACCCCGTCGCCTCCCTCCTCCGGGTTCACTCTCATGGAAGTGATGCTTTCGGTGGCAATAGTCGCCATCATCACTACTCTTGTCTGGGCGTCCTTCGGTCGGCTGATCCATACCAGCCGTGAAATAAGTGAAGCCGGCGAGCACTGGCACGGTGTTCGCGTGGCAATGAACCGAATAGCCAGCGAAGTTAGCATGGCCTTCGTCTCGGACAACTACGACTCCGAAAGATATCGACGAAGTGACCCTGCCTCCCGTCCTACACTCTTTCTTATCGAGGATCGTGGAGATCGAGGGCGCTTGGTCTTCACCGGCTTCGTCAACCGCCGCTTGTACATAGACGAGAAGGCAAGTGATCAGGCCGTGGTTGAGTATTTCGTGGACCGCGATGCTGAAGGGCGCACGCACCTGTTCCGCAGACAAAAGAACATAATCGACGGCGATTGGGATCGCGACGGGCAAGTAGCAATACTGCTCGAGGACATCAACGCTTTTCGAGTTCAGTGGTGGGATCCAGAGAGAGAGCAATGGATGAACGAGTATGACACTCGCAGGAACGAGTATCACCAACGGCTACCATCTCGAGTGCAAATCAAGATAGAGGCCGTCGACCCTGACGGCATCGAGCGAATTTACACGACTCAAACCAGGGTCATGCTTACCACCCCCCTGCGCTGGTAGATGAACATGAGTGGTTTTGTTCGACATCTTATGCTGGCATCACGGCGACGATCTAACTCGTCAGTCTTGGGAGGCGGCGTAATAAACGATCAGCGTGGAGTAGCGCTGATCATGGTCATCGCGGTCATAGCAATACTGATCGCCATCACGGTTGAGTTTACTCACGGTGAGCGGATAAACCTTCAGCTTGCCGCTAATGCAAGAGACGAGCTCCGCGCTCACTATATGGCCCGCAGCGGCGTTGAGCTTTCACGTTTACTTCTTTCCTTTCAGCACCAAGTAGACCAGATACAAATCCCCGGCATGGAGAACATTGCCGGCATGCTTGGCGGCATGGAAGATTTAGCAGGAGGAAGCGATCTGGCTGCGGCCGCCGACATGTTAGGAGAAGGCGGCGGTATCGGGATCAGACTGTGGGAGCTGATTCCCTTGGACTCGAGCCTAATACAAATGTTCGCTGGAATGGCTGGTGAACCAAGGGAAGAAGAAATAGGCATAGTCGAAGAGCCGACTTTAACTGCTTTCGGCGACTTCGATGGCGGGTTCAGAGTGGAGATCACGGATGAGGAGAGCAAAGTCAACATAAATCAACTTGTCGGCCTTAGCCGCCAGGTGAGGGTGGCTCTAATACAGTTGATGTCACTCTTGCAGGATCCTCGTTATGACTTCATTTTTGATGAGGCGGATCGGCACAACGTAAGAATGACCCGGCCCGACACTATCCTGGCCATTAGGGCATACCTCGATGAATCGAATACTTTGAGCAACCTTGTCATCGGTGAGGACGGTCCCGAGTTCGTTTCGGGTACTGGGGACGCCACCTATTACTACAGTCGCTACGAACCCCGCTACGAGCCAAAGAACGCTCCGCTCGACAGCCTCGACGAAATGTACATGATCGCCGGAATCGGTGATTACTTCATGGCTGCTTTTGGAGATCGGCTTACCGTCCATACTGACAAGAACAGCGTCTTGAATGTAACCCCGCAGAACATGAGGGATTTATGCCTGCGGATGGTCATAGCTTCCGCCGATCCAATGCAAGGGGCTCATCTATGCGGTGACGAAGCTCTCATGAGCGAACTCTGGGAACAGATTCAGTTGCAACGTGTAATGATGCCGTGGATCGGCATGACTCCGAGCAGTTTCCGATCCCTGTTGGAAGGACGCGGGATCGAGGTGGATCGTTTCGTATGGGAAGGACCAAACGCTGTTTTTGGCAACACCTCTCGTACTTTCACTATTGAGTCCGCGGGTCAGGCGGGTGACGTACAGAAGAAGCTGGTAGCGATCGTTCGCATGGAGGGCTCGCCCCTGGGACGATTGCTTCACTGGAAGGAGAAGTAGATTGGCGCAACGAATCATAGGACTCGACCTCGGAACCAGCGAGGTTAAGGTGGTGAAGCTCGACGGAAGCTTTCGAGGCTTCACGGTACGCAGCTGCACAACGGTGGCCGTTCCACGTGATCCTCCAGACGAAGACGAACGACCTCTGGTGACTCGCCTGCATGAGGCTCTCGACACGCTGGCAAAGCAAGATCCGGAGCTTTTCAAGGCAGATGCGATTCATACCGCTATTCCTGGATCCCTCGTTTCGACACACACGATTACGTTACCATTTACAGACACTCGTCGAATCGAGCAGACCCTCCCCTTCCAGCTAGAGGATCAGATCCCCTTCGAGTTGCATGAGATCGTCTTCGACTATCAGGAACTGAAGCGGGAGAACGGTCACACGGAGTTAATGGTCGGTGTGGTTCGAAGAGAGACGATGGCCGATCTTTTCGAGGTCTTATCGAAGGTCGGCATCGATCCCAGAGTAGTAAGCCTTTCATCGGTTGCATACCAAAACCTCTTCGCCCACGGCGTAATGATGCCCTTGTCCTCTATTACGCCGTCCGGAACCTCTGCGCAGCCCGAGCTGCAGGGCGATTCATCTGACGGGGATGAGCTTTCTGTTGCAGAGGCAGAGGCCAACGGGGGAGCGAAGGAACCGCATACCGCCACAGAAGAAGAAGTTGAAGCCATTCTCGACGTGGGCCATTCCTCGACCGACCTATGTATTTTGAAGAACGGCCTAGTGCGTTATGCTCGAAGCTTTACTGTTGGCGGAAAGGGACTAACCGCAGCAATAGCCGCCGGGGAAGGCGTCACGTCCGGCGATGCCGAGCAGCTAAAGTTCGAGGTGAAGAGTCTTGCCGCCGGTGGCACGGAAAGAAGCCGGCGCATAGCCGCGGCCGTGGAAAGAGGCATCGCACCATTAATCCGAGGTTTGCGTCAGTCGCTTTTCGCCTTTCGAAGCCGCACCCGTTTGCGTGTAAGCCGTTTATATCTTACCGGAGGAACAGCGCTTCTCCCCGACCTCGATGAACATTTGGCGAGCGAGCTAGGATGCGAGGTTATGCTCCTCGACCCCTTCCCGAATCATTTGGAAATAAACCTTCCAGAGGAGCAGGTCGCTGCACCAACATGTGGTCTAGCTCTTGCTTTGGCCCTTCGCGGACAGGGTGGCACTCGAACAGCGCGCATGAATTTACGCAAGGGAGAGTTCGCCTATAAGGGAGACCTTTCCCATCTCAAAGGCACTTTTCCACGCCTGGCCGTTCTAGGAGTCTTGGTATTGGTTTTGCTCGGCGCCAACGTGCTTGTTCGCTTTCATGCGCTTTCGACAGAGGAATCCAGACTCGATGCCCAGCTTTGTGAGATCACCGAACGAGTGCTTGGAACCTGCACGACAATACCCGATGATGCTATCAGCCGCCTTCGAGGGCAACAGGCGACAGCCTCGCTGGTCCCAAGAGTCAGCGCCGCGGATATTTTATCCGAGGTCGTTCGTAGGCTTTCCCAGCTCGACGAAATGGAGATTCGAGAGCTGGACATAGGCGGCTCTCGTGTTCGCCTGCAAGGAGACGCGGAGTCGTTCGATGCGGTGGCCAGAGTCGTGTCCACACTTCGTGGCTATGAATGCTTCGAAGAGGTTTCGCAAGGACAGACCCGCCAGGCCAGGCAAAGCGGCAAGATCGAGTTCAACGTGGACGCCGTGCTTACGGCGCAGTGTGAAAACTGATGCGTATAGCAATGGTCATTGATGAAGCGCGGGCAATGTGGGGCAGACTGGCTCGACGAGAGCGGCTTCTCGTTTTTGTAGCTTTTGGCGCCCTACTCGGCTTGGTGGCGTTGATAACTGTATTGAAGGTAAACCAGGCAATTGAGGATAGAATCAGCAGAATCGCATACAAGGAAGATGGGCTAGCTCGAGTAATCGATATGTCGTCTGGTTTTCGGGAGGCACAAGAGGAGCAACAGCGCCTCGAATCTCTCCTGCGGGGCCAAGAGGACCTCTCGCTGTTTTCCTACCTTGAGGAGATTGCCCGAGGCCAGGAAATTTCCATCGCAAACATGACTCCCAGGCAACCTGTTACGGAAGGCAACATTCGAGAAGAGACAGTCGAGGTTTCCCTAGAGAGCGTAACGCTTGACAAGGTAGCCGCACTGGTAAACGCCGTTCAGCGATCTCCTCACATGATAAGAATTTCGAGTATGCGCGTCAGGCGCCGCGGGAGCGCCGATGAAGTACAGGCAAGCTTCACCGTGTCCAGCTATGCTCTCGCGGGGACGGGCTAAACACATGAGTGACGAGAAGAAGACAACAACACGACGCTTCTTGAGAAGGACTGCCATCTACGGTGGAGTGTTTTTGCTGTCCTTCGCGGCTACCGTCTACTGGTCCTTTCCTTACTCCAGTATTACGAACAGAATGGTCGGTGAGGTGGAGCAGGCACTCGGAATCAGTTTGGAGATGAGCAGTATCTCTCCCTACAGGGGGCTGGGAATTCGAGCTCGTGACGTTATCGCCATCTCCGGAGACGAGGAAGGCAAGGAGCAACGAGTCGTATTCGACGTTGTTACGGCTCGGCTTCGACTGCTGGAGACACTTATCTCCGGACCATCGGTAGCCTTTGATGTTCGGAGCGAACTAGGGCGTGTTAGAGGCCGGGCAAATCAAACCAGAGACGCCATTTTGGGAATCGATATGGAGATTGAAGGCCTTTCGCTTGGAAGGATTCCCGGTCTGTCCGAGTCCATTGGAATCGGCTTGATCGGGGAAGCATCGGGTGCGGTCACCATGTCGATGCCTTCGGGCCGCATCGAGGATCTTTCGGGCACTTTTGACGTGCGGATCGACGGGGCCGGCCTAGGGGGAGGAATGGTGGGAGGAAGCGCAGGCTCGAGGTCATCGTCGGCGCGTACGTCTCGCGGAGCGCCTGGGTCGGTGATGGAAATGCTCCGTGGAGCCACCGTGCCTCCAATCGACTTTGGTGACATCGAACCGCGGATCGTGGCCGAAGCCGGCAGCATACGACTGGAGCCTCCTCTAGAAATCGCCAGCGCCGACCTGGACGCCCAGGTGACCGGGACTTTGGAACTCCGCGAGAACATCTCGACCTCTCGGGCCGACATGACTTTTCGCCTCCGTCCCACAGACCGGTTTTGGGAGGAGAATCAAATGCTAGCGGGGCTGGCGCAGGCCATAATGCGCCAAGCGGAGCAAAGCGACGGCTTTTATGCCTACCATCTCCACGGAGCCCTCTCCAGGCCCACGCTCCGACCCGCACGCTGACCTGATTCTCCGCCATGCAAATCCTTTAGCCTGGTAGAAAAAGTGCTCAGGGGTTGATCCCTTCCGGTAGGCTGCATAAGTCCGACGGAAGTAGGGAACAAGCACGGCAATTGCCGGGGGTTACACCTCCCGGCTTGCCGGCACCTAGATGACTGGGGGACCGACATGGCCGAAATCGTTTTTCATCGCGACGCGGAACCGCTCCTGCGCCTTCCCATCGACCGTGATCGCTTCTCCATAGGCAGTGCAAGCACGAATCATCTCGTCATTCCCGACCAGGAGCTGGCTTCGGAAGAGATCGTAGTAGAGCTTCGAGCCAATGGTTGGTGGCTGGTTGACGCCTCCGGACGCGGAACGAGAATGGACGCAACTCTAGTCCGCACTGATGCGCCGCTATCCGATGGTGCCGTCGTTACTTTCGGTAATCATTGGTCCGCTGTCTTTTTCCTAAGTCAGCCGACCTCGCCGGGTGAGACCCGTCGGTACGGAATTTCAACGAATGAAAGATGCCGACATGAAGAATCCGACCAGAATCTCCGCCTTACCTGGAAAGCAGACGATGCCCGCCGCCAGGTGAACCTACAACCATCGACTACCTCCGGCATTGGCAAGGACGAAACCAACACCATTGTCGTTCGCGACCGGTACGTAAGCAGCTTTCACGCCCGGCTGGTACACCGCCGCGGCAGTTGGCACCTGAGCGACCTTGGCTCAACTAATGGCACCTTCGTCGATGGAGTACGTGTGTCCGAAGCGGTCATCGAGCCCGGAATGCAAATACGTGTCGGCGAAACCCTTATCGAAACTTGCCGAAACGCCGGCGATGAAACTCGTCCCAGCAAGCACGGAATCATCACCAATGATCCTACTTTGCTTGCCGTACTGGAACAGATCGAAAGGATAGGTCCCAGTGAAGCCACTGTCACCCTGTTCGGAGAATCCGGTACTGGTAAGGAGCTGGCGGCAAGAGCTGTACACGACTTCAGCGCTCGAGCCAACGGTCCCTTCATCCCGGTGAACTGCGCGGCCATAAGTAAGGAACTGATGGAAAGCGAGCTGTTCGGGCACGAAAAAGGCGCGTTCACGGGCGCCTCCTCGGCAAGAACAGGAGCCTTCGAGGAAGCAGCAAGCGGAACTTTGTTTCTTGATGAGGTGGGAGAGCTCCCTTTGGACCTACAGTCGAAGCTTCTTCGAGCAATCGAAATGAAAGAGGTTCGTAGAGTCGGGGCCTCTAGGCCTACCCAAGTCGACGCTAGAATCGTTGCGGCAACGAACAGGGATTTGCACTCTGATGTTCGTGCCGGCCGTTTCCGGGAAGATCTGTTCTATCGCCTGTATGTCGTCCCTCTAACGCTGCCGCCTCTTCGCAGGCGCATGGACGACGTGATGCTTCTTACTCGGCACTTTCTAGCTGCCAGATCGCCCGGACGTCCTCCATCGCTAACGGATGGAGCGAAGAGGAAGTTGCTGTCTCATTCCTGGCCGGGCAACGTGCGTGAGCTCAAGAACACGATCGAAAGAGCCCTCTTATTCCACCGGAGCAAAGTAATTGAAGATCAGGACATCACGTTTCCAGAGGATGTCGCGCTACAACCCGAAGACGGCACGATCATCGTGATAGGCAAGACTCTCGAAGAAATCGAGCTCGAGGCAATTTCTCTTGCTCTTCGCGCTAACGGTGGTAATCGCCGAATGACGGCGCAGTCGCTTGGAATAGCCAGATCCACACTACAAATGAAGCTCAAGGAGATCGAGCCTCTCGAAAGCTCTCGCGCGGGCTAAATGGCGGGCGAAGTCCTGGAAAGATCCTCTGCAATGGCTCTTGCCGCCTCAACAGGATCTGGAGCGTTTCTAATCGGCCTGCCAATCACCAAGTAATCCGCACCGGCAGCCACCGCCCCGCTGGGAGTCATGACGCGTGCCTGGTCATCTCGAGGAGAACCGGCGGGGCGCACTCCAGGCGTCACGATCAATGGAGCCTGCCCAACAGCCTCCCGCACGGAGGCAGCCTCCTCCGCGGAGCAAACCACCCCCCCTGCTCCCGCATCGCAGGCCAAGCACGACAACCTGACCACCGCTTCATCGGAAGGTCCAGCCAGACCGACCTTGGTCAAAGTATCCTCGTTCATGCTGGTGAGTACGGTGACGGCTAGAACGGTGGGAGGTGGAAGCCCGGCTGCCATCGCTCCCTCGCGCGCTCCGTCAACGGCCGCCGCCACCATCGCGGCTCCGCCGGTGGCATGAACCGTAAGCAAGCCCGCACCAAGCCCCCCTGCTGCCCGTGCCGCGGAGCGAACAGTGTTGGGTATATCGTGCAGCTTGAGGTCTAGAAACACCGGCATTCCGGCTCGGCGCAGATCCATCACCGCTTGTGGACCCTGCGCCACAAAGAGCTCCAACCCCACCTTGACCATGCCCACAACGCCTCTCAAAGCATCAACGAGGCGCGCCGCCTCCTGTAGATGAGGGGTGTCCAGAGCCACGATGATCCTATCGCCCGAAGAGGAAAAAAGTCTCTCCTTGGCGTGGAGCTTTTGGCGACTACTCATGCAGCCTCCCTTTGTTGGCGGCCGATCAACCTTTTCCAAGGTGAGTCAACATGACCAGATGTTGCAACTTGTTGGAAACTTCAGGAGGCAGAGCGCCCTTCGCCTTGGAAAGAGAGAAACCCTGAAAAGCCTCCAAGGCTTCAATCGCTCGGTTCTTGTAATCGTCACCATGTAGACGCTTGGCGTTCTCCAAAACGCGGGGGGTATCCAAGACGCCGTCCTTGATTCTGACTCCCTCGAAAAGCGGCCTATATGCCTCGGGCGCCGATTCGAAATAGGCGTTCATCTCATCGATGCCCTGTTGAGCCTCTTGTAATGCTTCATAAATCCGAGCGGCCGCCTTCGAGTAAGCCAAAAAAGGCATCCGGTCCACCTCTGACTCCATGGACGGTTCCCGTGCGTCGCCCCCTGTTGTTTCAGGCGGGTCCGACTCCTCGGGGTCCTTCTCGCAGGGCTCCACTTCCCCGTCGTCTTCCTCCATGGAACCGAACAGGGCTGAAGCATCCAGCTTTCCATGTAGGTTTCCCTCGGGCTCCGGGTCGGGCTCGGGCTCAGGCTCCGTTTCGAGCCTCTGCGCCTCCTCCTCTTGCCCGGCGAATTCAGGATTTGCGGCCGTATCGGCTATGCTCTCGCCTACCGAGATAATATCCATCTCGGAATCCGGCTCTCCCGGCCAATCCGCCTCCTCCGCTTGCACGCCATCCCCTGGCTCCGTGCTCGTATCGGCTATGCTCTCGCCTACCGAGGTCAGTTCCATCTTGGAGTCCGCCGCCTCGAGATCGCCGGCGTCAATCGCTTCACCGCCGGCCTCTGTATTCACAGCTCCAGTCTTTAGCGGTGCGATCAAGCCCGCCTTGGTCAAGTCGAACAAGACACGAAGGCCGAGCAACTCTCCCAGTCGACTTGCGGCGATAATCTCCACCCCGGAAAGCGAACCGTCCGCCAATCCCAAGACCACCTGTTCCTGCGCGGACAAATCCTTAGTCTCGCCCGGCCGGCCTTCATGGGGAAGATGCAATGGGACGAGGCTGCCGTATCGCTCGAGATCGGTGAGACTTCGAAACCCATCCAATATCAAATCATGCGTACTTCCCTCCAAATCAATACGCTGGAGGACATCGATATGCTCCGCAATGAAAAGAAAGCGACCGAACTCATGCCCGATAAGCGAAACTACGATTTCCCGTACGAGCCTGGCCCAAGCTTTCTCTAACTGCGTCGCGGTCGCAACCCCAGACTCGACGCAATGGTCCCATATAGTTTTTTCCGGAGGCTGGCTCGCCTCAAGCTCCAGGAGTTGCTCGTGGGAGATAAGTCCTTCGCGCCAAAGAACATCCGCTATCCCGTCGCCAAGAGCATTGCTGTCGGCAAAAACGACCTCACCCTCGGCCAAGTACACGTTCTTTCGCACTCCGCCATCCATTTCGATGGCCAGCCGGCCACTCGAACGGGCTGTATTCAAGAACGTGAGTAAATCTCCAGGAGGCAGAATGTTTAGTTCACCCACCAAGAACGGCTGCCGCTCTTCACCCTCTACCGAAAACGAAGTCAGGCCTTCTTCGGAGTCCTCGATCTTTATGAGCATTTCATTTCTCCCAAGCAGCCCCCTTCTTGCATCAACTCACGGTCGCGCGACTACCTCGGCACATACCGACTGCAACGAAGCATCGACGACACGCACCGCGTCCTCACCACGCCGCCTGATCTCCACGCTGCCCTCTTGGAGGCGTCTCTTCCCAACAGCCACTCTTACGGGAATGCCTATCAGATCGGCGTCCTTGAATTTGACACCTGCCCGCTCGTCTCGGTCATCGAGCAGCACCTCGTATCCCTCGGCTACCAAGCCTTCATATAGCTCCTCGGCTTTGCCGCGAACAGACTCGTCGTTGGTCTGAAGAGCCAAGACATGAATTTGGTAAGGCGCCATCGAATCCGGCCAAATGATTCCATCGCCATCATGGTGAAGCTCGATGGCGGCAGCCATCACCCGCTCCACCCCGATGCCGTAGGAGCCCATGATAATAGGCTCCTCCTTGCCTGCCGCGTCCAGCACCGTGGCGCCGACCGCATCGGAGTATCGAGTGCCCAGCTTGAAGATATGACCTACCTCCAAAGCTCTAAATACCTCTAGTGAACCACCACAGTGAACGCATTGCTCGTTCTCTGTCACTGTCCGCAAATCCGCGAAACGAGTGCGAGGTATATCTCTCTTCACCGAAACGTGCTCCAAGTGGAATCCATCCTCGTTGGCGCCCGTAACCATCTCCCGCCTGCCCTCCAGCTCGGTATCAGCCAATACCGGCAGGTGGTCGACCCCCACGGCTCCAAGAGAGCCCGGATCGGCGCCTAGCGCCTCCCTAATCTCCTCCGCGTGTCCCGGGCGCAGGTCTTTGGCTCCCGTGGCACCTTGCAGCTTGGACTCGGCCAGCTCGTGGTCCCCTCTTAGGAGCACCAAATGCATTTTCCCGTCGAGCACATAGACCAACGTCTTAATCTGTCGATCCGCTGATGCCTTGTCGGGGTGGGCGCCAGCCAGATCCTCTATCGTAACTAGGCCGGGTGTGGGGAACCGCTCCGGCGCACCTGCTTCTTCAGGGTCTGACGCCGGCTCTATTCGGCTCCTGGCGGTCTCGGTGTTGGCTGCATAATCGCAGGAACGGCAAGCCGCAACCATATCTTCGCCCGCATCCGTGCGCACCATGAACTCGGCGGACTCCGAGCCCCCCATCGCGCCCGAGTGTGCCTCCACGATGTAATACTTCAGCCCGCATCGTTCGAAGATGCCGCAGTACGCCTTGCGCTGGTGCTCGTAAGCCGCGTCCAAGCCCTCGCGATCGATGTCGAAGGAGTATGCATCTTTCATGATGAACTCCCGAACTCTCAGAACCCCGGACTTGGGCCTGGGCTCATCACGGAACTTGGTCTGAATCTGGTACCAAACCTGCGGCAAGTCGCGATACGAGCGAAGCTCGTTGTTCGCAAGGTGAGTGAACACCTCTTCATGCGTCATTCCCAGACACATGTCTCGTCCGCCGCGGTCTTTCAACCGAAACATGTTATCGCCCATAACCTCCCAGCGATCAGTGGCATCCCACACCTCGCGCGGATGAAGCGCGGGCAGATGAAACTCCTGGGCGCCCAGCTCATCCATCTCCCGCCGAATGATCGCTTCTACTTTTCGAATCACTCGCCAACCCAGGGGCAACATGGCGTAGATGCCGGCCGCAATCTGACGTATGAAACCACCGCGCACCAGCAGCACGTGACTTGGCACCACGGCATCGTGGGGAGCTTCCTTAAGCGTAGGAGCGAACAGTATCGACTGTCGCATGTACCCACCCCTCCAATCCTAGAAGAAACATGGCGTCTCCGGCTCTACCTAGCCGCACGAAGCTCCTCATCGATGATCTCTTTGAATGCCTCAAAGGATCTGACTCCACGAACCGGTATGCCGTTGACGAAAAAGATCGGCGCACCATCGACCCCCGCTTCGCGGCCGGCCATGACGTCCCTCATTACATGACGTCGCATCCTGCCCTCGTCCAAGCAGGTTTCGAAGAGTTCCACATCCAGCCCCTCGATACTGCCGGCATAGTTCTTGACGGCATCGGTGGACAGAGCGTCGGAATGCTCGAACAAAACATCGTGCATCGCCCAGAACACGCCCTGCTCGTCGGCACATAAAGCAGCCTCGGAGGCCCTGTTTGCCTCTTCGTCGTTCGGTGGTGGAAATTGCCTGAACACGAACCTAACCTCATCCGGGTACTGTTCCTCGATCTGCTGCATGACGTCCTTGGCTTGTCTGCAAAACGGGCACACGAAGTTCGAGAACTCGACTATCGTGACCTTGGCATCATCAGGCCCTCTCGAGGGGCCTGTAGGGTCGACGTCGGTACGCGGCCCCTGAAGACGAATGCGAACCTCCGCCTTCCCGGTAAGATCGCCAATCAGACTTTGGAAACGTTCCGCTTTGTTCTTCTCATGCAGCCACTGCATTATTCTTGGCTGGAGTTCCTCAAAGGACTGGCCCCCCATCATCGCCTGGTTCTCATCAAAGAACTCGCGAGCCTCTTCATCCGTTGGATAAGATGCGGAGCGCTCGACGGCTTCTTGCACGAAAGCGTCGATATCCTCGAAGCCTTTTCGTTCCGCTTCCTCGGAAAGAAGCTTTTCGGATACGAGCCTGTCTATACCTTGCATTCGCAATTCATGGACCTGCTGCTCGTACTCTTTACGAAGACGGGTCAGAGCTTCGCCCAGGACCTCGTCCACCTCGCCCAGGGTTACTTTCTCGTCGCCGACGGTAGCCACGACCTTGGACGGATCATCGAGATCGGTTTTCTCAGCGCCGATGTCTCTGGCGTCCAATGGCTCGGGCCTTCTATCCGGGTCGGGACAGGCAAGAGCCCCAACAGCCAACGAGAGAGCCAGGGTCAGTATCAGGGAGTTACGCACCAGGATCACGGCAACATCCTTCCTTCATAGGGGGTGACATGAATTGCGGTAGCGTAGGCTGCCGGGAGACACGGGTCAAGGAGTCGTTCTACTGATGGATCTACTCTATCTCGAGATTACTTGAACTGATTCGGCTGATGAGCTCCCATCTTCCAAACGGATATCGTTGCGCGACCGAGCGGGGTAATGTAACCCCGCGCCATGGAGCTAGACTTGGAGAGCACGGACAGGCCGATAAGCTGCCCGCTGGATGCCCTGCGTAGGCTTTCACGTCTTCCGCGTCCTGCCTATCTGTATGACGGCCGATCCGGCTGGGTGCTCGTCACTGCTGCTCCCGATGAAGCCATTACCGTTTATGCACCTGAAGATCCCTTCGAGGAGATTGACAGGCTCTGTTCAAGGCAAGGGAAAAACCCAAACCCTGACCCCCATGACCCCGGCTGGATCGGTTATCTCACGTATGAAGCCGGCCGTGCGATAGAACGTGTGCCGGGACGCATTCGCGAGGAAGACACCCCTCCAAGGATGTACCTCGCCCGGTACAAATCGGCCTACTGGTGGCATCGCGACCATGGAGCCCACTTGTCCGGGGATCCGAAGCATTCAGCTCTTCTCCAATCGGCCTTGCAACATCCACTGGAGCAAACCGAGGAAGAAAGCCTGGCTGGTGAGCCCCTCGGCACTCCTGTTTTAGACATGGATCCGAGGAGCTACAACGAAGCGTTCCGTGTCATCGCCGAAGCAATAGCCGCGGGTGACGTTTATCAGGTCAATTTGACCTGCGCCGTTAGGGGTGTCTGGTCGGGACATCCCATGGCTTTTCATAAACGGTTGCTCGCCTCCGATCCTCCGCCTTGGGCGGGCTATCTCGACTCCGGAGACGCCGTCATCTCATCCAACAGCCCCGAGCTCTTGCTGACATACGACGTTTCCAGCCGTCACGCTGTAAGCGGCCCCATCAAGGGAACCGTTCCCAGGGGGCGAACACCCGAGGAGGAAGAGAGCTTGGCGGCAAGACTGTGCCGCGATCCCAAGGAGCGGGCGGAGCATGTAATGATCGTGGATCTGGTGCGTAACGATCTCGGCAGAGTCTGCGATGCGGGCACAATCAAGGCAAGTCCACTGATGCGCACCATGCGTCTTGCACAAGTCCAGCACATGGTAACGGATGTCTCGGGGCGGCTTTCCTCCGGCTACACGGCCATCGACCTCTTACGAGCCGTCTACCCAGGCGGCTCGGTGACGGGCGCCCCCAAGGTAGCCGCCATGTCATTCATTGACGCGGTCGAGAGATCCGCAAGAGGCGTCTACTGTGGTGCCCTGGGCAGGGTGTCACCTGCCGGAGACCTCTCATTGGCTCTGCCAATAAGGACCGCGACGCTACGCCCTCTTGATGCCGGAAGCTGGACGGTTTCTTACGGAGCGGGAGGAGGAATCGTTGCGGACAGCCGCCCCGACTCCGAGTACGAGGAGTTGAAGCTAAAGGCCCGCCGAGTGATCGAGGTGCTAGGTGGATAGTGATTCTCCCAGGGAACCGGACGACGGCGGTGGGCGGGGATCGGGCCCGAGCTTCACGGTCGTTCTATTGGTTTTTTACGGCCTCATGGCCGGCTTAGGGGTGCTCCTCGCCTGGCTTCTGGACGTACCGTCGATTTGGCGAATGGAGCCTGGACCTCCTGGGCCCATCTCTCCCGAGTTCGGGCTGCTCCTTGGTATAGCCTTGGGCCTTGCGGTACATGCAGGGAGCACATTCGTGCGGCGGCGCTTTGGGTGGACCCAGAAGTTTTACGAGCAGATTCGACGGATGCTGGGTACTCCGTCTACGGTGCAAGTGGTGATCGCGGCATCGGCCTCCGCCATTGGCGAGGAGATTCTTTTTCGTGGCGCGCTGATGCCGGCAATCGGCCTCGTACCCCAGGCGATTCTCTTCGGGTTGCTACATCTATCACCGGGACGAGAGTTTCGTTTCTGGCCGTTCTATGCCGCCGCAATGGGACTGGCGTTCGGGCTTCTCTATCAGGCCAGCGGCACGATCATGGCTCCGATACTCGCTCACTTCACGGTGAACTACTTCGGCTTGGCCTCGCTGCGTGAAAAGCCCGAACGAACCTCTCCACCGTCCTAAACCCGAGACCGTGATTCCGAACGAATGGATCACGGAGCGCGGCATTTCCGGATGCAAGGAAATAGGAGGACGCATAGTGGACCGCCCTCGAGCGCGGACTGTTTCGGGTCATTACCGGCAGATACTTTGGACTTCCGCGCCGTTGTAGTAATGCCGGAGAATTGAGCGATAGGCATGGCCGTGCTCCGCCATACCGATCGCTCCGGTCTGACACATTCCCACGCCGTGTCCCCAGCCTCCCCCCTCGAAGACGAAGGAAACGGGAAGGCCCTTTTCATCTTCCTCGACACGAACAACAAACATCCCGCTGGGAAGATTATCGAATAGGCGGCGAACGGGGAGCTCACGCCGCACCACTGCCTCACCGCCCGTACCCGTGACCCTGACGCCGCGCACCCGTCCGGAGACGCCCCTTCCCAGCGGTTCAATTGCACGTATGGAGCCGACACCCAAGGATGAAACCAAACCGTCGATCTGCTCCGCCGTAAAGCTGCGAGTCCACCGGTGCCTGGAGTTCGAACCGACTGAAGCCAACCTACACCAAGAGGGAGGATCCTCGGCCAACCATTTCTCCAGCTCCGCCTCCCCGATTCCCGCAGCGAACCGGAGCCACTTCCCCTCTACCGGAAGGTCCAGGCGGCCCCGAAGAACAGGGTCGGGAGGGGTGCCCCAAACCGTCTCGTTGCTTTCGGTATGCCCCCCACACATCGCCGAGTACACCGCATCGATAAGTCTCCCACCGTCACCGACCAGCACCTCCCCAGCCGTGGATAATATAGCGTCGTCCGTGGTGCCAACCGCCGCGCCGACTCCCCGGTAAACCTGGCAATGGGTCTCCGCGCAGATAAGCGCCGGGTCCGCCTGATGGCGAACGCCGACCTTGGCGAGAATATCCGTGCGAGTAGCAACCGCCTGGGCCTTGAGAGCCTCGATATGAGCCGAAGCATATGTTTCAGCCGGAACTATCCCGCGAAGCATCTTTTCCACCGCCACCTCGTTTACCAACGACAGGCCCAGGTCATCCACGACCACGTGCAAAGAGCCCTCGAACAGGCGGTCCTCCCTGCCGTGCCTGGCGTAACCGACGCTGTGCTCGACGCCCAGAACTTCAACGACTTCTCCTCCCCGGACCTCAATCAGCACATGACCATCGGCGACTGCAAGCACCGAGCCTTCCGAATCGGAAACACCGATCGAAGCGCTTGGCCGCTCAGTGCGAACCTCGTGGAAAACGGGGCTCTGCATCAAATACGAGGAGGCCTCTTCAGCGGCCTCCCGTGCCCACCCAATACTGCCCGGACCATCCAGCAGGACGAGAACGCGACGGTTGTCAAGCACCTCCCCACCAAGACCGAACACGCTTCCGACGGTTTCAAGGCGCACTTCGTGACCTCGGTTGCGCCATCTCGCCACCTCCTCGACTACAGCGGCGTGTGAGATCATGCCGGCCGGAAGCTCCGCCACTATCGGGAAACGAAGAACGGCTCCGGGAGAGTGCTCGATCAGTGAGAGCACAACAGTAGTTCCAGAGGGAGCCTTGATTCTTCGGACCGGCTCATCCGGAGCGGAACGAGGCGTAATCGCCAGCCGACCACTTGGCACCCGCACTCTTATCGTTGTTTGGCCTTCCATCAGCCTGATTGTGGCCACCGGTTCACCGGTCTCGTCCATGAGAAGAGATCGCCGGTAGAGCACATCGATCGGATCGTCGACCATGGGTGGCGGCGCCGGCGTCTTGCCTGCCGCCGGTGAGCCTTGCGCGTCAGGCTCGTGCGTATCTTTCGCCGCGGCCACCGCCGCAGTCAGCACGAACAAAGCAACAGCAACCGATCGCTTTCTCACGAGTCGAATTATAGCCAACTCCCGGCTGCTCCACACTTCGCGGCAAACGTGAGCAGCCGCCAGCCTGGGTCAAAACCCTTCGCCGTCTACAGGGACACCGGTTCTCTCCCTGAAAGCAGCCTGTAGTTTTTTGGTGACTGAACCGACTCGACCCTCTCCGACCGGCTCCCCATCCACTCGAGTGACTGGAAGAATCTCCCGTATGCTGCTGGTGATGAACGCCTCGTCGGCTTCCCGCAGATCGTCGGGCTCCAGATGAAGCTGGCTCGCCGCAATATCCACATCCTGGGCCGCTAGAAGAATCACACGCCGTGTAACACCCTCTAGTATCCCTGCATCCGTAGGTGGAGTAACAAGCTTGCCATCCTTGACAATGAAGACATTGCTGGTCGAACCCTCGGTCAGACGCCCCTTGCCGTCCAGCATGACCGCCTCGTAGGCTCCCCGATCACGGGCCTCTTTCAGAGCCAGGAGGTTGTTGAGGTAGTTGCCGGTCTTCGCGGCGGGGTTGATGGCCTCGGGCGCCACGCGCTGGACGCTGACCACAGCCACCTCTACCCCTGACTCGTAGCATTCCTTCGAGGGCATGACGAGGGGGCGAGAGATGATCACCGTTCTCGGCTTCACGGCCAGAGCTGGGTCGAGTCCTATCTCACCAGAACCGCGAGTAACTACCAATCGCACATACGTTTCGCGGCCGGCCTCGATGTTGGCGGAGGCACGAATGGTTTCCTGAATCTCTTCCGAAAAGCGTTTCTTGTCCCATGGCAGAGTCAACGCTATCAGACCGGCCGAACCCTCGAGCCTGTCGAGGTGCGCGTCTAGCTCGAATGGCCGCCCCCCATAGGTGCGTATTACCTCGTAGATCGAGTCTCCATAAAGAAAGCCCCTATCGAGCACGCTTATGGTTGCTTCCTCCGGAGGCAGCAACCGCCCGTCAATGTTGATCACGGTTCCCATGGCCGAGCGCAGCATGATGTCAGAGACTTCAAGAGTCAATCCCAAACAAACCTGAGCTACCCCCTCTATCGTTCGAGACGCTTGGGCGTAAGAATTCCGGGGAATCTAATTCGCTTGGGATTCAATCTGAATGCGAGGAAGAATCGAGTGAAACGTAGGCTTATCGAACCGGCAAAAAACTTGCGGCCGGGCTCAGTCGATGAGATACGAGCAACATGTCTGTTGCACGTGCTACATATGCGCGATCGGTGAACTACACCGTCATCGATAGGCAAGAAACGTCCTTACGCTCCCCGTCCAGCCGAGAGCACGACGGAGAGCCTATGGTTAGGCGGCAATCGGTAAAGGAGCTTCGCAGAAAAGCCTCCTCCTCGGCGCTCCGACCCAGAGGCATCCCTGTCTGTGCGAGATGCAATGTCGAGATGCGCGTTGCGCCATCGGCTTCACGAGATCTTCATTATCTCACTTGCCCGCGGTGTAACGCGAGGTTCGCCTCTTGCTACGATGAGGTTCTTCGCGTTCCCTGCGGAGTGAAGCATCGCAGCGAGAACCGCCCAAACTCTCGACAGGAGGACCGGTGGCATGCTCTGCGAGCACGCGCCGAGGCCTTCAACCAGAAGGTAGAGGACACCGATCCCTATCGAACTCTCGGGCTTCGATCAGGCTCCTCCTTTTCGGAGGTCCGTGCGCGTTATCACGAGCTTGCCGCCCGCCATCATCCGGATCATGGTGGTGATCCCACCGCCATGCGACTCATCATCAAGGCCTACGAGGTGATCCGAGCCTCCCGTGGGGACTGAGTCGTTGCGCTAAAAGCCGCCGCATGCTAGCAGAATCTCCAAGAGCTTCGTTGGAGGGCTTCCAGGATGCATCGAACGACTCCTTTCGGCTTACTCGCAATCTCGAATCTGTTGCTGCTTTGCGCGGCATGCGACAAGCCATCGTACATAGAGCTTTCCCCTAGCCGACTCGAGCTGGAACGACGGGGCCAAATCCAGCGAATCAGCGGTAAGGCGATGAACCATCAGGGGCGCTACTTTCCGGAGATCATGTTCGATTGGGAGTCGGAGAATCCTTCCGTTGCCACGGTTGATGATCGCGGTAACGTCAAAGCCGTGGCGAACGGACGTACATCGATCATCGCCCGTCACCGGAACATCGAAGCACGTGCGCGAGTGAGCGTGGTGTTGGCCGAAAGGATCGAGCTGGAGGAGACTGAAATCACGATTTCGCTGACCGGCAGGCGCCGCCATGTACCGCGGGCAACGGTCTTCAATGCTGAAGGAGAGCCAATGCCGGAGAGGCATGTCGCCTACACCTCTGGCGATACGGACATCTTGGGCATAGATCCTCTAGGAGGCTTGCATCCGCAAAGCCCTGGAGAAACAAGGATAATAGCAGAGGTTGACGGTCTTACTGGCATCATCAACGTAACCGTGGCAAAGTAGCGCCCTTCCGAGGGTCGCTAGCTCAGTTGGTAGAGCAGTGGGCTTTTAACCCAACGGTCGAAGGTTCGATTCCTTCGCGACCCATCACAAGCGAATACGTCCCCGTCGTCTAGTGGACCAGGACACTGGCCTTTCAAGCCGGCAACAGGGGTTCGATTCCCCTCGGGGACGCAACCGAAAACCCTCTGATTTATCAGAGGGTTTTTCTTTGTGCAGGCTAGTCCTTGTCCCCCGAGCCTTGGGCGACGTCGCCGGGCGGAGGGGCCTGATTCCGGTACAGACGGGCTCTGGCCGAATATATGACGGGTATCGCGCCCGCCGCCGCGAGGAGAGTGCCGAACGGAAAGGGCACGAAACGGATGAACATCCCGCCAACGAACGCCACTACCAGCGACGCCCAAAGGCCCCACGCCTGCTGAGCCCAGTACATCGCGAACAACACGGCCACCACCGCCACGGAGTAGAAAAACAAAGCCACCGAGACCTCCAGTTCAGGACATGCAAAGCCTCCGGCACCAAGAGCGCCCGCCCAGCGATTGGCCGGTTCCTTTGCTCATTCGGCCATAGGTTAGCCGTAAGACGCGGACAAAGACACTATTTTGATTCGCGACAGCGACTGTTGCCGCGGCCAATGTACTGCGGCCAATGTACTGCGGCCAATGTACTTGACGATACGGCGTGCACGGGCTACCTCTACGCCTCGCGGTAAGCCCAGGTGGTGGAACTGGTAGACACGCTAGATTCAGGTTCTAGTGGCTTCACGGCCGTGGAGGTTCGAATCCTCTCCTGGGCACAAGGGGTTACGCGATCTCAACAGGCCAGCAAATCGCGCGCGGTAGGCAAATGCGCAGTGCACGCAGCTTGCCACCCGCGGCCTTTTGCGCCTACGCGCCAAGCAAAACGCACCAATCAAGACCGTGATCGAGCCGTGGGGGCGGTTGAGAACGGCCTCACGTTCCTGAACCTCTGCCCGCGGCCAACGCATAGACGGCGCCGGCCACCTGGAGGACGGAGGCAGCGATGGCTGTTCCGACCACAACCGGATACTCCGACTGTCCCACCGCTATGGCCGCGAAAGCCCAAGCGAGCACCAGCGAGAACACCGCGTCCCTCCGCCGGAAAACCGCCGTCATCCCGATGACCAGCGCAACCGCGATGACAATGACCGCCCAGACCGTCTCGGGCAGGCCCCACCTGCCCCACCCCGCTCCTTGCAGG
Organism: Deltaproteobacteria bacterium; assembly: GCA_007130885.1. Taxonomy (GTDB): domain Bacteria; phylum Myxococcota; class Myxococcia; order SLRQ01; family SLRQ01; genus SLRQ01. The sequence continues at coordinate 75,320 of SLRQ01000012.1, forward strand.
GCAATGGAGACATTCGCCACGGTAGCGACCGTAATCCAGCCGAGATAGAGGCTGAAGGGAAGTTGGAGGGTGAAGAAGTCGAATCGGGGTACCGCCCGCCTGCCGATGTCGAGGCGGACATAGATGAGAATCAAGAGGATCAAAAGACCGAGCATCAGGAGAAGGCTCAGCGGTATCAGAAGGTTATGCCAAGCAAATAACCAGCCGATGTTCAGGGCGCAGGTGCCGACGAAAAGCCAACCCACGGCTCTGTGGTCCGGATTGGCTCGCCTGGACGGAAGCGCCTGCGCGACTGCATAGACGATCAGCGCAAGATAAATGAGGCCCCAGATCGAGAACGCATAGCCGGCCGGCGTGAACAGCGTCGGGAAAGCCCCCGATACCTCCCCGGTCGTCCTGCCTCCAATCGGAAGCATGTTGGCTAGGGTGTTGACGAAGATAGTAGCACCTAGCGCCACTATGACGACGACCTGACGCGCAACATCCATTGCGCCGCCACGGGCCGAGGTTTCTTCGCGCTGCATCACTCCCCCCTTGAGTCTCCGCATCCTACTCGTTCCACTCGTCATGAGCCTGTATCGGCCCGGCGTGCCTCCGTCAAGTCGGCTGGCCGCTCGGGGTAACGCGCCGGCCGCGCTCCCGCGCGCTCTCGAAAAGCTGTGCAAACTCGCTTGATGGCCGATTCAAACAGCCTACTTCCGCTTGGGATTCAATGTGAAGGCGAGGAAGAATCGCGGTTATAAGCGGCCTGCTATTGACACTTGGACTAGGCATTGAGAGAACCGGGCACAGTCATGTCACCTAAAAAGGAGGAGCATCATGGGAAGCGTATACAAGGTAATCGAGATCATCGGCAGCAGCGAGAAGTCCTGGGAAGACGCGGCTCGAACGGCGGTCGAGTTGGCTTCCAAGACAGTCCGTGACCTTAGAGTCGCCGAGGTAAAAGAACTCGATCTAAAGATCGAGGATGGCAAGATGCTCTTCCGGGTCAAGCTGAACGTCTCCTTCAAGTATCAGGACGAGTAACCCTGGTATCCGCATAACCCGACAATCCTCACCAACCCAGCATGGTCGCGCCGGCTTTCCAACCCTGGTGTGATCTGCCATGCGGACCGTGAAACGTTTTTTTTAGAACCCCGCCAAATCGCCCGGCGTAGCCTATCTCGTCACAGGCATTGACGGTACTCGGCGGTGTGTCGATAGACGTTGGCGGGAAGAGCGAGGGAACATAGGCTCAGGCCGGCGATTGCGAGGCCAGCAAGCCATCCTTTTGCTGCCAAAGTTCGCTGACCCATACCTGAAAGCGCTCCCGGAACTGCTGGTCGTTTTCATAATCGCCCTGGCTGGCCCAGGCTGGAATAGGCTGCTGCCTAATAAAGACCCGCACCTCCCGCACGGCACCGCCAAGAAAGGCGAACATGCTGGGCTGACCATGGCGCGGGTAGACGATGGTGATATCAAGTAGCGTATCCAGTTTGCCGCCCATTGCATTCAGGGTGAAAGCGGCGCCGCCGGCACGCGGCCTGAGCAGATGACGGTACGGTGAGCGCTGTTCGTTATGTTTTGACCGAGAAAAGCGGGTGCCCTCGAAAAAATTCATCACCGATGTAGGGAAGTGGGCGAATTTCTCGCAGGCCTTGCGGGTGGTATCCAGGTCCTTGCCCTTCAGTTCAGGGTTCTTTTCGATTTCAGCGCGGGTGTAGCGCTTCATGAACGGGAAATCCAGCGCCCACCAGGCTAGCCCTAGAATCGGCACCTTGATCAGCTCCTGCTTGAGAAAGAACTTCAGAAAAGGGATGCGCCCGTTGAAAACCCGCTGCAGCACCAGGATATCCGCCCAGGTCTGGTGGTTGCTGATGACCAGATACCACTTGTCTTTGCCGAGCCCCTCGAGCCCCTCGACGCACCAGCGCGGCCGACTAATCAGGTCAATAAGCAGGCTGTTGATGGAAATCCAGGACTCCGCCACCCAGACCAGCATCTTCGACAGCCGAATCCTTACCCCCGTGATCGGAATCAGTAGCTTGATCAGCGCCAGACTGAACAAGGGCACCGCCATTGCCAGGGTGTTCAGGGTAATGCCGATCAGCACCAGGGATGCGCGAATCTTGTGCAAGAAGGTCATGGGGAGATCCTGGTGACTGAAAAGCGGGTGCACTGGAAGGGCAAATGGCGCCGAACAACATACGGGCGAGCACAAATGTCGAACGCACGGCGCGTAGGCATTGTAACAGCGTCGCGTCGACATCCAAGCTCGAGCTAGCAGAACCCATTACGGCAGGCGCGGGAGCACGCCACCTGGACGATTAGTGGCTATTGCAACTATTCCGCCGGTTTTAGCCGCCCGGTCGTGCTGTCCGGCAAAGCATCAATTCTACTTGCGGCCATCCGCCTCGTTACTGGACCCCTGGTGGGCACACTGCTATCTTTCATGCCCTTTTCATCAAGATTTTGAGCTTCCTGTAGCATGAGTCTCGAGAAATCGATGAACCTCCGGCACCGGAAGCTCGTGCAAAGCTCGAACCCCTGGAGAACATGAGATGGCCAGCTCAACCCAAGTCAAGCTCACCTCAACGTCCATAGACTCGATACGAGCGGATGCCCTCGTGGTACCGGTTTTCAAGGGCGAGCTACGTGGAGCAAAGAGACAAAGCTCCGTCGCGGTCGTCAAGAAGGCCCTTGGCCGGTTCCTCCTCGAGGCAGCCAAGCAGGAGGGGTTTGACGGCAAACGCGGCCAGCGTCTCACGATCCACGCCCACGACAAGATGAAATCCACCAAGGTGATTCTGCTTGGCGTTGGCGGCAAAGAGAATGAAGCCCTCGCCGTATTCAGGGAGGGGGTGGGCAACGCCGCCCGGATGACGAGAACCACCGGCGGCGCCCGTCTAGCCGTAGCAGCGCCCGAGATCAAGGGCGAAAGTCCTTCGAAGATCGTGGGAGATACCGCGGAAGCCGCTCTTCTCGGCGGCTACCAATTCGACCGCTACATCTCGGAGAGCCCGGATCGCCCCAAGCGCTCAGCACTGAAGACGGTAACGATCGCCACCGGCAAGGTGACCGCGGCGCACCGGCGCGAAGCGACCATGGCCGAAGCGGTGGCGGAGGCAACCTGCTTGGCTCGTGATCTTGTAAACGAACCACCGGGAGCCATGACTCCGAAAGACCTCTCCAAGGCAGCCCGATCACTCGCCCGAACGCACGGCCTCAAGTGTACCGTGGGCGGAGCAAGAGAGATCGAACGGTTGAAAATGGGCCTTTTCCAGGGAGTGTCCTTGGGTGCCGACACCGAGCCGCAGCTCATAACCCTAGAGTATAAGCCCGCCGGCAAACCCAAAGGCAAAGGCATCGCTATTGTCGGCAAAGGCATCACCTTCGACTCCGGAGGCTATGATCTCAAGCCCCATCAGGCCATGGACTCCATGAAGATGGACATGGCCGGCGCTGCGGCAGCCATAGGAGTCATGCGGGCAGTGGCCGCCATAAAGCCGCCCTTCCCGGTAACTTGTTACGTGGGAGCTTGCGAGAACCTGGTATCCGGACGTGCGTACAAGCCGGGTGATGTCCTGAAGAGCCGAAAGGGGCTCACCGTCGAGGTCATAAACACCGACGCGGAAGGTCGCCTGGTTCTCGCGGATCTTCTGACATACGCCTCGGAGAAGGACCATGAAGTCATTTTGGATGTAGCTACTCTGACTGGAGCTTGTCTGATTGCGCTGGGGCCTTTCACTTTCGGCGCCTTTTCCAAGGACGACGAGGTCACCGAAGAACTTCTCTCGGCTTCCAAGAAAGCCGGTGAGGACGCCTGGCGCCTGCCTCTGAATCAGCTTCTCCGCGAGCACTTGAGAAGCAATATCGCCGACCTCAAGAACTCCGGAGGTAGAGCGGGCGGCGCGATCTCGGCTGCTCTCTTCCTCTCCGCCTTCGTCGGCGAGACGCCCTGGGTCCACATCGATATCGCGGGCCCGGCCATGTATGCCGCCAACAAGGGCGTGGTCCCGAAAGGTGCCAGCGGAGCTCCGGTAAGAACCCTGGCCCGCTTCATCCGTGAGCGAGCGGGAACCTGAATTCGTCGGTTCTCTCCCACTCATTCCGCAGCTCAATTCGAACGCAAAGTTTAGTTGGATCCCAAACCGGGAACTTTTCGTCCAATCCGTTGTCAAACCGGCTGAGCCCTCATGCACCCGGGCTCGCGGGCTGATAAAATGGCGACGGAAGCACTCACTAGCCGGGATCTAGCCGGCGTTCCGACCTACCGGGAGGATGAGCTGGAGCTTTCGAAGCGTAGTGCCGGCTGCGAGGCCTGTTCCGAATCGCCGAACACGGCAATGGAGCGGCGAATGGTGGCGTCAGCCCGCAAGGGTGACGAACGAGCTTTTTCTCGCCTCGTGAATGCCTACCAGGATCGTGTTTACGGCATTTGCCTCAGAATGCTCGGTCATAACGACGAGGCGGAGGACGTGGCGCAAGAAGTCTTCGTAGCTTTGCACAAAGGACTCTCGACCTTTCGAGGAGATGCCCGCCTGTCGACATGGGTTTTCAGGGTGACCCGAAATCAGTGCTTGAACAGGCTGAAGTACCTCGAGCGCCGACACAGAAACGCCCACGTTTGCCGAGACATCGAGACAGAGGACGCCTCGGAGCCGGCGCTGATGGCTCGGTCCTTACCGACACCCGAGCAGCAAGTAGTCGGGTTTCAGCTTCAAGAGATACTGGAAAGAGCACTGCTCGATCTGCCCGGCGACCAGAGACTACTCGTGATTCTGCGGGATATCGACGGGCTAACCTACGACGAAATCGTCGAGATCTCCGAGCTGCCGCTTGGAACGGTAAAGAGCCGTCTTCACCGGGCCCGACTGTCCCTGGCCGCGACCGTCCGCGGCTTCAGCGGTGACACTTCGATCGAAGAGAATGCGAACCGGAGCGCTCCGGTAAGCGGTCCGCCGACTTCCATGGGAAGGGATGGAGAAGCCGCAACCAAGCTGCCCGGCAGCAAGGCGAAGGGAGAAGAGGAATGACTACGCCCTGCAACGAGAGCATACGAGAGCGTCTGGTTGAGCTTGCCGAAAACGAGTTGCCGGAGCCGGAGCGAGCAGAGCTGAACACCCATCTCATACAGTGCCCGGCTTGTAGAGGAGAGTTGCAGGCTATAAGTCGGACCCTACACCTTCTCCATGCACTTCCGCGGCAAAAGGCTCCTCCGGATCTGGCCGCGAAAGTCAGAAGCCGAGTTCGACGCCGCACCGCATCTAGAAGACGTGCATTTCTTACCGAACAGCGGTTGGAGATAACGAGCGCCGTGACGGTACTCGTAGCCGCAATAGCGTTCTTTGGCGTACGGTTTTTGGTATCAGAACCGGTTGAGCTGGAAAGCTCGAGCCCGGTCGATACAGCGCCCGCCGGCGATGCGGGACCGGCCGACATCAAGGTGACGGTCGAGCATTCCGGGGTCCGAGGAAGGATTGTGGTCTTGACCATTCCTTCGGATGCAGCCTCTGAAGACGCCCGTAAGGTATTCACCGTCGCGGCCGAGTCCGGTGGGACAACCAAAGATGGAGATTCCCTGCCCATCTACCCTACCGAGAAGTCACTTGCCCCAGGAAAATACAAAATTCTAGTGCCCAGCGAAGCCCTACCCCTCCTGGCTCCAGGAAGACCGGACGTTCTGCGTGACTTGCCCAGCAAAACCGGGAGGAGAGTCGAAGTGAGGGTGATTGTGGAGTAGCATTATCACCCCTCTGGGGAGATGCTAATCAGAAGGAGAGATTTTGCCACTCCAACAACGGAGCCATCTGGGTTAAGCTAGCCCGGTCATGGCTACAAAAAGCAGCAAGAGAAGGTCGCGTCGCAGAACCGCCGAGAAGAGGGCACCAGCCCGGCGTCAAGATAGCCCTCGATTTGGAATCGCTGTCTTCGCCGCCGTTATCGTGGTCGGCCTGGCCATTGGGTTCATTGCAATGCTCAGTGGTGGTTCTCCCGCAGCACCTTGAATGACCGTGGTTCGTTCACGAATCCCCATGCTTCCAATGAGGGCGCCGGCGGCGTTGTGTGTCCTGCTGCTTTGCGGAAGTGCCATGGCGGACGAAACCGGAGGAGCCGAGACAGCCCGGGAGCATCTTGGCACGGGGCTCGCTCTCCTGTCAGAAGGCGATGTCGATGCTGCGGCGGCGCCCCTGCAACTAGCAGTCTTCATCAGCCCTTCCAGCCATTACGCTAGAGAAGCTGCTGCTGCTGCTGCCACCTTCTTCTCGAACCCGACTTCCACATCGACAATCGAGGGGGATCCCTCTTCGACGGCGCGAGGCTGGAATTATCTTTCGCTAACGCTCGACCACGACAATCCCGGTGAGCACCTCGTTCACCTTTGCCGGCCTCGCTCGGGTCCGATTTGGGGGCTGGTTCTTGCCGTTCGCGGACGTATCGAGGCAAGCGAAGGTCGGCATGTAGCAGCACTACCTCTGCTGGCCGAGGCCGGTCATATCTGGGAGACAACCGGCTCGAAGCATGATTCGAAACTGGCGGCTCACGCCAAATTCGAAGCAGCCATGTCGGCCGTGACCCTTGGCCGTCCATCGACGGCACGCCGTCTGTTGAACGAGATCGTCAAAAGAGACCCTCCCGCGGAAGAAGAGATCACCTGGAAAGCGTTGCTGGAAAGCGCCAGACTCGCCCACGAGAATCTCGATTTTGCGGATGCGGAAAGGCTTCTCGAACAGCTTGAGGAAGAGCAAAGAATACCCCAAAGGTATCGCTCGGAGATGCTTTTCATCTACGGCTGGGCGCTTCTTCGAACAGACCGGTTCGAGAAGGCGGCCCGCCTCCTGGAGGCCTCTGCAAGAGAGGAACATTCAAAATCGTGCGGCGAGGAGGAGTCATGTATGGGTCGCGCCTCCTACTTCGCCGGCCGGGCGAATCTACTCGCCGGCCACCCCGAAAAGGCGGACGAACTCTGGAATGCTCTTCTCGATCGGCACCCCTACTCCTACTACGCGGAGATGGCCGCCAAAGCGTCAAACGGCACTGCCGAAAAGAGCCACCCGCGCAAAAGCTGGGCCTGGCTGCTGCTCGCCACGGAGCGCGAGGACAGGAACTCCGACCTCGACACTTGTGATCAGGATATTGCTCATGCGCTCGAGCTCAACAACTTCTCTCTTTATTCGCCTTCGCGAGGTCATGACGACCACCCTGGCTCCGGAGCGAATAAGACGACCGAGGAGCCAAGGGAACCGTCTCAAAGGAGCTGCCAACAGCGCACGAAGCGCCTCGCCGAGTTTCTCGAGAGCTACGACGGATCAATGATTCTTGCTCTGACGAGGCTCCATGCCGGCCTGGTCTCGCTTGAACGATGGAAGAATCGCTCGGGTCACCCACCCGCGGATTTTCTTCTCGAAGAAATGCCGAGTAAGGAAACTCGCCGCTACGTGCGCGAGGTCATCTCCAGCGCGCGAAGGTACCGCCTCGTTTGCGGCGAGGTGGACGGGGAGGAGGTCGGAGCAAACCCGCGGCCGGAAGCAGTTCCTTACGCTCAACTCGAAGGGTCTTGTCACAGGTAGGCCTTCGACCCCATATAGGTGTCCAACGACAAACGAAGGGAGACCTGATGACGACCAAACTGGTTCTGCTTCGCCATGGAGAGAGCACCTGGAATCTCGAGAACCGATTCACGGGCTGGATCGACGTAGGCCTATCGGAGAACGGGCTCGCCGAGACCAAGAAGGCGGGCAAGCTTCTGGCAGACGAAGGCTTCGACTTCGACGTCGCCCACTGCTCTCTCCTTCGAAGATCTCTTCTTACTCTTCATTTGGTTCTCGACGGTCTGGACAGGCTCTGGATACCGGTCAAGAAGCACTGGCGGTTGAATGAACGCCACTACGGCGCCCTCCAAGGGCTGAACAAGAAAGAAACCGCCGAACGTCACGGCGCCGAGCAAGTCCATCTCTGGCGTCGCAGCTACGATGTGCCGCCGCCGCCTCTCGCCGAGGACGACCCGCTGCACCCCAAGCATGACCCCCGCTATCGCAGCCTCGCCCCAGACGTACTGCCGGCCTCGGAGTGCCTCGCCGATGTCGTGGAGAGGATGCTGCCCTACTGGCATGATGCCATTGTTCCCGACCTTCGGGAGAACAAACGGGTCCTCGTATCCGCCCACGGCAACTCTTTACGGGCCCTTGTCAAGCACCTGGACGGCATAAGCGATGAGGAGATCCCGGGGCTGAACATTCCTACCGGGATACCTCTCGTCTACGAACTGAACGAAGATCTGCGCCCGGTAGCGAGTCGATACCTAGGCGATCCTGATGCCGCCCGAAAGGCGGCGGAAGCCGTAGCAAAACAATCTCAGAACTGACCGGCCTCAACGCAGTGCCAAGCGAGCGGGCTCCATCCCGAGAATTTGATAAGTGACTGCTTCGCCCAAGACCGACCCCTGATCCTCGGCCAGACGCACCGCTACATACGCCCCGCTGGGCGAGAAGCCCCACACATCGGCACTTGGATCATCGAGCCTTGATGCAACCTCCGCCATAGCCGCGGGCGGCTCCAGTGCCACACGATCTTCGCCACGCACCAACCACACTCTGACACCTCCCGGCTCGGCATCTAGACGCAGGATCTCGTCACGGTCGAGCACGCCGCTGCCGTCCCTGGCCTGGGAAGAGAATCCGCCCTCGGTCAAAAGAGAACGCGCGCGTGCCCTGGCGCCTTCGCCATCGAGTGGGAAGTCGGTGATCCGCCGTCCCTCGAGTGAGTCCACCACCGTGAAGATGTGGGTGTCCGCTCCTCTCGAATATGCGGAGTAGGCAAACAGCTTTTCGTCCTCCGAAAAGCCGGCGAAGCCTTCGATGTCGCAGACTTCCTCTTCGTCCTGCTTCACCGTCAACTCCGTATCGGCACCGTGCTCAACCGGCTCCGAGTCGACAGGAGCTTGTTCGACCAACAACTCATCTTCATGCTTGTCCGCTGTGGGTGAATCCACACAGCGGCACCCCATGCACCACATGAGCGATGCTCCAGCCAAGAAAGTCACTACCGCACGCACACCATTCATCTCAATCCAGATCTACGTGAATAGTGCATCCCCCGGCAAGTGCGGCACCCGGTGAGGCCACTCCTTTAGGTCGAAAAGGCAACTGCTGAACTAGGGTAAGAATGACCGGGTATTTGCAAGCTTGTGCGGCAGGTACTCATCCATCACGAAGTTTAGGCCCCACTTTGCAAGCGCCTGTTGCTCGGCCCGCACTCCCATTTTCAAGAGTTGCTCGATCGCCTTACGCCACTTCTTGTGGTGTTTGAAGAACGGATCGTTCTTGAGCGCGTCCCTTGCCCTTTTTACGTCCACCTCTCCAAGCTTGTGGGTTGCGTCCTCTAGCTTGAAGTCGAGAATGTCCTGTGGAGCGACGCCTAGGAAGCTGGCCTGCGGAACACAAAAGAACTGATTGATGTGAGCCGCGTTGCCGCTTCCAACCTTGAGAGTTCTGTAGATGTTACTTATGCCGTAGGGGTCGCAGTCGACGAAGGCATACACGGGGATATTCTTCTCGTCCGCAAGGCGCCTGATGAACCTGCGCGTGGCTCTAGTCGGCACGCCACCCATGGAAACAAGGATACAGCCCGCCTTACGCCAATACTTGTGAGTCGCGAGCCGCTGGAACATGCCACCGGTCTCGATTACCAAGATGAACTTGGCATCGGTCTCGAATCGGAGATGCTCGCCCGAATGGGGAATAGTGTATGCCCCGGAACCGAACTTCGTGCAGTCGATCCGGAGGTCCTCTCCCGTTTCTCGATCCTTATCGACGACTATCAGCTCTCCGCTGACGGCGCCTCCATGTTCCTCCGGATAAAAGCGCAGCTGCTCTCGGCTCACGCCGTGCAGCGCGAACATCGCCTCGATGTCGTCCATGACCGCATCCGACTCGGTCTGCTCGGAGAACTTCGCGGAGCCCCAGTTCTTGCTCTGATAATAGGCGTCCCGCTTTGTGGCGAAGTCTTGCGTTTGAACCATCTCCTTGGACAACGCCATGAGCTTTAGCGTCTGCGCGAAGCCCTTCGCGGTGTTGTAGGTGAGCGTTCGCATCTTTCGCGAGCGGCCGATCTCGAAGTAACCCTTCTTGGGCTGGTAGCTGACGTTGGAAAGCGAGCGCACGGGGAACTTGAGATCAGGCTTTCTCCCCTTGATCACGGCACCATGTATCGCCGAGGCAGTGCTTTCTATGGATCTAACGGTAAGCGCATCGAGATCTGGGCGCGCTGATGCCGTCCCCACCGAACGTTTGTCGCCGGCTTTTTCCGCTGTTTTCTTCTTCTTCCTGGGCATAAAAAGTTTCTCCCTAGTACAAGCAAACTACGGGCGGACCGAAAAAGCACTTTTGCGTCAAAACGCCTTTCGGGAGCGCTCGAGTATGCCGGCCAGCTCGGACACCGCGTTCTCCCGTTCCTCGTCGCTCAACGACAGAATCTCCTGCAGAGCATCGCCGATGACGGGAATGAAAGTCTCTATGTGACTACGCTTGCGCGCCTCGTCCGCCATACTCCTGCGCCTGCGTATGTGTTTTCCGAGCTGACGACCGCACTCTTGCAAAGCGAGGCGGAGCTCCTTCAAAATCTCGGGGTATGATGCGATGGCTTCCTTGGCCTCCGATGTGAACGGCACCCACACACTGGCGATATGCACCGAGATGACCAAGGGACCTGAAGGCAACGCACCCTTGGACTGAGAAACGCCGTAGTTCCGCCAGCCGGCGGTCATTAAGGCCTTTGTTATCGCGCAGGCGGCTTGCTGATACTGGAGAGGGACCCTGTTGGCGAACCGGTTCAAGACCGCAAGCTCATTGACCGGAAGGTTACCTCCCCAAGCCAGGGCGACCTCCACTTGAAATGGGTTGCCTCTGTAAATCGCAGGGCTACGTGTCGTCCCGATCACGAACTCCGCTTCGAGATCCTGCGCGGACAGGCCGGACTCGAGGCCTTTCCGCATAAGCTCCTCTCCGATGGGACTAACACAGCTCGTTGGAGGCGCGAGAATCTTCGTGTTAGCGATGGCGTTCCGCAGAGACTCTCCCTCCGTTGCTCCAATGCGCCCGGGTCTCATGGAGGGCCTAAGGCCGGCTTTCTCGCAAATCTCCTTCGCGACTTTAGCACTCACACGGGAGAAATCCTTCTGCAGGGCCGAGGACACGTTTCTCGCCTTGGTGCCGTGCATCATCTTGATGAGCATCCCAAGCTCGACACCGTAAGGGTGCGGTTTGATCTCCCGAGGCTCCTCCGGCATGTACTCGGTTACACGAGCATAATGAACCGGCTCGTCCTTCGGGGGATGGTAGCGGATGTCGGCGTGAGGATTCGCCATCGCGGTCAAAGCAATATAGGCGTCGACGGAACGGGTCCCTCGCCGGTATGAACCTTCCAGCTCGATCTCAACCCGCGTACCGGTGTTCTTGCCTTCCCACTCCTCCTCCCTGTCAACCAGTATGCGTGGCTGGTTCTTCGCGGTATCCAGCACCAGCTCGAAGTAATGGGCTGGGCGCCCGGATCCCGTACGAGAATGAATCACCACTGGCTTGCCGGTGGTCAACTGACCGTACATTCCTGCCGCGCTGATCCCAATGCCCTGCTGTCCCCGCGACTGCTTCAATGTGTGAAACTTGGAGCCGTAAAGAAGCTTCCCGAAGATTCTTGGAATCTGTTTGCGTACTATGCCGGGCCCGTTATCCTCGACCGCGATGCAGTATCGGTCTTCGGCGACCTCGCGGATTTCGACGATGAGATCCGGGAGAATGTCCGCGTCCTCGCAGGCATCGAGCGCATTATCGACAGCCTCCTTAACCGCGGTAAGAAGAGCCCTGGAAGGGCTATCGAACCCCAATAAATGCCGATTCTTGGTAAAGAACTCGCTTACGCTGATCTCTCGCTGGCGAGTGGCGAGATCCTTGGCGGTACGCCCTTTCGGCTTTCTTCTTGGCTCCCTCGACGTCACCGGCGAACTAGACTTGCGAGGTTTGGTCTCTTCCCGATGATCGCTGGGTAGGATCTCGATCTTCGCGACCTCCTCTGGCTCGCCGCCGGAAGCCACGCTGTTGCCACCGCGTTTCCTTCCCTTTTTTGCGCCGAAAAGGTCGCCCTGTGCTCTAGCGGCGCGTGCTTTGCCCATGCCTTGAAGTCTCCAAAAGCTTTGTTACCTATGCCTGTGCCCGATCACTTCTTGAAGCAACCGATGGCGCCGGGCTATGTAGCTCCGCCAAGACACCATGTAAAGCTCCCGACTTTGGAAAACACGGAACACCACAGCCCGCTTCCCCCGCCTCACGCTCGTCGACACAGCTTGGACCGCATGCATGGACCACAGCGCAACATGGAAGCGCTAAACCCTACGTTTACCCATTACACAACCCTAGGATAAATCGTAGTAGTTTCGGGCTCGCAACGAGAAATCCGAGCTAACCTCATGTGCATTGCGGTACCCTAGGGGCGGCGGCGCCTCCGGCCACCTAAGAAGCGAGATCGAACAGCCGCTAGGAGACTCTGACAGGAGAACCGAATGGCCAAGAGCAGATCATCATCGGCCGCCGGCAAGGGGCAAGCACGACACACCGAGGCCGCCGAGACACAACGAACCTTCGAGGCCAACCCGGCGGACGGATCGGCGCTACTTCGTTTGTGCACCGGCTTGCTCGCGATGGGGGACAAGGTATCGATACAGGAGGCGTTGTCACGTCATGTTCACGCTTCATCCGGCGGATCGCGAGCCCTTCGCTTGAGGCTGAGCAAGGCCGGCGAGATCTTGCCGGAGCAAAGAGCCGAGTTGCTAGTCCAGCTCTCTTACGTTGAAGCGGAAAAGCTGGGCGACGAAAACGCCGCTCTTGCTTCCACTCGGGAGGCTCTCAAAGTCCACCAGGCCCTGGCTTCCGACGCGGGTAGTACCACCACTCCAGAGGAAGTCACCGATCCCGGCTTCCCATGCGATATGGTCGAGGACACCGAGGACACTGTCCCTTCGTTCAAGATCATCGGTGAGAAGATCGAGATCGCCTCGCCCAGCATCGAGAAAAGCGTCCCTAGGGGTGATGAACCGCTGACGGATCCGGCCATCAAGAGACCCCCGCTGGATCACATCGAGGCAACCCCGCCGGACCCAAGTCTCGAACGACAATGCAAAAAGCTGATGGATCTCGAGCCGACCGCCGCGATGGAAGCTCTCACGGCACTGAAGGAGTCATGTACCAGGGATGTGGACAAAGCGACCGTTTACCGAGCCATGGGACATATCCGCGAGGGTATGAACGACAAGGAAGGAGCCCTGCTCTCCTTGGCGGAGGCCGGCCGCCTTGCTCCATCAGACCGCAAGCTTCTCGACGAACAGCTGCGCCTTGCCGTAATGACCGGCGCTTATGCGGAGTTGGCCAAGTCCTACCGCGACGCCCTCCGTCACCCATTGGCCAAAGCCGACAGGATCTACCTGCATCTAAAGCTGGGACATTTGTACGCACGTGAGCTAGCCCGGCCGGAGGCGGCTACCGAGCACTATGAGCGGGTAATGGCTCTCGAGCCGCAAAACGTCGAAGCGTTGCGCCGCTTGGGAGAGATTTTGGCGCGTCAAGGACGCTGGACGGAAGTCATCGACATCAAGAAGCGCGAGCTCGAAACGGTTTGGGCAAACAGCCGGGATCTTGCGCACACCACCTCGGTAAAGCGGGAGTTGGCCCGCCTGTACGAGGAAAAAATCGGCGATCGCGAAAGCGCTCTGCGCCTTTACCGCGAGGTCCTCTCCGTGACGCCGGAAAATCCGGCCATACTAGCCGGAATCGAACGTCTGCGGGAGCAGTCCGCGGTGGATGAAACGGGGAAGCAGGCTTTCGCGATACTGGAAAACGTTTACTCCGAAGCGAGAGCGTACGAGCGCCTTACCGATTTGTACTCTCAAGCAGCCCGGGAGGCCTTGGGAGCGGACGACCCTGTGCAGGCTGCCGATTTACATAGAAGAGCAGCAATATCGCACGAGAAACATCTCGAGGACGGGGACCGGGCGTTCGTCGAGCTAGTTCGGGCATCGCAGATACTGTCGCGGGCAGGCAAGCAAGAACAGGCGGATTTCGACTCATCAAGAGCGGGAGATATCGCGGTAGCGATCTTTGAAGATCTTTTGCGCATCGGCCAGGCCGCCGGATCATTCGAGCAGTCGGTTGCAGCGGCAGAGGATCTCGCTATGCAACTCGGAGGAACAAGAGGCGCCGCCTTATTGGTGCGCCTCGCTGACACCGAGAAAGAGGAAACTAGAACGACAGCCAGGCTCGCTCGCGCGGTAGAGATATCAGGCGGCGACCCTGACCTCGAGAGCCGTCTCGAGGATCTCTACGTCTCGCAGGGCAACTGGAAGGAGCTTGCCGTCTTCTACCGGACGCGAGCCGACCGTGTAGCCGATCGAGGCGTAAAAGCGGACCTGCTTTCCCGTCTCGCCGAGGTACTCGAAGACGAGATTGGCGATGTAACTGGCGCGGCAAGGGTATATGAAGAAATCACCGAATTGGCCGGCAGCGGCTCCAACGCACAGGTCTCTCTATTCCGCTTGCTCGAGGAGCAGCAAAGCTGGACGGATTTGGTGAAGGCCCTTGAATGGGCCGTCGAAGAATCCGAGGACGTCGAAAGTAAGAAGAGCGCTCTACTTCAAAGAGCCCGGGTGCATCAGGACAAGCTTGGTGATCCCTTGGCCGCGCGGGCTGACTGGCAAAGAGCTCTCACCCTGGACCCTCGCTGCGCGGAAGCAATCCAGGGCATGGCGGAGACGGTGTCCGAGACCGACAACGCTCGAGAGGCTGCCATAGCCTTGGAGTCGTCCCTTTCCGGTCTGTCCCCAGGTCAAGAAGGAAGAGCAGAGGGCTTCCGGCGCCTGGCTCATCTCTATGGAGATGTTCTTCAACAACCCTCGAAGGCCAAGCTGGCCTGGGAAGAGGTCCAGCGGGAGCTTCCGGACGATGACGACGCTTTCGAGAATTTGAGAGCCTTGTACCGCGAGCGAGGAAACCTCGACTCGCTGGCACATCTGCTCGACGATCGCCTGAACACACGCCCTCGGGATGCCGACGCGAAGCTTTGGAGGCGAGAACGTATCGACGCTTTGGAGAAACTCGGGCGTGGCGAGGAAGCCGGAGAAGAGTGGCAAAAAGCCGCCGAAGACGACCCCACCGACCTGGAGGCGCAGGCTAGTCTGGCTGCCTTTCACACCGCCAGGCACAACTGGAGCACGGTAGTCGACGTAATTGGCGATTGGCTGGAAGCTGCCTCCGATGAGGACGAGAAAGCCGACCTGCACGCCCGGCTTGCGGAAATCCATCGCCATGAGATGAATGACGAGGATAAGGCCGTAGCAGAGTATGAAAAAGCACTGTGCCTCTCTCCCAGCCACACGAGCGCGCTGACAGCTTTGACGGATATTTTCAGGCAGCGGGGCGAGCTGCACAAGATGCTGCCGTTGCTGGAGTCCCGTTTGAACTGGGCCACGGAACCCAGGGAAAGAGCTATTACTCTGGCGGAGGTTTGGGTGGTGGGACGCAGGCTTGGTGAAGCCGGCGACGACGACGCCAGAGCACGAGCCGGTGAAGCGTTGCAGGAAGCTTGTCTGTTGGCGCCGGGAGATCCCCGTCTCTGGACCGACCTCGAGGAGACTTTGACGGAAGAGTGTAGGTTCAGCGAGCTTGCGGGTTACCTAGAGGCCCGCGCGGCACGACTCGAGGGAGGAGAACGAGCAAACTCACTGCTGAAAGCAGCAAAGGCGCTGCATCGAGTCGAACCCCAAGATCAGCGAATCAAGGAGCGGACTCGACGCTGCCTGGAGAGGGCTCGTGATTCAGCAAGTGACGGACACACTGCATTGCCCGAGGTGCTCGACCTTCTACGTGCTGTTTACGAAGAATCCGGAGCCTGGGAAGCACTGGGAGGGGTTCTGGAGCAGATGGCATGCCCGGAGGTTACGGATGATACCCGGCAGCGCAGCTGGCTTCTGAACGAGCTGTCCCTCCTATTGGCCGACCGACTGGATCGTCCCGCCGAGGCCTCCGGGCCTCTGGAAGAGCTGCTGAAGATAACCTCGGATGACGCCGAACGCGACAGTGTGTTGAGCCGCCTGATCTCCCTTCACGGCAACCTAGGAGACTGGCACACCGTAAGGGATCTCATAGACCAGCGCGCTCGACTCCACCAAGGTACCGACCGTGAAGCGGAGCTTCATCTGACGGCGGCCGAGATTGCCGAAAAACGTCTCTCGAATCATGAGGCGGCTCTTCATCACCTGAGATCGGCCCTCGCGGCGAGACCCACGGACGACGAAATCATCGAGCGCCTCGAATGCCTCTGCAAAGCCACCGGCCAAAACGAAGCGCACGCCTTAATCCTATCAGAGGAAGGCCTGCGAGCGGACGATCCTGCCCGCAAGACCGAACTCTTACTCCGTGCCGCCGTAATAAAGGCACGCCTGGGGAACCTTGAGGGCGCGCGTCAAGACATCGAGGCGTTCATGGCCATGGACGGGGCGCTCGAAAGTCCCTCCCCCGACAGAATCCGCGAGGTGTCCGAGCTGCTGTCCACCCTGCGAGCATTCGATGATCTGATTATATTTTATGAAAAGTTACTGGATACGGAAGCCGATCCAGCAAGTAAGGCAGAGCTTTGGGTGGACCTGGGAATGATACGGGAGGAGCATCTCTGTGACCAGGGTAAAGCTCTCTCGGCTTACGAACAGGCCCTGAAATTGGACCCCAAGAGCGCTCGAGCCTTGGCCTTTGCTGGTCGGCTCGCGGAGACTCGCGGCGATCTCGACACCGCTCTCGAGCTTCGAATGCGTCAGGCGGATGTCGCCGAGACTCCCTCGAGTAAAGCCGGGGCGTACTGCGCCGCGGCTGGTACCATCGAGAATAGGGACAAGAAGTTGGCCCTGGAGCTGTACGAGAAAGCTTTCGAAGCGGACGCTCGCTCAACATCGGCTTTGCGGGGACAACTGCGCCTACTGGAGGAGCAAAAACGCTCGGCTGAGGCGATTCATGTCATTCAAACACTGGCGGATCTGTCCGAGGATCCCGTGGAGAGCTGCCGCCTGTGGACAGACGCAGGCGAAATGCTCGAAGCTACCGAAGATTCGAAGGGTGCCTCAAAATGCTATGAGATGGCTCTGAACGCCGTTCCTGATTACGCCCAGGCTTGCACGGCGCTCGCCCGATTGCACCTGGAAGAGGGAGCACCCACGGCCGCTCTTACGCTACTCGAGCTTGCCGCGGATCGCTTGGATCGGGAGAACGACAGCGAGGGGCTAGCCAGCGCCTACCGACAAATAGCCTCTGTCCACGAAGCAATCGGGCAGCTCGATGAGGCACGCCGTAAGCTCCAAGCCGCATACCACCTCCGCCCGACCAGACGAGACACACTGGAGTCTCTGGCCTGGCAGCTCTCCGCCAGCCAGGATCACGTGCGCTCTCACGAAGTTCTCTGCAGCCTGCTGGAGAACCATGAGCAGAGCTTCTCCAAGTCCGAGAAGGCATCCGTACTGCGAAGGATGGGTCTGTCACTCGCCGCCATGGGCCGCTACGGGGACGCGGCAGGCAAACTGGATGAAGCGCTGAGACTGGCCCCAAAGGACAGGGATGTGCTCGTGGCCCTCGCCAACACATATGAGGACGCCGGCCGCTGGGCCGAGGCGATCCGGGTGAGAGAAAAACTCCTGGCCCTGTCTAGAAGAAAACAGGACAGGCGGCGGCTATCTCTCGAGATAGCCCATCTCTGGGCGGGGAAGCTTCATGACGCCTCCCATGCAGCCGAGGTCCTGAAGGATGCCTTGGAAGAGCATCCTGACGACAGTGTGATACTGGAGCGTCTCGCATCCGAACAAGAGAAGAATAATGCCTACCAAGAGGCGGCCGTCACTCTTGAAAAGCTGCTGGAGAAAGAGTCCGGCAACTCCTATCAATGGGTGCGACTCGGGAAGATCCATCATGAGCACCTCGATAACCCAGAGCGTGCAATCGAGTCCTTTAGAAAGGCGGTAGAGCTTTCAAGGCGCGAGGAAGACGTTCAAGAAGCACTGAAAGCCTTGCGCGATGTTGCCGCCGCTACTCGGGACGCCCGGCCACTAGCTGAGATGTTGGCCGTCCTGGCCGATCGAGGCGGAGATACGGAACCCCACCTTCTTCGCGAGCTCGCCGAGGTTCAGCGGTATCAAATCGGCGACTGTAAGAAAGCCCTTGCCCACCTGGAACGAGCGGTGACGCTGGAACCGGAGCATACAGGCACATTGGAAGATGTTGCTCGCTTGTATGAGCGGGACGGTCGCGACGAAGACGCCGTGCTCATGTTACGCAGAGTTCTTCGCATCTCCCCTTTTGACATCGATGCCTTGCGCTCACTACTTCGGGTACTGCAACGCCAGAATCGGAACGATGGCGCAGCCATGGTGGCGTCGATCTTGTCACTGCTGGATTCAAACGACACTGATATCCAACGTCTACGGGCGAATCTCCCAGGACCACCAGATGACGGGCCTTCCTTGCCGGAGGGCCCAAATTCACCGGAGCTAATCCATCCTCACGCCGCCGGTGCAACGGGAAGACTATTGGCGGCCATCGGCTCCGAAGGTTTGACCACCTTCGAGAGAAAGAGGTCCAAGGAGGTTGTGCTGGACCCCCAAGAGAAGTCGAACGCCGCACTCACTACCGCGGCGATTTCAGTTGCCGCCCGTATACTGCGAATCCCCGAGTTCCGGGTGGAGCTAGGCGGCGCCACCATGCCCCCGCGCATGGCCCCCACCATAGGTTTTCCTCCCAGAGTTCTGGTGTCTCCTCGGCTCATCAACAGCGCGCACAGCATCGAGCCGGCGGAGCTAAGATTCCAAGCCGCGCGCGCGGTCATGTCCACACTGCCCGAGATGTTGGCAGGATTGGCCCTGCATAGGGAACAACTGGAAATTCTTCTTTCCGCTGCCTTGGCTCTTACCGGAGTCGAAAAATCCTCCGAGATGAGGACCGACAGAGCGGCCAAGAGGATGGAAGATCTCGTTTCGGATAGACGAAAGAAAGAGATCGCCGAAGCAGCGGGGCACTATCAAAGTGCTCGTGATGATGAACGGCTGGATGACTACATAAGAGGAGTCGAGTACTCGGTAATCAGAGCTGGGCTGTTCATCTCGGGAAGCCCTCACACGGCCCTTCAGGTGCTCCAACAAGAAGGATTGAATGAACAGAAAATAACGAGCGAACTGGTCTCATTCGCCCTCAGCGAGGAACACCTCGCGTTGCGAGCAAAGCTCGGCTGGAGCGCCGGCCTCAAATAAGAAGCGGGCTCGCACATTTCCTCCAAGGCTCGCAGCTCGATACAGGCATCGCCGCGCCGGCCCCATCAAGACGTGCGCGACCGCCACTCTTTCTCCTAGTACTGTCGGCGTCTACCCTTGGCTACCGGGCTTCTCAATCGCGATCCTGAAGAAAGGTATCCTCTAGCACCTTATCTGCCTGTACCTTTCTCCAGTCCGCCAAACGCTCCTTCAGAGCGGGGTCATGCAGTGCAATGATGGCGGCGGCAAAAAGCGCCGCGTTTGCCGCGCCGGCACTCCCTATGGAGAAAGTACCAACCGGTATGCCTCGGGGCATCTGAACAATCGAGAGCAAGGAGTCAAGACCTTGCAGGGCTCTCGACTGGACGGGAACTCCCAAGACGGGAAGGAGAGTCTTCGCGGCCACTACTCCAGGCAGATGAGCCGCGCCACCCGCTCCTGCAATGAAGACCTCCATGCCTCTACCCTCGCCTCCCTCCACGTACTCGAAAAGCTGGTCGGGTGTCCGGTGGGCCGAGAGCACTCGACTCTCGTTTGCCACCCCCAGCTCATCCAATATCTCCGCGGCCGGCCGCATTGTTTCCCAGTCGTTCTTGCTTCCCATGATGATCCCGACGCGAGGACCGGAGGCTCCTGCTGACTGCGTATCCATGATTGCTCCCTTCATTTGACGAGCGGCTCGGCGAAGCTTGATTCCACCGGTCCGTAGGAAAGAATGTCGGCGGTCCTTTTAGTGGAGACCTTCTTGCCGCTCAAGCCATATCGACACGAAACATACTCCAACGAATGATTGCCTCTTACCGGTTCATCAGCTTCTCAGCCTCCAGGGCCACCCTATCCGCCGCCCCACCCGGCCCCAGCAACCGGCGCACCTCTTCGAGATCGGCTTTCATCCTCTCCCTATTCTTACCTCCCGGCAGAATGTGATCCAGCTCGGCAGCCACCGACTCCGGCTGCATATCCGCTTGGAGAAGCTCGGGAACGATCTCTCTGCCCATCAGCAAATTGGGAAGGGAGACGAACGGTGCCCGAACCAACGTACGTCCCGCAAACCAGGTTCCCCAAGAGACGCGATAGACCACCACCATGGGACAGTGTGCAAGTGCCGCTTCCAAAGCTACCGTGCCGCTCGCGACTACCGCGGCGTCACTTTGCACAAGCGCTTCCCTGGCGCCATTCCGCGAGACCGCGGGATGCAATTCGGGCGCTATTTCTCCGGCAATACCGCTGACCCATTGCTCATCGATGGTAGGGGCAACTGGAATGACGATGCGTACAGGCCCTTCCCGCCGAGCAGCAACAATTTTCACGGCCCGGAGCATTGCGGGCAGGCACCGGACTACCTCCATGCGCCTGCTGCCTGGAAGAAGGGCCACGGTGACCACGTCGGTCTCCTCCACTCTTGCCTCTGCCGGAGAGCCGCTCCCCCTCTCCACGGCGGGGAACAAATCGACCATGGGATGGCCTACATAGGTTACCTGGACACCGGCATCGAGCCATACCTTTTCCTCGAACGGCAAGATCACACAGAGACGGTCGACTACCCGCGACACCTCACGGGTTCGCCATTGCCTCCAGGCCCAGACCATCGGCGCCACGAAGTACAGTATTGGAACGCCCAAGCGTCTCAGCCGTCGCGCCATTCGCAGGTTGAGGTCGGGGCTGTCGACCAGAATCGCCAGATCCGGTCGCCTATGGGCAGCCTCGCGGGTTACTCGCGACATGATGCCCAAGATTCGGGGCAAAGCTGGAACTACCTCGGTGAGCCCCATAACCGAAATGTCTTCGGTGCGGGCCACCGCCTCCACGCCCACGCTTCGGAGTGCCGGCCCGGCGATCCCGAAAGCCTCGATGTTCGGATTCGTCGCACGAAGGCACTCAATGACAGCCGCCGCGAGAGAATCCGCGGAAGCCTCGGCTGCTGTCACCAGAATACGGGGCATTAGGTGCTTGTAACACGAGGAGCGCCCTAATCGTGCAACAGTGGAAACGGTCGAGCAGCTTCAGCGCCGCGGCGGTCGTGAAACGACACCTACGGAACAAGGTGAGCGCCATCCTATGGTCATGACTGAAAGACTCTCGAGCCTAATCACTGGTATAAGGATACAGGTGCGTCTTTTACGGACCCGACACTCATGAAGGGAGATGGAGCAAGACATGGCCACGATTCTGCTAGCGGATGACCACGCGCCTACCCGCAAGCTCCTCGCCGAGAGATTGTCCGCCGATGGTTTCTCCGTGCTCTCCGCGGTCGATGCGAATGATGCCTACGAAAGGCTCGCTACTTCGTCTCCCGACATAGTCTTGTCCTCCATCGCGCTCCCTCCCGCCGAGGGCAAGCATCTTCTCAAACGAATCCACGAAGCCAAAATAGGTATTCCTCTCGTCGTCTACGATACGGGTCATCGACCACCACTGCACGGTATACGAGCAGTGCTCGAGCTGGGCGCCAACGGATACTTGGAGGACCCCACGCGTCATGAAGCCCTACATGAGAAGCTGACTACACTCCTGACCGCTAGAGCAGAATCCGGCACGGCCCCGAAGAGGACGGCCGATAGGAAGCCTTTACCGCAGGAGGAGTGCGGGACCGGCCCAGCCGAGGAAGACGCACTCGATGAAGGAGCCGTGGCCCGGCTCCTTCTATCGGCATGGCGAAGCCAGCTAACGGCGACTTTGGAGTTGGAGCACGAAGGCGAGAAACACTCGATCCATCTTACCGGGGGGCTTCCCTCTGGAGTTTCCTCCTCGGACCCCAAGCTCTGCCTCCCTCGCTGGATGCTGGCCCGGGGAATGATGGAAGAAAACACAACCGCCGAGGTGCTCGACGTCTCGGCTCGAGACAGCCTTTCATTGTCGGCTGCTTTGGTCGAAGCCGGCGTGGTGGAGCCCGGAGATAAGCTCGTCGAGCTTCTCCGAGAACACATGCATGACTTGCTGACTAGTTGGATTGGGATTCAGTCGGGTAAGCACAGAATACTTCAGAGCGTTTCCCACACCGGACCCTCGCTGGCCATCAATCCTCTCCCGCTCGTCAGAAAGGCAGCCGAAAGCCATCACCCGGCGGGCATATGGCTCTCCTGCATTGGTAACCGGATCGACCAGTACCCTCATCGCACCGATGCCTTTGGAGAACATCTCGACGATCTGGCCCTGTCTCCAGCAGAGATCACTTTGGCACTCAAGATCTCGGGCCAGGTAACCGCGCGCGAAATGCTCGTGGGCTGTGGAGGAGATCTAAAGCAAGCCCTTCTAATGTTGTGGTTTCTCGATCAAACCGGAGCAGTCCGATTCTCTCGCACTCCGATTGAATGCAGCGAGGCCGACGTCTATCGCGCACGGGTCGCACCCACGCGAAAGAAGAAACCCTTGCCGGCCGAACAGGCCGACCAACTACGCGAGGAAGCTTTGCAAATCATCACGGCGAGCTACTACGGCGTGTTGGGCGTCGACATAACGGCCGACATAGAGGAAATAGAGCGAGCATACCATCACTTGGCCAACCGCTTTCACCCTGAAAGCTGGGATGCCTACGACCTAACCGAGTTGGAGGACCTCTTTCAAACCGTCCTTCATAGAGCATCGGCTGCCTATCGGGTCCTTTCGAGCGAAGAGCGCCGAAAAGCCTACCTCGCCTTCCTGCTTTCCAGACAGCAAACATCTCTGCGGCGCGGCAAGATCATGGCCGAAGCCGAGGTCGCCTTACGAAAGGGTATCGAGCTCATAAAAGAGGGTGATGCGGCCGGCGCCTCCGAGGCGTTCCAAGAGGCACACGACATCAACCCAAAGGAGCCGGCCTACCTGGCGCACCTAGCACTTGCGACCTTCAATGCCGGACACGGTCCGCCCGATGCGCGGGCCAAACGACCTCGCAAGCTCTTGAAGAAGGCTCTTTCAATGGAACCCGGCCATGAGCAAGCCAACCTCGTAGCCGCATTGATTGAGGAGTCGTGCGGCCGCCGAGACGTGGCCCGCACTCATGCTCTAACGGTGCTTCGACAAAACCCTCGAAGCGAAACCGGTAAAGCCCTTCTGCAGCGAATCAATCGGACTTCGTGAGGCAAGATGCTAAACCAGGAATCATATTTTCCGGTTTAGACACCCATTAGGACCACCTGATTCTCATCCGCGGCGGCTATCAGCGCTTGGCGGTCCACCAACACGGTCCTGCCGGCCTCCACGGCCACGACTCCGCCCTGACCGAACTTGGTGAGCATCTGAATCGTGTTCGGGCCGACCGCGGGCTGGTCGAAACGTAAGTCCTGCTGCGGCTTCGAAGCCTTCACCAGCACCACCGAGCCTCTTCCCAGATCACAACCTCGGTTGATGGCGGCATCGGTTCCGTCCGCCGCTTCTACCGCCAGCACAACCCCCTCCTTGACGATAACGGCCTGACCGATATCGAGACGTCCCAAGGCGCGCACCACGGATAAACCGAGATCTACATCGGCTTGCTGGACACTGGTTGGCCTGTGGCGGCCTATGACTCCCTTGGGAGCAAGGAGATCCGGCACCACATCATTCGGAGAGATGATCGTCATGCCACTCTCCTCGAACATCCCCGCAATGGCACGGAGTACGCGATCGTCACCACGGTCCACCGCCACCTTGGCCAACAGCTTCAGGCCCAAGGCATCAGGTCTCGCATCGCGAAAGAAGCGAACCTTGCGGAGACCACCGGCGAAGCAAACGGAACGAGCCCCTCCTTTTACCAGTGCCGACCGTATCCGTCCGAGCTGGCCCAACTTGACCCAAACCGTCTCATCGGCGTGCTCCTCCAAGCTTGCCGGCGTC
Source organism: Deltaproteobacteria bacterium (assembly GCA_007130885.1). GTDB lineage: Bacteria > Myxococcota > Myxococcia > SLRQ01 > SLRQ01 > SLRQ01. The sequence continues at coordinate 99,417 of SLRQ01000012.1, forward strand.
TCATTATGGTGGGCTATGAGGAGCAACCTGCGCCCGCTTTTTCTTACGGAGTCGGCAATGGTGAACGGGAGACTGCCGCTTCCGGCAACGAGCCCCACCGTGCCGCGCTCGGTGCTCACCTGGTCACGCCCCTCTCGCTTTGTTCCACGAAGGAGACGAGTCGAGCAATGTCCTCATCATCGCCTAGCTCGGCTCTGACCTGGGCCAACGCCTCCTTCAGACCCAAGGCGCTTCGAAAGATCGTTCGGTAAGCGGACTTGATTCGCCGCACCCTGCCCTTGTCGAAACCGTGCCTCGCAAGACCTACAGCGTTCAGGCCAACGAGGGCCGCACGGTCACCTTGGGCCATGCAATAAGGCGGGATGTCCATGGCGACCATCGAGCCCCCGGATATGAAGGCATAACTCCCTATCCTCACGAACTGGTGCACACCCACCAGCCCACCCAAGGTAACGTGATCATCGACCTGCACGTGACCGGCCAGAGTAGCGCTGTTTGCGAGAACGTTCCCGTCTCCCAGCCGGCAGTCATGGGCAATATGGGCATAAGCCATCACCAGATTCCGGTTTCCAACACCGGTAACCCCATCACCGCCCGTTCCTATGTGAACAGTGCAGAACTCTCTAAAAACGTTCTGATCGCCTATCTCGAGCCGGGTCGGTTCGCCCCCATACTTCAAGTCCTGAGGCTCTAGACCAATGGCTGCGTGGGGGAATACACGATTTCGGCTCCCAAGGGTCGTGATTCCCTCGATTATTGCGTGCGCGCCGACAGTAGTTTCTTCCCCTAATCGCACCGAAGGCCCGATGACGGCATAGGGGCCTACCTGTACAGTGTCGTGAAGTTCGGCGCCTTCCGATACAACGGCGGTGTGATGTATTCTTGCGGGCATGGTTGTCTCTCTTTCGAAGCCGTGCGCGGCCACGAGGGGACGAGACCGAGCAAGCTACCGGGGCGGGCATGATAAACGGGCCTCGCCGCCACGGCAATGACACACGCCCCTTGACCCGCAAGGTCGAACCGGCATAAACATTCATTTTTTGGAACGTCTCGGACCCTGGAGCCAGCGGCTCGACCGCCCAGGCAAGCAGACGAGGAGCATTATCACATGAAACCTGGAATTCATCCCGAGTATGAACTCCGCAAGATATCCTGCGCTTGCGGCAACATCATAGAAGTCAGGACTACTCGCAAGGGGATGTCCCTGGATATCTGCAATGCTTGCCATCCTTTCTTCACCGGTAAGCAGAAGCTCGTCGATACTGCCGGGCGCATCGAGCGATTCCGCCGCAAGTACAAGAACACGGAAAAGGCCAAGAAGGACTGAAAGGCCGGCTGCTTGATCAGCGCTCCAAGGTAGCTATGAACCGCTGGAGTAGCTTGATGAAAGTCCCTTCCACCCTCGTCGCGGTTTCCTTGACCTCTGAGTGAGACAGATCGCTTGGGGATATTCCGGCCGCAAGATTGGTGATCACCGAGATGCCGACACAGCGCACTCCCATGTGACGCGCGGCAATCACCTCGGGGACTGTCGACATCCCCACGGCATCCGCTCCCAACACTCGCAGCATCCTGATCTCGGCCGGCGTCTCATAGGAAGGCCCCGGCATGTATGCATACACGCCTCTTCTCAAGGATTGGCCGCACCTGGAAGCAACCATCTCGAGATGCTCACCTAGCTCCCGGTCGTAGGCGGAACTCATGTCCGGAAAGCGCGGGCCGAGCCGATCGTCGTTTGGACCACGAAGGGGACTGTCTCCGGTCAAATTGAGGTGGTCGGTTATTCTCATGAAATCGCCGGGGCGAAGGTCGACATGAATTCCTCCGCCCGCGTTCGTAACTATGAGCGCCCCGATGCCAAGGCGGCAAAAAGCACGAACTCCGAGAACCACATCGTCAAGACTCCATCCTTCGTAGGCATGAACCCGGCCCTGCATCACGATGAGCGGCACCCCACCTGAACAGCCGCGAACCATTCGGCCGCTGTGTCCCGGAACCGCACTGACTGGCATGTGAGGCAGCTCTCCATACTCTTTGGAAACAGGCGCATCCAACTGGTCGGCGAAAGCGCCAAGCCCCGAGCCAAGAACCAAACCCACCTTGGGCTCTTGGCCGCTCATCTCTCGCAAAGCGGTCGCCAGCTCTTCGACCTTTTTGAAGGTGCTCTCTTTCATTTCCTTTATCCGATACGTTCCTTGATGAGCGTGCCCGATTCGACCTCCTTTGTCACTATGCTGAAAGCGTCTAGCACGGGCTTTTCTGTCTCATTCATGAGTTTCGGATCGTTGAGATGGACCTCGCAAAGAATGTCACCGGCGGCTACTTTTTCACCCACCTTTCGATGAAGCACCAAACCGACCGCCGGATCGATTACATCATCCTTGGTGTCCCTGCCGGCTCCCAATCGCATGGCGGCACGTCCGATTTTTTCGGCATCCACGCTCTCAATCCATCCATCACTCGGGGAACGCACTTCCTTGCGGTGCTTAGCCGAGGGAAGCAGCTTCAAGTCCTCGATAACTCGAGGGTCGCCATTCTGCCGAGAAATCAGCCGGCCCATCCGCTCGAGCGCGGAGCCGTCCTCGATTGCTCGCTTCGCCTTGGCTCGCCCCTCCTCCAAGGAGCCGGCGGCCTCGCCGAGCAGCAGCATCTCCGCGGCAAGCGTCAAGGTAAGCTCGACCAGGTCATCAGGCCCTTTTCCCATCAAAACCTCCAAGGCCTCACGAGTCTCCAAGGCGTTGCCGACCGCATTTCCGAGCGGCTGGTCCATACCGGTGATCAGTGCCACTACTCGAGTTCCCATCTGTCCGCCGAGCTCGACTATCGTGTCTGCCAGCTCAAGCGCATCCTCCATGGTCTTCATGAAAGCGCCTCTGCCCACCTTGACGTCCATGACTAGACCATCAATTCCTTCCGCGAGCTTCTTCGAGAGGATGGATGAAGCAATCAAAGGCACCGACTCCACAGTAGCGGTCACATCACGAAGAGCGTAAAGCTTGCGATCGGCTGGAACCAGGCTTTCGGTTTGGCCCGCCATACAAAAGCCAATGTCCTCGACTATGTCGACGAAACATTCCGGAGGGATGTCGACGCAAAAGCCGGGGATTGCCTCTAGCTTGTCCAACGTGCCTCCGGTGTGGCCTAGACCACGCCCGCTTATCATCGGAACGCCGACGCCGCATGCGGCCACGAGGGGAGCCAGGCAAATGGACACCTTGTCGCCAACTCCGCCCGTCGAGTGCTTGTCGATCTTTCGCCCCTGGAGCCGGGAAAGATCGAGCAGCTCACCCGAGCGCATCATGCAGTCCGTCCAAACGGCCAGTTCCCGCGAGTCCATCCCTCTGAAATAGACAGCCATCAAGTAAGCGGCGGCTTGATAATCCGGAATACGCCCTTCCGTGTAGCCTTGAACAAAGTAGCGAAGCTCCGCATCGGATAGCCTCTCGCCGTCGCGCTTGCGCAAGATGATGTCCCCTATTCTCATCATTACTTCGCTATCACTTCGACCGTTCAGGTCGCAAGACCACTCCAACCCGAGAGATCCCCGCCATGCCGAATGGGGTGAGAGCGAAAGCCCCGAGTTGGCGGGAATGGCGTGAGTCACGTCACATCTATTTTGCCAGTGCACCACATCGAGCAAACGGTACGTGAGCGCCTTGGCGTATGCTATGCTGCCCTCATGATATCGTCGTGGAGAATTGCGATTGGTTTGCTGCTTGCGGCGTACGCCTCCGCCACGAGCGTCGCCGCGAGTGAGTCGGCCGGACATAGCCCCAATGATGACGGCTCCACACGGCCTTCGGCCACATCGACCGCTTCCAAAAAGCTCGAGGTACACTTCATCGACGTCGGCCAAGGCGACAGCATTCTCATCCTTTCACCGGAAGGCCGAGCTGTTCTGATCGACGCAGGCCCCCGCGCGGGAGGCGAAATAGTATTGAACCTACTTCGCGGCAAAGGAATCGAGACGCTCGATCTCGTCGTAGCAACCCATGCACATTTGGACCACATAGGAGGTCTAGAGAGGATTCTTAAGACCATACCCACGCGATATTACATGGATCCCGGATACCCCCATGGCTCTCGAGCGTATCACCGTCTGCTCGAAACATTGGAGGAGTTGGAGATTCCGGTGCTCACCGGTAGGGCGGGCAGGAGAGTGAATCTCGGAGGAGGCTCCGTAATGGAGATCGTCGCTCCCAGCGAGCCTCTTCACAGCGGGACGAGATCCGATGTGAACTCGAACTCGATTGTCGCTCATGTAACTCATGGCGACGTATCGATCTTGTTGACCGGTGACGCCGAGAAGCAGACCGAACGATATCTGGTGACGAAAGGAAACATCACAGCCCAAGTGCTCAAGGTGGCCCACCACGGTAGTCGCCACTCGTCCACGAATCCTTTTCTGGAAATGGTCGCACCGGAAGTTGCCGTCATACAAGTGGGAGAAAACAATCAATACGGTCACCCGACATCCGAGACCTTGGAACGTCTCGAATCAGTCAATGCAAGGGTCTACAGAACGGATGTACATGGAACGATAACAATCGTCAGCGATGGAGCCGGCTACACCGTAACAACGGAGCGAGACCCGGGCGAAGACGAGTCCGCGCGCAACGAGATTCATACTCGTCCCGCCGAGTACAAGGCGTGCCGAGCATTACCGCGCACCATCGAATCAGCAACCGTGAACTGCCTCGCATCCTCGACGACGTGTAACGATCGAATGAGGCATCCGAGTCCCGCCCATCGCCTGACTTCATCGAATGAAGAGGAACAGAACTGCTTATAGCTTTCAGCACGGAGAATACCGATGCAAGGCCAACGAAGAGAAACCAGAGCGTTCGTGGACCGCATTGAGGAGGAGATCGCGGTACTCCTCATCGCCAATGACGAAGAGATGGATCTTCCACGAGTTTTGCTACCTGAGAAGGCGAAAGAAGGCGATTGGCTGGTTCTGGTCACCACGATCGACGACGCGGAAACGAGAGCTCGGCGGCAAGCAGCTCGCGAGTTGAGGGCGCGGCTCGCAACAGACGATGACCAGGGAGATCTGGACCTATGAGGCGGACCTTTGTTCAGTGGCAACGTGTGTCGATGATCGTTGTGGCGGCTTTCATCTTCATTGCCGCACCGTCACCGGCCGGAGAGCTGCTGGATATAAACCGGGCTTCGGAAGCAGAATTGCAGCAACTCCCCGGAATCGGACCCGCCCGTGCCCGCGCCATCGTGGAGCATCGAGAGCAACATGGTCCCTTCAAAACCATAGATTCTCTTGCGGACGTTCACGGGATAGGCCCGGCTGTTCTGAGGAGCATAAGTGACAGAATCACGACCAGCGGAGAAGAGGTTCAATCGACCCCGCCTGCCGCCACTTCCCAGTCTCCGTCAACTCAAAGTGACGATGACGGCTTCGATCTGGATCTCACCAAGGATGGCGAGCCCGAGAACGAGGTTTTCGAAAGAGCCTCCACGCCGGACGGCTCGGACACCGGCTCTTCCGATCTCATCAACATCAACACAGCCGAGCCTTCGGTCCTGACTCTCCTCCCGGGAGTCGGCCCCGCCAGGGCGGAAGCAATCATCTCTCACCGTTCCGCCGAAGGTCCTTTCATATCCATCGAAAGGATCACGGATGTTTCCGGCATCGGTCCGGCCACTTACCGTAACATCCATGACAAGATTACGGTCAGGATCGACATAAATGAGGCGACCGTGACCGATCTTGTAGCAGTCGGTGTGGACAAGGTGTCAGCCGGCCGAATCATTGACTGGATAGAAGAGCATGGACCAGTGAAGGCGACAGTTCAGCTCTCGGAAGATATAGGCCTGGACGAGTCTCTCGTAGCAACACTCGAACCTATTCTTCGGTTTGACGACTGACCACGACTGCTTGGCGAAACCTCGCCGTCCATCAATGGGCTGCTGCCAGCATGAGAGGTACGATTATGTCGATGGTCTCCTCACCACTGAAGCTTGGAAGCATCATGCGGCGCGCCGCACGCGTGATACACTGGCCCACCTCTGATCTGTGCAGCACCCGATCCGAAAGCCGCGCGTCTCGCACAACGCCGCTAGGAGCAACAGACAAGACCATCTCGACGCGTCCGCCTCGAAATCTGGGGTTGCGGCGAAGCTCGTGCTGAATACACGTCTCGAAGGCCGACTGTGTGTCGGCTAGACGCCTATGAATGGCTTCGGGGTCTATCGGGCTCTCCGTAGCCTCCACCTCACGATCATCGTCGGCGCCGGTCCTCGGCCTGATGCTTATCGCCTTCCTATCCGCCTGCTGGTAGAGGTCGGACAGCATTTCGATTCTCTCGGGGTCGACGGATGCACGCTCTGCTTCTTCCTCTTCACGCAATCGACTCTCAACCTCCGACTCCCGAGCCGGCGACGGAGCAACAATGGTGACCTGCTCTTCCACTTCGGTGAAAGGTTCCTCCCTGCCGATACCGAGGAGAAGCTCACGAAGTTCGGTGGCTTCGCCCGTGGGCTCCCAAGGCAGCACCTCTCTTCGTTCGCTGCCTAGAGGTACGAGTCCCGCCAGATTCAATCCGGTAGTGTGATTGAGCACGAAACCAACGGCCAATACCAGCCCGGCCATTCCCGCTATGAAGGCAGCTATTCGGATAGGACTCTTCTGATCCTTGATCCTGGAGGCCATGATGAAGACGTTGGTAGTCTCTCGTGGGGGGCCTTCAACGTCGCTATCACAAGACTCCTCATGACCGGAATCGCTTCCCGCACTGGCGGCCGCCTCTTCCGCCAAAGCCTTTGCAAAGGGATCCTCATCATCAGGTTTGTCTTCGAAGAGCTCCCTCCTACCCAAAAGCTCCTCCAGACGTTGCTGGGAAGGTTCCCCTTGCCCGGACTGCTCGGCCTCGGCTTCACCGAATAGTTCGCCAAGCTCACCGTCGTCCCGCTCCCTTGGCTGCTCCAGGTCCGGCTCTTCCTTTTCCTCGACTGCCGGGCTTGTATTCACCTTGCCTCGGCGCGAGTCGGCCTTTGGAAACAAGTCGGTGAGCTCGCCAACACTACCGGCTTGCTTCCATTTTTCGAGGCCTTCCTTCCAAACATAGGTGTTCCGGTTCAGACGGCCTGAAGCTGTTTCAATGACGAGCTCGTCAAAGCTAAAGGGCCCGACCTGTTCATTCTCGATGATCGCGAACCAGGAACCGACTACAGAGGAATCGTAGCCCTTCCCCTTTGAACGAGAGAAGTCCGCATCATCATCACTTCCGGCCTGCCCCTCACGTACCTCACCGGCCGGCTTGTGGGCGCCGCCGCTCGGGTCAGCCTCGGTTGACCCGGCCTCCTCTCCCCGGGATGCATCGGCCTCACCCGCAAACCCCGAAGGTGCTCCGATCTTCCTGCCATCCACTATGATTCTGTTCTTACAGCTCCGGCAACGGACACGGACTACCTTGCCGCGCACTCTCTCATCGGCAACGCTGTATAGCGCTCCACAGCTATCGCAAGTGAACCTCATGTTTCGGGCTTCCTTGCGTCATTTTCAGTCGAAATTGGTGGAACCACCCCTTCTCCTCAGCTAGCATTCTTCGGGCTTGTTCGAGGGCATACGATCGTCCGTGGATGATTCGAGCTGAACCAGCAAGATACAATAAGGAGTTATGCCCGTTCAATCACCGGTTCCATTACCTATCCCAACGCCCCCCTTGACTGGCGGCCCGGGTTAGTCTACGGGGAGACAATGGCAAAGGCGGTAGGACCTCGTAAGGAGCTAGGAACACGGTATACGTGCTTCTCGTGCAGTGCGAAATTTTACGACCTCCACCGGCCGGTACCGAGCTGTCCAAAGTGTGGCGCGGATCAACGAGAGAATCCAAACCGCGTTCAGGCCCCACCGGTACCGATTGAGCCGATTCCAAAGCCTCCACCGAAAAAGAGGCCGGAAGCCAAGGTCGTCTTGCCGAAGGCTGAAACAACGGATACGGATGAGGACTCCCTCGGCGATGAGAAGGATGTCCTCGGAACCCCGGAGATCGATGACGACCTCGATGAGGAGATAGGCTCATGAGCGACCCTAAAGCCGCGGATGCAAAGAAAGAGAAAACGAAGTATAGAGGGACCGGCGAGATCGAGAGACGAGCAAGTCCTCGCGGCAAGGTTCTGGTGCCCGTCGATTTTTCGGACTGCTCGAAGCTGGCCCTCGACTTCGCAGTGAAGTACGTGCAGAGAGTTTCCTCGGAGCTATACCTTTTCCATGTGTTCGAGCCCGTAAGTCGATACCGGTTCGTTGCCAAGAACTTGCTGAATAAAATGGAAGCGGACGTTCATCGAATGGAGGAGATGGCTATCTCCGAGATGGAACGGCTGATCAAGGACGCAGAGACCCGCGAGCGCCTGAAGAACTTCCATTGCCGTGTAGCAAGCGGCAAGGCATGGGAGGAGATCCTTCGAATGGCGGCCAATATCAGCGCGGACATGATCATTATCGGCACCCATGGTAGGGAAGGTATCGAGCGCGCACTGGTGGGCTCGGTAGCAGAGAAGGTCGTGCGAAGAGCTCCTTGTACCGTCGTTTGCGTAAAACCGAAGGACGAGTACTTCGTAATGCCGACGACATAGCCTGATCTCATTCGGATTGTGGGTGGGTACGCGGACGACTGATCTCAGTCTTCCGGGAGATGGCTTTGTCGAGGGCTATGGCGCGAGCCAAGGTTTTGATGCTGTCGTGCACGCGCTGATTCGACCTGCGCAGACGACCTGCTGCCTCATGCCGGCTTCCGGCTCTTTCCCGCAAACCTTCTCCGAGGCGGGCTTCAACACCATCCAACCCATGCCACGCCCCGCCCGCCGTCGAGTTCTTGCCCTGGACGCGCAAGGAACGAACTCTCTCGAGAGAGAACCGCTCGAGCTCCGTATCGGCACGAGCGAAGCATAGCCGTGCACGGCCGGCCTCGGCACTTGTCTTCGCGAACTCGGCCGCCGCCTCATCGCGTCTGTCTCGCAGGATCTCCTCCAAAAGTTTCCTTGAACGGCGCTTCATTGCGATACTCCGGACAATGACTCCAGCGCCTTGGCAGTCTCCGCAAATGGGGCATGGGTGCCGGCCCTCTGTTTTAGGAAAGCTTCTATTCGAGGCCAGCTCTCCACCGCTGCATCCGCCTCGGCGTCTCCCCGTTGGTAGGCCCCGAGAACCACCAAGTCTCTGCGCTCTTCATAGGCGGCGATTCTACGCCTCACGACAGCCGCGGCTGTCAGCTCGGTTTCAGAGGCGACATCGCGGGCAACCCTCGAGATACTCGCCGGTATGTCTATTGCCGGCCAATGATCACGCTCGGCAAGGTGCCTAGCAAGTATGAGGTGGCCGTCGACGAGGCCGCGAACCTCGTCCGCCAAGGCGTCCGTCGCTCCTTCTTCCTCGCAAAGAACAGTGTAGATTGCGGTGATCTCACCTTCCTCATCCGGGCCGGCCCGCTCGATGATCTTGGGCAAGGAGGCGAGCACTGACGGTGGAAAACCGCCCCGCGCCGGCGCTTCGCCCGCGGCTAGACCTATCTCTCGAAGCGCGCGCGCGTACCTGGTCAAGGAATCGACCAGGAGTAATACCGAAGCGCCGCATCCCCTGAAGTGCTCCGCGATTGCTGTGGCCGTGACCGTCGCTCTTGCCCTTGCGAGGGGCGGAGAATCTCCGGGCGCCACTACCACGACCGATCGGTCCTTTGCGGCTGCCAGGGGGCCTTCCAAGATCTCTTTGACCTCCCGGCCGCGCTCTCCAATCAGGGCCGCCACCACTACATCAACGGCAGCACCCGCCGCCAGATCACCCAGCAGGGTGGACTTACCAACCCCGGGACCCGCGAAGAGACCTATTCGCTGGCCGCGCCCCATCGGACAAAGAGCATCTATGGCTCTTACCCCTGTAACGAGGCGGGTCCTAATGGGCCTTCTCCGTAAAGGGTCGGGCGCGGGGCGCTCGAGAGGGATCGTCTCGATAGCCCCGCTTTCTTCGAGCGGTGGCCCCCCGTCAATCGGTTGGCCATCGGCGCCGACGACCCTGCCCAGCAACGGAGCCCCTGCCCTTACCTTCAAACCACCACATGCCCTAATGCCGGTACCCGGTCCAAGGCCGGAAGCAGTACCAAGCACCAGGACTCGTGCAAGACCACTTTTGAAAGCTACGATCTCGCCCCGCACTCCGCAATCGAACACACAACCATCACCAATCCGCGCAGCCGGCACGCGGGCCTCCACCAGAGAGCCCGCGGCGGAAACGACGAACCCTCGAGGCTCTTTTCGTGGAGCCCGGCGAACATCACGTGCCGCGATGGTAAATCCTCTTTCGAGAGACTCAATCATGCGCTCCCCCCTCGGCTCGACCTCTCCCTCCAAGTGCCGACGCAAGAGCATCCACTGCAAGCCGCGCCCGAACCGAGGCACGGCCATCGTACACACCGTCCTGGGCCTCGACCACACAGTCGCCCGAAGCCAGCGACGGATCGCTCATGACTTCAGCGCCCAGCTCCGCAACTCTCGCGCGGTCGTCAGGATGTACTTGAACTCGAAGAGGTCCCTTGTCCCTCAGTTCGGAACATAGCTCTGCCGCCACCACGGCGGCGGCTTCCGCCTTCTCTACTTTTTCTCCCATATCCACCCATACTCTCTCGGCCACCGCCAGCACCGAGTCCACCATTAGAGGCCGAAGCCTCTCCTCGCACCGACGAATGATCTCCACGGCCTCGACCGCCGCCCCCGCCTTCTCCCTATCCGCCTCCTCCAGAGCCCTAGCCCGTACCGCCTCGGCGGAATCGCGCGCCTCCGCCGTTGCGGATTCAAGCAAGAGGGACGCCTCGGCGCGGGCATCGCCTATGATTCTAGCCGCCTCGGCGCGTGCGTCGAAAACCGCTTTTCGCACCACGGGACGAAAACATTTTGCCGCCTCCATCTCTGACCTCGACCTCTGTAAGGAGAGCCCTATGTCCCTGCCAGGAAGGCCCTACCGTGACCTCGAGCAGAATCTCTAGGGCTCCCGTTCCATTCAAGGAACGGGCCAAAGGAGACATCCTCACAAGCAACCGATCTTGGGGCGACGGCAATGAACTAGAGTCGAAGGCGGAGTACGAGATTCGTGCATCCGGTCCGATTCGCGGACTCCGACCTCGCCTGCACTCGAAGCAGGGCACATCAATCGCTACATCACCCGGCGCCTACTGACGTCGGGCGGCAAACAGGCCAATCCGGAGTGGACGTTTGGATATGCAACGGGCGTACGGGCGTTACTTAACCCACTCCCCGGTCTCGAAGCGCCGCCTGTGCCGCGGCAAGACGCGCGACAGGGATTCGGTACGGCGAGCAGGAAACGTACTCGAGACCCAGCTCATGGCAGAACACTACCGACTCCGGATCTCCACCGTGCTCGCCACAGATCCCAAGCTTGATATCGGGTCTAGTGCCTCGGCCTTTCTCCACCGCCCATCGCATAAGCTCCCCCACCCCTTGCCGGTCGATAGTCACGAAAGGATCCCGCTCGAGTATTCCTGTATCCACATAGTGGCCGAGGAACTTGCCTGCATCGTCGCGGCTGAAGCCGAACGCCGTCTGCGTGAGGTCGTTCGTACCAAAGCTGAAGAAGTCCGCCTCGCCGGCTATCTCGCCTGCCGTGATGGCTCCTCGCGGAACCTCGATCATGGTCCCAACAGAGTAACCGAGGTCCACGCCTTTCTCGCTCATGACGGCGCGGGCGGTCTTATCGACTACAGCACGCTGTCTCGCCAGCTCTTCCACGTGACCGACAAGAGGAATCATTATCTCTGGTAGAACCTCGATACCCTCGGCGGTGCATATAGCCGCTGCCTCGAAGATGGCACGAGCCTGCATCTCGGTTATCTCAGGGAAGATGATGCCGAGCCTGCATCCACGCCAACCAAGCATTGGGTTCTGCTCGAGAAGCTCCTCCACCCGGTACAGCTCGTTCTGGAGGTCATCCAGCGACCGGCCGTTCTCGGTCCTGTCCTTACCCGTCGCCTTGAGGACAGCGATGCTCACCAACAGATCCTCGTGACTCGGGAGGAACTCGTGTAGCGGGGGATCAAGCGTCCGAACGGTAACTGGGAGGCCATTCATGGCTCGAAAAATCGCTGTAAAGTCTTCCCTTTGCATAGGAAGAATTTTCTGCAGCGCCGCCTTTCGCTCTTCGGCGCTTCTAGAGAGGATCATCTCCCGTACCGCCGGCAACCTATGCTCTCCGAGGAACATATGTTCCGTTCTACAAAGCCCTATTCCCTGAGCACCAAAACCGATGGCCAGATCGGCGTCGGAGCCGGTGTCGGCATTGGCCCTTACTCGCAGCCGCCTAGCCTCATCGGCCCATTTCATCACCTTGCTGAAGCCGCCGTAGATCTCGCTTTGAGCCGGATCCAGTTCTCCCTTGACCACTCGGACTACCTCTGACTCGGCGGTGGGAACCGCGGCACAAATGACCTCACCCGTGGTGCCGTCAATCGAGATGGGGTCTCCCTCCGAGACTTGTTTCTCCCCTACGGTCAACTTTCGGTTTTCGATGTCGATGCGAAGAGAGCTGCAACCGACAACCGAGGGCTTGCCCATCTGCCGTCCTACTACGGCGGCGTGACTGGTCATCCCGCCCGCCGCGGTGAGCACGCCGACAGCGGCGAACATGCCGTGTATGTCATCGGGGCTGGTTTCCTGGCGCACCAAGATGACCTTCTCTTTCCGCTCCGCCCACGTCTTGGCATCATCAGCCGTGAACACCAGCTTGCCGCTCGCTGCTCCAGGTGACGCGTTCAGCCCTACGGCGTCCGCCGGATGTTGTGCCCGTGCATCGGGGTCGAAAACCGGATGGAGAAGCTGTGGGAGCTGGGAAGGCTCAATCCTGAGCACTGCTTCCTCGGTGGTAATAAGGTCTTCCTCGACCATCTGGTTCGCAATGGTGACCGCGGCCATTCCCGTACGTTTGCCGGCTCTCGTCTGCAACATGTAGAGCTCGCCGTCCTCGATGGTGAACTCGAAGTCCTGCATGTCGCCGTAGTGACGCTCCAGGCGCATCGCTATCTCCTCGAGCTCTCCGAATGCTTCCGGCATCTCTTCCTTCAGCTCATGGATCGGCCTTGGAGTACGAGTCCCGGCAACCACATCCTCACCTTGAGCGTTGATCAAGAACTCACCGTATAGTTTCTGCTCACCGGTAGCCGGATTTCGGGTGAAGCCCACGCCTGTGGCGCTGGTATCGCCGAGATTGCCGAAGACCATGGCCTGAATGGTGCAGGCTGTGCCGAGATCGTCCGGAATATGGTGAATCCGACGGTAGGTGCGAGCGCGCTCTCCATTCCACGACCTGAAGACCGCCTCTATCGCTCCATCGAGTTGCCCTTTTGCGTCCTGCGGGAAAGGCTTTCCAAGGGCTTTCTCGACAAAGGCCTTGTAATCCGCGACCACTTGCTCGAGCACCTCGGCCGGGATGTCTCCGTCGCTCTCTACACCGGCCTTCTCTCTATAGCCAACCAAAATTTTCTCGAACTCATGATGAGGTATACCCAGCACCACGTCGGAGTACATATGTATGAAACGCCGATAGCCGTCATACGCGAAGCGACGGTTTCCCGTAACAGCGGCCAGTCCCTCGACGGTCTCATCGTTGAGCCCAAGGTTGAGAACTGTGTCCATCATGCCCGGCATTGAAAAACGGGACCCCGATCGAACGGACAAGAGCAGGGGCGCTGAAGGATCACCGAGCCTTCGCCCTATTCGCTCTTCGAGTCGCTTCAAATGCTCGTCGATTTGACGCGCGGCCTCTTCTGGAACGCCATCCTGCTCGAAGTACGCATTGCAAGTATCGGTAGTTATTGTGAACCCGGGAGGGACCGGTGTACCGGCGAGAGTCATTTCCGCAAGGCCGGCTCCCTTGCCACCCAGCGTATCCCGCATTTCCCCGGTACCCTCTGCTTCACCGCCGCCAAAGGCGTAAACATACTTTTGTGTCATCGATGTTCTCCGTTCAAGTCAGTTGAATCAAAACAACAATAATCTTCAAATCTCACTGCTCGGCCGCGCGCAGCAGTGAGAAGTCGGCAATTCGCCGGAATAGAGATGAAATACTCACAAGAAGAAGCAGCCTATTCTCACGTCGACGCAAGTCCTCGTCCATCACCATGACACCTTCGAAGAACGCATCTACCGGCTCTTTCAATGCCGCCATCTCGGATAGCGCCGCTCGGTAATCGTGGGATTCGAGCGCTTGCTCGACGCTATTTTTTATTTCGGCCAAAGCTTTCCAAAGATCCATTTCGACAGATGACTCGAACAGCTCCGGATCGACTTCGGCGGCTTGAATGGCGGGGGCCTTGGCTACGATGTTCGATGCACGTGCAAACGCCACCGCCAAAGGACTGAAGTCGGGATGGTTTTTCACCTCGTCCAGAATCGCGACGCGATCCCTGGCTGAGACCAAGTCGTCGAACCCAGCCGACAGTACCGCATCCACCACATCGTACGAGTGCCCTTTGGCGGTCCACAGGTTCTTCAGCCGACCCCGAAAAAAGCCCATGACCTTCTCGCGGGTGGCCGCGACGTCCATGGGAAGCTTGTCTCCGTACAGGCGCGCGGCTTCCTCGATCAACTCCGAAAGAGGCAGGCGATAGCCCTTGTGAAGGACTATGCTGACGATGGCGAGGCATGCCCGGCGAAGACCGAATGGATCCGCCGTGCCCGTGGGGCCTTTATCCAAACCGAATATTCCAGCCATGGTGTCCAGGCGATCCGCGATCCCCGCCAAAGCCCCTTCGTGGCTATCGGGCAGCCGGTCGCCTGCATGCCTCGGCAAGTAATGTTCCTCGATCCCTCTTGCTACCGACTCCTGCTCACCATCCTCCAAGGCGTAGTAGCGGCCCATTACTCCCTGCAGATCCGGAAACTCACCAACCATTCCCGTGGTGAGGTCCGCCTTGGCCAGGGTAACGACCCTGGAGAGCGAATGCTCGATCTCGGACAGCCCCAGCATTCCAGCCATGGAAGCGGATAGACAACGCACCCTGCGAACCTTTTCCAAAACACTGCCCAGCTTCTCCTGGAATACCACCCGGCCCAGACCGTCCACACGCTCCTCGAGTTTCCTGGCACGGTCGGTATCATAGAAGTAGCGAGCGTCCGCGAGGCGCGCCGCGAGCACCCTCTCATACCCCTCTCTCACCAAAACGGGATCACGTGGAGGCGTGTTGCTGATGGCCACGAAAGCGGGCGCCAGCCGGCCCGTGTCCGCCTCGGTCACGCTGAAGTATCGTTGGTGTTGGCGCATCTCGCTGACCAGCACCTCTACCGGGAGGTTCAAGTGGTCGACATCGAAAGCTCCCACCACCGCCGCCGGCCACTCAACGAGGTGTGTAACCTCATCGAGAAGCTCTTGGTCTTCACGAAGACGCCAGGACGGCTCATACTCGGCGAGTGCACTTTCAGATTGCTCGATTATGCGTCGCCGGCGAGTATCCGCGTCGGCTATGACTCTGGCGCTCTCGAGCCCTCCCAAGTAATCATCCGGGGATTCAAGGACCAAGGGATCCGGTGCGAGAAACCTGTGACCAAAGGTCCTCTCACCACTGCTCACGTCCCCGAAAACGAAAGGGACCCGCCTGTCTCCCAGCAGGGCCAAGATCCAATGAATCGGCCGAGCAAAGTGGACTCTCACCTCGCCCCACCTCATGGACTTTGCAAAAGGTATGGAAGCGATCACGGACGGAATGAGCTCCGATAGAATCTCGGTTGCTTCCCGTCCCTTCTCGTCGACTTTGGCAACGACGTAGGCGCCTTTCGGCGTGTCCACCGACATCAACGAATCCACCGAGACACCCTTGCCTCTAGCAAAACCTTCCGCGGCCTTGGTTGGCCTACCATCCGAGTCGAAGGCCGCGCTCTTGGCTGGGCCCCGATGCTCGATCGAGCGGTCGGGCTGACGGCAGGAGACATCCTTCAACAAGACGGCTAAACGCCTGGGAGTTCCATAAACCTCGGCCGCGCCGTGCTCGAGCCGTGCTTCTCGAACAGCATCCGGAAGACGCTTTGATAGGTACTCCATCGCCGGCCCCACGAACGCGGCCGGGAGCTCCTCGGTTCCGATCTCGAGCAGCAGATCCTGGGCCTCGGAATCGGTCATTTCGTCTCTTCCCGTTTGCTGGCCGCCGCATCGGCGCTGGCGTTACGCATCGATCGGCCGGGGCGTCCTTCGTTATCCGGCCCATTCTTCAGCAAGGGATAACCAAGCTCCTCCCGCACTTCCAACCAGGCCGCGGCGCAAAGGCGAGCCAGAGCACGCACCCTGCCGATGAAGCCGGCCCGCTCGGTGACGCTGATAGCACCCCGGGCATCGAGCATATTGAAGGTGTGGGAGCACTTGAGGCAGGCATCGTATCCCGGTATGGGCAGGCCCTCTTCACAAAGCCGTCGGGACTCCGCTTCCCAAACCTGAAAAAGAGTAAACAGCATCTCGGGCTCGGAAACCTCGAAGCAATAACGAGACAGCTCGACCTCTTGACGGTGAAACACTTCTCCGTAGGTTACGCCCGGCCCCACCTCCATCTCGAAGACGTTGGCCTTGCGCTGCAGAAACATGCATATGCGCTCCAGGCCATAGGTTAGCTCCACGGACACAGGGGAGAGGTCGTAGCCACCCGCCTGCTGGAAGTAAGTAAACTGGGTGATCTCTAGGCCGTCGCACCAGACCTCCCACCCCAAACCCCAAGCTCCCAACGTGGGCGACTCCCAGTCATCGTGAACGAACCTTATGTCGTGCTCCAGAGGATCGACCCCGATGGCCCTCAAGCTATCCAAATAAATCTCCTGAATGTCCTTCGGGCTTGGCTTCATTATCACTTGCAGCTGATGATGCTGGTGAAGCCGGTTAGGGTTCTCTCCGTATCTTCCGTCGGCCGGACGACGAGAAGGTTCCACATAGACCACATTCCAAGGTTCGGGCCCTAGGACTCTCAAGAACGTGGCCGGATTCATCGTGCCGGCACCCACCTCCACGTCGTAGGGCTGCCCCACAAGGCAGCCTCGGCCTTTCCAATACTCTTGTAGAGTCAGGATAAGATCTTGAAAATGCATGGATCCCTTTTTGAAAGCTCGAAAACCTATTTCTTGTGATGCGTAACTGTCAAGAAACTCATTGGACATTGGCTGCGGTTTGCGAATAGCAGCACCTCGATCGAACCCCAAACTCCGGTTGATGCATTGGGTTGCGCGGCAACAATCACGATTCGATCGGCTGTCACTTCGCCACTTCGCCGCGTTTGCTCTCGGTATGGCCACGCCTGCCCCGGACTTTTCGAGCCGCAAACACTCGTCGACAAGAGAGGTCTGGACTGCCGGGCGTCGGGGCGTATACTTCGCCCGCCCCTTAAAGCCAGCGGTGTCGCCAAGAACCTTTTCCCAAACGGAGGGCAGCCTAGTGAAGAAGCTAACACCCCAAGAAATAGAGGATCTCAAGACCAAGGCACAAAAGCCTTTTCAGGACGCAATGGTCCTGCACGACTTTTACAAAGGCAAGTACCAGACAGTACCGAAGTGCTGCATTCGAGACTTTAACGACTTTGCCCTCTGGTACACTCCCGGTGTCGCCGCCCCATGTAAGGACATCCAAGCCAATCCAGAGAAATCCTTCACGCATACCAACCGTGCCAACACCATCTGCGTCCTTACGGACGGCACCCGGGTACTTGGGCTGGGCGACATCGGGCCCGAGGCGTCAATGCCCGTCATGGAAGGAAAAGGTCTGTTGTTCAAGTACCTTGGAGGAGTTGACGCCGTACCGATTGCTCTGCGGACCAAGGATCCGGACGAGTTCATTCGAACAGCGAAGCTTCTGGAGCCTTCCTTCGGCGGATTCAACCTGGAGGACATAGCTCAGCCAAAGTGCTTCCGCATACTCGACACGCTTCGTGAAGAAATGAACGTACCGGTATGGCATGACGATGCCCAAGGAACCGCGGCGGTCACGTATGCCGGTTTGGTGAACGCCTTGAAGTTGGTCGGTAAAGCCATGGATCAGGTGAAGGTGGCCATGATCGGTGCCGGCGCCTCGAACATCGCTATTGCCAGGGTCTGCATCAAGGGAGGCATAGATCCTCAAAACATCATTATGTGCGACTCGAAGGGGACTCTCCACAAAGGCAGGACCGAGCTAAAGGATAGCTTCAAGGAGAAGTGGCACATGTGCGAAATCTCGAACAAAGACGATGTTCGAGGTGGGATACCCGATGCAATCAAAGGCTCCGATGTGCTGATCGCACTCTCAAAGCCGGGACCGGACGTCATCAAGCCCGAGTGGGTCCAAAGCATGGCCGATGGGGCGATCGTGTTCGTATGCGCGAACCCGATCCCCGAGATGTGGCCATGGGAAGCTATCGAGGCAGGCGCGCAAGTAGTCGCCACGGGTCGAAGCGACTTCCCAAACCAGGTGAACAACTCCCTCGGCTTCCCGGGAATCTTCCGAGGCGCTTTGGACGTGAATGCTCGCACCATCACCGACGAGATGTGCATCGCCGCGGCGCTCGAACTGGCCAAGGTGGCCGAGGACCGCGGACTGAAGCGGGACTACCTCATACCAACCATGGACGACTGGGAGGTCTTTCCCAGGGAGGCGGTGGCAGTGGGGCTCAAGGCCATCGAGCAAGGCGTTGCAAGAATCGAAATGCCGGCCGACGAGCTCATGAAGAGAGCCACCGAGATCATCAAGTCCTCACGTGACCTTGTGCAGTGCATGATGAAGGAAGGCTTCATCCCTGAAGCACCCGAGCTCTAGATTTTCCTGAAATGAGCGGGCGAGAGGCTGGACGCTTGGACGTTTGGGTTCTCGCCCGCTTTTTGCGTGGTCTCCCGGGCTCGGCATAGGGGTTGGTTTTTAGGGCCGGAATGGCCGGCACATTAAGATCCAGTCGGCAAGGATTACGTGTTTATTGTGGGGCGTTGAATCCGACCCAGGTAACGAGCGTCGAAAGGTTGAATGCACTCGAGCCTGGGAGCCGAGCCATGGATAGACGCAATAGAAGAGCTTTTTTCGCGGTATCGCTTGCTGGTGCCTTTATGATCGTAGCCCTTGCGGGATCGGCACACGTGGCCGAGGGGGCCGTCAACGGGAGTTCCGAAATGTCTAGGCACGTCTTTGGGCCTGGAGAGAGCTTCGAGTTTCGCTTGCGCTACGGGTTTCTAGAGACCGGCCGGGCGAAGATCGAGATTGGGCGGGATGTCGACTCCGAAGCTGGGGAGATTTGGCCAATCAAGGTCGATGCCAGAACTACGGGGACGGCTGGTTTTCTCTACGACATGAACACTCTGTTCGTAAGCCATTTCATACCGGAAGAAGACCGAACACTTGGATTCGACAGAGACAGTGTGGAGCGGGGGGACGCACGGTTCACTACAATGCGCCTCGACCACGCGAACCAAAAGGCGGAGGTCGTGCGCAAGCAAGAGGGTCGGCCCGAGGAGAGAAGAACTTACGAGGTAGGTCCAGCTTCGCACGATATTGCCTCGGCCATCTTTTGGCTCCGTGATCGCCCGTTGAACGTGGGGGATGTCGAAAAAATCAGGGTCTTCACCGGCCGTAAAGCATGGGACATGAAGGCTACCGTTACCGGAACAGAAAGAATCCGTACTCAGTGGGGCCGCATGGAGGCAAAGCATATACGGCTTCACACTCAGTTCGATGGCGATGCAGCCGCGCGCCGGGACATAGAGATTTGGATGGCGAATGCCCCTCACCACGTACCACTTGCCATCAGGGCCGACCTGGCGCTGGGCTCGATTAGAGCCGACCTGCGTGAGTACGCTCCTCCAAGAGACAGTCACTGATGGGCGCGGCAATATCCAAGCTGCTCCAGCCGGTCTCTCTGTATCAGCCCGCGGCCCGTTCAAAGGCGGTGGAGGCAGGACCTTTCCGGGTACACCCCAATGACGAGATAGTCTAGTCTTCCGGAAGCGGATGTGTGCAACCACTTGGAGGAACCATGAGAAGACTTGCCGCGATGTCGCTCCTGCTGCTGTTGACCGCGGGCACTGGACCGATGATGGCTGCATCCACATCCGAGAAGCAAACCGAGGAGAAAGCCGCCACCGACGAGGAGAAAGCCGCCACCGACAAGGACTCCGTCGAGCCGTCTTTGGGCCTCCGACAAGTTCGTCCCGCTGCCCCGTCGGGGAAATCAATCGAAAAACAGTCTACCGGCAAAGCCTCAACGGAGCAGAAGACAGCGCCGCAACCCAGACGCGCCGGTGGAAGTACGAGAGTCCAGCCTTGCGCCGAAGCCCCACTGCCTCCGGGCACGATTCCTTTCGAGGCGGGAGAGTCGATCACTTTCGACGTCGATATCATGGGTGTTCGCGCAGCCCGACTCACACTTACCGTTGACGAGCAGGACGGTGGTGGAATGTCCTTTTCCGCAAAGACGAGGACAAACGCTTTTTTTGCGAATGTTCGCGAGGTCGAGGGACGCGCCAAGTCATACGCCCGTGATGGCGGGCTCACACCCGCTCGGTACACCGAGGATGCCGTCGAGGACGGTGTCAGAAAGTGGGCGGAGGTGCTCTTCCCATCCGGCCGCAAGGAAGTGGACGTGCGTTTCGGCATAGGGGAGCGCGAACGACGCGTACGCTATCCCGTGACCGCCACCCCACATGATCTGCTGTCAACCTTCTATTATCTCCGAACCATCGACTTGTCGGTCGGGCAAGAGATTTGCTTGGACGTATACGGAAACCGAAGGGTTTGGCGGGTATCCGGCAAGGTGGCTGAAGAGGAGTTCATCAGGACTCCGGCCGGCGGCTTCGAAACTTGGCGCCTGTCCGGGACGGCGACGCGCATGGACCTTCCAAGGGTGGAAAGAGAAGTACACGTTTGGATCACAAAGGACGACAGGCGCATGCCCGTCGCGGCCATGAGCTCCATCGATCTAGGGCCGGTTCGAGCCCGGCTTTCAAGCACCGATGACGGCAGAGCTTCACGCCGACCCGACTACGGCGGAGGGCGCTGGTAATTAGTTCGACTAACGCGGCCGACGATCGGCATAGCGAAGGCCTGCGGCGACTTGGACCAAACGGCGCCGAAGACTCCATAGAACCTCATAAAGATGGTCGGCGTAGCCGAAGCCACTACAATCAGACGCCCGGTCTATGAGGGCATCGGATGAGGGAACAGCGGCGGAGAGCGCCTCGATCCTTTCCTGAAAGAAGTTCTCGGCATCCGCCAGAGCATCCGCTGCTTCCCGAAGATCATCCTCGAGAAAGGCGCAAACCGTCCTGTCCACCCCCTTCGAGGAGAGACGAGCCGCAAGCACCGTCGCGGCACGCTTCCTCTGCTCTCGGAGTCTCTCCACCAAACCGGCCATGGAGCCTTCTTCATGTGGAGACCCGGCCTCTCCCCCACCGTCATGTCGGCTTGCCCCGTTCTCGCCCAAAGTTCGCGAACGCAAAGCCGGGAGCGGCAACCCGCTCCAGTCGCCATCCCGGATCCTCATCCGCCGGCGGCGAGAGCGAAGCCTGCCAAGAGTCGTAGTGTCGTTTGGTGTGGAAAAAGGCCCAGCAACCATGATGCCTCCCAGATGTGTGCTCCTACCCTGAATCGTAGAATGCCCTGGAAGGCGGTCAATTTTTCCGACGCTTTCCCTCGACTGTTCCAGGATACTATGATGGCCTCATCGAACCGGCATAGTCCGCCACTTTCTCGAGCGGGGTTTACAACCATCGGATCGAGATTCAGTGCGCGCCCGCGACAAATCGAAGGCATCAGGAGGGCCTAGTCACGCAACCAGCCAGGAATGAGGCGGACACGCCTACTCCTCCGTCCAAAAGGAGGACTTTCTCTAGGATCGAACGACCATCCCGGGTGCTACGCTGGTGCCTGGCAGTGCCGTTCTTTGCCATTTGCGCGCTCGGCCTGTCGCTACTGGAACGTCATTCCGAGAGAGCTACCGTGGACGCCCTTATCGCCGAGGCCAGAGACGGCCTCGAGACAGCGATTTTGGAGGCATACGATCCAGGCGTAGGTGCTCGTGATGCCGCATTGGCTCTTCGAGGCGATGCCGTGCTCCATGATGAGCGCATCCGCCGCCACCTCGACACCTCCCTCATCTTGAATATCGCGACCACCGGCACGGACCTGGTCGTACGAATGGACCTTTCCGGCGACAGCCCGACCGTCGAGGCAAAATACGGCATCGACGGCCCCTCCCCGATACTGGTCGCTCACAGCCGCTCTCCCATCCGTCCGGCCGCGCTTTACCCGGCTCTCGCCGCGATAATCCTAGCCTTTGCTACAGGAAAGGTCATTATCTCACTAGGAGTGGCCGTCCTTCTCGGGGCGGCGCTTGCGACCGGGGCGAACCCAGCGGAGATGGCTTCCCACGCCGCTCGAAGCTACTTCTGGGAAGCCACTTTCACCGACACATTCAAGCTTTGGATAATAGTTTTCACCTGCTGTTTGCTGGGTCTAGTCAGCCTTGCTTCCAGGGCCGGCGGCATCCAAGGCATCGTTGACGTAATAGCGGGCCGAGTCCGCAGCGCCAAAGGCGCGCAGCGGGCTACGGCGGCAATGGGGCTTGCTGTCTTCTTTGACGACTACGCCAACACGGTTCTGGTCGGTTCCACGATGAGAGCGCTCTCGGACCGGCTGCGAATAGCCCGCGAGAAGCTGGCCTACCTGGTTGACTCTACAGCCGCTCCAATTGCCGGTGTAGCGTTGATATCCACATGGATCGGCTTTGAGATCGGACTTCTATCCGACGCCGCACGTGCGGTCGGCATGGAACAGGACGGCTACAGCCTCTTTCTTCACGCCCTCCCGTTTCGCTTCTACTGCCTGTTCGCCCTGGTGCTCGTAGCCGTAGTCGTCATAACCGGACGAGACTACGGCCCCATGCTTCGCGCCGAAGAACGTGCGGCACATGACGGCACCGTCATTAGACCGGGAGCTCGGCCCTTATCCGGAGGGCTGGACTCGGACAATTACGGCCAAGCGGACGAAAGCGCCCCTCACATGGCCCACGTAGCCCTCGTCCCCATCCTCACCGTTCTAATAGGGACCGTGCTTGGCCTATTCTGGGATGGAGGCGGCTTCGAGGCCGGGGTGGGAGCATTAGCCTCCTTCAGCGCATGGCGCGACGCCTTCGGAAACGCCGAGAACAGCACCTTCGTGATGGCAGCGGCTACCTTGCTCGGCTCGGCCCTGCTCTTCTCGATTGTGCTCGCTCGCCGCTTGCTCCCTGTCGGCGAGACCATCCGGGCATACGCCCGAGGTGTCCGTTACATGGGGCCGGCGGTAGTAATTCTCATTTTGGCCTGGGCGATCGGAGCCGTGTGCAACGACTTGGGGGCCGACTTTCTTTTGGTTGCTGTGTTGGGTGACGCCGTTCCGCCGCTCGTCGTGCCTCTGGTGGTTTTCTTGCTCGCGGCTGTAGTGGCTTTCTCCACCGGCACCAGTTGGGGAACGATGGGCATCATCATCCCTGTAGCCGTCCCCCTTTCCTTTCATATTGGTGGTGCCCCGCTTACCTTCGTGACGATGGCCGCCGTTCTCGACGGTGCGATTTTCGGCGACCATTGCTCGCCCATAAGTGACACCACGGTCATGTCATCGATCGCGACAGGCAGCGATCACATGGATCACGTACGCACGCAGGCCCCATACGCCCTGACCTCCATGACGGCGGCAGCGCTTTTCGGCTACCTATGGTTTGGATGGGGGCTGCCCTGGTGGGTTGGAATAGCAATCGGAACCGCAGCCTTGGTGGTTTTCGTGCGTTTCGCCGGTCGAAACGCCCGAGAAGGGCTCACGACCTGCCCCAAAGAAGCCGAGTCAGCCCCTACCTGAAGTCTTGCCGGCCTCGACTGTTCGGCGAGCCGGTGCACTCGACCCCATGGCTCCTGAAACAAAGTTCAATAAAGCAATTAACAGGAGCCTTCAGCCATGTTTCAAATCTTTCGTGATCGCTCGGAAGCGGGCACGCGGCTTGCCGCGCGCCTAGAGAAGTTTCGCTACCAAGACCTCGTGGTGGCGGCGCTGCCCAGAGGTGGAGTACCCGTGGCATACGAGGTGGCAAAGTACCTTCGTGCCCCACTCGATGTAGTGGGGGTGCGCAAAGTCGGCGCACCGGGCCGTCCCGAGCTCGGAGTCGGCGCGGTCGGTGAGGACGGGATCGTCTTCCTCGACGAGGTAATGACAGCGCAGCTAGGCCTGACACGAGATGCTCTCTCTCCCGCGGTCGAGCGCGAGACGGACGAAATTGAGCGACGCATGCAGAGCTATCGCGGAGACAACCCAAAGGTGCCTCTGGAAGGCCAGACGGTCATCCTGGTGGATGACGGGGTTGCCACCGGCGGAACAATGAGGGCCGCCATACAGGTGGTCAGAAAACAGGGAGCTTCTCGGACGGTGGTCGCGGTTCCAGTAGCAGGTCCCGAAAGTCTTCAACGGCTCTCTCCGGAGACCGATGAGATCGTGTGTGTCGAGGTATCACCAATGATATGGGCGGTAGGGCTCGCCTATCAGCAGTTCGAACAGGTACCGGATGAGACGGTTCGTGCTCTGCTCGATTCCGCGAGAAGCGGCCGCCGCGAAACCCCCACAAGTGCGACGGAGCACGAGGTGCTCGTCCAAGTGGAGGGAGCAACGCTCAATGGCGACCTCACTTTACCGGAACGGGCCAACGGATTGGTTCTGTTCGCACACGGAAGCGGTAGTGGACGAAAGAGCCGACGCAACCGTCAAGTCGCGCGTTTCTTTCAAGAGGCAGGCTATGCGACTCTCCTTTTCGACCTGTTGTCGAAAGAAGAAGCAACGCGCGATGACTTCACCGCGGAGTATCGGTTCGACATCGACCTGCTTGGGAAGAGGATGACAGGCGCACTGGACTGGACCAATGAGCAGGAGAATTTGGCCCAGCTACCGAAGGCCTGCTTTGGAGCAAGCACCGGCGCCGCCGCCGCGCTCGTCACTGCCGCGGAGCGCCCAGCGGAAGTGCATGCCGTCATCTCTCGAGGTGGAAGGCCTGATCTCGCCGAAAGATGGCTTCCTCGGGTACGAGTTCCATGCTTGTTCCTAGTTGGCGAAAACGACCAATCGGTGCTCGCGATTCACGCCGAGGTCGTCGACCGCGTTTCAGGCCATACTCGCCTGGTAATCGTTCACGGCGCGGGACACCTATTCGAGGAACCGGGGGCGCTGGACGAAGTAGGTCGCCGAGCAACGAGTTTCTTGCGACAGCATCTGCACGCGCCCGAGATAGAGCTGCGGTAAGAAGCTGCGACAGGCCAGCTAAACCGGAGATCGTGATTTCGGGTTTAGAGCAGTCCCCGCAGCCTCTTTATCTGCTCCACCTGCTTTCGATACTCGACCTCCCAGTCGGAGGTGCCCTCCTGGAGATGCTTGAGCCGGGATCTCGCCTCGCGATCTATCTCATCGTCCACGAGCAGATGTCTTTTGAAGATGTCATGGATCTTTCGGCGCATCACGTGATCCTCGGCGTACACCTCCTCGACGTTTCTCGAGATTATGAGAAACTCCAGCATCTGGTTGATGACGTAGTCGAGCCCCTCCTGGCCCGTCCTATGACCTCTAACCTCCGCCATCTCCCTCTTCACGCGCTTGAAGTGAGAGGGATCGTAGCCTCGGCGGTCGAGTGCCTCCCGAGTGGCGTTCACCACAGCCTCCTCGTCGGCGACGTATTGCTTCATTATCGCCGTCATGTCCTGCTCGGCGTCGGCCACTCGCATAGGCTCGACCTCGATATCCCCGTCCTCCATCAACTTACTAATCACTTCCCGGGAGATGGCCGGTATCACCTTTGAGTATAGTCGCATAGCGGTGCTCTATATGCCACCGGTGCCCAACTCGGCAACCGAAAAGCCAATCTATCGTCAGATCGTTTTCTTAATCATGGTGGCCAGCTTGGTCGAGAAGCCGGGAACTTCTGCGATTTCTTCCGGGGAGGCTTGCCGCAAACGCTTGAAAGACCCAAAGTGCCGCAGGAGAGTTCGCCGTCTGTGGGGTCCAATGCCGGGTATCGTTTCGATGCGACCGGCCAGCGACCGCTTCGAACGAAGCTTCCTGTGGAGCGACACTGCAAAACGGTGGGCTTCGTCACGAAGACGAGCCAAAAGAAGCAACTCGGCTGAATCGGGAGGAAGAACTACGGGGTCTTTCCGTCCAGGAATGAATACCCTCTCCGGAATCGGAGCACCTTCGCCGGAGCCGTCCATCCTCGAGGAAGAGCGTCCTTTTGCCAGCGCAATGACATCCGTCTCATCAACCGCCGCGTCGGCCAGCACGGATCTGGCAACGCCGAGCTGCCCCTTACCACCGTCCACCACTATCAGGTCTGGAAGATCCTGCTCCTCTATGCCGCGAAGGAGCCGGCGCCGTAGAACCTCTCGCATCATGGCGTAGTCATCTCCCCCCTTTGCGAAGCGAAGTCGGTACCGCCTGTAACGAGCCTTGTCCGGCCTTCCTTCCACCATAACAACTCTTGAAGCGACAGCATCCCCACCTTGCGTCTGGGAGACGTCATAACCTTCGATGCAATGGGGAAACCTCGAGAGATTCAAGGAAACCCGAAGCCGCTCCAGCAAAGCCAGATCGTCCGCCGACCTCTCTCTCTCGAGCTTGAAGCTCGTGGCGGCGTTCTGTTCGGCAAGCTCGACCAACCGGCGCTTCTCCCCTCGCTGGGGCACTAATACCCTTACCTTTCGCCCTCGCCGATCCGACAGCCACTCGGCCAACGCCTCCCTTCCGTCAACTTCCGACGGCAGCAACACTTCGTCGGGCAGCGAAGGAGGTTCCGAGCGCTCATATATCTGAAGCAATAGCGAGCCCAACAACTCCGCGGTAGGAAACTCTTGCTCGTCGAAAGTATGACTTCTTCCTCCGGTCAGCCTTCCGCCTCGAACATCCAGAACCTGTACCGACAGCACCGGCCCCTCGCGGTAGCAGCCGATGGCATGACGCTCGGCGAGATCGCCGACCTGCACGACCCGCTGCCGCTCCAAAATAGCCTTCACGGCGCCAAGGTGATCACGCAACCGCGCTGCCTCCTCGAACGCTAGCTCGTCACTAGCCGCCCGCATCCGAGATTGGAGGTGATCCACCAAGTCGGAGTGCCTACCTTCGAGGAAGAGGATTGTGTCTTGTACGTTGCGGGGATACTCGGGCGCTCCACGGACACAAGGAGCTGGACAGCGTCCGATTTGATGCTGGAGGCAGGGCCTGGTCCTTCGTGACATCTCCGCGTCGGAGCACGTGCGAAGCTGAAAATGCCGGTTAATCATCCGAAGAGTCTTACGAACCGCAACCGCGCTTGTATAGGGCCCAAAATATCTTGCGCCATCCGGCTCGGGACGTCTCCAGACTTCAAGATGAGGGTACTTTTTTCTGGTATCGAGCCTGAGAGTCAGAAAGTCCTTGTCGTCCTTCAAAAGAACGTTGAAACGAGGCTTGTGACGTTTGATCAGCTCGTTCTCCAGCAGCAATGCTTCTTGCTCGCTGCCGACCTTCAATATCTCGAGGTCTCCCAGTAGGCGGTCCAACAGGGGAACGAAAGCCCGCTCGTCACGGCTGCTCGTCGAGAAATAGCCCCGCACCCTAGAGCGAAGGTTCACCGCCTTGCCGACATAGATCGCGACCCCCCGGCGGTCCCGCATGATGTATACACCGGGCACCGCTGGAATACGCTCCAGCTTGTCCTTCAACGCTTGGGGAAGAGGCATGATCTATTGAACGGCCAGCTAGCGGCCCATGATTCCGGTGGTCCTCGAGTCGAGCGTCGCACCATAGCCGATGATGGTCCAGCCGAGGAACGAACTTGCTTGACGGGAGCGGCAAAGAAGGCAAGTTTACCGAATCAACCCCAACCTGGAGGAATGCCGTGCCTCGCTCACATTGCTTTCTTCTTTCGACACTGCTCGCCGCTGTTCTTCTTTCCGGCTGTTATGCTCACACCTACCGAACAGAGCAACAGCCGGCCATGGCCACCGCAAACTACGACACCTGGCATCATCACCTAATCGGTGGCCTCATCACCTTGTCCGACGACCTTCGACTCGAAGAGATCTGCCCACAAGGCGTGGCGGTGGTTCACAACCGGCTCACCTTCGTGAACTGGCTCGTGTCCGCCATTACGGCCGGCATCTACACTCCTTCGACTGTAAGGATCTGGTGTGCGACACGAGGCGGCCAAGCTGAAATGCACGAGGTCGAAATGCATGTAACTCCCGAATACATCGAACGGGCCAGGCTGATCATCCCCGATTTCGAGGAACAGCTCGCCATACTGCATGCCGAGCTGTCATCAGACGCCGATCACTGACACACCGCGCTTGTCACCTCACGACTAAACCAGAGATCGTGATTCTGGACGAATCGACCCGCGAGGCGTCGATCCAGAATCATGATTTCCGGTTTAGGATACGGCTGCTCCAACAAGAATCAGTCGGCCATTGAAGCGCTTGGAAAGGCCTTCACGTAGTGCCCGCACGGTTTCCTTTACATCCCCGGGCGACTCGGGTTCCCCGGGCGGGGCGCAAGCCACGGAACCCACTTTCGCATCGTGCAGCGCTTCACCGGCCAGCTCGGCCAGGGTCCGAATAACATCCAGATCCAAGGAATCTCGAGGACCGGATCCGATCCCCAGGAGGCGGCACACAGGCAAACGGTCGTGACTGGGCATGAGCACCTTCTCTCCGCGCACCCCGGTAAACCAACCGCGAAGTACATACCTTGACAGCCGGCCGGTGAGCCTCCAATCCACCAGACCCGCCAAACCGGTAATAGGCTCTTCGCCTTGCACAAGAAAAAGGAGAAGCGTGTCGGCATCCAGCAGGTCGAGATGCTCCAGGTCCTTTTCTACCGCCACAACCTCCACCGTCAGACCTCCTCTTCCGAAGCTGCTATCTCCCTCGCCACCTTATCGAGAATACCATTTATGAAAGCACCCGACTCCTCACTCCCAAATCTCTTGGCTATCTCGATGGCCTCGTTGAGCACTACTTTAGGGGGGACCTCCGGCTGGTGCATTAGCTCGAAGGTAGCCATACGCAAGACATTGCGATCGACCCGCGCCATCCTATCTACTCGCCAGTTGGCGCTGTGCCGCTGAATGATCTCGTCAATGACCTGCCTATTTTGCGTAACGCCTAGAACCAGATCACCGAGGTACTTCCGCACGGCCGGTGTCGGCCGCTCCTCCGCCTCTTCCGACGCGGACTCGAGAGCCTCTTCCGCCCCGGTACCGCTCACATCCATCTGGTAGAGCACCTGTAGCGCTCTCTCCCTGGCCTTTCTGCGACGCCCCACCTTCGTTAGCGCTCCCTGCCGCCTTCCGCGACGGCACGATAGAGATCGACCATCTCGAGAGCAGACAGGGCCGCGGTGGAGCCCAGATTGCCTGCCTTGGTACCGCTACGCTCAATGGCTTGCTCGATGGTGTCGCAGGTAAGAAGTCCGAAACCCAATGGGACCTTGCTATCCATCGTTAGAGTCGCGAGGCCTTTGGTCGCCTCGGCGCATACATACTCGAAATGTGGTGTCCCACCTCGAATGACCGCGCCCAGCGCCAGAACGGCATCGGCTCCATCATTCGCCAGCACACGTGCCGTAACAGCGGGCAACTCCCAGGCTCCGGGACACTTGTAGACCGTTATATCTTCGTCTTCGACCCCATGACGCACCAAAACATCCAGCGCGCCCTCCACCAAATGATCGACGACGAACGAGTTGAACCTGCTTGCCACAATGGCAATCTTCAGGCCACTACCATCAAATTTTCCTTCAATTCTCCGGGGCATTATCAAGCCTCAACCTTCTCCAGCGCGAGCTGGCTATCCCTTGCCGGTTCCGAACCGGCCGATATAGGTCACATTGCCGGTGTCCTCGAGTAGCGGAACCCGTTCAACCATGACCACTCCAAACCCTTCGATGCCCACGATGCGAGCAGGCGCATCGGACATCAAACGAAGTCGCCTCACCCCCAAATCCCGCAAGATCTGGGCACCTATACCGTACTCTCGCAAGTCGGGCTGAATCTCCGCCTCCGACTCTTCTTTGTCACAGAGTTCGCCAGAAGGATGCCCATCGATGCGGTTCAAGAGAGCCTCCGCGCACCCATCGAGGTGCCTGCGAAGATAAACCGCGACCCCGGCTCCTTCAGCGGCGATTCTGGCTAGCGAGCGATAAAAGCTGGAGCTACAGGTTCCCTGGCGGCTGGCGGCCCCAATCAGATCGACCATCAAATCGCGGTTTTGGACCCTGACCAGCACGGCGTCATCCGGTTTCCATGAGCCACGAGTGAAGGCGAGGTGAACCTCTTCGTCGACCTTGCTCCGGTAGGCTATCACTCGAAAATCTCCAAGGTCGCCGAAGCGCATGTCGGAGACGGCCACCCGATGCACGAGCCTCTCTCGCTGCATTCTGTAGCTTATGAGATCGGCAATCGTGCAAATGCAAAGGCCGTGGCGCTGCGCAAAACGCTCGAGATCCGGCCTACGGGCCATAGTGCCGTCCTCGTTCATGATCTCACATATCACGCCGGCCGGCTTGAGGCCGGCCAGTCGAGCCAGATCGACGCTACCTTCGGTCTGTCCGGTTCGAACGAGTACCCCCCCATTGCGAGCCCGCAACGGAAAGACGTGGCCGGGACGCACCAAGTCCGATGGTTTGGTGTCGTCGCCTATTGCCACCTGTATGGTTCGAGATCTATCCGCCGCGCTTATGCCCGTGGAGACCCCTGAAGCCGCCTCTATCGAAACCGTAAACGCCGTCCCCAGAGGCGAGGTGTTCGTACCCACCATGCTTGGCAAGTCCAGCTCGTCGCATCGATCCTCGGTTAGCGAAAGGCAGATGAGGCCTCGCCCGTGGAGAGCCATGAAATTAATAGCCTCCGGGGTCACCTTTTCCGCCGCCAGGAACAGGTCTCCCTCGTTCTCGCGATCCTCATCATCGACCAGAATGACCATGCGCCCGGCACGAACCTCGGCGATGGCTTTTTCAACACGATCCATTGGCATAACGCACCTACAGATAGCCGCAGCGGGCCAAGAACTCCAGATCTAGTGAAGACTCTTCATCCTCGCCGCGGTGAAATGCAAGCATCCTGGCCAAATGTCGCGCCAGAATGTCCGCTTCCAGATTGACATAATCACCTCTGACCAATCGGCCCAAGGTGGTTCGCTCCAAGGTTTCCGGTATGAGAGCCACGGAAAAGTCTTCCCTGCCGACCTCGTTCACCGTAAGGGAAACACCATCCACGGCAATGGAACCCTTCTCGCACACAAGCGGAGCTATTTTTTTCGAAAGACTCACAGTGAGTCGAATCAAGCCCTTTTCCTCAACACGATGCACCACTCGCCCGACCCCGTCCACGTGACCAAGCACCAAGTGCCCACCGAGTCGATCTCCGAGACGAAGCGCCCTTTCGAGGTGGACGCGTCTTCCCGCACGCCACTGTCCGGCGGTGGAACACTGTAGGCTTTCTACTCCCACGTCAAAGGAGACGGTCTCCCCGGAGGTACTCGTCACGGAGAGACACGGACCAGATACGGCGATGGACTCCCCATGCTCGAGATCGGACGGGCTTATGGAGTCGGGAGCAACCGTGAGACGCATGGGCCCGCCATCCCGACTCGCAGCCGTTATAGTTCCCATATCCTGAATCAGCCCTGTAAACATGACGCGAGAGTATAGCTCCCGTTTGGAGGCGGCGCGCCAACTATTATCACTATAAGTGGAGTCCAGGCCGGATCTCTTCAGTCGCCTAGAGGCAGGACCGATCATCCCTCATGCGGGAACACACGGTAGCAAAGGGCAGGCCAACGAAAAAAAGCCGGTTAGTGTCTGGAGTTACAACTCAGAACTGGCCATAACCGCCAACAACG
The DNA here is from genome assembly GCA_007130885.1 of Deltaproteobacteria bacterium. Taxonomy (GTDB): domain Bacteria; phylum Myxococcota; class Myxococcia; order SLRQ01; family SLRQ01; genus SLRQ01. Next base: position 131,304 of record SLRQ01000012.1, read on the forward strand.
GTTAGGATTGTGGTGATGATTCGGCGTATGACGACTGTGGCTGGAACAATTTGGTTCCTGTCATTGGGTGGGTGTGGCTTGTCCGAGAACGAGGCCGCGGGCTTCGTGGACCAGACCTCGGTGACGTGCCCCAGCAGGGGACTATTGCCAATTGAGGAGGCCGCGGAGCGATCCGAGCTGATCGTGCACGCTCGGGCCGGCGAGTCCTTCTTCGTCGATCACTGTCATAGAGCTTTCATCCTGGAGGTCGAGAGCATCTGGTATGGAGAGCTGCCGGATCCGCTGTTGGCCATCATCGCGATCGACCCTTTGGATCATGTGGAGCGATGGACCGACCTCGGCTTGGGCGAGATGGCCGTCTTCATCTTGGAGCGCGACCCGGAAGTGCCCGAAGCTTTCAGGCCCGTAGCTGAAGGTTCCGTGATTCCGATCGAAAATGGAGATGCGTTCTTGTGCCTCGGCGAAGATTCGTTCGGCTGCGAGATGAAGGAGATGCCAGCGACGGATTTGCGGGACATAATCGAAGACGCAGCTCCAGAAACAACAGAGCAAGACGCCGGCTCGCATGACCCCGCCGAGTTCCCAACTGAACAGACCGAGTTGATTCTCTTGGATCTCTACTAATTCGAGGACAAGCTGACCTAACTCGGCGTTCGGCTTCCGAAGACAATGCCTCCGGCTTACCTGGATACTCGTCCTTCCGGTATGGAGGCATCGCGGCGCGAGAGAAGCGCTCGAATCAAGAGATCTTCTCCCACCTGCTCCATGGAAACCTTCTGGACGGGTGTCGCTTGGGATACGTGCCTGGGAACGAGATCGGACGATAACATCATCCAGGGACGCCCGCCGCCTAGAAGCTTTGGTGCCATGAATAGCCTAATCTCGTCGACAACCCCCTTCGCCAAGAGCGCGCCATTGACCACGCCGCCCCCTTCAACCAGAAGGGAGACGATTCCTCGGGCAGCCAAAGCTTCCATTAGAGCGCCTACATCGACGCTACCGTCCTCTCCAGGCAGAACCAGACTCTCAACATTGAAGCCTTGAGCCAGGTATTTCTTTAGGCGGACCGTGTCGACGTCTTCGGTGCTCACCAGCCAGGTGGGCGCATCCGAGGTATGGCGGTAGACACCGGATTCCGGCTCGGTCGATAAGCCCCCGTCTAAAATAACCCTTATGGGATCACGCCCTCCTTTTCCCACAAGCCGAGTGGTCAAGGAAGGGTCGTCCGCTTTTACGGTGCCCGCCCCCACTAGGACGGCATCAAAGCGGTCTCGCCACCGGTGAACAAGCTCTCGAGATCGTTCTCCGCTGATCCACTTGGAGTCTCCGCCGGGCGTAGCGATTCGGCCATCCAGGGTAACAGCGGCCTTGAGAACGACGTATGGCCTTCGCTGCTCTATCCAAGTGAAAAAGGGCCTCGCAATCTCTACGCATCGCTCCTCGAGCACACCAATTTCCACGTCCAGCCCGGCCTCGCGTAAAGCCTCGATGCCTCGGCCGGATACCAGCGGGTTGCGATCCTGGCACCCTACCACCACCCTAGAGACTCCCGAGGCGACAATCACCTCTGTACAGGGCCCCGTCTTGCCATGATGACAGCAGGGCTCCAGGGTGGTGTAAAGTACGGAGCCGCGAGCAGCGGCGCCCGCTTCTTTCAAGGCCAGGACCTCGGCGTGAAAGCCGCCGGCGGGACAGGTACGGCCGGAGGACACAATCTCTCCTTCTCGTACAACCACTGCTCCAACAGGAGGATTCGGCGAAGTCCGGCCTATGCTTGCTCGAGCCTCTCGAAGAGCCTCCTCCATGTAAAACAAATCGGGACTGCGCTGGGCTGCCGAGGAGCCCCCGACAGACGAGGTCATCGACCGCTGCCTCCACTACGGGTAATTCCCATCCCGCGAATCTCCTCCACGAACTCGTCCAAGTCGGTAAAGGACCTGTAGACCGAAGCAAACCGGACATATGCAACGGGGTCCAAACTACGTAGGCGGTCCATCACCATATCCCCTATCCGCCGACTAGAAACCTCCTTCTCTCCGCGCTCAATCAGCCCGCGCTCCAATTCATCGGCCAACGAGTCTATCGTTTGAGCAGCGATCGCTCTTTTCTCGCAGGCTCTCTCGAGACCCGCCAAGAGTTTGCGTCGGTTGAAATGCTCTCTACGACCGTCCTTCTTGACTACTATTGGAGCAAGCTCCTCGACCCGCTCGTAGGTCGTGAAACGCCTACCACACCCCTCGCATGAGCGACGCCGTCTTATGGCCGTCTTCTCTCGCGACAGCCTAGAGTCAATGACTTTGTTATCCAGTCCACCGCAAAATGGGCAGGTCACGTAAAAATTCCTCCTGCGGAGCGGTGTACTTTACGCACGACGCTCCCCGTCCAAAGCTCTGATCTTCTCCACTCTGCGCTCGTGACGGCCTCCTTCGAACTCCGTGTCGAGCCAAACCGACAAGATCTCCTCGATCAATCCCAGCCCCGTTACCCGCTCTCCAAGGCACAACACGTTGGCATCGTTGTGTGCCCTTGACATCTTTGCCTCATAGCAGCTTCTGCAAACGGCGGCCCGAATACCGGGCACCTTGTTAGCCGCCATGGACATCCCTATCCCCGTCCCGCACACCAATATTCCACTCGCAGCGTCTCCCCTCGCGACCCGGTGAGCAACGGCCAACGCCATGTCGGGGTAATCCACCGGTTTCTTTGCGCTGGTACCAAGATCTTCCACCTCAATGCCGCAAGCGCGCAAATGCTCGACCACGAGCGTCTTCACCCGAACCCCAGCATGATCACTGGCAACAATGTAGCCCACATCGCCTCCAAGTCACTTTGTCCAAAAACTTGTTGTTACAAAGTCCTCAATCGCGCGCCCACGAACGTAATTGCCGCCGAACCCAATCGACGGGCTCCGCTACTGCTTGTGCTCAGAGACGTAATCCAGGGCATCCTGAACCGTCTTGATGTTTTCGGCCTCTTCGTCCGGAATCTCGATCTCGAACTCCTCCTCCATGGCCATGACCAGCTCCACGATATCCAGACTATCCGCGCCAAGGTCTTCTATGAAAGATGACTCCGCCTTCACCTGGTCCTCATTGATTCCCAATTGCTCGGCGATGATCGCCCGAACCTTCTTTTCGACCTGCATTGGTTGTTTCCTTTCGTGGCGAAAGATTGGCCACCTTGAGGGCTTGGGGGTTGATTCTACGACATGTACATACCACCGTTCACATCGAGAACGTGCCCGGTGACGTAGCTCGCCTGATCGGATGCTAAAAACGCTATTGCTCCCGCAACCTCATCAGCCACGCCGATTCGTCCGAGAGGTATCTTGTCTATCACCCTTGATCGAACCTCCTCCGGAATGGCGGCGGTCATGTCTGTATCTATCAGACCGGGCGAGACCGCGTTTACCCTAATCCCACGACCGGCCAATTCACGCGCCATGCTTCGAGTCAATGACACGACCCCTCCCTTGGCGGCCGCGTAGGCGGCCTGGCCGGAGTTTCCCGAACGAGCGACAACCGAGGATACGTTCACTATGGCGCCGGACCGCTGCTTCATCATGGAACGGCTTGCCGCTCGGCACATATGGAACACCCCGGACAAATTCACGGCAAGAGAGCGATCCCAATCATCGCTCTTCAATCTCATGACGATACCGTCCATGGCGATCCCGGCGTTATTGACCAGCACATCCAAGCTGCCACACTCTTTTACGACTTGCTCTACGGCGCGCTTACAGGCCTGGGGGTCGGCCACATCGAACCGGAGAGCGCCTGCATTGCCTCCGACTCTCTTGACCGCTTCAACCACTTCCTCGGCCGCGGCTTCATTGACGATATAGGAGACGATGACGGTAGCACCGCCACGGCCCAAAAGTTCCACGGTGGCGCGCCCAATCCCGCGAGAGCCGCCCGTCACCAAGGCCACCTTTCCTTCGAAATCAAACATTCCTGCCCCCACCGTCACCTCCAAGGGCCGAAACGACCTCGCCCAAGCCATCCGGGTCCTCGACATTATGACAGTTGATAGTCGGTTCGATGCGTCTAACGAGACCGCATAGCACCTTACCCGGCCCAAGCTCCACTACATCGGTCACCCCTGCGGCTGCAAAAGCACGGATGGTTTGTTCCCAAAGCACGGGAGACACCACCTGCTTGACCAAGAGTGATTTCACCCGCCTTGGGCTCCTAACGGGAGTAGCATCAACGTTGGATATGACCGGCACCTTCGGAGCCCTGATATCGACCTCTTCCAATATCGCCTCGAGCGGGGTTTTCACCGGAGCCATGAGCGAGCAATGAAAAGGAGCGCTGACGGGAAGCTGCACCACGCGCCGGGCTCCATTCTGCTTGAGGAGTTTGCAGGCAACCGCTACCGCGCCGGCCTCGCCCGAAATGACGGTTTGCCTTGGACCATTGATGTTGGCGGGCTCCACAACGCCACCTTCCTCCGAGGATACCCGCGCGCAAACGGCCTCGACCTGCTCGGCGCCGAGCCCTACAATCGCCGCCATTGCACCGAAACCCTCGGGCACGGCCTGCTGCATGAAGGTACCCCTTGCACGAACGGCCCGAAGAGCATCAGGGAGGGAGAGCGCGCCCGCCGCCACCAAAGCGGAGTACTCACCAAGAGAGTGACCTGCGACAAGCGTCGGTCGAAGGCCCGGCAAGCGGGCCAATAAAGCCGCATGCGCAGCTAGGCTGACGGTCAAGATGGCAGGCTGGGTGTTTGCGGTGCGGTCGAGTGACTCTCTGGGACCATCCGAGAGGAGCGATATGAGATCCAGCTTTCCAGACAACGCGTCATCCGCCGCATACACCACCGCGCGAGCCTCCACGCACTCCTCCATGAGCCGTACGCCCATTCCGACGGCTTGCGAGCCCTGACCTGGAAAGACGAAAGCAACCTTGCTCATCGCTCCTCCGAACCCACTCGCTCCATGAGACACCGCCTACGAGCCGGACGGGCTACCCGTAGCACAATCCCGGCAGTCACGCCCGACACCAGCTAGCCGAGGCGACGCGAGTAACAGGGAAAAAAACAGCAAACCGGCTGCTACTCCTCGCCGGCGGCGATTATCTCTCTGCCACGGTAGTGGCCACAGCCCGAGCAGACCCTGTGGGACATCACGGGCCTGTTGCAGCGCGGGCACGAAGAGATGTTCGGTCTCCAAGCCTTGAAGTGGGTGCGCCTCATCCGTTGCTTCATTTTCGAGGTTCGTTTCTTGGGAACGGCCACTTTAGCCTCCTGAAAGCGGGTTACCGCCTCTTGTCAATTGATTCTGATCTTGGACAAGTCAGCCAAGCGAGGGTCCACTACGGTGCGGTTACATCCACAGTCACCGCCGTTCAAGTTCGCCCCGCAGGTCTGACACAAACCTTCACAGTGCTCGTCACACAAAGTGTATTCGGGCAACGCTAGAAGAAGTTGTTCACGTACCACAAGCCACATGTCGATGCTTTCACCCTCGTAGTGGTCGTAATCGGCCTCTTCCATCGAGAAGCTCCCATCCCGTTCATCGCACTCATCGCCGTCATCGACCCGGCTTCCTTCCGGTCGATTCTGGCCACCAGGAAGAAGCTCAAGCTGGAAAGAGTAAGGAAGAGTCTGCTCTACCTCCCTTAGGCAACGCTTGCAGGGACTCCTTACGCCGGTGACAAGAGAACCTTCTATGACAATCCGGCTCCCCGCCCGATGCAGGCGCGCATCGACCTGAACCGGCTCCGATGCTCGGTAGCCGGTGCCTTCCTCGGTGAGCATTCCGTCGAAGCGGGAGTAGGGTACACCCTTGTTGAATCTGCACCCAACGTCGGTGATGTCGTCGATTCTTACCTTCATAGGAAATGATGATAGACCCGGGGAAACGAACGAGTATGGGAGAGGTTGCCCATGATGCCTCGCCTCGAAAGAACCCATTTGCTCCAGGGTGCCACGTTGCCAAGGTTAGCATGAGACAGAGATTCCTCTCCCTCCAAGGAGGTCATGCCATGAACAGAACAATAGGTCAAATAGCCTATGTGGTCGCTATTATCGGAGCGATCAACTGGGGTCTGATCGGGTTCTTGAACTGGAACCTGGTCGACGCCATCTTCGGCGGAACCGTGGCGCTTGACAGCAGCGTTGCAAGCAGGATCATTTACGCGGTCGTCGGACTTTGCGGCATCGCGCTACTGTTCTTCGCCCCGCGGCGACGAGAGGTGCCGACTGGAGCAAAGAGACCCGCGGAAGCTCGAACGTAGGGCATTTATCTCACATACGAAGCTCTACACGCACCATTCGGGCTTCGAAAGTAGAGTCTCCCTCGCGTTCTAGTACGAGATTGACATCGGTCCCCACCGGACCGCGAATTGCTTTCAAGGCGCCCCGCAGACCAAGATGGTCCGCGGGCGCGCCGTCCACGAACAGGATTCGATCTCTCTCCCGCAAACCCGCCAAAAACGCCGGTCCACCGGGGTAAACCTTTCCCACGCGGATATGACCGTCGTCATCCTGTCCGATGGTCATGCCGACGCCGCCGAACGCATCCACCGCTTTGGCCGAGCTTTCTCGCGCCCGAAGACGGATGGTAACCGGCCCCGAGTTGACGTCTTCTTCCACCATGACCGGCGCACTCGCCCCAGCGGACCAGTCGGGGTGCCAAGCAAAAACCCTGGTCGAGTATCCAGCCGGCACGCCGTCGAGCAGAAACTCTCCCTTTGCGTCACTCTTCACGGTGGCACCGGAGGCGGCGACCCACCTGGCCGGCCCACGCAAACGCCGGGGTTCCAACGCAACACGAGCTCCCTCGATGGGAAGCTCTCCATCGAGCGCGGTCACGCGCCCGAATACCCGTCCGGCTGAGGACACCGTAAGCTTTACCGAGCCTCTTGCCTCGCCGGGCCAAACACGGACTGAAACCTCTTCGCCAGGTGCATATCCGGGTGCGGCGGCTTGGAGACGATAAGCGCCGGGAGACAGTCCTTCAAAGGCAAAGTCTCCCCGTTCGGACAAGAAGCGTTGGCGCTGCGAAACGCCTCTATCGGCATCTCCGCTCGAGAGCAGGGTCACCGAAAAATCCGCAACAGGCCTGCCCGCCTGATCAGTTACATATCCGGTTATCTCACCTTCCGCCGCCAGGACGAGTCGAACATCGTCACCCGCTCTTACAGATCTTCGTTCCCCCGTAAGACCCCCGGCTTCGGCCTCGACTGTCAAGTGATCTCCCTCGGGCACCGAGATCCTAAAGCGTCCTTCCGGTCCCGCCCCCGTGTTGCCGATCACATTGCCCATCTCATCCAGAACTCTCACGAAAGCCCCTTCCACTGGCCTCTCCGCGTGATCCAGCACGAGGCCGGTTATCACTCCTGTGTCCGATAGAGCCACGGTTAGGCGCCTTTGGATACCGGCTTCCAGATGGACATCGAGGCTGGCCCTGCCTCCATTTCCGGGTGCCGCGGCCTCGACCCGAACAATGCCGGTGGAGAGATCTCTCAATGCAGCTCTACCGTGCTGATCGGCCACTGCCGACCCGCAGCGGATTTCACCCTCACACAAGGCTCTGACAAATGCTCCGCCCGCGGGCAGCCCGTCCACATCAAGCACATCGACAACAAGCCCAGAGCCAGTGGACAGTCGTACCACCACACCCTCCACGGCACCGCCGGCTCGGCTCTCGACACCCGGGGTTCGACCGGGCCCATGGCCGGCAGCGTCCGCCAAAATCGTAACTAGACCAGGCTCTGCTTCCAGCTCGAATGAGCCGTCCTCCAGGCTTCTAACAGCGCCCTCACCATGAACCGTCTGCGGCATCGGCCTGCTGCGAAGCCGGTAGCCGACTGCCCGAACCTTGGCGTTCTTCACCGGCGCTCCAGCCGCGTCTTCCACCCGCCCGGAAACGCGCGCCAGCGGATCCAACAATACGTTTACACCCCTTACGGGCCTCTGCCCCGGTACGTCCAGCAACATTTCGCCACTGGAGAATCCGGGTGCGGTGACCAGTAGTACGTGTCGACCTTTAGGCACCCCGGACAGCGTGAATCCCCCATCGGTCGAGCTTTCGCTCTCACAAAGACCCAGCCTTGCGGAGCAAAGCGCTCTAACTCTGGCGTTGCCGATGCCTTCCCCCGTCAACCGGTCGAGCACACGCCCCATGACCGATGTGCCACGTCGCAAGACAAGCGCCAGATCCAAGAGCTCGTCTCCCGCGCCGACAACGAGTCCTTCCACGGTTTCAGAGCGACCCAGCTCGGACGCGGCGGCGAGATCGTAGCTTCCTGGAGCAAGTCCTCGGAAGCAAAACTCCCCGCTCTCTCCGGTGCGTGAAGTGAGCCAACCGGTAGATCCTCGCAATCCTACTAGCGCGGCAGCCACCTGACTACCTCCCGCCGTCATTACGATGCCGCAGATCACCGCTCTTCTCGACTCGAGTGGAGCAGTTACCTTCTCCGCATCGCCTGGTTGCGGCATCTCACCGCCAACGGCATCCTCGCTGGGAGGCGGCAGAGCTTCCTCCATGGCCGCCTCTTCTTTCGAACGCAAGAAAACGAGCACGACAGCCAGGACGACGGTCGCCACCGAGAACGCTACGGCAGTGCGGATGTGAACCCGAGACATTGCGCGGCATCAACCGCTGGGTACCCCCCAAATAATCCCAACTACTCGTCGTCTCCCTGCTGCTCTTCCTCTACTAGCTGCCGGTCTTCGTCCTCCAACATCAAGTCCTCGGGCGCCAGATCAATAGCCAGGTCAGCCGCGTCCTCGATAGGTTCATCCTCGTCGAGGGATTCGGCTTCGGGCTCGTCCAGCTGAGGCTGCTCCTCGGGATCAGGCATGAGATCTTCGTCCCGCAAAGCCTTTCGCAAAGCTTCCTCCGGCTCCTGAATGGCCTGAAGAAGCAGCCTGCTCTCTCTCCCCCAGCCCGCTGGGCTGTCACGAGCCTGCGTCAAACGCTCACGAGCAGTATCGAGGCTGCGAAGGGCGGACTCGATGAAACGTCGCCCTTCGTGATAGGCCACCTCGCCGCGCAGCATGTCCATCTCCTGGCGCTGAGCGGCCGTGGTCGTCGGAAGCTTCTCCGCCCGTCGCAGGTAGTAGATCCCCTCTTCTATGCGCTCTAGCTGGTCGATGTCGATTCGATCCCGAGACCACTCGAGCAGCTTGCCCACCAGAACGCGGTCCAGCTCCGCCCTTTCGTCAAAAGCAAACCTGGGCTCCGGCTCCTCGCCCGCGGGAATGGGTATAGGGCGATAGGCGGCCTGGAAGTCCGGATCCTCCGGACTGTATCTGCGCTCGCCCACGGGAAAGAAAATGCCCCGCTGAACGATCAAGTGATTTTCCTCGACGACGAGGAAGTATCGCCTGGAGTTGCGCTCGGCCAGCAAGTACAAAACGCCCGCCACGAGAACCAGGATGATAGCCGCTACAAGCAGCCTCACAAGGAACCTTCCCACCCTTTTCTCGCTTCGAGGATAATCGTCGACCATGGTTTCGCTTTGCTCAGTCATGTTCGTATTCCCTTGCCGCCATTTTGGCCGGCTCCGGCCAGCCTAGCCGATGTCTTACTAGCGTGTCACTTAGCGACGTTCCATGCAATCCCGCGTCAATACTCCCACAAAAGGCAGGTTACGATAACGCTCCGCATGATCCAGACCATACCCCACTACAAACTTGTCCGGGATAGTAAAGCCGAGGTAGTCGATCTCGATCTCATAACTGCTGCGAGCCGGTTTCTCCAGTAACGAGCAGATCTTCACACTGCTCGGCTTCCGGCTCCCAAGGTTTTCTAGAAGATACTTCATGGTAAGCCCAGTATCGACAATATCCTCGACTATAAGGACATGCCGGTCTTTTACCGGGTTGGAAAGGTCTTGAGTGATTCGAACGACCCCGGAAGACTCGGTATCAGCCCCATACGAGGCAAGTCCCATGAAGTCCACGCTAAGAGGCAGGTCAATCGCGCGAATGAGATCCGCCCCGAACATGAATGAACCTTTCAGGATCAACAGGACGGTCAGTGGCTCACCGAAGTAGTCACGAGTGATCTTTTCGCCCAGCACCGCAATACGTGCCTTCAATTCCTCCATAGAGATCAGAATCTCTACGTCATCGGCAAATACCGGAACAGACATGGTGCTCCTTTCGACTCAAGCGACACTACACCAAAGAGAGGATACGAGAGAAACCAGAGGTGCCGGACACCGTAAGACTCGTGCTTGGCAAGTCAGTGCCTTGTTTGAGGCACCGGCGGCGGAAACCAAATTGAAGCCATTCAACGACACTGGCAACTCAACTGTCGAGTTGGCGGTACAACGTTCGCCTAGCTATGCCCAACAATGCCGCCGCGCGACGCTTGTTGCCGCCCGCTCGCTCCAGAACGAACCGAATGTACCAATCCTCCAGCTCCGCCAAGGTTGGGAGCACATCTCCATCCGTAATAATCTCGCAAAGAGCCCCAGCCAGGGCACCATCGCCGCCGGCCTGTCCCATAGCCGCGGGGGAACGCTCGTTGCCACGACTAGATTCAGCTTGCCCGCCGAGCCCTCCTTGCAAACCCTTTGCTTTTCCTGCCCGAACACGCACCGGCAGATCCCGTACGACAATCGTTCTCCCCTCGCAGAACGTGACCGCACGTTCAATGGCGTTCTGTAGCTCGCGAACATTGCCTGGAAACGGATAGTTTCGAAGCACCCTGATTGCATCAGACGAAATAGCTCTGACATCCTTGTGCAGGGCAACTCTGAATCGATGGACGAACCGTCCGGCCAGCAATTCGATGTCATCCGCTCTCTCTCGAAGAGGCGGTACTCTCAACATAAAGGTCTCCAAGCGGTAGAACAGATCCTCACGAAAACGACCGGCCCGAACCTCTTCCTCCAAATCGCGGTTGGTCGCGGCTATTATCCGAACATCCACCTCCACCTCCCGATTGGCTCCAACGGGCCGGACCCTACCCTCCTGGAGAACACGAAGAAGCTTTGCTTGCAGCTCGAGCGGCATCTCGGAAATCTCGTCGAGCAGCAGTGTGCCGCCTTCCGCTTCCGCGATTAGCCCCCTGCGGGCTCGATCCGCGCCCGTGAACGCACCGGCCGCGTGTCCAAAAAACTCGCTTTCCAGAAGCTGCGCTGGAATGCCCGCGCAGTTCACCACTATATGCGGGCCCTCGCGACGGCTGCTCTCTTGATGAATGGCTCGTGCCACCAGCTCCTTACCGGTTCCGCTCTCACCAACCACCACCACCGGCCCATGCCCCGATGAAACCTGTCTGATCTGCGCGAACAGCTCATGCATACTCGTACTGACACCCAGTAGACCGTGGAAGGAGCCGTCGTCTATGAGTGCGCGAAGCCCTGCGACTTCCTCTTCCAGCCGTCTGCGCTCCAAGACCCGGCGTAACGATACCATCAGGTGCTCGAGGTCCAAAGGCTTGGTCAAGAAATCATCCGCACCAGCCTTCAGTGCCTGAACCGCTTGCGAAACCGTACCAAAGGCCGTGATGAGCACGACGGAGGGAGAAGAACGAGTCTGCTTCACCTTCTCGAGAAAGGATAGACCGTCCATCCCAGGCAGACGAATGTCGCAAAGCACCAGCTCGGGAGAAAACGAGTCCAAGAGAGCCAGCCCCTCTTCCGCGGTTTGGGTTCCCCTGACCGACATTCCCGAATCAGTTAGCTCCTCGCAAAGAAGCTCGTGCTGTGCTTCGTCATCCTCGACGATGAGGACCCTTGGTTGCCCAGGATCCGAGTGCTTACCCGAACCTGCGTTCACAAGCCTCCTCCTTCCTCCGATAGTGGCAGAGTGATCTCGAACTTTGCTCCGCCAAGCACGCTCTCGCCGACATCGACTCGTCCGCCTTGCTCCTCGGTGAGACCATGCACGACGGCAAGCCCCAGCCCCGTACCTTCACCGACCGCCTTGGTCGTAAAAAAGGGCTCGAAGATCTTTTTCCGAAGATCGGTCGGCACTCCATGTCCATCATCCTCCACTCGCAACAACACCTTACCGTCCACCTCTTCACATGAAATCCTTACGTTACCCCCTTCAGCCGCTTGAACCCCGTTTTCCACCAGATTGATTACAACCCGCTCCAAAGCCGCCGGATCGGCGTGAGCCCACACGCCCTGCTGGGGACACTCCACCCTAACGTCCGTAACATCGCGCCCCGGAGTCTGGGCCACCGCGGAGATTGCCGAATCAACGATTCTCCCCACTTCCACCCTGGTCGGCCGAGCTCTCGATCGACGCGCGAAATCGAGGAGCTGTCGCACAATGGCGCTCATTCTCTCGACCTGTCTGCGCACACCCGCCATGACCCGCTTTGAGTTCTCGGCAGATCCCTGCCTGCGCAGCTCCCGCTGGGCATACCCGTCGATCACGCTTAGAGGAGTGCCAAGCTCGTGCGCAAGCCCCGATGCCAACTGCCCGATGGCGGCCAGCTTCTCGGCATGCCGCAGCTGCTCCTCGAGCTCGCCTTGCTTCTTCCTGCGCGCTGAGATCTCGGCTTCGTCTCTCTCCCTTCTCTCGAGCATTGTATTCAGAGCGGTGGTCACCCCCGCAACCTCACGCGGGCCGGCCACTCCGGCACGATGTCCCTCTTTACCGCGATCGATCCTGCCAATATCTTCTTCCAATCGCCGGAGAGCGCTTCCAACGGCACGGTCATGTCCCCAAAGCAAGAGGGCCGAGACTCCGAGACAGGAGATCAGCAATACGAAGGCAGCCTGCCGGCGCAACCCGGCTATTTCTCGATCGAAGTCGCGCCGACGCCTGATAACCTGAAGAATGCCCACCGTTTCGCCTGCGCTTCCCCGAAGAGGCAAGGACACCGAGTAGACACGGCGTTCATCGAGCCGCGTGTATCCTTGAACCTTCTCTCCATCGATCACCACTCTGGAAAACACGTCCACCGTGATCGGGAGGGGTTCCTCTCCTATCGAGGCTAGAGGTACCCCGCGCGCGTCGTAGACGAAAACCGCGTAAATCGGGTCGGTTCGGATGGCCGATCTCAACGCTCGCTCGACGTCCTTGACCCGGCCGGCCGCAAGGGCACGCCCCAAAGGCAGCCTGATAGTCGAAGCTACCAGATCCACCTCCTCCTTCATGCGCCGCTCTGCCCAGTCAGTAACCGACTTCTGAGCCGCAAGCCCCACCAGAATCAGCGCTATGACGACCGGCACCAAGACGAAGGTCGTCAATGCAAGGCGTAAACTGTATCGACCCGGCCTCCAGCCGAACTTCGGGAGCAATCTGATGGCACACCTCCGACTCATGTGTCATATCAGCACATCCAATCGTTCTCAACCCACCCCCGAAACGAATGCCACTTGGGAGATGGGTTCCCCGAAAATCCCTTCTCCCCTACGCCGTTCGGGACTCGTCCCCGAGACTTCCAATCGGTTGTTCTGCAACAAAATCAAGGCTTTAGGATTCCCAGAGCCCCTCCCCTCTCGCCGGCTGCCCACTCTCACGAGAGCCAAATATGGGGTCTCGCATCCGGTCGGCACTGCTTGAAACGCAGACGCCGCCGGAGGTGGCACGTATTCTGCTCTACCTTCGGATGTCCGATTGAAAGCTTGAAAGCAAAGCCCGTTCTCGCAACAAAAAACCCAAAACCACAGAAACAGGAAAGGACCATGAGCAAGAAAAGAACCTCGAGATTTTTCGCCGTGCTGTTAGCTCTCATTCTCGTCCCGTTTGCTCTGACCGCAACGGAGCACGGACCCGGAGAGGGCACGCCGCCGGATCATGCCGGCGAGGCTGCCCCGCAGCACGGCGCCGAGCGAGCACCCGCGCAGGACCGGGGCGGTGAAGCACATCCGGCTGCACAGCCTCCACCACCGCAAGAGCAGCCACCCACACCCGAAATCAGCGACTCGCAGCTTTCAGACTTCGTTGACGCCTACATGCGGGTGCAGGAGGTCCGAGAGCGTTATCACGAACCTCTCACCAAAGCAGAAAGCCCGGAGGAAGCCGAGCAGATCGAGCAGCAGGCGGTGTCGGAGATGATGTCCGCCATATCCGAGGAAGGGATGGATATGGACACCTACAATGAGATCGCGGCCGTAATCGCGCGTGACCCGGAGATAAGCGCCCGCTTCAACGCCATGCTTCAAGACAGGCAGTCGGAGTAAAGAGCAATAGAGAAGGAAAGGTAACGCACCCCTCTCACCCTCTCTCTCATTGCTCACCCGGCCCGCCGCTTCCTCGTCACCGAGGACGGCGGGCCTTTTTTCTGGAGCGTGCTTTTTGACGAGTCTTGCTCGATGCAACGCTCGTGAGGCCTAACGCTCGCCGCTTGAGCTCCGCGATTTGGTCTCGAAGCTCGGCGGCCCTCTCGAACTCCAGATGTGCCGCGGCTTGCCGCATCTGATCCTCGAGCCCCGAGATCTTCTCCTCCAGCCTCTCATCGTCGAGGTCCACCCACTCTTCAGCACCCTCCCAAAGCGGCTTTGCGGCCTTGGTCAGATCGCTGTAACCGCCTTCGATAGGCGAGAGATCCGTGATGGCTCGCGCTACCGTCTCGGGAGTTATCTCGTGCTCTTCATTATAGCTGCGCTGTTTCTCCCGGCGCCTATCGGTTTCCTCGATGGCCTGTCGCATCGACTTGGTTACCCTCTCGGCGTACATGATCACGAGGCCTCTCACGTTGCGCGCGGCCCTACCGATGGTCTGTATGAGACTCGTGGCGCTGCGAAGATAGCCTTCCTTATCCGCGTCGAGGACGGCAACCAGTGACACCTCCGGCAGATCGAGCCCCTCCCGCAGCAAGTTGATGCCCACCAGGACATCAAAGTCTCCTCTTCGAAGGTCTCGAAGTATCTCCGACCTTTCGATGGTTGCGATATCGGCGTGAAGGTACCGAACCTTGACCCCGACCTCCGAATAGTACTCGGTGAGATCCTCAGCCATGCGCTTTGTCAAGGTGGTCACCAGGACTCTCTCGTGACGCTCTACTCTGGCCCTGATCTCCTCGAGAAGATCGTCCACCTGATCCGAGACCGGCCGCACCTCCACCTCGGGATCCATTAGTCCGGTAGGCCGAATGACTTGCTCAACTATGACCCCCTGGCTCTTATCCAGCTCGTAAGAGCCCGGCGTTGCGGATACGAAGACGACCTGCCCCACCTTCTGCTCCCATTCATTGAAGGCCAGAGGCCTGTTGTCCAGAGCGGACGGGAGCCGAAACCCGTGATCGACCAGGGTCTGCTTGCGAGATCTGTCCCCCTTGTACATGGCACCGATCTGCGGAACGGTTTGGTGCGACTCGTCCACGAAAAGCAGGAAGTTCTTGGGAAAGTACTCCACAAGTGTAGGAGGCGGCTCTCCCGGCGCCCGGCCCGAAAGCCACCGGGAGTAGTTCTCGACGCCGGAGCAGTAACCCATTTGAACCAGCATCTCCAAGTCGTAGGTGGTGCGCTGCTCCAAACGTTGCGCCTCGAGAAGCCTGCCTTGGCCCCGGAGTTCGGCTAGCCGATCCCGCAACTCTTCTCTAATGCCTCTTATGGCAAACTCCCGCCGCTCCGGGGCGGTGACGTAGTGGGACCCCGGAAAGATGTGCACTTTGTCCAGCTCATCCAGGACCTTGCCTCGCAACGGGTCTATCTCGCGGATTGCCTCGATCTCATCGCCGAACATCTCGATACGAATGGCCCGATCCTCCTCATACATTGGGAAAACCTCGAGCGTATCGCCTCGAACCCGGAAGGTGCCCCGATGGAAGTCGACGTCATTGCGCTGATACTGGATCGCGGTGAGATCCCTCATAATGCGGTCACGCTCGACCTCGTCGCCTCGAGCCAAACCCACCGCCATTCCGTAATACGCCTCCGCTGTACCCAGCCCATAAATACAAGAAACGGATGAGACGATAAGAACGTCGTTCCTGGTCAGCAGCGCATGAGTGGCGGCGTGCCTCAGGCGATCTATCTCGTCGTTTATGGAGGAGTCCTTTTCTATGTACGTATCCGTCGAGGGAACATACGCCTCCGGCTGGTAATAGTCGTAGTAAGAGACGAAATAGTGGACTGCGTTTTCCGGAAACAGCTCCTTGAACTCGCCATATAGCTGGGCAGCCAAGGTTTTGTTGTGAGCCATCACCAGCGTGGGCCGGTTGAGCCGCTCGATTGCGTGAGCCATCGTAAAGGTTTTCCCCGTACCTGTAGCTCCAAGCAAAACCTGCCAGGGATCACCCGCGGCGACACCGCGCACCAAATCCTCGATGGCGGCAGGTTGGTCACCCTTGGGAGAGAGGTCGGTAGCTAGTCGAAAAGCCGGCATGAGGAGTCAACACCTGGGAGAGTCTAGTGCCGCTTCGGCGACAAAACTCCCCTTTGTTCAACACACACCTAACCGACGGACCATTCCGTGCCCAGTGGAGTATCCTTGATCCGTACGCCCTTTGCGGCCAGCTCGTCTCGTATGGCATCGGCCCGTGCGAAGTCCTTGTCCCTACGGGCCGCGGCACGCTCATCGAGAAGTCTCTCGACCTCCCCGGAGTCGATTCCCTTCGCGGCGGCCCCACGCGCATCGTCGGCATCAAGCCATTCGCCGGGCTCCCGGCGAACTAGTCCGAGCACCTCAACGACAGCCAAAAGCTCGGCACGAGCATGCCCCAAACAGACCGCGGCCGCTTCGCCATCGAGCGTACCCGCCTCGATGCCGTCGCAAAGCTCGTTCATGAAAACGAAGGCATCCGAGAGCGAGCCCAGCGCTCCGGCCGTATTGAGATCGTCGTCCATTGCTGCGACGAATCCCTCTCGAATGGCCTCGAACCGCCTCGTCCACTCCGCGGGCAGCGACATTTCGGAAGGCTCCTTGAAACGATCGAGAGTACGCGATACCCGAGCAAGCGTCTCGTACTGGTAACGCACTCTCTTTCGTGCCTCCCACAAGGCACTGTCCGCGAAGTTGATTGGGGAACGGTAATGCACTGACAACAGCAGGTACCTAATGACCTCCGGATCGAACTGGTCCAGAAGATCCCTCACGGTGAAGAAGTTGCCGAGCGACTTCGACATCTTCTCCTCGTTTATGTTTACGAAGCCGTTGTGCATCCAGTAGCGGGCGAAAGGTTTCTTGGTCACGACCTCCGATTGGGCAATCTCGTTCTCGTGATGAGGAAACACCAGGTCCGCGCCGCCGGCATGAATGTCGAGCGTTTCGCCAAGATAGACCATGGCCATGGCGGAGCATTCTATGTGCCAGCCGGGTCGCCCGCTCCCCCAAGGGCTGTCCCACGACGGTTCGCCGGGCTTGGCGGCCTTCCACAGGACAAAGTCGAGTGGATCGCGCTTCTTCTCCCCGGGCTCGACGCGAGCCCCCGCCCTCATCTTCTCGGTTCTTCTTCCCGAAAGCTTTCCATAAGCAGGAAAGGACTTGACCGAGAAGTAAACATCGCCGCCCGCCTCGTAGGCTGCCCCCGCCTCCACGAGCTCTTCCACAAGCGACACAATGGAGTCCATGTGCTCGGTCACCTTTGGAGCAAGATCCGGCCTCTCGACCCCGAGCCTCCCCATGTCCTCATCGAACGCCTGGATGTTGTCTTTCGCAATCTTTGAGGGCTCTTGATTCCTCTCCGCGGCGCGCTCGATGATCTTGTCATCGATATCGGTGTAGTTGCGCACGTACGTCACATCCAACCCTGTAAAACGCAGGTAACGAACCACTGTATCCCAAACCACATAACAGCGCGCATGCCCCAGATGGGCGAGATCGTAGACGGTCGGACCACACACGTACATCCGAACCTGGTTTGGATGAAGCGGAGTGAATGGTTCCTTCTTCCTGGTAGCTGTATTGAAGACTCGAAGGTTCATTTCAATGAGATGAATAGCACCTCGCGCGCTGTACCGAAAGCCGCCGGCACAAGAGAAGCGTAAATGCGGAACAGAAAGAGGCCGAATCGAAAGCCTGGTTCGAACCAAGCGGACATACGAGGGAGTGTTCTCGCGGCTACCTTCGACGGCCAACAAACCGCCGCACCAGCATCACCAGGTTCAGCACGAGAATTCCAGCAATGACCACTGAAGCCACCGGCACCCACCAAAGCGACTTCGGTTCCACGCCGTCCAGCAATATCCAAGCCGGGTCGTTGAACTGGAAACGTCCCCTCTCCTCGAAAAACGACCGAAGACGCGCAAACTGCCGCTCCTCCCTCAAATCGAGCAGCATACCCTTACCAGTGTAGACGGGGTGCTCGTCGCCTTCCCTGACCGCTTGTTCGTCGAGACGTTCCCTGACGAAGACCCTTGTACCGATGAGATGATAAACCCTGTAGCGTTTTCCCAACTGCTTGTACTGGGCCTGCAAAAAGCCCGGCAAGCCGGTGATTTGGACAAACGCGTTCTCTTCCGCCAAGGAGAGATCGTAACCTTCTTCCTCGCAACCAAGACTGATTGGTTCAGAAGCAGCGAAAAAATACATGAAATCGCCGCTCATGCTCCACAAGAGCCAACCGCAAATCCCGATCACCAAGACCATCAGAACGGGACTTCTCCAAGCTGCCGGCCTGCGGGCATAGCGCTCCACCTGAGCCTCGAAGTCATCAGGCGGTCCGTCCGGCCCCCCCTTAGGGGCTGGGTTGGAACCTCCGGTTCCTACCGTCTCCGAAGCGGAATCGTGAGAGCGGGCGGTTTTATCGGATTTCCGGGACATGCTCGCCAAGGAGTACTCCAGAAACCGCCTCAGGCGCTAGCAAAGATTTTTTCGAAGTCTTTCTCAATGTCCTCCTCGTCACAGTTCTTGGCTATCGCCAGCTCCTTGACGAGCAAGGTGCGAGCGGTATCGAACATCTTTCGCTCGCCGAAAGACAGGTCCTTGTCGAACTTGAGTATGTACAGGTCACGCAAGACCTCGGCTATCTCGAATACGCTGCCGGTCTTGATCTTCTCCATGTACTCCCGGTAACGCCGGTTCCATGTCGTGGCATCGACCGCGACATCCTTCATTCTCAAGATCTTGTAGACTTGCTTGACCATCTCCGAGTCTATGACGTCTCGGAGTCCCACCAATCCGACCTTGTTTATAGGGATCATTATGCGCATTCCGTTGTCCAGAATGCGCAGCACGTAGAAGCTCTGGCGCTGGCCCATGATCTCCTTGTGCTCGATACCCATGACTTCGCCCACCCCTTGTCCGGGATAGACGGCCTTATCTCCGATTTTGAACATCTGCATGACCTTTGGTCATCCTCCGCGGGGACCGTAATGTAGCGCCTTGCCGCTTTCGCGTCCGGCCGTCGAGGAGTGTCCCTGCCCCTCGAACTCGGGCAACTTGAGTCTAGACCCGGCCAGCACCTACATCGTACCACACACAACCACATACACGTAAAGCGTCCACCAAAGGGACAATAATCAGGGTATCACATGTTGTCAGCACCTGTCAATACCCCACTCTCACCCCCTAAACCCTTCCTAAAAGCGTCCGTGGCCCAGAATGTGCTTGAAACAAGCACCTCTCCATGGCCATTCCCAGCGAAAAACCTACTCCAATTAGGTCTCGCAGCAGCAGCTTGCTTCTGATAATCGCCTTTTCCCTCTGGGCTGGGACCGCCGCCGGGCTCGAGGCCACGACATTTTCCGCCTTTGTCTTGGGGTTCGCCCTCATCATCGTTGTTTCGGCCTTTCTCTTTTGCCGCATGAGGAGCGAGCGCGCAGGGGCAATGGGAGCCTTTGTGTTGGTGCCCGCGGCTCTGCTTGCAGGGATTGGAAATGGGGCATCGTCTCGTCCGGAAACCGGCCGGCTGGTCCCCCAAACGGACCAGAGGGCCTACTTCTCCGGAACAGTCTGGGAAGTTGAGCATCTCTACTGGGGCCGCCGTGCCACAATCGACCTCTCCAGCATCGACGAAGTGACCGTGAAGGCACGAGTGAGGCTAACCCTGCCGGAGAGCGCTCCAAGCTTTCGCAGCGGCGACTTCATCACCGGTTATGGCCAAATGCTGACTCCCACGCCGCCGAAGAACCCCGGCGAGTTCGATCTGCCCGCGGCGTTGGAACAGCGGGGAATCCAAGCCATAGGAAGAGCTCACGACTTAGCTCGCATCAGCTCTGGCCGAAGCTCGCTGACCCGCCGGGTCGATGCCGGCAGGGACAGGGTACGACAAGCTACAAAGCGCGCGGCTGTCAGAGCTTATGGAGTTGGTGATCGGTACGCCGATGAGAGACTTCGCGTCGAGGGAGTCCTTCGAGCGCTCTCCCTCGGCGAAGGCGCCGCGGTCCCTGCCCATGCAAGGAAGAGCTTCGCTTCCGCCGGTCTAGCCCACCTGCTCGCGGTCTCGGGCCTGCACCTTGGCCTTTTCGCCGCCGGCCTCTTCGCCGTCGTTCGCTGGCTGATGCTCCTTCTGCCGGGGAGAAGCGAAGCCGGGCCGCGAGCAGCGCTAATTATCGCTCCGGTCGTGGGACTGCTGGTAACGTGGGTAGGCCATCCTCCCTCCGCTACCCGAGCCGGCCTGATGGCACTTGTCGTCTTGGGCGCGGTAGCCATGCGCCGCCGCCTGTCGGCTTGGACGTCTCTAGCCTTGGCTGCGATTTGTCTCATCGTGCTCCAGCCACCTCTATGCCTGCGGCCGGGCTTTCAGCTCTCTTTCGCGGCGGTAGCCGGGCTTCTTGCTATTGCCGGACGCCAACTGCGCCACGCAGATGCTCCCGCCCCGCGTGGCGGGTTGTGGCGAAGGACGCGTACGCTTGGCGAGGTTACACTCGCGGCCACTTTGGCTACCGCGCCTCTTTGCGCGATTCATTTCCAGATGGTTCCGCTGCTTGGAAACCTAGCCAATCTCGTGGCTGTTCCACTGACGAGTCTGGTAGTACCTTCCGTTGCGGCCGCTACTGTTTCGACCCTGGTTGCAGGTGAGGCGGCCGACCCCCTTTGGATTCCGGCAACGCTGGGCGTTCAGTTACTCCTGCTCATAGCACAGTGGGCATCCGACCTGCCCGCTGCTTCGGTTTATGCGCCTTCTCCTGGAGTGCCGGCGCTCTTCGCGAGCGTGCTTGGGCTTTTCTTGGCCGCTCGAAAAACGAGGCCTCTTCACAGAGTCGCGGCGACCATGCTCGTACTCTTGCCTCTGGTGCTATCGGGAATGGTTGAACGCCGCGAGCCGCCCGACGCCCCATTGGAAGTGGTTTTTCTTTCCGTGGGCCACGGCGACTCCACCCTCGTTCGGACCGCCAAGGGGGATATTCTCATCGATGCCGGAGGCAGCAGATCGGAACACTTCGATGTTGGAGAGCGACGAGTAGTACCAGCGCTACGGGCCCTCGGTGTCGACCGGCTCGAGGCCGTCATAGTGACACATTGGCATATCGACCATTTCGGGGGAATCCCAGCGGTGCTGGATGCCTTTCCGGTTGCAACGCTATTCCACGGGACGCACTCGCTCGATGAGGCCCACTTGGACATCATCGCCCATGCCGAACGGCGAGGCTCGACCATCCATCGAGCATGCCGTGATCCGTTGCCGGACCTCGCCCCAGCCGTGGTCGAATGTGTTCATCCCCATGAGCCGCCATCCCATCTGTCCCATAACGACGCCAGCATCGTCTTGCGTGTCGATATGGGAGATGTCAGCTTTCTGTTTACCGGCGACATAGAATCGGAGGCCGAGTCCTTGATTTTGAAAGAGGGACGTTCGATCGCAGCCACCGTGGTCAAAGCACCGCATCACGGCAGCAGCACCTCTTCCACCCAGCCTTTCGTCAATGCGACGGGCGCTGATCATGTGGTCTTCTCGAGCGGGAGAGCATCAACCGGCTTTCCAAGCCCAAAGGTCGTGGAGCGCTGGTTGGACGCCGAAGCAATACCCTGGTGGACACACCATCATGGAGCGGTGCATTTCAAGACCGACGGCTACTCGTTGGAGGTTCGCCCCTTTCTCGATCACGTGGAGCCCAGGCCGGCGAGAGCCTCATTGGAAGCCCGGACAACTCGAAGAAGCAACAGGCCTGCGCAAACAAAAGCAAGGCTCTCTCTACCAGCCGCTGCGACCGCCCATCGCGAGCTCGCACCTTACCGGATGTCTTACGAGGAAGATCATGTTCAAACGCAATAAAGTTCTCCTCGCGGATCCCGAAGAAATCCGAGAGACGCTGTCCCTACCTACGTCCGTGAGCCTCGACTCTTCTTTAGATGACCTCATCCTCGAGATTGGCGACAAAGACGCAGGATGCCTCTTCTTGAACGGCCGGCCTCTCCCAGCAGGTCGACGAGTACTTCTAGAGGGAGAGGAGCTACGTCATGGGCGACGCCGGATCATCATCGCCGGTAAGCGAGACGCTGAAATGAGCGACCTGCGGCCGAGAAATCCGTCCCCATCCGGTCAGCCCCCCGACTTTGCGACCGGCCGAGGCACTCGTGCAATCGGCTTGGCCGCTTTTGCCTCGCCTTTAGCAATTCCGATCAACACCGGCCCCTGCCTCGTGATTCTAGAGGGCGAAGCAGCCGGACGTCGCTGGCCGTTGACACAGGGCTCCCAGATCGTGGGCCGAGGGGTGGACGCGGACATCGTGATACCCCACTCCACTGTGTCTCGACGACACGCGCGGATCCGCGCCGACAAAGAGACGATCTCCATGGAAGACCTAGGCAGCCGTCACGGAGTACGAGCCGAGAAGCGACTGCTGAAAAGTGAGCGCGTGCTGCGCCGGGACATCGAAGTCGTGCTTGGAATGGCACGAGTGAAGATACTTCTTGGAAGCAAGCCCGGCCCACCAGAGCAGGCACCTCATGACCCCCGCTCTTTTTCCGGGGACCGCGATGGCCTTGGAAAGAGAGACCATTTCTACACTGTGGCCGCCCTGGCACTACTCATGCTGGGCAGCGTCGTGTCCACCCTAGCTCTCGCCTCTTGACAGCTCCAAACAGGCGCCTGCCGAATTCGGGACAGACGCTCATAAACGCCCCCATGGTCTACCGCCTACCACGGTGCAGACCAGCTCGATCTATTATGATCTCCATGAGCCGCCTGTGGTTGGCGATGAAGCTGGAAAAGTAGAGCATGCCCCGCCTGGTCACTACATGATAGTTGACGATGCCGGTTATGCCCGGCTTCGCGTCTACTTTGAGCACAGTTTCATAAGGGTAATTTCGAAACGACAGCAAGCCCCGGTAGGTAACGCCATACTGATCAGCGACTATGGTCAGGCCGTTGTAGAAGATGAGCACAAGAGTGAACAGTGCGATGAAAAAGACGGCCGACACATAGGTGTGCCAGGGGATGTCCGCCGGAAGCAAGAGAAGAACCAGGAAGATCAGCGCCCAGAAGTACACCGCGCCGCCCACCACCCAACGGATAGCGGGGTGCAACCTGAACTCCTCCCTGCCGCCGGCAATGGCGCTGGTTTCTTGCTCGTTCATCAAAAAGCGTCCTTGCTCAAATCATACGCTTACCCCTCGCAGGTGCAAGCAACCCGCTCCACTCACGAGACTGTCAGGCAAGTTTCCTCATGCTGTTCAGACTTTCGGGGCAGAGTTATGTCCTTGCGGCACATTGAGGTAAGATTCCGATGCCGGGGTTTCGGAACAAAAGGTTTTTTCGCCGATAAGACGGCGAGGAGTTCGCAACTTGAGTGCATCAAGCACGCTAACCTCACGACACCGCGCGCTAGAACCCCTGGAGGACATGGAGGTGGCACTTGTGCGCGCATGCCTCGAGTGCCCGGGTTGGCTGTCCCAGCGGGACGAGGGACGGTTGCGCTATGCCCTGTCGCTGGCCAGGCTGACCGACGTGCGTGCAAGCGACGGCCGTGACGTTGATTTGGCCGACCTGCTACGCCCACTCAGAACCAGGCTCACGGAGACGCTCTCTCCTCTTCTTTTGGATCGACGCGGCGTAGTGAATCGACCGGAGATAGGATCGTTATTGCCCATACTGACCGAGCTGGCCCGCGAGCATCGGGATCGCTTGAAGGAAGAGACACGAGATCTCATTGCCTGGGAAGACATCGACGCGGAGATCCGAAACAAAATACTGGTGCTGGCATGCGGAGGAGGAGGAGGCAGCGGCTACGTCTATCTCGGCGCATTCCAGACGCTGGAAGATCGCGGAATAACTCCGTCTCTAATCTCCGGCACTAGCATAGGCGGTATTCTGGGAGCATTTCGAGCAAGATCCCTATCCTTCAACATAGGTGATGTTCCCAGGGTTTTCAGGACCCTGGCGTGGGGCGGTCTCTTCAAGCCTTCAAACTCACGCGGCAACTATGGGCTACCGGGCCCCCTTCGGCTTGATTTGCGTGATGGAATCGGGCGTTTTTTCAGAGGCGATGGAAGCGATTACGCAAGGTTGAAGGATCTGCCCATTCCGCTGATTGTCATGGCCACCGGCATTCGCCAAGGCGAGCTCCCTCATGAGCCGGAATGGTACGAGCACCGGTTGGATCTGGAAGCATCCGCCCTTGGGAAGCGCCGCTTCGGCGCCCGCTGGGCTCGAGACGTCGTACGGGGACTGTGGCGGGCCGTATCGGACTTGGCACAACGCCCCGGCGCTCTACGTTCCCTGGTACTCGGAGCGGATGGAGTTACGAGATCGTACGACGTTCTCGATGCAATCGGGTTTTCCGCCGCCGTGCCTGGAGTAATCCACTACGACTTGCATTCGGGATCCAAGCGAATGGCCGGCTTGCTCGACCAGCTTTTTGAACAGAGACAGCTTCTGCGTCTCACCGATGGAGCACTGGTCGATAATGTGCCGGCCAGAGCCGCCTGGCGAGCGGTGCAGTCCGGACGACTCGGGCGGCGTAATGCACTGGTTCTGGCCATGGACGCTTTCGCTCCAAAGCTTACTCAGCCGATGTGGATACCCTTGCAGCGAATGGCCAGGCCGAATGTTCTCCGCAGCATCCGCTATGCCCACATTATCAAGACCTTCACTCGGACCCTGTCGCCACTTGAGGTAGTCCCCCCACCGGAGAGACTGCAAAAAGCCATCCAATGGGGACGCGAGGAACTCGCCCACGAGATGCCGTTGGTGGAACGGCTTCTTGCACCTCTACCCGACATTTGATGATCAACGTCCCCGTTTGGGAAGTCTGTCGACCTTTCCTTGACAGATCCTCATTGCAAGGCTAGCCTCCAGAAACTCGTGATCCTTCTTGTGTTGCGGGGGGTTACAATCCTTCCACCGGAAATACCCAGACCCCTTTCAGGGGTTCATTGAATGAACCATGTAGGGGGAAGGATTTTCCACAGAGCCCTCTTTCGGCTGACCGTTACGAGGACCCCGATGCAAATAACCTACCTCGAGATCGACGATCTTACGGATGAGCTTAGGGACAATCTGGAAGAAGCGGACGAAGAAGTCGTTGCCGAGTTCTTCCGGAGATTCGACTACTGCTGGGTACATCATGAGGCCGCTCTGGAAGGCACCGTACTCACGCTACCGGAGATCCAAGGCGCGCTCACGCAAGCGGTGGTGACCGACCTAGCGAACGTGACCCGTTTCAAAAAGATCCGGGCTCACTTCCAGTCACTCGAAATTGTTCGCCAAGCCGCCACACCAAAGCGTCTCCAGATCAAGACCCCGCTGCTGCAAGAGCTGTACGAAACGCTCTATCTGAAGAAGGACAGGGACAAAGGCAAGTTCCGGCGTGATATCCCGCTTCACCGCACTTACTATCACGATATCATTCAGCCGGATCGGGTCGAGGAAGAGCTCGAAGCTCTCTTGAAGGACGTGACCAAGAGCGACTTCAAAGCCATGCATCCCATCAAGCAGGCGGCATTCTTCAACCACCGCTTCATGCATGTGTTTCCATGGTCCGAAGCGTCCGGGATAGTCAGTCGTCTCGCCAGCAACATAATATTGATGCACTACAAGTACTATCCGGTCATAATCCATTCGCATGATCGCGAGCGCTACTTCAACTCTCTCAAACAGCCCCAGCACGTGCTACGTGACTTGATCATGGAATCGATGGAAAACAGCTTGCGTGCATCATTGAAACTACTTCGTCAGGTAGAGAGAGAGCACATGCAGGTCCGGGCTGGTTGAGAATTCAACCGCCGCCTATTCCGACTCAAGTGCCCCAAATACCAAACAAAGCCTTCAGTCGTCCCTCTCTCTCGAAGACGGTCGAGCGAACCGGCGACGCTGTAGCGCCGGAACAGCCGAAACACAAGTGCCCGGGGCAAGGGCACGCTGTTGAACTCCCAGACGGGACCTCGGTTCGAATACACGCCCGCGCCATGCTCCCCACGGACTACGGCACCTTCGATGTGGTGGCGTTTCGTACCACTCGAGACGATCTGGAGCATTTGGCTTTGATGCGTGGAGCGCCCAATCCAGAGCAAATCGTCCCCGTTCGGATACACAGTGAGTGCCTGACGGGCGATGTCCTATCCTCCCGACGCTGCGATTGCCGGGCTCAGCTTCACGCAGCCCAAGCCGATCTAGGGCGTTCAGCCACGGGGATCCTTCTTTACATGCGCCAAGAAGGACGAGGTATAGGGCTGGCAAACAAGATCTCGGCCTATGCGTTGCAGGACGAGGGCATGGACACTGTCGACGCCAATATTCACCTTGGATTCGACGATGACCTTCGCCGATATGACATCGCCGCCGCGATGTTGAGGCTGCTCGCCGTAAGGCGCGTCTCATTGCTCACGAACAACCCTCGCAAGGTTTTCGGCCTAACCGGACACGGTGTAGAGGTAGCCGAAATACGTCCTCTCCGAGTCGGAAAAACCGTCGAGAACGAACGTTACCTAGCCACCAAGCGCGACCGCTCCGGCCACTTGCTGTAATCTATAAGAGCAGGTCATATGAGGGGATAGCAGGCTCTTCGAGAGGTGTGTTAGGCACTCAACGGTTGAGGCACCATGGTACAGGAGAAGCACACAAGAGGTCGGAGATCTGTGCCTGACGGCCGAAAGGCAGCGCGCCACCGACGAAAGAAGCTCGGGGAGCATGATCGGCGACACTGCAACTCACGCTTGGGAAAAAGGGTGCTCGAACGCTTTGGGCGGGTTCTTCGGGGCAAGAAAAGCTCGCTGATCCTCACGCACGACAACCCCGATCCGGACGCATTAGCCTCCGCGGCGGGCATGGCCTTCTTCTACGAGTCGATTGCCAACGTGCCAAGTAGGCTGGCCTATGGAGGAATAATAGGGAGAGCGGAAAACCGTGCTCTCGTCCGCACGCTGAAGCTTCCCGTGACCCCCTTGGGCCGCTTGGATCTGGACGAGTTCGACCTGTTGACGTTGGTCGACACGCAACACCCGGCAGGAAACCACAGCTTGCCCGAAGATCGAACGCCACAGGTCGTAATAGATCACCACCCCCAACGTTCGGGAGATCACGGCGTTCACCTGGCCCTCGTATCCGACGCTTACGGCGCGACGAGTTCCATAGTCACGGAGATCATACGATTTGCCGACCTGGAGCCGGATCCAATGCTTGCAACAGCGCTGTTCTACGGCGTCAAGAGCGACACCCAGTCCCTGGTCCGACGCTCGACACCAGCCGATGTGGAAGCTTATAGATGGCTGTTTTCGCGCTCCGACCATGCGCTGCTCGCGGAGATCGAGCATCCGAAGGTACCTCTCTCCTACTTTCAGGCCTACCACACCGCCTATCAGCACGCTCGCATCTATGGAAGCGTCATCATGGTGGATCTCGGCACTGTGTACACTCCCGACATCGTTCCAGAGATAGCGGAACGCCTACTCTCTTTGGAGCAGGTGAACTGGTCGGTAGCCATCGGAGATTATGAAAACGAACTCTACGTATCGGTTCGCACAAATGACAGGCGCCGAAACGCCGGCAGGCAGATCCAGTCCCTCACGAGAGATCTCGGCGGATCAGCAGGCGGTCATGGAAGCATGGCGGGCGCTAAAATCCCTTTGACCGAACGCTCTTCCGAGGAGGTCATCACGCTTCGAGAGAAGATTCTCTCTCGGTTTCGCGGCAAGCTGGGGGTCGCGGACGAAACGGAATCGACCCTAATCTAGGCGAAGATGCCTCACCAGAGCAGCCACCGCCAGATCATTTCCTATTACCGGATCCCGGAACCCCTCCAGAGCCGATCGCAGGACGGAAGCTCGCGAGTAGCGCCGGTCGGTCTCGAATGAGAGAGCTCGAACGACTATCTCCGGCAAACCGCTGGGAATGTCATCGCGAAGCTCGGTAAGATCGGGAGGGCCTGACTGAACCGCCGCCAACAACCCCTCTAGAGAATCGGCTCGAAAAGGTGGTCTTCCAGTCAGAAGCTCGAAAAACATCACTCCGATAGCAAAGAGATCAGCTCGGTGGTCCACCACCTCCCCGGCGGCCTGCTCCGGTGCCAGGTAGGAAAGCTTTCCAGCAACGACTCCACCGCCGCCCCCCCCCTCTAGTGCTCCGACCACGGCGACTCCCAAATCTCCGATCTTGATCTCCCCGTTTCGGGTCAAGAATACATTGCTTGGATTGAGATCACAGTGAACTATGCTCAAAGGAGTTCCATCCCTGGCTACCGCTTCGTGGAGCCCTTCCGCTGATTCCAACACCCGAATCGCTATGTGCGCACAGAAATCCACCGGAAGCTTCATGCCTCTTCGCCCACACTCGTCAATCACTCGGCCCAGGTCAGGCCCATCCACGTACTCCATGACCAGGTATGGCTGCTCTCCCATCAGCCCGGTCTCCAATACCTCCACTATGGAGGGGTGTGTAACGAGTCGAGCAAGATCGGCCTCACCGAGAAAGCGATCCAGGATGTCTTCCCGATCTGCCAGGTCGCGACGAAGACGCTTGATCGCCACCGGCCGACCGGACCATGGGCCGGCAACGGCCCGTCCGAGATACACCTCGGCCATACCACCAATACCGAGCAAACGCTCGATGTCGTAGTCGTCCAAGCGACGACTCCAAGAAACATCACTCACTAGGAACAGCTCCTTCGGGCAAGAGAGTGGTTGGTAGCATTCTCTCCAGTAACCGCCCCAGATCCACCCCATTTCGACCACCGACAAATTTTTTTTTTGAAACAGGGCTGGTTGTGGCGTCGTTCGGTGTTGCGTAGAATGAAGTTGCTCCTGCGGGGTCCGTGTTGGGCATCAATAATCCGAGCCGATACAATCAACCAGGGAGCCCTCCCTTTGGTGACATGAGCAAGCCCTGGGCACAGCCCAGAAGGAAGCCTACGGCACCGAATAAGGGCTCCCACCTAGAACAACAGGGTTCGGTTGAAGATGCCCACACGACCCACGCGGGTTTTTTTCGACGGGGGAGATCGAAGCCGGATTCAGAGCCGACATGAGAGATGACGCGTCCATTACAGCGGAAGTCGAACGGCAGCTGACCGAGATCACCAGGGGAGCAGTCGATATCCACTCCACCGAACAGCTGCGCGAAAAGATCGAGAGAAGCATTCGAGCGGGCCATCCTCTACGAGTCAAAGCCGGCTTCGATCCCACTACCCCAGATATCCATATAGGCCATACGGTCCTCTTGACCCGAATGCGAAGGTTTCAGCAGTTTGGTCACAAAGTAATCTTCGTGGTCGGGGACTTTACGGCTTCAATCGGCGACCCCACCGGTCGCAGCACGACTCGGCCCAACCTTGACGGCGAGACCATTCGGCGGAACGCGGAGACGTACAAGGCTCAGGCATTCAAAGTCCTTGACCGCGAAAGCACGGAGATTCGCTTCAACTCCGAGTGGCTCAAGCGCCTCGGCGTCAGCGGCCTCATGGAGCTGGCCGCCAAGTACACGGTAGCTCGTATGTTGGAACGCGACGATTTCAAGAAACGATTTCGCGGCGGCACGCCCATCTCCATTCACGAGCTGCTTTATCCCCTGCTTCAAGCCTACGATTCAGTCGCTTTGCAGGCTGATGTCGAGCTTGGAGGCACCGACCAGCTCTTCAATCTGCTTGTCGGACGTGAGATCATGCGTGACTACGGACTGCAGCCGCAAATCGTGATCACATCGCCGCTTCTGGAAGGTCTCGACGCACGGGAGTCGAACGGCAAGATCGTAGGCGAGAAGATGTCCAAGTCTCTTGCAAACTACGTTGGTGTCGACGAAGCGCCGGAAGAGATATTCGGCAAGCTCATGAGCATAAGTGACGCCCTAATGTGGCGTTACTTCGAGCTGCTCTCGGACCTGGAGACCGATGAGCTCGAGAAGTTGGAGAAAGATGTGGCCGCGGGTGAGTTGCACCCCAAAAAAGCGAAAGTTCGGCTTGCCCGAGAAATAGTGGCTCGATTCCATGATTCATCGGCGGCGGATATGGCCGAGGAGGCCTTCGACAGGCTTCATCGCCGCAAACAAGTGCCGGACGAGGTTCCTGAAGCGAAGCTCGATTTCGAGACCGGACCACTTCCGATGGCTCGAGTCATGCTGGAAACCGGCTTGGCCGGTTCCACCTCGGACGCCAAGCGTCTCATAAAACAAGGCGGCGTCAGGGTGGACGGCCGGCGCTTCACGGATCCTAGAGGCAATCTCGAGGCCGGTGACCACTTGCTTCAAGTAGGCAAGAGGAAGTTCCTGCGCATCCGCCCCCGGTAGGCCCGCCGGGCCGTTGACTTCATGGAATTAGCGGCCGTGAGAGGCCGGTGGTCTTCGGGCCCCGCGTCATCTACGGTCTATGCCCGGTCGCTACCAGAAAACACTCGCGGCTCCGCTTGCGCGTAGCCTCCGGGCGAACCACACGTACGGCTCGAAACCTCTCCTTGAAATCCGCTACCAGCTCCTCGAATCCCTGCCCCATGAATACCTTGGCCACAATCACACCCCCAGGACGTAGTATCTTCTCGCTAATCTCGAGCGTTCGCTCCACCAACCGTATAGAGCGGGCTACATCCGTGGCCGCGCTGCCCGTCGTGGCGGGAGCCATGTCGCTTATCACCGCATCATAGCTCGAATGCAGCGACATCAGCTCATCCACCAAGCTCGCATCCTCGACGTCCTTCACCAAGGTTTTTATCCTGGAATCAGAAAGAGAGCGTATAGGTACTTTATCTACCCCTACTACATTACCCCCCTTTCCCACGTGCTCCGCCAAGACCTGGAGAAACCCTCCCGGCGCGCAACCAAGGTCGAGCACGGTCCAGCCCTTCCGCAGAAGGCGTCTACTGCCTAGGATTTCTCTTAGCTTGTAGGCCGAGCGGGCGCGGTAGCCTTCAGCCTTAGCCCTCTTGAAGTAACGGTCTCGAGGGTCGAATGCTTTGCTCATGTGGCCACTCTACCTTGCGGGGGCATCGAGATGTCGGGGAGCAGTCACCGAAAAACCATGTTTTATTGCATTTTGTTTGTCAGTGCGGCAACAGTCATCGGAGGGGCAATCGCTCTCGCTCACGGTACCCAACGCGTCAATCGGGCCACCGCGGCAGCCACGAAAGAGACTCAAGAGGTACATGCCGCCACCAGTATCTTCCTGGACTGGCTCAAAGCGGATGCAATCGATCGGCAGCTCGACGCGATGACGCTTCGGCGCCTACATCTGCTCGATGCAGCGGCAGCTAGACGCATTCAGGGCCTGGGGCTGCTGGCGTTGCTGGTTGGGGTGGTCGGATTCCTACTCGCCTACGCGGCGAACACTCTGCAACGGGGGATACTACGTCTGCCGGATACGACCATGGACCAAAGCGCCTTGACGGTTCAGCGGCGCAAAAACAGGACGATCATGCCGCCGCGACAAGCCCGCCGAGCGAAATTCTCAAACATGGCTATCCAACAAGCAAGACAGCCGAGTTAACGAAAAAACCCCGCCGGCGTTCTGCCAGCGGGGTTCGAAAAAATTCGGCGGCGACCTACTCTCCCACACCGTCACCAGTGCAGTACCATCGGCGCAGAGGGACTTAACTTCCGTGTTCGGGATGGGAACGGGTGTGACCCCCTCGCTATAGCCACCGAAAACCTTGCGATGTCATTCCATCGCTTTTCATAATACACATACGAACGGTATCTCTTCACTGCGTCTCGAGTACGCATTCCACGTGAATCGAGGCAGCCGAAACATCCGGCCTCGACCTCGGTCTCGAACCTCCTCCGCCGCAGAGGGCAAAGGAAGAAAAGAAGGTGACCAAGCCTCACGAGCGATTAGTACCGGTCAGCTACACGCATTGCTGCGCTTCCACCTCCGGCCTATCAACGTCGTAGTCTTCGACGGCTCTTTAGGGCCTTGCGGCCGGGAGACCTGGTCTTGAGGTGGGCTTCCCGCTTAGATGCTTTCAGCGGTTATCCCTTCCGCACATAGCTACCCGGCTATGCCGCTGGCGCGACAACCGGTCCACCAGAGGTGCGTCCATCCCGGTC
>SLRQ01000025.1 GCA_007130885.1 Deltaproteobacteria bacterium
ATTGATCGCGTGGAAGCCGGCAAGCCGAGCCGGATGGATACCAAGCGAAAGATCATCCTCGCGCTTGGATACAAGCTCTCCGACCGCCACAAGGTCTTTCCTGAAGAGCCACAGGAGGGAAGCGCGTCCGAGCAGGAGCCGCAAAAGGCCAAGCCTGACGAAGCGGCTGGTAAGGGTGAAGCGGCCAAGAAGGGCGAAGCGGCCGGGTCCGATGAATCCACCAAGAAGGACGAAGCGACTAGTAAGGATGAATCGGCCGGGCCAGACGAAAGCGGGAAAGAGAAGGGCGGCCGGAGCTGACAACCGGGGCCGTCGTTCCATCGCTCGTCTTTCCAACCCGTTTATCCATTTTCGCCCACGAATCGTGCGCGAGCGCGAGCGCGGCTATGCGTTCCGCGCTCCGCGAACCGCGGTGCGCTTCAAACCATCGCTGACACTTTCGAGTGTGAGCGCGCTCGGGGCCTGCGAGCGGCAATAGCGGCGGGCGAAAGAGCGGCTCGCGGCAGGGCTCTCCCGGGTTACGCCGTGAACGTGGACGTGGACGTGGACGTGCACGGCCTTGTCGCGACATCCTTCAAAGCCGGCACGACTTGCCGGGCTTTCGCTGCACCCCGTCTGAAGGAATGACATTACGAAGGGTCTCCGCGAACGATAACCGCCGCCATGGCCGTTCGGATGCTTGCCTTCGCGACGGCCGGCGGCGGCCGGTGAGGCGAGGGTTGGCCGGCCGAGAAGAGGGCAAGGAGTGCAAGTCCCCATGCCACAAGAGAAAATGATTGGGGTGGGTTTTTTGTCGACCCGCGAGTCCGTGGTATAGTCAGTCACGTCAACGAGCCGGTGGAAAAAGAGCCGGCCCAAGCGAAGCAATCTCGCAGGGAAAGAACGGACAAAATGGCGCGTGGCAAACCGGTATTGGGACTGGACATTGGATCTAGCTGCGTGAAGATGATCCAGCTAAAGCAAAGCAAGCGAGGTTACAGCCTTCAAAACCTCGGCGTCGCGCCGATTCCACCCGAGGCCATCGTGGACGGCGCCATCATGAACTCTCCGGCTATAGTCGACGCCATCCAGGAGCTGATGGCGGCGCAGGGCGTGAAGCGCGGGCGCGAGGTGGCCACCTCGATCTCCGGCCACTCCGTCATCATCAAGAAAATCAACATGCCCCCCATGAGCCGGGAGGACCTCGAGGACAGCATGCAGTGGGAGGCGGAGCAGTACATCCCCTTCGACATGAGCGAGGTCAACCTCGACGTCGACATTCTCGGCACCGACGAGGAGACGGAGCAGATGGACGTGCTCCTGGTCGCCGCGAAGAAGGACATGATCAACGATTACACCTCGGTCATTACCGAGTCCGGCCTGACGCCGGTGGTCATGGACGTTGACGCCTTCGCGCTTCAAAACGCCTTCGAGCTCTCCTATGGGCTTTCACAGGATGAGACCGTGGTCCTGGTCAATATCGGAGCATCGGTCATCAGCATCAATGTGGTGACCAACGGGGTGAGCGCGTTCACCCGCGACATAGCCACCGGCGGCAACCAGTTCACCGAGGAGATACAAAAGCAGGTCAATGTCTCCCACGACGAAGCCGAGGCTCTGAAGCTTGGCGGCGAGGTCGGCGCCGACTCCGACTCGGTGGTCCCCCAGGAGATAGAGGACGTCATTCAGCAGGTCGCCGATCCCATGGCGAGCGAGATACAGCGCTCCTTGGACTTCTTTACCGCCACCAGCCCGGATGTGGGCTTGAGCCAGATCTACCTGGCCGGTGGCTCGGCGAGCGTGCCTGCCTTGTTCAAGGCCATCGAGGAGCGCTCCGGGGTGCCCGTGGAGATACTCGACTCGTTCAAGAACATAGAGATCGATGACCGAAAGGTGGACCCGACCTTCATCCACCAGGCCACTCCAATGTGGGCGGTGGTAGTGGGGCTGGGGCTTCGCAAGGCGGTGGAGCGATGACAGCCCGGTTCACTTGGGACAGGCTGGAGGAGCGGAAATGATTCGCATCAACTTACTTCCGGTAAAGGCCGCCAAGAAGCGCGAGCTGGGCATCACTCAGCTCGTTATGGGATTGATGGTCATAGTCGTGGCGGCCGGAGCGAACTGGATGTGGCAGAAAAGAGAAGCCGACATCCTGGACGAGATCAGCCGCGAGGTCAGAAGAACCCAGGAAGATATCAGGGAGCTGGAAAAGATTATCGGCGAGGTGAAGGACATCGAGCAGCGGAAGGAACAGGTGGAAGCAAAGCTCGATGTGCTGACCGATCTTCGCGACCGAAGCACCGGACCCGTGAAGATGATGGACGAGCTGGCCTCGCTCATCCCAAACGAGGTCTGGATATCGAGGTTCAACGAGGCGGGGATGGACCTGAGCTTGGATGGCGAGGCTCTGGCTCACGAGGACTTGGCCGCATTCATCAGCGCCTTGAACAGGTCGCCCTACTTCGAGAACATCGAGCTCCGCTCCGCGAGGCTACAAGGGAGCGGCGACGAGAAGACGGTACGGTTCAGCATTACCGGACGAGTGGTCTACTCGACATAGGAAAAGGCTACGCCGGGACGCGCCCATGGAAGAGCTACTAAATAAGGTGATAAAGCTGCCTCTGGCCATAAAGGCCGGAGCATTGGCAGGCATTGTTGTGCTCATAACAGGGCTGAACTACTGGATGTTCGTCTCTGACACCATGAGCCAGATAGAGTCGCAGACCCGCACTCTGGAGCAGGAGCGGGACCGGCTCATAGAGAGGCAGGCCATAGCCAACCGGCTACCCGAGTATCGGCGCGAGATGGCCGAGATCGAGAGGATGCTCGAGGAAGCCCTCGAGGAGATGCCGGCCGAGACTCGCATGGACGACCTCATAAATCAGCTCGCCGAGATAGCGGGTCAAGCGGGCCTGGAGCTGTCGAGCATCGATCCGCAGCCGCAGTTCCGGGAGGACACCTTCTATTACCGCATACCGGTAAGGATGCAGGTGGCCGGAAACTTCCATGAGGTGGCGGTCTTTCTGGACCGGGTCAGCAAGATGCGCAGGCTCGTCAACGTTACCAACATCGAAATCGGCAGCCCCAGGGCGGAGGATGACAAGGTCCTCATTCGAGCCCAGTACCTTGCCACCACCTTCCGCTTCTCCGAGGAGGCATCAGGTGGCGGTGATGGCGATGGCGCCGGGAGGGGACGGTGATGAAGACGCTGACATTTTCGGCCACGATCGCGTTGGCTGCTCTTCTCGCTTTACAGGGATGCTCCGATCGCCCGTCGATCGAGCCTCGTCCTACACTTCAGCCTCCCGATGCCGCCGCCGAGGTGGAGGACGAGGAAGGCGTGGAGGAGCAGGAAGAGGTGGAGCGAGAGCCGCAGTACACCTATTCGCCGGTCGGCAAGCGAGATCCTTTCCGGAGCCCGCTCGTGGACGTGGTGGGCGCGGACGATCGGGATGACGAGGAGCGTCTCACGGCCTTGCAGCGGTGGGATCTGGACCAGCTAACGGTAAGGGCCATCGTGTCGGCCACCGCCAATCCGGTCGCCATGGTCCTAGATCCCGAGGGCCATGGGCACATGGTACGCAGGGGGGCCTTGATCGGTCGAAACTGGGGAAGGGTGGCGGCTATCCGTAGAGACTGTCTCGTAATTACGGAGCAGAGGCGGGATGCGACAGGCGCGCCCATGGCTGTTCAGCAGGAGCGATGCTTGCCTAGAGACGAAAGAGATGTCCGATTCGAAGAGCAGATGCGCAGGCAGATTCAATGATGCAAGAACGCATGATGTTTGACGACGCCGGCTCGCCAGAGGTGACCGGTGGAGTTCCCAGACAGGGAGAGGGTAGATGACCAGCGTGTGCAAACCCCGAGAGAGCGGCATCACTCACGAAGCGGCAACGCCGCGAGGATGGTTGAAGGCTTCTTTGCGCCGGCACCTCGAGTGCTCGCGCGGGCGTTCGGGCACCTTTATGAGTTCGTACCGCTTCTTCGCGGCTATTTTGGCCGCGGCGGTTACGTCGTATGGGACCGTTCCAGCGCTAGCCGGTGACGGCGACCTAAACGTCGTTCGATCCGTGGCGGTGGAGGAGTCGGGAAGCGAGACTCTGATCCGCATCGAGGGCACGAGGGAGCCGATCTTCACGGTCTTCAAGCTCGAGGAGCCTCCGAGAATCGTGGTGGACCTCTCACGAACGGATATCTCCGAGGTCGACCGGCTGCTCGAGGTGAACAGGGGCAATATCAACGCCATCATCACAACCACCTTCGAGGAGGAAGGCTCCCGAATGGGCAGGGTGATGGTCGTCCTTGAACAGGACTCATCGTACGACGTCGAGGGCGGCGAGGAAGGCGTCATCGTCTCGATCCCCAGACAAGTGGCGGGAGGCGAGATGGCGTCCCGTGCCTCCACAGGTCGTGAGGAGACCTCGAGTAAGGTCGTCCCCGCGCCAATTTCCGAGGTGAAAACCGAGGTATCGGCGGAAGAATCTCTTCCGGACGGCGTGGTGGCACGCCGGGTGGAGCGCTTCGATGACGTTGACAGCCGTGGGGACAGAGTCACCCGGGTGAAGGTAGTCGAGACCGACGGCGTCACCAAGGTGGAGATCGAGACCGACGGCGCGCCGGACGAGATCGAGATGCTCGAGCTGGTGGATCCTCCGCGTATTGCAATCGACCTTCACGGGCTGACGAAGGCGCCCCGCGCCGCCGACAAGAGGACGCTTTCAGACGACGGCCCGCTCTCGGACGTGCGGGTAGGCAGGCATGAGAGCAAGGTCCGGGTAGTGCTCGATGGCCGCGGTGCAGGCATGCCGCGTTATGACATGCGCGCGACGGCCGGCGGCGCCGTGATCGAGCTGCAAGGCGGTTCGAAGGCAGTGGTGGCTCGAAGCGACGGTGACAGCCAAGAGCTAGTCCAGGTGCGAGGCGTGACCTACATAACCGGTGACGGCAAGGGTCAGGTGCTCGTTCAGCTCGACGACGTCGCCGGCGTAAGCTACATGCTGGACCGGCCGGATCGCGACACGGCCGTGCTGGCTATAGACGGAGCCGTCTTGAGCTCGGATGTGGGAAGAGTATTCGACGCTGATGACGAGCGAGTCGAAGTTCGCGCCGTGGACGCCGTTGAAGACCCACGCAAGCCGGGGCGGGTGAACATAGTCGCCAAGCTCGGCAGCCAGGTTCATACGAAGGTCACGCCGGTTCGGACGGGTCTCCTGTGGGAGCTGGAGCTCTCCGGTGATGCGCCCATCGAAGGCGATGGACACATCAGGGTCTCGGCCGTCGGCGCCGGAGACGAGGATCTGCCGGTGGTCACCGCGGCGGGGACCGATACCGAAGGAGAGGTGCATGTCACCGCCGACGAGGTGCAGGATGAGAGAGCCCGCTACACCGGGCGCCGCATCACCCTCGAGCTTCGCGATGTGGACATCCACAACGTACTGCGTCTGATCGCGGAGGTCAGCAGGAAGAACCTGGTGGTTTCCGACGACGTATCGGGAAGGATAACGCTGCGCCTGCGAAACGTCCCCTGGGACCACGCCCTGGACCTCATCCTTCGAGCCACCGACCTCGACATGGAGGAGGAGGACAACATCGTTCGGATCGCGCCCGCGGCCAGGCTGGCGGCGGAAAGACGCGCCCGGCGAGAGGCTATCGAGGCGCAAGAGGCCATAGAGCCGCTCCGCGTTCGCCTGATACCGGTCAACTACGCCACCGCCGGCGATATGGCTACCAAGGTTCGCGACGTTCTATCCAGGCGCGGTCAGATCACTGTGGACGACCGCACCAACTCGCTTATCATAAGGGACATAGCCGACGCGCTGGCCGCCGCCGAGGAGCTGGTGCGCAGGCTGGATACAGAAACGCCGCAGGTGCTGATCGAGGCTCGCATAGTAGAGGCGAACGTGAACTTCGCCCGCGAGTTCGGCATCCAGTGGGGTGGAAACGTCGTCTTCTCTCCGGCTACCGGTAACCCCACGGGTCTAGCCTTCCCCAACATTCTGGGCATGACCGGCGCGGCGACGGACGGAGCTGCTCCCACAACGGGCACTTCCGACAATCCCAACTTCGCGGTCAACATGCCGGCCCCGATAGGAACCGGCACCGGTGGTGGCGTGGGCTTCGTGTTCGGCTCGGCCAGCGGCATCGCGAATCTCAACCTGCGCCTCTCGGCAATGGAGCAGGAGGGCGTCATCAAGACCATCTCCTCTCCAAGAGTGCAGACGCTTGACAATAACCAGGCCTCCATAAGCCAGGGTCTGTCCATCCCCTTCAGCCAGGTGTCGGCCGCCGGCGTCAACACGGTCTTCGTCCAGGCGCAGCTCCAGCTCGATGTTACGCCTCACGTGACCGCCGACGGCTCCATACTCATGGACGTTTCTGTTCAAAACGACCAGCCTCATCCCGATCTCACGGGTGCCGGCGGCCAACCTTCGATCTCACAGAAGCAGGCCAACACGAACGTGATGGTTCGTGACGCGGAGACCATGGTCATAGGCGGCATCTACACCCGCAGCGAATCGACCACCATGGCGTCGGTGCCGGGCCTGGGCCGCATCCCGGTTTTGGGCTGGCTGTTCAAGAAGCGAATCGTTCGAGACGAGCGCACCGAGCTTCTGGTGTTCATCACGCCGCGGATAGTCAATAGGCAGGAGCACTTGCCTACGGATCTCGAACATCTTCCCTTGGATCTGTAGTAAGGCGCCGCTCAATTGACCGTCTTTACGGTAGCAGCGGACCGTCCCCTGGTCCTGGTTGGGCCTCCGGGAGCGGGTAAGTCGAGAGTGGCTCCGGAGGTGGGCCGGCGGTTTGGAAGGCCCGTCGTGGAAACGGACGAGCGGGTGGAGTCGAAAGCGAAAAGACCGATCCATGGGATCATCCCCGAGCTAGGGGAGAGCCGGTTCCGGGCGATGGAGGCGGAGGCGCTCGCGGAGGCACTTCGTGCCGGCGAGGGTGCGGTCGTTGCCACGGGAGGCGGCGCCGTCTGCGACCCGAAGGCCTGGGAGCTGTTGCGCGCGTCGGGAGCCTTGACGGCGCTGCTTCAGGCGCCTTTGGATGTCATGGCCGCCCGCGTGTTTCCAGTAAGGTCGACCCGGCCTCACTTGGCGGACGCGCGCACCGAAGAAGAGCTGTTGGGCAGGTTGTCGCATCTGATGGCCGAGAGGGAGCCTTGGTACGGGCGATGCGACATCGAGATCGATGCAACGGGACGGCCCGAGCAGGTCGCCTCGCGCGTGGCGAGTGCGGCCTCCAGCGCGCTCGCAAGCTCGGTGCCCGTCAGGCTGGGTGAGCGCTCTTATGTCTTCTGGCTGAGCGATAATCTCGGAGAGCTTGGCGAGAGGCTCGCTCGCCGAATATCTCCTGTTGGAGCTGCCTTGCGCTGCGCTCTCATCGCGGACGAGACAGTGGCGCGCCACCACGGCGACGCGGCTGAGAGCAGCCTTCGAAGCGCGGGGTTCGAGGTGCTGAAGGTGACCTTTCCTCCGGGAGAGAGGTCGAAGAGCCTCGCCTCCGCCTCCGAGATCATCGACCGCCTTCTCGGCGCCGGCGCCTATAGGCCTCAGCGGGGCTCGGTCGTCGTGGCGCTTGGAGGAGGCGTGACCGGGGATCTCGCCGGCTTTGTTGCATCGACCCTCTTCCGAGGATGCCCCTTGGTGCAGGTGCCGACGACTCTGCTTGCGATGATCGACGCTTCGGTAGGCGGAAAGACCGCCGTCAACCATCCCGAGGGCAAGAACCTCGTCGGTGCCTTTCATCAGCCGGTGCTGGTCCAGGCTTCCCTCGACACCCTCAAAACGCTGGATGAGCGGGCATACCGTGCCGGGTTCGGCGAGGTCGTCAAGTACGGGCTTTTGGATCCGGAATGGCGACTGCTGGATCTGGTGGAGCGTGACAGTGACGCTCTGCTCGCCAGGGAGCCTGCTGCTTTGCGCCGGGTGATTCGGCGTTGCGTGGAGATGAAGGCCGCCGTGGTGGAAAAGGATCCGGAGGAGCGGGAGGGCCCGCGAAAAGCGTTGAACCTCGGTCACACCTTCGGTCAGGCGCTGGAGGCCGCGACGGGCTATGAACGCTGGCTTCATGGCGAGGCGGTAGGGCTTGGCCTCATTGCCGCCGCGAGAGTCGGAGCGGCCTTGGGTCTTGCTCCAAAGAGTTTGGAACAACGGGTATGCTCCGTGCTGGGTAGGCTCGGGCTGCCCGTGGATGTGTCTTTGCTTATGCATGAGTCCGTGCTCCGGTTGCTGGGTGTCGACAAGAAGGTCGCCGGAGACGCGGTTGAGTTCGTGGTGCCGGTCGCCGGTGGAGGTACGAAAATGGCGTCGCTACCCGTTTTCGAGCTACAATCACATTTACTGTCGTCCTGTAGGTAAGGAGGAGCCTCGAGATGAAGGCAATTAAAATCACGATTTGCATTGGTGCGACGCTGCTGCTCGCGTCGGGCTGCACAGTCGACAACTACGTCAGCTTGGAGGTGGTCAAAGCCTTGCCGTTCTACGTCGAGGTTGGGGAGGACCGCTGCGATTGCCTCTTGCCATCGCCGGGCGAGGATCTTCAGTCGACGCAGGGCTGGATGGACTTCGAGGATGACTTCGTCACCTTCCTCCAGCCGTTCGAGATTAGGAACAACATCCCCGAGCGCGAGGCCGATATCGGCACTCTGGAGACCAACACCGTCGTCATCGAGCGTTTGGTGGTCTCATACGAGGGGGTGCACGGCCAAGAAGACGTAACCGAAGCTCTCGAGGGTATCGAGGCCGAGGTTCCGC
Source organism: Deltaproteobacteria bacterium (assembly GCA_007130885.1). Taxonomy (GTDB): domain Bacteria; phylum Myxococcota; class Myxococcia; order SLRQ01; family SLRQ01; genus SLRQ01. The sequence continues at coordinate 8,739 of SLRQ01000025.1, forward strand.
TCAGCATTACCATAGAGCCGGCCGGCGACAGCGTCGTTGGTGCGTTGGCGCTCATACCTTCCGTCGTGGGTCCCGATATTCAGCAGGCGGTGGTACCGAGCTCCGGCGATGTGGAGACAATCATAGCCACCTTCTACCTCGAAGGCCGTACCAACGCCGGGGCGAACATCAGCACCGCCACCATCGAGTTCCCGATCACGGTCGGCTTCGAAAGCGCAATCTGTGATGACGGCAGGTGTGATTGCTACCGCCGCACCATGGACGATGGTACGAGCTGTGTAGATCTTCCCGAGCCGGAGGAAGAGGAAGAAGAAGAGGAAGAAGAGGAAGAGGAAGACTAATAACCTCTCATCTCCTTCGTCTCCGCCGGTTTCGCCCAAGCGCTCGCTGACTTGACTCTGGGGCGCCTAATCGCTAGAAGCGCCTTTCTATTTGGAAGGAAAACAGTCTGCGTCTAGGCGGGCTAGGTGAGCAGGGAGGCGCCATGGGTTTTGGAGAGCACCTCGAGGGAATTCTCAAGCGTCTCGACGGCGCCGTGGCGGCAAGCGTCATGGGATTCGACGGGATTCCGGTAGAGACCGTCGAGTTGTCGCCCGAGGGCCCAGCGGAGGACATTGACGTAAACGCCCTGCTGGTGGAGTACTCGAACATTTTGAACCAGCTACGAGGCGCGGCCGAATTGCTGCAGTCCGGCAGTGTTACCGAGATCTCGATCAACAGCGAGAAGATCGTCACCATCGCTCGGCTCCTCTCCGACGAGTACTTCGTCATCGTCGCGCTCTTGCCGTCCGCAAACTACGGTAAGGCACGGTATCTTCTTCGTGTGACCGCGCCCGACATCGCGGCCGAGATTTAGGGAGCAGGGCATGGCGGACCATGGGAGTAGCTCCTTGAGGGTGCTCGTCCTCCACGGTCCGAACCTCAACCTGCTGGGCGAAAGAGATCAGGCGCTGTACGGTACGGTAACTCTTGCCGAGATAGAGGAGAGGCTCCACCGGCTCGGGGTCGACAAAGGCGCCGCCATCGAGTCCAGGCAGTCCAACAGCGAGGGAGAGCTGGTCTCTTGGGTGCAGGAGGTTGCTTTCGGGGCGCCCGAGCAACGTTTTTCCGGGCTGGTAATCAACCCCGGTGCGTACAGCCACACCAGCCTCGCTCTTCTGGATGCGGTGGCGGCGGTGGTCGAGCATGGCACCCCGGTCGTCGAGGCGCACCTCTCCAGGGTTCATGCCAGGGATTCGGAGCGGCGGCGCTTACTTACTGCAAGAGCCGCCTCCGGCGTGATAAGTGGTCTCGGACCGATTTCGTATGAGTTGGCTTTGGATGCTGTAATCTTGCTTGCAAGACAGAGGAACCTCGAGAGGTAGAAAATGCTTTCCACGACGAACTTTCGAAAAGGGCTGAAGCTGATGATCGATGGCGCTCCTTGCGCCATCATCGACTTCCAGCATGTCAAGCCGGGTAAGGGCTCCGCCTTCGTTAGGACCAAGTACAGAAATCTTCTCACCGACAATGTTCAAGACAGGAACTTCCGGTCCGGAGAGAAGTTCGAAAAGCCCGATCTAATAGAGAAGAAGATGCAGTATCTATACGCCGAGGACGACAGCTTCTACTTCATGGACTCGGCGACATTCGATCAGACCTTCATCACCCGCGAAGCCTTGGGCGATGCCGTGAGCTTCCTGAAGGAGAACATCGAGGCGTCCGTTCTTTTCTTCGAGGGGAAGGTCATAGGCGTCGAGCTTCCCAACACGGTCGAGCTTGCGGTGACTAGCTGCGATCCAGGCATGAAGGGCGACACTGTTTCAGGAGCGACGAAGCCGGCCACGCTGGAGACCGGCTATGTCGTTCATGTGCCCCTGTTCATCAATGAGGGTGATGTCCTTCGTATAGATACCAGGAGCGGCGATTACCTCGAGCGAGTAGGCTGACCAACGGTGAATCCTCGGTACTCTTGACGCGCCCTACTACTCTTCAGTACCTTTAAAGCCTTTCGTGATTATCTTACTAGCGTTACTGCTGGTGCGTAAGGTTTAGCCACTAGTGTTGCGTCCTCCCAGCCCTAGGCAGGCCTTCATTGGCCCGTTTTTTTCTGTTCCTCTCCACGCTCGCGAAAAGCGAGCCCTCCTGAGCGGCCTCAATGGATAAGAACAAGATCATCCAGTCCGCACAGAGGTACGTTCAAAAAGGACAGATAGACAAGGCTATTCGCCAGTACGCCAAGGTCCTCAAAGCCGACCCCAAGGATGTGCGGACCCGGCAGCGTGTCGGTGATCTTCAGGCCAAGAAGGGCGCCAAGGACGAGGCGATAGAGACTTACCTAGAGGTTGCCGACGCCTACAGTAAGCAGGGCTTTTTTCTCAAGGCAGTCGCCGTCCTAAAGCAGATCCTGAAGCTCAAACCAGACTCGATAGATGTCAATCTGAAGCTGGCGGATCTCTATCACCAGCTGGGGCTGATGTCCGAGACCCTGGCACAGTTTCAGGCGGTCGTTGCGCATTACGAGGAAGCCGGCGACACCGAAGCGACTCTCGACACGCTTCGGAAGATGCTCGACCTTGATTCGGACAACGTCGCATGCAGGGTCAAGCTGGCCGAGACATACCTCAAGAACGGCAAGCAGGCCGAGGCCGTTGAGGAGTTTCAAAAGGCGGCATCATGGCTCAAGGAGCGCAACCGCATCGAGGACTACGCAAGGGTTCTAGAGCGCCTCCTGCACCACACTCCCGATGATCTGAAGCTTACCAGGGAGCTTGCGGACATCTATCTCTCCTTGGGGGACACCAAGAGATCGCTGGCCAAGCTTCAAGTCTGTTTCAGGGCCGACCCTCGCGATATCGACACGCTTTATCTTCTAGGCCAGGCGTTCTTGGAGCTGGGTCAGAAAAGAAAGACCGTCTCGGTCTACAAGGAGCTGGCCCGCATACATGGGGAGGAAGGTCGCTCGGACGAGGAGAAGGCGGCTTGGAAGAGAGTGCTCCAACTGGTGCCGGGCGACGCCGAGGCGAAAGAGGCGCTGGAAGGGCCCTCGGCACCCGCGAAGCCGAAGGAAGACCCCGCGGCCAAGGCGCCGCCGGAGCCGCCTCCACCACCTCCGCCGGAGCCGACCGCTGCTCCCGAGCCCGAGACCGCGCCGGACGATGTCACGGTAATCGCCCAGGTTGACATGGAGCCCGCGGAGCAGGCGCCGAAAGCCAAGCAGCTCTCTCCCGCGGACGTCACAAAGCTGCTGACGGAGACGGATGTCTATGTGAAGTACGGTCTGCACGACAAGGCTTTACGCCACTTGGAGACCATACTCACGAGCGACCCCTCGAATGTCGAGGCGCATGAGAAAGCCAAGCTGATACACCTGGTCGCGAACAAGACCGAGGCGGCTTGCCAGGAGCTGGTTACGCTGATTCAGCTCACCATCGATGATGATCTCGAAAAGGCCAGGGGATACCTGACGGAGCTGGCCGAGATCGATCCCGAACACCTCGGCCTCGATGATCTCAAGGAGAGGGTTGGGCGCCGGGAAGGTGAGGATACGATCGAGGTAGCCGATGTCGAGGAAGAAGCCTCTCCGCCCACGGTGGTCGTATCCGATGACATGGTCGGCGAGGCGGAAGCCGATCTAGAGGCCGATGCGGAGGTGCTCGAGGACGACGCGGAGCTGCTTGCCGATGCCGAGGAGTTGGAGGCCGAGGCGGAGGTGTTGGAGGACGAGGACGAGCTCATAGTCGCCGATGAGGACGAGGAGATCGTCGAGGACGAGCCGGTAGTCGTGGCTGATGACGCCGCCGGCGACGAAGTGGTGGTTGCGTCCGATGAGGACGAGGAAATCGTCGAGGACGAGCGGGTAGTCGTGGCCGACGACGCCGCCGGCGACGAAGTGGTGGTTGGGCCCGATGAGGACGAGGAGATCGTCGAGGACGACGCGGTAGTCGTGGCCGACGACGCCGCCGGCGACGAAGTGGTGGTTGCGTCCGATGAGGACGAGGAGATCGTCGAGGACGACGCGGTAGTCGTGGCCGACGACGCCGCCGGCGACGAAGTGGTGGTCACGGCCGACGAGGCTGAGGATGTCGCGGAAATAGAGCCGGTGGCGGCAGCGGATGAGGAGCCTGTCGCCGAGCCTGTGGAGCAGGAAGTCGATGAAGAGACTCTGGCTGAAGCCGAGGACGACATCGAGGAGGCGGAGTTCTTCCTCCAGCAAGGACTTCAGGACGAGGCTCGCGAGGCGTTGCAGAGCGCACTGGAGGCCGTGCCCGGGCATCCTCGCGCCACGGAGCTTCTCGCCGGTCTCGATAGTGCCGCCGAGGCTGATGATGACGCCGGCGTTGAGGAAGCTGCCGCGGAGCCTGGCGACGAAGCGGTCGAAACGATGGCCTCCGCCGATGCTGGAGAAGAAGCAGCCGAGGAAGATGACGACGATGACGGCGGGCTGGGGTTCGACTCCTTCGATTTGGCCGGCGAGCTGGCCGAGGAGCTTGCCGGGCTCGAGGAGGAGACCGAGTCGGCCCCCGTGGACGACTTCCAGGTTTCGGCGGATGACGTGTTCGCCGAGTTCAAGAAGGGGGTCGCCGAAACGGTCGAAGCCGGCGATGCTCAGACCCACTACGATCTAGGCATTGCCTATCGCGAGATGGGGTTGATCGCTGATGCGGTCGAAGCGTTCAAGTTGGCGGCCGCCCAGCCCGACAAACGAGTAGATGCGCTGACCATGATGGGCCTGTGCCAACGGCAGCTTGGTCAGCTAGAGGCCGCCGTGGAGTCGTACCGCGATTGTCTTCGCGTGGAGGGTCTCAAGCCCGATGCCGCCAAGGCAATTCATTATGAGATTGCTTCGGTATACGCGGATCTTGGGGATGACGCCAGAGCGGTTCACCACTTCAAGAAAACCGTCAAGATCGATCCGGCCTTTCGTGATGCCAAGGCTCTCATCGAAGAGATCGGTCCTGTCGAAGAGGTGGTGGATGACGAGCCGGAGACTCCTACCGGCAGTAACGGCGTGCCCTCGGGTGAGCCGGCCGCGGAGGAAGGTGGAAGCAAGAAAAGAAGGAGTAGAGCCGATAAGGTTGGCTATGTATGAACTTTCGGCCCAAGCTCTCAATGAGCAACGGTAAGACAAGCTAAAAGTCATGAGCTATCTTGAGCACTATGGGCTCGAGCAGGAGCCCTTCTCGAACGCACCGGTCAACCGCTTCTATTTCAACGGTCGCCAGCACTCCCGCGCCTTGCTGCGCTTGATGCACGCGGTCGAGAACATGAGAGGGCTCGCCATCTGCGTGGGAGACATCGGTACCGGGAAAACAACGCTGGCGCGTCGCATGCTGGACAGCCTACCGGAGGAGGAGTACGAGGCCGCCCTGCTGGTCATTATCCACTCGGGGATTACCGCGTCCTGGCTGCTGAAGCGGATCGCGTTTCAGCTTGGAGTCGATAACCCCTCGGACGAGAAGGTAGGCTTGCTCTCCCAGGTCGCGAAGCGGTTGATGGAGATCCACGAAGAAGGCCGCAAGGCGGTCGTCATCTTGGACGAGGCTCAAATGCTCCAGTCGAGGGAGCTCATGGAGGAGCTTCGAGGGCTCCTTAACATCGAGCTTACCGAGCGAAAGCTGCTCTCCTTTGTCTTCTTCGGGTTGCCCGAGATCGAGGACAACCTCCGGCTGGATGCCCCACTGGCGCAACGGGTTGCGCTCAAGTATCGCTTGAAGCCGTTCGAGGCGGAGGACAGCCAGGAGTACATCATTCATCGCTTGCGGCTGGCTGGAGCGAGCAAGACACCATTCTCTTCCGAGGCGCTGGAGGCGATTCATAATCACTCGGGAGGCACGCCTCGCCTAATCAACCACCTGTGTGACAACGCGCTTTTCGAAGGCTATCTTGCTGGAAACGAGGTCATGGACCGCGACATGATCGATCGTGTCGCCCGCGATCTGGGAATGCACGAGATGACCGGCCTGGAACCGGACACATCCGAGGGACGGCCCAAGGAGACGGTGAACACCAAGGGCGCGGGGGAGACAGCAGGCAAGCCCAAAGCCGATGAAGCGGACCTCGATGTGGATCTCTCCGATGTCGATCGTTACCTGGATGAGCTCAAATCAGGATAGAATGGGCATGATCCATCGATCGAGCATCCAGAGCATCCAACTCTCCAGGAGGGGATGAGCCGGCCGAGGCCACACCCCGCCGGTCATACCCTGTGCGGTGAAGTATGCGCCGTCTAGCCCGCATTTTTCGGTATTCGCCATCGCGAGGACGCCGGGAGGACCCTGAACCGGCGGCTCCGGGAGTTGAGGGAGGTGACGGCGCAAAGGAACAGCCGGAGATGGGAGATGAGCCGCGAGGCGGCATGAGGGGTCGCTTTTTCATCTCCATTTCAGCCGCGTTCGTGCTTGCTGTGGCAGCAGCCGTCTTTTTGACATTGTCCGGCCCGGTCGAGACGGCGCTTTGCAGGGCCTTCGAGGAACGCATCAGCGCTATTGCAAACGGCCAGGTCACGATTGGCGAATGTCGGATAAGCCCGCTCTCCATGCGGGCCGGACTGGTGGGGGTCGGCTTCGAGAGCGAAGCTATCGGTGTGCGGGCCGAAGCGGAAAAGGTGGAGGTCAGCTTCAGGCCTCCACTTCGGTTTGGAGAGCCCATGGTGCGTCGGGTGGAGATCCAGCGTCCTACCGTGGTCCTTTGCTTGGAAGATGCCGTGTTGGCCCAAGAGAGAGACGCCGAACCCGTTTCCATCAAGTCCGTGGCGGACAGCCTGAGAGGCGTGGGCGGCGTGAGAGTAGTGGACGGCGCCGTCTCTATTCTCCTTGGAGAGGAGCGCGGCATGCACGCGCACGGCTTTGGGCTGAAGACCTCATGGCGCCGTGACCGGCTGGCAATCGATGCATCATTGCGGGAGCTGCGTATCGAGCCCGACAAAGGCATGATCGCACGGGACGTCGAGATGGAGGCGGAGTTGAACCCTGTGGAAGAGGCTATTGCCATACAGGGCTTGTCGGCGACAAGTGAGGATCTGGCATTGAACCTCCGGGGCCGAGTGTCGGGTGATATGTCCACCGATGCCGTCGTCGAGGGCTCCGTGGCAATGGAAGGATGCTTCGACAGGTTGACGGAGCTGCTTGGACTACCTCCGGAGGAGGGGCCCGTTGCGGGGCGGGTGTGGCTGTCGGCGGAGCTTGGCGGCACCGTGAAAGCTCCGGAGGTGACGGCAAAGGTGGAACTACTCGAGGGAAGCATTGGAAACTTCACCCTTGGAGACCTCGAGGTCGAGGCCGGAGTTGATTCGCGTCATCTGGATTTGAAGCGCATCAAAATGAGCGTGCTTGGAGGTCCTCTCAACATATCGGGACGAGTGGAGCTGGCCGAGGGTTTGCCCGCAACGCTGGAAGCCGAAGGCAGCGAGCTTTCACTTGCTCGCCTGGTGACGGCTCTTGGAAGTCCGGTCTCTTGGGTCGACTTTTCAATGTCGCCCAGGGCTCGGCTTGAAGGGACTCTTCACCCCTTGCTCCTAAGAGGCGAGGTCGAGACGCCGGTCGATGACTTCATCCTGTTGGAGCGATGCACCTTGAAGGGGCCGCCTTCGCCCGGTGAACCCCTCCTCGATTTTCCATCCATGGCCATCGACGGCAAGGTCGAGTTCGATGCCGAGGAGATTCGCTTGTTTGGGGCCAAGGTCACACAAGGAGAGAGTGCTTTGTTGACGGAGGGTCGGTTCGCGCTCGACCCTCATGAGGGCATGGACCTTTCCGTGGACATCCGCGGGCTCGCTCCAGCTCCACTCGGCCGTATCTTCGACGTCGTTTACGGAGGTTTGCTTTTCGGTGACCTGAGGCTGGTTGGGCCCTATGAGAACCTTCGGATCTTTGGAGACCTGCGCACCAGGGGCTTCTCGGTGGAGGGGCTGAAGGCCGGCGATGCGACGGGAAGATTCATCTACGAAGACCTGGTGATATCGCTCGAAGGCATGGAAGGCGGCCTGGGCCAATCCGAGTACACATTGGATCACTTCGCTGTCGAGCTGGCCGATCCGGAGGGACCATCGATGGATCTTCGCGTATCCACCGAAAGAGCGTTTCTGGATGATGTCGTTGAGATGCTCCTGGACTTCGATGAGCTGGCTCACGAGCTGGTGGGGGCTAGAGGCGAGGCTAGAGGCGAGGTGGCGGTATCGGGGCCGCTGGAGCGTTTGGGCCTCACTCTCAACGTGACCGCTCGAGATGGAGTGCTGCTGGGACAGGACTTCGATCACATTCGCTTCCAAGGGCGCATGCCGGGCATGGAGCGTATCGATCTGGATGAACTCATAGTTTCGCTGGGTGAGCAAGGAGAGCTCGTGGCGAGAGGCTGGGCCGTGATCGAAGGCCCTTTGTCCTTATCGCTTTCGGCGAGGGAGCTGCCCGCCTCGAGGCTCATCGGCTTGCAAGATCTTCCCCTGGCGGGGCTGATATCGGGAGACTTGGTTCTCGAGGGAACCTGGGAAGAGCCCGAGGCCAAGGGCGCGGCGGTAATGTTGGAGGGAAGGGTGAGGGACGCGCCCATTCCACCTTCGCGGCTTCATATGAGGATAAGTGAAGGCCGCTTCCATGTAGGAGGGCATCTCATCGAGGACATCGTGGAGGGCTCTGCCTGGGTAGAGCTGGACGGTGACCACGCCTACCGGCTGGACCTCGTCGTAAGAGAGCACGACTTGCTCGCTTGGTTGCCCGCCGGGGGCGAGACAGCCTTCAGTGAAGAGATGCGGGCGGAGGTACAAGGCTCGGCGACGATCGAGGGGAGGGGCGGCGATCTCCGTTCCATCGGTGGAAAGCTCAGCCTCGATCTTCTGAGCGCGAAGCTGGGACCGCTCTCCTTCCGCTCGAGAGGCCCGCTCGAGGTCGAGGCGGCCGAAGGACTCTTGAGCTTCGATGAGCTGGTCATAGAGGGCGCGGAGTCGGTTCTGCGACTATCCGGATCGGTGAGCACGCTTGGAGATCTCGACCTGCTCTTGCTCGGGGATGTCGGGTTGGAGATCCTGGAGCTTGTCGTACCGGCGGTAAGCCAAGGCTCCGGTCGTCTTACGTTCGAGGCCGGGCTGCGAGGCGAGATAGGATCCCCCGAGCTGGTGGGCTCGGGTCTTGTGGACAGTGGAGGGGTTGCGCTCGAGGGCGCGCCCTTGTCCGTAACGAATCTCACGGGACCTTTCTCTTTCAGCCGGAACAGGCTCATTTTGGAAGGGCTCGCCGGCACCGCCGGAGCGGGACGCCTCTTCGCGAGAGGAGAGGTTACGCTGGAGCGCCTCTTGCCGTCGGAGTTGGATCTGGATGTCGGTCTCGACGATGTCCATGTTCATGTGTTCGAGGACCTCGACGTTACGGTCGCGGGGCGTCTTTCTCTCATAGGGCCCTTGGACGGCTTGACGCTCTTCGGCGATCTCGAGGTCTTGAGTGGGAGATGGTCGGGTGAGGTCGAGATCGACCAGATGCTTCCAAGCATTCGAAGGAGGACGGAGGAGTCTATGCCGAGTGTCGAAAGAGATCCGGTCTTGGACCTCGACATAACGGTAACCGCCCCCGCTACCTTGCGGGTCGACAGTAGCTTTGCAAGCGGACGCCTTGCGGCTGATCTGCGGATTATCGGAACGGATGCCGCTCCCGGGCTCGTGGGAACCGTGTCTGTAGTGGAAGGCACAGCCCGATTCAGAGGTAACGATTACGCGGTCACCAGGGGAGTGCTCGAGCTGCAAGATCCGACGCGGTACGAACACCCGAGCTTCGATGTCGTGGCGGAGACCGAGATTCGGGAGTACCGACTGGTGGTTCAAGCATACGGAACGACGTCGGAGCCGATGGTCTCCATCACCAGCGAGCCTCCCTTGCCGGAGACGGATCTTTTCGCGCTGGCTACCCTGGGAATAACGACCCACGACACCGACGCCCTTGGAGACACGCTCGCCGCGGCGGCGGCGGCGGACGCGCTTTTCACGATGTCGGGGCTGGACCGTCATGTTCGCGAGTTCATCCCGGATAACCCCATAGTCCGGGACCCTTCAGTGCGGCTGACCAGCGGCTACTCGGCCGTGACCGGACAGATAACTCCAAGATTTGCTTTCGAGTCGAGCATTTTGGTCGACCATCTCCGATTGAGGTACTCGGCGCCGATAGGGCTGTCCGGCCAGAAGACGCAGGCCGAGTACAGGATCACCGATATGTTATCCGCGCAGGCGGAGTGGGAGACCGAGGGTCGGCGCACTACCGCTTTGGGTAATCTTGGAATGGATCTCAAGCTTCGTTGGGAGATGGATTGAGCGCTCGGAAAAGATCTATTGGAGCGATTCTCATTGCGACGCTCCTTGCTTTGACGTCGTCTTTGTCTTGGGCGGATGAGGTGCCCCAAGACCGGTGGGCGTCATGGTTTCATCCTCCCAAAATGATTTCTTCGGTCGAGCTGCGTTTGCCCCATAACGTGGAGAAGGAAGGGCTCGCCGATTTGGTTCCGCTCCGCGTGGGGCAAAGTCTTGGGAAGGCGGATCTGCGCAAGGCTGTGCGCATACTGTTCGAGACGGGCCGGTTTCGGCAGGTGAGAGCTCATGTCAGAGACGATGAAGGCGCCGTGGCCGTCACGTTTGTCTTGCTTCCCAAGCAGGAGGTCGTGGAGGTAGCTTTTCTTGGAGCGTCCGCCATCGATGTCGCCACTTTGAAAAGGGTGGCCGGAGTGCGCCGAGGAGACGATCTTTCCTCGGGGGTCTTGGAGACGATGGAAAGCTCGGTCGTGGACGCGTACGAAAGGCGAGGTTATCGCAACGCCGTCGTAAGTAGCGAGATTCGTGAGTCCGAAGACGGCCGCGCGGCTCTGCTGGTTCGTATAGACGAGGGTGCTCCCACCAAGCTCCGGGCCGTCCGCTGGGTAGGTGACCTCGGTTTTCCCGAGGAGCTTCTCGCCGGCGTTCTAGCGTTGTCACCAGGTGACAGGCTGGATCTCGACGCCGTGGAGATCGCGCTGGATCGCGTCAGGGCAAGGTTTAGAAACGCCGGCTTTCTTCGCGCCCGCGTCGGTCCCGCCGCCATTGAGAAGCCCGGAAAGGAGGGTGAGGCTGATATCCTGATCCCGGTCTCGGCCGGTCCTTTCGTGCTCATTCGGGCCGCGGGCAACACTCGCCTTGGCGATTCAGTCATTCGGGACATGATGCGGCCCACCTCGCACAGCCCCTTGAGCTCGGAAGAAGTGGCGAGGGGTGTTCGTAGAATCGAGCGCGCTTACCTGCTTTACGGCTACTACCACGCGCGGGTAATCGTGGAAGAGGTCGCTCTGACCAGCCGCCATCATGAGCTGCTCGTTACTGTTGACGAGGGGCCCCCGATGAGGGTCAGGTCCATTGATTTTTCCGGCGCAACGGGGGAGTCTGAAGCGAGAGCCGAACACGGGGAAGCGAAGGGCGAGAGGGGGCCGCCGGCTCGACTTTTGCGCCGGCACGTCTGCGCGGCGCTGGAAGAGACGGTTCCGTCTTCCGGGCCCCAACTCGATTCCAGCAGCGCCTCCTTTCTAGGAGGAAGAAACGGTTATCGTGTGTCCTCTAGGCCGCACCCCTCGCAGGTGCCGGCCCCGGAGCCATGCGAAATCTACCACGAGGATGCATACCGAAAGGCCGCCGTGGCTATCGCCGAGCACTACAGGCAAGAAGGATGGCTCGATGCACGTGTGGCAGGTCCATCACTAGACATCTCTCCCGATGGGAGGGTAGCGCGCGTAAGTCTCCGAATCGAGGAAGGGGTTAGGACCAGACTGCGCGGTGTTCACTTCGAGGGAGTCGAGACGCTCGATGAGGGGGAACTTCGCTCAATCGCCGGGCTACGGCAAGGAAGGCCCATTTCGAAGAAGGCCGTGCGAGAGGGAGGCCTTGCGGTACGCGGCTCGTATGCTCGAGAAGGGTTCGCGTTCGCCAGAGTGGAGCCCCGACTCGAGATAGATGAGACGAGGAAGTGGGCCCGCGTGGTCTACGAGGTCACCGAGGGGCCGATGGTCTCTGTTGGGCGTATCATAGTGCGGGGTCACGACAGGACCCCGGCCTCGCTGGTGAGAAGTCAGCTCACCTTCGGTCCAGGTGACACCTGGGAAATGGGTGACGTGCTCGCGAGCCAGCGTCGCATCCTTTCGCTCGGCATTTACAGGTCCGCGACCATTCGCCTGCTGGATCCGGATCAGCCGGCCCCCGTCAAGGATGTGGTGATCACCGTCGGCGAACGCAAGGCGAAGGGGATGGAGATGGGACTTGGCATTTCCACCGAGGACGGCCCGAGAGTGTTCGCCGGCTATGTAGACCATGACTTTCTCGGGAACTCGGAGCTGCACGGCAACGTGAAGGTCAACTACCCGATCTTTCCTTCGGGAATAGAGCTGAGGCGCGTGCTTGCTCCTGGAATGGAGTGGGAAGCGCGTGCCGGTCTGCGAATGCCGCGGTTGCTCGGTGCTCGTACGGACATCGTGGGCGAAAGAGCGAACAGGCCGACCTATGGGTTGACCCGCGGGGCCTGGTCGGTAGGAGCGGATTCAAGATGGTACGAGGACTTGTCGGCCTCCATGGGGCTGGAGGTCGAGTACGTGGATTTCGCGCGCGCGGCGCCGGACCCCCACCTCTTTCATCCCGACCGGGAGAGGCGGCGTTTCGAGGAGGGGCGGACGCTGCTTGCAAGCCTGCGTCCGGCCGTCGTGCTCGATTTGCGCGATAGGAGGGTCTCTCCGCGAAGGGGCTTGCTTGCGGGAGCATCTCTGGACTGGTCGCACGATCTGGGCGTGGGAGTGCCGGTGCACTTCCTGAAGGCGTCTGCTTCGGTGTCGGGCTACGTACCGGCGCCCAGGCGGGTGACGCTGGCCTTCACGGCACGTGGAGGAGCCGTTCTGCCTCTTTCCGAGGACAACGTGACCATAGAGCCGAAGCGCTTTTATTTAGGGGGCGCCGACACTGTGCGAGGTTTTCCCCTGGACGGTCTCATTCCGGAGGACCAGCGGGTGGATCTGCACCGGCAGATGGACGCCTGCGAGGACTTCGTGGCCGGTCATGCCTGTACGGAGGATGCGCTGCTCGTGCTCATGGAGGGGAGGCGCCCCGCCAGCGCGGGCGGTGAGGCCTTCGTTCTTTTCAAGGCCGAGCTGCGTTTTCCAGTTTACGGAGATCTGTTCGGAGGTCTCTTCCTCGACGCCGGGAATCTTTGGCGCGAAGCAGCCGCGGCTCGGCCGCTCGACCTTCGCACCGCGGCCGGCGCGGGCCTGCGCTACGAAACGCCTGTCGGCCCGGTGGCTGTCGATGTCGGCTGGAACCTCATGGCCGACGAAAGGATCCATGAGATGCCAACCGCCGTTCACTTCTCCATAGGTTTGTTCTAGGCCGACAAGTCAGCCCCCGGAACGGACGGTCGCCTAGGCGGTCAAGCCTTCTTATCCTCGACGCTTCCGACCTTGTCGCTCATGGTCTGTTCACGGTCGATTCGCGTCCCCAGCTTCAGCACGGTTCCAATGCGCGGAGCTCCCATTTCGTGAAGCACCTCATGACAGCGCCTAACCGCCGCGAGCACCTCTTCCCACTCGCCTTCCACATTCGTTCCATAGGCGTGGAGCTGGTGCGAAAGACCGGCTTCCTCGAGAACCCGCTGGCACGCGGCAACGTAAGGCGACAGCGACACCCCCACTCCCATGGGGACCACGTTGAAGTCGGCAATGACTCGCATGTTGCTCTCCTTGTCCTGCCTGGTGATGCCCTTTTAGTGCCCCCCGCAAGGAGAAATGCAAGCCCGGCGATTATTCCTCGTCTCGATCGTCATCATCGCCCGACTCTTCCGTCTCGCTTTCATCGTCGGGATCGTCTTCCTCGGGCTCTTCGGGGCTGTCTCGGAACTCGTCACGATCCGGCGGCCACGGCCCCCAGGTGGCGTTGGTGTAGCTTCCGGGCGCAAGGCCGATTTGGCGCTGCCCCGTCCCGTTTGCGTTCATGATGAACAGCCGCGCATCTCCGGTTCTGGTGGAGGTGAAGATTATGTGCCGTCCGTTGGGGCTCCAGGTGGGGTCGAAGTTCTGACCCGTGTCCTGGGTAAGGCGAGAGATCTCCTTGGTCTCTGGGTTGACCGAGAAGAGATCGAAGACGGCTCTTTCGTCGCGTCCCATGAAGACTATGGCGTCGCCTCTGGGCGACCACTTGGGCATCTGGTTGTAGTTGCCTTGGAAGGTGAGCCTTGTCTGATCACTGCCGTCGGAGTTCATGACGAATATGTGGGGGTTGCCGTGTCTGTTGCTTACGAACGCGATTCGAGTGCCGTCGGGTGACCAGGTGGGCGAGGTGTCTATGACTCCGATGGTCCGGGTCAGACGCCGGGCTTCCGTGCCGTCCGGATTGACTGTCCAGATGTCGGCGGTGCCGTGCTTCGTTCTTGTAAAGGCAATTCGCTTTCCGTCGGGAGACCAGGCGGGGCCATGGAACATCGGCTCGCCGCGGATGACTGGAGTAACGCGGCCTTCCATGTCGGTGATGAAGATGTCGGGGCTTCCTTCGCGGTAGCTGGTGAAGGCCAGCCTGTCTCCGGATGGATCCCATGTCGGGAAGAGGTTCAAATCCGTTCCGACCAAGCGGCGGCCTCCGTGGCCGTCCCAATCAGAGACCCAGAGTTCCTTGTTTTCTCCGGCCTCGCGCACGTATGCGATTCGGGTGTCGAATATGCCTCGCTCTCCGGTGAAATGCCTCACCACGTCGTTGGCTACCGCGTGCGCCAGTCGACGGGCTTCGTCTTGCGGGACTTTGTACGAGAATCGTACTACCTCGCTTGCCGTGGTCACCTGGAAGATGCGTGCCTGAAGACTCATCTTTCCTTCTTCTTCGGTGGGTCTCAGCTCGGCCGTTACGAGACCCTCGGCCCCGACATTTGCCCAGTCCTGGAAGCGAATGGTGGCCGCCGTTACCCCCTCATCCGGCCTGGCCAGGAACGAGCGCGGGTCCAGGACCTGGAACAGGCCGCTGGAGGAAAGATTGTAACGGAGCCTTTCCGTTATGAGGTCGGAGTGGCTCTCACCGTCCTCTAGATCGCCCGCGACCGATACCCGAGGTATGGCGAGAGGGTAGGGCCGAAAGGTGGCGCCCGTTACGTCTATGTAGACGCGTTGTGCTTCGGCTCCACCCGGAAGCATGGCGAACGAAAAGCCGACCAGCATGATAAGGACCGCCGAACTCTTCATGATGTGAATCTTTTGTTGCATGTGTTTCCTATAGACGGAAGTTTACTCCCAACCCTTCCCGCCGAAACCTTTCAGCCCACCCCGGTGGGGGTGGAGGCAAGGGATCGGATGCGTTCACGGCGGCCTGCAACGCGGCGTCGAAGTGCCTGTTCCCCGATGGGCGCTCGATCTCCTGCCTTAGTATTCGTCCATCGTGACCGACGTATATGACGATGGTCGCATTCAAGTGAAGTCGATCCCGTTCTCCGATGATGCTCGGAACACGGTAGTTCTCTCGCAGGCGGCGTGTGACCAGCGCGAGGTATCGGTCGCCCTCGGTCGCTACCGCGGCGTCGCCATAGGGATCGCCGTCGGGCGAGCCGAAGATAGGGCCATCGTCGGGCCTGGCATCGGGGTCACTTCCGAGAAATCGCTCGATTGCTCCGTCCAGGTCGGGTTCGGAGCGCTCGGGAGTCGCCGGTCTTTCGCTGGGACGGCTTTCCTCCCTAGACGGCTCGGAAGGGGCTTTCTTGCTGGGCGCGGCGGGCGCGGCCGGCTCGGGCTCCGGCTCGGCAGGCGGCGGTGATGGTGTTGATGCTTGCCGTGGTGGCGGTGGGGGAGGAGAAGCTTGCTTTCGTGGAAGAAGGTTCGGATCGCGCTCCTCTCCCAAACGCACCAGCTTCGCAACGATGGGCGGCTCATCCAGCTTTGATATAGACGTGTCCGCCCCGGCCCGTGTCGCAACTAAAGCTATCGCCAGAATCGTCGCGTGAGCGCAAACCGATATGAGAAGTGCCGTGTGGAGGCGTTCAACGCGGCCGGCAAGAAGGCTGGTGGGCTGGTCCGACATGTCAGTCCCCCTGATCGGCCCCCGTCTCGGCTTCACCTCGCGCGGAAGGAGAGTCCTGCTCGGGGCTGCGTCCCAGCGGATCGGTAATCATGCCGAGCGCCTCCACGCCGGCGCGGCGGGCGATGGCCATCACCTCCACGACGAAGCCGTAAGGAAGGTCACGATGAGCGTGCAAATAGACCTCCCGCTCTCGCTGGACGCGGGCGTTGTACCGAAGCTTCTCCTCGAGCTCCCGAAGAGCCACTTCCGTCTCTCCAATATAAATCCGGCGATCCACATCGACGGCCAGTATGAGCTTCGGTTCTTCGTCCTCGATCGCTTCACCGCGTACCTGCGGAAGGGAGACGACGACGCCTTGCGCGATGAGCGGAGCGGCCACCATGAACATGATCAGCAAAACCAGCACGACGTCCACGAGAGGGATGACATTCATCTCGCTGATGGTTTTGCGGCCGCCTTGAACATTCATGCTCACGGTGTAGCGCTCCAGCGTTCAGTGATGCTCTTACTTCATGTTCGAGTCAGCTTCCCGAAGCACGTTTATCCTGAGCCTTGAAGAAGTGACGCTTGACGATGTTCAAAAAGTCACTCGAGAAGTTGTCCATCTCAGATTCCAGTATTCGTATGCGTGACACGAAATGGTTGTAGGCGACGACGGCCGGAATCGCCGTTGCAAGTCCGATGGCGGTGGCGATCAGTGCCTCGGCTATTGGTTTGGAGACTGTCGCCAGATTGGCGGACCCCATGAGTGCGATATCGTGGAATGCCTTCATGATGCCCCAAACCGTGCCGAACAGGCCAACGAACGGGGCCGTCGAGCCCACGGTCGCGAGATATGGAGCTCCGGCCTCCAGATGCGTGATCTCGGCGAGGCTCGTTCGCCGCATGGCGCGCTGAACGCTCTCGAGGTCATCATCGTTGCGGGTCTCGCCTTCCCGCGAGAGCTTGGTCAGCTCTACGTACCCAGCCTTGAACACCTGGGCCACCGGGCTCTCGGGAAGCTCCTCGATTGACTTGTAAATGGCGTCCAGCCGCCTGCTCTGCCAGAAGCTCTCCAGAAAAGCCACGGACTGGAGCCTGGCACGTCGAAGCTGCGCGGACTTCTTGATTATCATCGCCCACGAGAAGATCGATGCCACCGCAAGCAGCAGCAGGCAGGAGAACACAACGGGTCCTGAAGTGGTAATGACTTCCCAGTAATTCAGCCCGCCTGCTGGAAGCTCCGCGACAGGTGCCTCCATCAAGGGTGTCGTTTCCTGGGCCTGGGCTTCGCTCGCTGTTGCGAGGAACGCACTGATGGGGTCGATCATGGCCGGTCCAACCGGGAGGACGGCCCAGCCATTCCCAATGCCGCCGTCAGAGCCCGGATCTCATAAGTTGCTGAATAAAGGCGCGTTTTTCTATAGCATCGGCGAGTTGTCTGGGTCAAGGATGCAGGCCTCCCTCCCTCGTGGCATAGTGCTTGCCATAATGGGGTAATGAATGGACGCATTGCGCTACCGTCTCAAGAGCTGAAAGGCTCTCTCGATGCTCGATAGACAACTGTAAAGGAGAAGACAATGAGGCTCATGTCCACCATGCTCGCATTGGCCGTTACGGTGATTGTTGGCGGGGGCTGTGTAATCGTGGCTGAGGGCGGAACAGAGGGCGATCGCGCCGAACTAACGGTATTCTACACCTTTGAAGGAAAGATCCTGGAGAGCGCGGACGATTGCGAGGATCTGGGCATAGCCACAATCAAGGTGGACGTCGAGGGAGTGAACGTCAACGACGGCATCTCGAAGGAGAAACAGTGCGGCGTCTTCTACCAGGGAATGACTATCAGCGATCTGATGGTCGGTGACTACGATGTCATGGTCAAGGGAAAGGACTCCTCCGGCATCATCATTTTCGGCATGCCTTCGAGTAGGGAAGTGCGGGTTCGCTCAGGCGGCGGCGAGGTCGACGTCGACGCCGAGGCGCTTTTCGGGAGCCTCACCGTGTACTGGTCGAGTTTCGATGGTGTCGCGGGCTCCGGGCGCTGCTCCGCCGCCGAGGTTGAAGATGTGCGCGCGGTCCTCTATTCGCCGGACGGTTCGCTGGCGCTGGATGAGGTTTTCGACTGCACCTACGGCGGAATAGTCTGGGACTATTTGAGCCCCGGCGAGTGGGAGATCGTGCTCAACGGGTTGGACGATGATGGGAACACGGTCTACGCCGGCGAAGCGTTCGTCCTCGTCGAGGCCGGCGAGAAGCTGGTGTACGAGGTGGATCTCGACATGATTGTCGGTGACCTGACCTTCTTCTGGAGGTTTGACGGTAGCACCCGCTGCGGGAACGTCGAGGGGATTCAGGTCAGGCTGTACGATCCATGGGACTACCTGTACGACAGCTACTTCTATGACTGCGACCTGGGGGGGCTTACTTATCGCGGCTTGTATGCCGGGGAGTGGCGCGTTGTCCTCGACGGGCTGGACGGTAGGGGCAGAATCATCTATCGAACCGACGACGCTGGAGTTCTGATGGATGTCGAGGAGGGATTGCACCTCGAGTACTACGTGGATCTTTTCTGACACAACAATACCTCCGTTCCCGTTGACCAAGCATGCCTTCCAGTAAACAGCTCGACCTCATAATGGGGCCTAGCGCCCGCCGCGTCTTCACCGTCGGTGAGATTACGCTGAAGGTGAAATCACTACTGGAGAGCAGCTTCTCCAGGGTCTGGGTGGCCGGCGAGATCTCCAACTGCAGGAGGCAGGCCAGCGGCCACATCTATCTGAACCTGAAAGACGAGGATGCCAGCCTCAACGCGGTTCTGTTTAGAGGCAAGGCGCGTTACCTGCGTTTCGAGCCGAAGGACGGCTTGGAGGTCCAGGTCGCGGGGCGCCTTTCCGTCTTCGCGCCGCGCGGTCAGTACCAGCTCATCGTCGACCACATGGAGCCGAAGGGGCTGGGCGCGCTCCAGGCGGCTTTCGACGCCTTGAAGGAGCGTCTGGCGCGCGAAGGCTTATTCGATGCGGATGCGAAGAAGCCCGTGCCTCGGCTGCCCCGGCGTATAGGCGTCGTCACCAGCAGGAGCGGCGCGGCTGTTCACGATTTCCTTCGGGTAATAGGCAGGCGCAATCCACGAGTGTCCATCATCGTGGCTCCCGCCAAAGTGCAGGGAGACGGCGCCGCCGAGGATGTTGCGCGACAGCTTCGCCGGCTGGAGCGTCGCGGCGACTGCGACGTGCTGCTACTGACAAGGGGCGGCGGCTCGATAGAAGATCTATGGGCTTTCAACGAGGAACTCTTGGCCCGGGCCATCGCGGCTTGCCGGGTCCCGGTGGTCAGCGCGGTTGGACATGAGGTGGACTTCACCATAGCCGACCTGGTGGCCGATCTTCGGGCACCGACCCCGTCGGCTGCCGCGGAGATGCTCACCCCGGAGCACCGAATCATGGTCCGGGAGCTATCGGGATGGAGAGAGCGTCTTCATCGCGCCATGGACCGGCTTCTGGAGCGGGAGCGAGGCTCGATGAGCCGTCTGTGGGGGCGGGTCGCTGATCCCCGGCGGTTGCTGACCGACAGGAGGCTTGCCTTGGAGGCCCTCCGTGAAGCTTTGGAAGGGGCGGCTTCAGCCGGACTAAGAAGCCGTCGGCGAGGCATTACGGACATCAAGGAAAGGCTCGATAGGCAGCACCCGCGTGCCCGGCTCGCCAGACTGCGCGCCTCGCTGAACGATTCGGATTCAAGGATCCAGCGTTCCATGAGCGGCACGCTTCGAGGGCAAGAGGCTTTTCTGGGACGCCTTCGCATCACTCTTCAAAGGCATCATCCTCTGCCGCTGATCGAGGCCGAGCGAAGGCGGCTTGGGCGGGTATCCATGAAGCTCTCGGCCGCCGCGGCCGGTGACATTGGAGAGGCGCGGCGTCTTCACGCGGGGCTGGCGGGTAAGCTCGACGCCCTATCTCCGCTTGGAGTTCTAGCAAGGGGGTACGCGCTGGTCCTCGATGAGAAGGGGCGGGTCGTGCGATCCGCCGAGGAGGTGGGTGTCGACGACCACGTGGGCATTCGACTCGCAAAGGGTCGGGTGAGAGCGCGGGTGACCGGTACCGATCTGGAAACGAAGCCCCATAAGGCGTAAGAGAGGGCAATCGTTGACATGAGCATCGGTCGGAGCCAACCTTCCTGAACGGAGCGGACTATGCCCAACAAAAAAACAGACGAAGAGTCCTTGGAAGAAGCGCCGTATGAAAAGGTCATGGAGAGGCTCGCCGCCACCGTGGAAGCGTTGGAACGGGGTGATCTCGTCCTCGAGGAGCAGATCCGTCGTTTCGAGGAGGGAGTGAAGTTGGTACGTCGAGGTCAAGCCCTCCTGGACGAGGCCGAGCGAAAGGTCGAGGTTCTCCTCGATGATGGCGGCACGGCTCCTCTGGAGGACACGGAAGGCGGCGGGACGGAATGACTCGCGGTCATGTCACCATAATCGATGACGACAAGGACGCTCGTCAGATGCTCCGGATGGCTCTGGAGGCGGAGGGGATGGAGGTGGGAGAGGTGCATAGCGGCCTGCGTCTCATAAGCACACTCCATGTCGACAAGCCCGATGTGATCTTGATGGAGGTCGTTCTGTCTTGGGTCAATGGAATAGACCTGTGCAAGTCGATAAAAAAGAACCCTGCTTTTCGTGATATCCCGGTGGTCTTTATTTCAGAGCGTCGCCGATCGGAGGACATCGTCGAGGGTCTAAGTGCGGGTGCGGTGGATTACTTTCCCAAACCCATTCATCTGTCGCGCCTCATACCCAGGGTGAGAGAGATAATCGATTCACGCCACCCCGAGGCGAGCAAGGGAGCTGGAGCCTGGCCGGAAACTTACGGCGCCTGGGAAGAGCAGGTTGACCCGGGGTCCGGTCGCACCGGAGATGATGAGCCGGAGCGGCAGTCGTGAGCGCTGGCGTGGGGGAGCTTGCCGCGTGGCTGGAGGAGTGTGCCGCGGAGATCGAGATCTGGCTGTCTTCATGGGTCGCCGGCCTGGAAGAGCGGCTTCAAGGCCGGCCGCCGCTGGCCGAAGCGATGGCATACGCGGTGCTGGGGGGCGGGAAGAGGCTGCGCCCCGCGCTCGTCGTAGCCTCCGCGGTGGCGTGTAACCCCGAAAAGGCGGGCGATTTCGGGGCCAGAACGGATCTGGTGCGCGATGCGGCCTGCGCCGTGGAGCTGATCCACTGCTACAGCCTGGTACACGATGATTTACCCGCCATGGATGATGATGATTTGCGCAGAAATCGGCCCACTTGCCACCGCGTGTATGGCGATGCGTTGGCCATTCTGGCCGGGGACGCCCTGTTGACCGACGCTTTCAGCATACTCGCCGGCGGGGTAGGCTCGCCGGAAGGCCGGCATGGGAAGATCCCGTCCGATGCCGTAGCCCGGCTGCGACTAGTCGAGATGCTTTCCCGGGCAGCCGGCAGTGCGGGGATGGTGGGTGGTCAGGTCGTGGATGTATCTCGATCGGCGGTTGGGGGGGGGCTCGACGCGGTGGAAGGAGTCCATTGCTTGAAGACGGGGCAACTGCTTGCCTTTTCGTGCGCGGCAGGAGCCGAGGCTGTCGGTGCCGGCCGGGAGCTGGTCTCCAACCTGTGGAGTTTCGGGGAGACGGTGGGCCTCATCTTTCAGATTGCGGACGATATACTGGACGAAACCGCTGACCCGGCCGAGATGGGTAAGCGCACCGGCAAGGATCGAGAGCGCGGGGTCGCGACGGTAACGGGCGCCGTGGGCCTCCAAGGCGCTCGGTTGCGAGCCCGCGAGCTTGCCGGCGAAGCTGCTTCGCTGCTCGGCGGTCTTGGTGAAAGCGCGGCGTTGCTTCGATCTCTTCCGGCCTGGCTGGTAGCTCGAAGTGAGTAAGAAGGTTCGGATAGATCAGCTTTTGGTGGACAGGAAGATCGTCTCCTCCCGCTCCCGCGCGCAGGCGCTGATAATGGCCGGTAAGGTGCTGGCCGATGAGTTTCGCGTCGAAAAAGCCGGACAACGAGTTCCGGTGGATGCCGCCATTAGAATCAAGGAGGCGGACCATCCGTATGTCTCCCGCGGCGGGGTCAAGCTCCAGCACGCCTTGCGGAGCTTCGATCTGGACCCGGCCGGTCTGCGTTGTCTCGATCTTGGTGCCTCAACGGGCGGGTTTACGGACTGTTTACTTTCCCGAGGTGCAAAAGAGGTGATCTCGGTCGATGTGGGCTACGGTCAGCTCCATCCACGACTGCGCTCGGATCGGCGTGTCAAGGTGCTCGAGCGCACAAATGCCCGTTACCTGACACTCGAAGACATTGGAGGAGAGCCGGTGGACTTCGTCGTTGTGGACTGCTCGTTCATTTCGATCGAGCTGCTGATACCGGCCATATCTAGCTGCATTCTGCCTGGTGGCCGCACCGTGGCGCTCGTGAAGCCGCAGTTCGAGGTTGGCCGCGGAGAGGTGGGCAAGGGCGGAGTAGTACGCGATTCGAAATCGCGGCGGGCGGCGGTGGACAAGGTTTCCAGCGCGTTCACCCGCCGCGGATTCTCGGTCTTGGCGGTAGTCGAGTCACCGATCCGCGGACCGGCCGGCAACGTCGAATACCTCATGCACGCGGTACGGTCGCGCCTGGATTAGGCTTCTCCTGGAGCCTCCTCCTCCGCTTCCGCCACATCGTCTTCCTCGATAACGTGGAACTCGATGCGGTTGTTCATGGCGCGGCCGCGCTGAGTGAGGTTGGGTGCCACGGGGCGATCCTGTCCCAGCCCCGCGGTCTCTACGCGATCGCCGTCTATGCCCTGAACGACGAGGTATCGCCGGACCTCATCCGCCCTGGCCTTTGAGATGCGCTTGCTATCCTCTTCGGGAGCTTGATTGTCGGTGTGGCCCTCGACTCGGATGCGCCCTATCTTGTGGCGAGTCATCAAGTCGATGACCTGCTCGAGCACGGGGTGGCTCTCGGAAAGCAGGTTGGCCGTGTCGTCCTCGAAGGCCACGCGCTGTGCCATCTCGAACTCCTCGCCGTCGAAAGTAACGAGCGCTTCCTCCGGCTCGGGAGCAACCATGATGTCCGCCTCGATCTTCTCGCCTTCCTCTATGGCGAGATTTATCTGTCGCCAAAGGAAACCGTCGGCCGCGATGCGAAGGAGGTACTCGCCGGGAGGAACGCTGGCCTCGAGGCGACCCGTCTCGTCGGTTGAGACCGTTTGGGTTTCGTCTCCCTCGATGGTTACCTCGGCGCTCGCGGGTTCTCCTTCTTCCGCGCAAAGCACCGACAGGGCGAGCACGCCGGGCTCGATTACCATGACCTCTTCTTCTTCCTCCACAGGTTCGGGCTTTGCGACCTCTTCCGGGATTCTCTCGAGAGCAGCGTCCAAGGTCGTCGTCTCACCGGCTTCGATGCTGGCAACCTTGGTTACAGGCTCGTATCCCGTCAGGCTCACGACAACCTCCAGCTCACCCTCCTGAAGCCTGTGAGTCCGGTAAGAGCCTTCCGTGTTGGAGGCGGCGGGGTAGGTCGCCGCCTCTGGAATCGAGACGACGGCGCCCACGAGTACCTCTCCTGATTCCGCGTCGGTTACCACGCCTGTCAGCCAGCCGGTGTTCGGATCGAATCCCGGTGGCGGCTCGAAAGCAGGCTCGGTCCTAGGAGCTGGAGCCGCGGGGACGTGATGCCCGCCGAATGGATCGATGATGTAGCTCACGCCCAACATGAGGTTCCAAGGCATTAGTGCTGGAATACCGTCTACCGCCCGGCCGCCCACGGCCAGGTCCACAGCGGCCGTAAAGGTGAGGTCCCGAGTCGCGGTCACCCGTGCGCCCAGGGAGAGCACATGCGATATCAGCTCTCCGTAGTTTACGGTGCCTTCGGCTCCGGAGACGACGATCTCTCCGAGCGGGGCGTTCATTTGATAGCCGAGGAAGGGAGTGGCAATCGGGAGAGGCGCCTCGATTCCAGCTCCCACGGCGAACCTGTCGTAGCCATGGATGCCGAGCGCGAACTCCTCTGTTGGGGAGTGAGGCCAATCGTCAGTGGGATCATCGGAGCTGTCGAGCAGCATGCCCACATTGGCGTGTAGAATCAGAGGTACTTCCGCTAGCTCAAGAAGGTCCACCATGGTCATGGCCCGGGGCCAGAAGCCGACCGACCCGATGCCAGTGCCTCCGATGTTGGGGAAGAAGCCGACGCCGAGATCGGCTCCCGCGGCAACTCCCGGAATGATTGGCCAGGCGGCCTTGAGGCCGAGATCAATGTCGCCCTGAATCTGCATCAGCGGAGGGGACCCCAAGGTGTTGGATACCGACACGAAACCTACGCTGGCATAAGCCTCCATCCAGGAGGTGGCGGAGTAGCCGGCCGCCAAGATAAGCCCCTGCCTGTCGGCTTGATCGCCTTCGTGAAGAAAGTCATTGCCGGCGAAGAACTCGCCGGTAAGTCCCAATCGGAGCGTTCGCGGGATGCCCACCTGCGCCGTCGGCATGCGGGGCAAGCCCGTGGCGCCGCCGATGCCGGGGGTCGTCCGGTAGTTTGCCGGGTCGCCGGGAGCGTTGTGCATGGTTCCCGGAGACACCGCCGCTCTTGCATAGTGGGCGGGAACGTCCGTGGCTACCTCGGCCTCATCGCCGTTTTCGGCTGCGACGGCCTCGGCATCCTCCGCCTCGTCGTCCGTCTCGGCTGCGACGGCTTCGGCATCTTCCGCCTCGTCGTTCGTCTCGGCGACCTCTTCCTCGGCTTCCTCGACGGCTTCTTCAGCAGCTTCCTCACCGTTATCGGCGGCCTCTTCGTCTCCCTCCCAAGGCACCAGGCTTGTGCTCTCCGAAAGCACCTGGACCGGTACGCTCAAGGCCAGAGCCGCGAAAATCGCTGGCAAAGTTAGCCTAAGCCCCAAACGCGTCATGTGATCTTTCGTTTGACCGACCACTTGGCCGATACCCTCATTGTCTTTCGTGCTTCCGCGAACGTCGAGGTTTGTCATGTGAGTTGCTCCTCCCAAATCTTTAGTCTACCCGAGGCTGCGCTTTCGCGCAGCGATCCCTTCTCGTTTTGTTCAATTGTCCAGGCGGACCCATGTTGCCCCATCTCCGCCTCTATCCTCTGATGGCACTTCCGTTCCGGACACGTGCGGAGATATGGCGAGATGCTCTCTTACCCCTCGCCGCAACGCACCCGTTCCATGACCGTGTACCACTCTAGCCCGGCCAATACCAGCCGTTACGAGCTCATCGAGCCTCTTGTCCAGGAAGGCGATGGCCTCTTCCACCCGCATACCGCGCAGATCTATGACCTGCTCATCGGCCGAGCTCGATGCATCTCCCGCTACCAGCTTGTCCGTCTTTTTTGCGCGCTCGGCGGCCGTTGATGCCATCCGAGCCTTTGCCGCTTTTCTAGGCGGGCGCCTTAGCGCTACGAGATCGTGCTTGGGTAGGCGCATTTTCAGCGCGCCGAATGCCACCAGCGCGGTGCGCTCGTCCAGATCCAGAACCTCGCCTTCACGATCGTCCATCGTGGGCGCGCGGACGAAGGTGCCGGGCTCCAGCTCCGGAAGCGGTGATTTCGAGGCCTCTTCTTGGCCCTCTGATGGACCCGATTTCGCTATAGCAGGAGATGCAGCTTCGGACTCCTCCTCATCGCGGGCCTTGTCGGTGCGAGCGAAGTTCGAGAGCTGCTCCAACTGTTGTTGCGCCTCGGAGGTGCGCTTCATCTTCGGCTCCGCCTGAAGCTTCGCGATGGTCTCTTTCACGGTCTTTCTGGCGGCCTCGATCTCTTCCGTAAGCTTCTCTCTGGCCTCGGCACGCACCTTTCGGCGTTCTTCTTCCACTTTCTTCCGCTCCAGCCGGAGACGTTCTTGCTCGGCCGTCTCGGCGGCCTGCATCTCGCGCAGCCGACTTGCCTCCCGGTCCGCCTCGGCCGTTCGCGCCTCGAGAGCATCGAGCGCGGAAGAGAGAGCGCCGCCGTCGCCGGAGAGGTGAGAGCGTGCGGCATTCAGCACCTCGCCTGGGAGACCCACGCGCGCCGCAATCTCTATTGCGCTAGAGCCCCCGGATACGTGGAGGCGTAGACGATAGGTGGGCTGCATCTTTTCGGTGTCGAAACCCACTGCCGCCGAGACGAAGCGAGGGTCGGCAGCGGCCAGAGCCTTTAGAGCCTCGAAGTGTGTCGTGACCAGAACATGAGCGCCCTTCTCGATCATTTGCTCCAGCACCGCGGTAGCCAGAGCCGATCCTTCCCTGGGGTCGGTATCAGCGCAGATCTCGTCCACCAGCACCAGCACGGCCGGGCCCGACTGCTCGAGGGCATCGCGGAGCGCCTCGAGGTGCGCGCTGAAAGTGGACAGGTCGCGCTCCAAGTCCTGCTCGTCTCCCAGCACGGCGATTATCTCGCGGTAGATCGGAAGCACCGAACCCGGCGCCGCCGGTATGGGTAGGCCGTGACGCAGCATCAAGGCGCATAGAGCCACCGCGGTCACCGTCACGGTCTTCCCGCCCGCGTTCGGTCCGGAGACCACCAGGCACTGTGGCGGCCTCTCGACCTCTCCGACGGTCGGCGGGGCCGTCGCGGGTCGACTCTCCAAACGCACGTCGTTGGGAATGACCTTCTTCCCTTGAAGCACGAGCAGAGGGTGGCACAGCGAGCGCAGATCGAAGGCCGCATCCTCTTCGGTACGCATGCTCGGCGGCGCCGCGTCGAGATCGTCAGCCAATCTAGCGCTCGCTTCGATGAGATCGAGCTCGCCGATGCACTCCATGTCTCTATGAATAGAATCGGAGCGGGAGCCGACCAGGCGTGTCAGCTCCGCCAGAACCATGCGGACGGCCTCCGCTTCCTCGGCGATGGCCACCGCGAGATCGTTGCCCAGGGATATCAGCGAGGGCGGCTCGATGAAGACCGTCTCGCCGGTGTTGGACACGTTGTGGACTATTCCGCCGACCTGGTAGCGGAACGAGGCCTTGATAGGCAGGACGTAGCGATCGCCGCGAACGGAGAAGTAAGGCTCCTGCAGCTTGTCCGTCCACTCGCGGCTTCTGGTCATGTCCTCGGCGGTACGGCGGAGGCGTCCGTGAAGACCTCGCACGCGGGTGCGGGTTTCAGCTACATCGGTCGATGCTTCGTCGGTCACCGTGCCGCCGGGGTCTATTGAACGCTCGATACGGCGAGCCAGCGGTTCTCCGCCTCCGGCTTCCGGCCACCGACCGGCAATCTCTCCCAGCGTGGATCGATGGCGGCTCATGAAGTGCGCGGCTTCCGATCCGCACCGGAGCACCGAGGCGACTTCTCGAAGAGCTTCGCCGTCCAAGATCCCCTCCTTGGATACCCTGACGAGGTGCCGTCGTACATCCGGAACTTCTCCAAGCGGGCTCATCTCGCCTTCACGATGAACTCCTCGCATGGCCTCGATATCAGTGAGGCGGCTCAGGATCTCTTTTTCGCTTTCCAGAGGCCCAAGATCCGCGGCCTTCTCGCGACCGAACACCGTCCTGGTCCTCTTCGAGAGCGCCGCGAGGAGATGTTGCCAACCCAGGAGGCGGTTTCTTGCCCCTTCGCGCATGTTCTAGCGCCGCCTGCTCGCCTCGCGGCGCCGTTCCGTAAAACCCTTCATGCAGTTGAGATTGCTGGGGTCGAAGAGCTGTGTCAAGCCACTGTATCCCTGAGCTGTCCCCTCTATCGTCCGAGTCGCTTGGTAGAGGAATCCCGAGGTATTTCGATCGCTTGGGGTTCAATCTGAAGGCGAGGAAGAGACGGTGTGCTAAGTAGGCCGTTTGAATCAGGTATCGGGCGAGTTTGTACCCTTTTACGAGCGAGCGCGGGAGCGCGGCATGGCGAGCGCGGGTATGGTAGATAAGAGACCAATGGCTCCGCTCTCCAGATGTTGGTTGGTGATTCTCTTCTTTTGTGTTGGGTGCGCCTCCTCGCCGGTCTTGCCTGAAAGCGACGATGTCGAGCCGAGCGACCCGTCCATGGAGGAGTCCGAGGACGGCGTTCCGAAGGAGGGTGAGGACGAGGAGCCCTTGGAGGAGCCTCGAGAAGAGTCCGGAGAGAATGAAGACGAGGAGGGCGGGCCTAGCGAAGCCGTCGAGGATCCTCATGCCGTGCTGATGGAGGCGGCCGAGGCTGTCGATGCGGGCCGGTTCGGCGAGGCCATCAGCTTGCTGCGCGGGGTTCTGTCGGTGATGCCTACTTGGTCCGCCGCGCATCTGGAGCTTGCCCAAGCTCTGCTCTTGAGCGGAGGAAATCCGGAGGAGATTGGGCAGCACCTTCAGGAGGCAAGGCTTCTGGGCAGAAAGAGCGCCAGGTTCTACTACCTCGAGGGACTTCTCATGGAGGAGAGGGGGCAGCCTAAAATGGCGGCGGCGGCATACGAACAGGCCGTGGAGATGCGCCCGAGCCTGCTGGATGCGCGCGTTCGATTGGGGCGGCTTCTTTTGGATGAGGGTCACAACGAGGATGCCATCATCCATTTGGAGGCAGCCGTGCGGATTGATCATGCGTTTCTGCCGGCTCGCGCCAATCTGGCCCTTGCATACGAGGCGGTGGGTCTCATCGAGGAAGCGGCGGAACAGATGATGAGGATCGCCGACCTCTACCCGGAAAACGCTTTTCACCTACATCGTTTGGCCGAGCTCTACGAGCGTCACGGCATGGTCGAGAAGGCTCGCGAGGTCAGAGAACGGGCCGAAAAAGTGAAACCGGGGCCTGACCGGCCGCCTATGCGCCCGCTTCTCCCGTCCAGGCGTTGAAACTCTTCAGGTGCGGAAAGGGTCTTCGAGGTTGTCGGCTTCGGGTTTCCTGTCGAGTCGAACTATGGTCTCGAGGTGATGGGTCTGGGGAAACATGTCCAGGGGCTGCACGGAGGTCACCTCGTACCCGAACGGGATGAGCCAAGCGAGATCCGGTGCCAGGGTCGTCGGGTTGCAAGAAACGTAGATCACCCTTCCTGGAGCCGCTCTTCCTATCCTTCTCATTACCTTGCCGCCGGTTCCGGATCTTGGGGGGTCGAGCAAGATGAGATCCGGAGGAGCTCCCGCCTTCTCGAGCAGGACCGGAAGGCCGCGTCTAGCATCCGCGGCCATGAAGCTGACGTTGCGAAACCCCTCCCGCTCCGCCGTCCGGCGAGCCGAATCAACCGCATTGGGGACTACCTCCAGGCCGAAGACCCGAGCGGCGCGGCGGGCAAGCAGAAGTGAAAAGGTGCCCACGCCGCAAAAGATGTCGATCGCTGTCTCGTCGCCGGTAAGCTCGGCCGTCTCGATGACAAGGTCGACCAGCTTCTCCGCCTGGGCCGTGTTGGTTTGGAAAAAAGTCTCCAGCTCGACCCGAAACAGTATGCCGCCCAGCTTCTCCATGATGTGGTCGCGACCGTGGAGTACCTCCAGGCGTTCGGCGGCAACTGCATCGGCCGGTGAGTCGGTCACCGCTCTCACCACGCTTTCGAGGCCCTCGTGTCGTTCGGCCAGCTCGCCAGCGAGTCTTTCGGCGTTTGGAAAAGGATCGGATGTAGTGACAAGTCCGGCCATCATCTCACCCGTTCCTCGCCCTTCTCTGATTACCAGGTGTCGAAGGAGGCCGGTTCGGCGGCGTCGGTCCCATGAAGGGAGGGCTCTTTCGCGAACGAGCCTCTTGACCGTCAGCGCGAGATCCATGGCTCTTTGTGAGGGGAGCAGGCAGCCCTCCAGCTCCAAAACCTCGTCGAAGCGGCCTCGACGGTGTAGACCCAGCACGCCGTTTTGGTCGAACGAGAACTCCATCTTGTTCCGGTAGCCATGGGCGTCCTCTGAAGGGACGATCGGATGGTATGGAAGACCTTTCGGCAGCCCACCAAGCCTCTCCAGGCTCTCTCGAAGGAGATCTTCCTTGGCTCGAAGCTGCGCGCTGTAACTCATGTGTTGCCATGAGCAGCCGCCGCATTTGCCGAAATGGGTGCAAGGCGGCTTCTCTCTCTCCGGGGAGGGAGTCATGACCTCTACGAGCTCCCCTTCGCAGTGACGCCGATGCGTTCGAGTGATCCGGGCCCGCACCCGGTCGCCTGGAGCGGTCAAGGGCACGAAAACGACCACGCCGTTTGCTCGGCCCACGCCGCGTCCTCCTTGCGCGAGCCCGTCGATGGACAGCAAGATTTCCTCGCCGCGCTTCGGCTTCTCACTCTGCTTCTTCGATGTGTCTTCTTCTGATGAACGGCCTTGCATAGCCGCCCAAGATAACCCGGAGCCCTCCGTTGAGCCAGCAGAGATCCAAGGTAGGGACAGGCTTGACAGGTGACTGTCCGCGGATGAGTCGCCGGCCGGCCGTTCGGTTCACCGAGACCGACGCGTGATGACCGCTCGCCTCGGCGGTTCGGTTCATCTAGTGAGCCGAACGATGGGATTCAGAAAGTGGGCTGGCCCGGAAGGAGGGAACGGTGTAGAACTTTCCCCGCTCTTTTGATCGCGGGAAGGACAATGTTTGAGGTCCTGAACTCTTCGTTCAAGGACGCTTGGGAGTCGAGATGACGAAGACGAGAAGGTCTTGGATGAAGAAACAGGTGCTCTTTGGTGCGGCGTTGTTCGTGCTGGTGGGGTGCGGCGAGGATATCAACGCGGGCAGCAATAGCTTGCAGGTGGAAGCCCATGCCCATACCGCCGGCACTCGGGCATCGAACTTCTTCGCGGTGCAGGTTAGAGAAGAGGCGACGGGGCGTGTTGTCTCTCACGCGGACGTTCGCGTGCGCGGCGCTGATGACAGCGAGTGGGAGTTCGATTACTTGGGTGCATCCTGGGGTCCCATCTCCGGGGGGCTATACCTTTTGCAGGAGTTCGAGTGGCAGCCCGGCTGGCACCTGGAGATCGAGGTCGATGATGAGCACTGGCTCGAGGTCTATCTAGACTGTCCCGGTATAACGAAGGTCTTCGAGCCGATCGCCAACACGGCCTACCGGCCCGAGGATGGAGATGCTCTCACCGTTCGCTGGGAGGATCTTTCCGGCAATAGCGCCGAAAGGGTCGAGATCAGCCTGAGCCGAAACGACAGGCTGATTGAGCTGGAAGGGGACCCGGGCAGGCACGAGATCCCCGCCGCGCAGCTAGGCACGACAGGCAGCGAGCGGCTGGTCGTGGAGAGATTCACCGAGGTCGAGCTTCTGGGCGGCACGGGTGACTCGATGTTTTATGGCTCGTCGGAGCACGGCTTCGACTTCATGATCGAGTGAGCGACAGCGAGTGGGACTATTTTGGTGACGCAATAACCGGGTCCCACTCCAACGGGCGCTTCTCCAGGCGAGCGCCTTCGAGCTTACGGCGTGTCGTCTCGGTGGCGCCTTCGGCGGTCAGGACCTCGAGTCCTTCCGGAAGCAGGCTGTCCGGAACTATCATCTCTCGCGTAGCGCCGTCATCCATCTCCAAGGTCATTTGGTACTCGATCTCCTGCTCGCCGGCACGCCCTCCCACGGTGGGAAGGCGCCTGTGACTGATGCTGGTGACCGTTGCGCTCCACTCCGCGGTGTAGCGATTCAGCAGGCGCGGCAATAGTCGGGGCGGCTGTCTGTCCGGATCATCCACCGAAGGATCGGGCTCCAGCCCTTCCTCCGTTATGGGAGTTGGGTTCCACGCTAGGTTGTCCTTTCGAAGGTAGACTCCTACCTCGAGCTCATCGGCGACGTGCGATGAGACTCGTTTGTCTCGAGGCATTCCATCATGCGTGATAACCAAAACTCTGGTGCCATCCGGAGGCGCCACAACGACTGCTTGATAGGCCTCTAGGTATCGGTTGAAAATGGGGGAAAGCAGCATCATCAGCAGGCACAACCCGATGAGAAATGCCACGAAGCGGTACTGTCCGAATCTCATCTCCCTCGTGCTGCGGATGAGGTCGTCGTCGCTGTCGCCTCCGGCGGGTTCAGTGCCGGTCCCTTTTCCTTCGATCTCGTTCTCGCTCATCATCGGGAGAATATAACAACAGGGCCTTGCAGCGCACGCCGACATGAATTGGTAACGATCCCTGTGGTAAAGCGGAAGTTGGACCCCAGCTTGAGCGATGGCACACGCCTGTGGCATACCGGATCTCATGAACGCACGATCCGCACTCGATTTTGTTGCGATCCAAGGTCTCGTCCTCTGTGTCTGGTTGGTCGCGTGCGCGACTACACCGGAAGTTCGAGAGGATCCGCCTCGCGGGCCGGACCTGCAATTGGAGGAAATGGTCGCATTGTTCGAGCGTATCGAGGAGGGCGTCTTGCGGCAGGACATCGGCGCCCTGCAGCAGGAGCTCGAGGAAGAAGCGTCGGATGGCGAATGGTGGGCCGTGGTCAGGGCCGGGTTGGCTCGCATTCCGACCGACCCCGAGTTGGCGTGGGAACGGCTTCGTGAGGTCACGGTCGCCTCCTCGGGTACCGTCTCGGCGTACTGGGCCTGGCTTGGGATGGCCGATATTTCGCTTAAATGGGGCATGCACGGTCAGGCCCGCAACAACATCGAACAGGCTCTGCGAATAGCGGATGACAGCCTTCCAGCGGTTGCCCGTCTAGGTCTCCTGGCTCTCGATGAGGGCAACGAGGAGCAGGGTGTCGAACTGCTGGGGGAGATAGCTTCGACGGAGCTGGGGAGAATGGTGTCTCCGCGAGGGGTAGTTGCTCTTGCGCGTGTTCAGGTAGGCCGTGGTCGGGGTGAAGACGCCGCGGTCTTGCTGGATTCCATTTTGGAGCATTACCCGTATAGGGTCGCTGCGCTGGATCTGCGGGCAAGCATTGCGAGGGAAGAGGGAAACATCGAGGAAGCGGAAGTCCACTTGAGCAGAGCTGTAGAAGCCGCGCCCACGGTCCCGAACCTAGCTGAACGGCTCGCCGAAATTCGAGAGGAGCTGGATGATCTGCCCGGAGCGTTGGATGCCCGGCGGATCACCGCGGTGAAGCGAGCGGATGATACGGAAGCCTGGCGCAAGATGGCGGATGTCGCTCGCGCGGCGGAAGACGCCTCCGCCGAGGAGGAAGCGCTGAAGGCCGTCATTCGCCTCGATGAGGATGCCGACGCCTATCGCCGGATGGCACGCCTGCGGACGGAATCCGAGGATAAGGAAGGTGCCAAGGAGGCATGGAGCAGGCTACTGGATCTCGATGATGACCCGATGGCACGTATAGCTCGTGCGCGCCTCTATCTCGAAGCGAACGATCCGAGGATGGCGATAGGCGACTTGAGGCGGGCCTTGGAAGTAGAGGGTGAAGGCGAGGACGATTCGGAGACCAAGACCCACCCCGATATCGGTGATGAAGCTTCCAGCCTTCTAGAAACGGTCTCATCCATGGTAGGCCTGCCTTCGCAGCCCGTTTCCGGAAGAACCCCGGACGGAGTGTACAGGTCAATCAGCCGAGTGGTCGAGAGGGCATACAGAAAGCGCTTGGAGGATGTGCCTGCTCTTGGCGGAACCTATTCGGTTCGAGTGATTGTGTCCGGTCACTCGGTCATCGATGCGGAGATCGTCGATAACAGTCTTGGGGATCCGAAGCTCGAGGCACTGATCTACTGGACGATTCATGACGCCCGTTTTCCGCACGTGGACTCACCCACGGAGTACACGTTGCCGTACACTCTATCGCGATGAAAAGCTCATACGGTCCTGTGAAGACGGGCGCCGACGTTCTGATCAAGGAGAACCTCGCGAGGGTGGCCGGAAAAAGGGTAGGGCTGGTTTGCAACCAATCATCGGTTGAAAGCTCGCGGCTCGTCCATTTGGCGGACCTCCTTATGGAGGCTGATGACGTCGACCTGGCTTGCTTGTTCGCGCCGGAGCATGGCGTGCGCGGAGAAGCCCAGGACATGGATCTCGTGAAGGACTGCATCGATCGCGATACGGGAGTGCCGGTTCATAGCTTGTACGGACGGGACTTCGACTCGTTGACTCCATCTTCGGCTGCTATCGATGACTTGGACGTATTGGTTGTGGACGTACAGGACGTAGGTGCTCGCTACTACACTTTCGCGGCCACGATGGCGCTTTGCATGAAAGCCGCGGCGGCGGCCGGTGTGAAGCTGATCGTGCTCGATAGGCCCAACCCGCTCGGAGGTGATGCCGTCGAGGGTCCGCTCGTCGAGCCGGGCTATGAGAGCTTCGTCGGTCTCTACCCGGTACCGGTCAGGCACGGAATGACAGTGGGAGAGCTTGCGGGTTGGTACAACGATCGGGAGGGCCTGGGCTGCGATCTGGAAGTAGTGGCCATGGAGGGCTGGCAGCGCTCGATGAGCTTCGAGCAGACCGGTCTAGTGTGGGTGCATCCGTCCCCAAACATGCCCACCGTGGATACGGCCTTCGTCTATCCCGGGATGTGTCTTGTAGAGGGCACTCTTCTATCGGAGGGCCGGGGGACCACTCGTCCCTTCGAGCAGGCCGGCGCTCCGTTCGTGCACCCCGAGAAGCTGGCTGCCCGTTTGACGGAGCTTGTTGAAGCTTGGGGCTTGGGAGGAGTCCAGTTTCGGCCTTGTGCCTTCAGGCCGATGTTTCAAAAGCACGCCGGTTTCGTATGCGGCGGCGTGTTCTTGCACGTGCGCGACCAAAAGGAGCTGCGTCCCTGGGCTGTTGGGGTGGCGTTCGTCGAGGCCGTCAGGGACCTATGGCCGGAAGAGCTCAAATGGCGAACCGAGCCATACGAGTTCGTTGGTGATCGTCCGGCTTTGGACCTTCTCCTCGGCTCGTCGACCATCAGGGAGCGATGGGAGAAAGGAGGTTCCGCATTGGGCCTGGTCGAGGAAGCAGGAGCGGCGGCCGCCACCTTCGAGAGGGAGCGAGAGCCTTACCTTCTTTATTGACGAAACCAGCCCTCCCGCTCACAGGCCTCCGCCACTTCTTGCGGAACCCACCCACGGACCGATTCGCCTTGCCTCAAGCGATCTCTAATCCATGACGACGACACATCCGGGATTTGTGGGCCGGGGCCCTCCGCCGGTGCTCCGGCACGGTTGATGACTATCAGGCGAACCATCTCTCGAAGGCGGTCGGCTTCTTTCCATCTGTCGAGCTCGCCCACCAGGTCGCTTCCAATCACGAGAGCGAAGCTGTTTTGGGAATTCTCCGCCATAAGCCGAGCAATCGTGTCCACAGTCCAGCTTGCTCCGCCTTCGATTCTAGCCTCTATATCGCTGACGCGGGCTCTCTCCCCAAACAGATCCGCGACCATACCGCACATGAGATAGCGAGCTTCGTATGGAGCAAGCTTCTTGCCGAAGGGGTGCTTGCAGGTGGGAACCATCCACACCTCGTCGATCGGCTCGGTTGCCAGCACGTGAGCCACGACATAGACGTGCCCCATGTGTGGCGGGTTGAAGGATCCCCCGAAGACAGCCACTCGTTTTTGACCTGACGACCCCGCTGTAGCCATCCGATTCCACACCTCTTGCTCTAGTTATTGTTTGCCGCTCACCACCAATGCCGCGCGATCGTTGAGTGTCCTGTATAGCAACCGAGCCTCCGGAGAGACTCCTTCCAAAGCTTCCAAGTGGCGCCGGATTACATCTTCATCACCTCTTGCCACCGGGCCGGTCATTGCCTTGGCGGGGCTGCCGGAGCGAGCCAGGTTGTTCAGCGTGCTTCGAGCTAGTCCCACCAGCCCCTCCAGGGCTGCTCCTCGCTCGAGGCCGGCGGCTTCGGCGGTTTGAGCGGCGGTATCCAGCAGAGCGACCAGCCCACCGGCCGACAGGACTGCCGCGGCGTGATAAAGCGCCCGGGCATCCGAAGCGGAGACGCCGGGTCGGGGCGACAGGGATACGGGTTTCGAGCCGAGCGCGCGGGCGAGCCGAGAAAGACGGCGGACCATGGCCTGGTTTCCGTCGATCAGCGCCAACGCGCCAGAAAAGAGCTCGTGAGCCGTTTTGGGATCGGCGAACGAGCGAAGCACGTGTAGCGAGCCTATCTCCGCGCCGGCCTCGGCCGCGGCGGACAAAGGGGAGAGGTCCAGGCACCCAGAGCAGTGAACGACGGCTTGGCCTTTGCCCACCAGACCTTCACGTACTAGGCCGGCGCAGACGGCGGATACGGCTTGGTCGGCGACCGGCAGAAAGACCCAGTCGGCGTGTGAGATTGCGCTCGGCGGCCTTCCCGATGAAACCTTCATCCCGGTTATTCGCCGAGCGCGCCGGGCGGATGTCGCGGAGCGAGACCACGCGCCGAGAACCTCCAGGCCCGCGCTTGGAAGCAGCTTCAATAGGCCGCACCCCAGCCTGCCGGCTCCGACGACGAAGGCTTTTTTCGGCGGCATTATCTCTCTCCGTTCGCGCTGCCGCCGCCGGCTTTCTCGAAGACTATCTTGTCGTTCGAGAGGCGCAGAGCAATGGAGTCGCCGGCCACCAGCTCGCCGGAAAGAATTCTCTCCGCTATGGGAGCCTCGATAAGCCTCTGAAGGGTCTGCCGTAGCGGCCTGGCGCCGAGGCTGGGATCGAACCCGCCGTTGTCTATGAGATGCTCGATTACATCTTTCGACGCTCGATAGCTTATGCGCTTCTCCGAGGTCAGGGTACGGCTAGAGTCTTCCAGCAGCAGCTCGGCTATCTCGGCTACCTGATCTCTGGTCAGCGGCTGGAATACCAGGCGCTCTTCGATGCGGTTCCAAAGCTCTGGTGAAAGAGCGTCCCTGGCTACATCGATTACCCTTTCCACACGGTCATCGGAGGCCATGGGGTCGAGATGGGCGGAGTCGGAGTTATTTCCACCGGTCGTGAAGCCCATCGGTGACCTGGAGCCACCCTCAAAGGCCTCCGAGCCGAGGTTGGTGGTCATGATTATCACTGTGTTGGCGAAAGTGACCTGTCTTCCGCGGCCATCGGTCAGGTGCCCCTCATCGAGGATCTGAAGAAGAAGCTGCAAGACCTCTCTGTGCGCTTTCTCGATCTCATCCAGCAGGACCACCGCGAAAGGCCGGCGGCGCACGGCTTCAGTGAGTTGGCCGCCATCGCCATAGCCCACGTAACCGGGAGGTGCGCCGATGAGCCTGGCGGAGGTGTTGGACTCTCCGAACTCGCTCATGTCGAGGCGAATCAGGGCGTCGCCGGACTCGAAGAGGATCTTCGCCAACGCCTTGGCTGTCTCGGTCTTTCCAACTCCTGTCGGACCCATGAGCAGAAAGGACCCCATGGGTCGCCTGCTGTCGAAGCCCGCATAGTTGCGCCGAACCGTTCGCGCGATTGCCTGGACCGCGTGATGGTGCCCCACGATTCGTTCCGCGAGCTTGTCCTCCATATTGAGGAACCGCTCTCGGTCCGTCATGAGCAGCCTCTCCTCGGGCACGGAGGCGAGCTTTGAAATCACTCGCGCTATGTCAGCCGCGTCTATGATGTCGCGGTCTTCGCGGCTTGCCCTGGAACCTGCCAGATCGATTATGCCGATGGCCTTGTCTGGAAGACAGCGGTCGGTGATGTATCGCTCGGAGAGGCTGACGGCCGCTTGCAGCGCTTCGGGAAGATACTCGACCTCGTGATGCTCCGAGTAGCGTTCGACGAGCCCTTCCAAGATGCAACAGGTTTCGGGGATGCCAGGCTCCGCCACCAGCACCGGGCTGAAGCGCCTTTCGAGGGCGAGGTCCTGTTCGATGAACTTCCTGTACTCGTCGTGCGTGGTGGCCCCCACACAAGGAAACTCACCTCTTGCCAGCGAGGCTTTCAGCTCGTTTGCCGCGTCTTGAGGACCTTCGCCGGTAGCGCCGGCGCCGATCATGGTGTGCATCTCATCGATGAACACGATAATGCGGCCTCTTGCTTTTCGAACTTCGTCCTTGATGCCGCCGAGCTTCTCGCTGAACGAGCCGCGAAGATGTGTGCCGGCCAGGATGGAGGCCATGTCGAGCTCGATGACCAGCCTGTCGCCGAGCTTGTGACCTCTCTGCCGCAGAGCCAGCAGTCTTTGTGCAAGACCTTCTACTATCGCGGTCTTGCCCACACCCGGCTCACCTACGAGAACGGGGTTGTTGGCCTTGCGCTTTCCTAGGACGTCGATGATCTCCTCGATCTCGTGCTCTCTACCGATGAGGGGATCGAAGCCTCCCTCGAATGCAAGCTCGGTAAGATTCCGCCCCATACCGGCGAGCCATGGGTATTCTTCCGGGTCGAGTCGATACCACGGCATCGGCGAAACATGATGTGCCTTCGTCGGTAGGGGTTCCCTCTTATCCGCTGTTTCCCCCTCATCCGGCTTGCTGGTCGGCCGAGTAGGCTCGTTGGTCCGCTCGATGATTTCTTCCGATTCTTCAGGGCCCGCGGTCTCCTTGCTCTCGAGGGTCGAGCGAGGGGAGGCGCCTGGTTGAGGCTGCCTTGTAGGCGGGAGAGCAGTGTCGAGGATTCGCCGAGTACTACTTGCGGTTTTCCTGGCCGTGTCCCGTACAAAGGTGGCTTCCCGAACTCTCCGGGGCATGTTGCCGGTCAGGTAGCTCATGGCTTGGTTTCGTATGGCCACCAGGTCTATTCCGGTTCCCTGCAGCAGGCGAAAAGCCGTGACTTCCCTCGAACGAAGCACCGCTACGAGTAAGTGCAGGCACTCGACCTCACGCATGTTCGCCTGGGATGCCAACGTGCGCGCCCGGTTGATGAGAGTATCGAGCATCTCCTGGCTTTCATGCTCGACTCTTTCGATTCGTTCAAGGATTCCGTCCTCGGATAAACCCCTGTCTCGCAGAAGCACCTGTGCCCGGTTCGGCACGGTAAACAAAGCCAGCAGAACATGGGTTGATGAGCATGGCTGGTCCGCGGCCTGCGCCATATCCTGCGCTTCCACGAGGACCTGTGTTAGATCGTGGCTGGCGTTGGTTCTCATGAGTCAGGTGAGATGTGTCTCTCGAGGCCGGATCTGCCGGTCGAGACGTTGCTTCGAAGCGGAACCCTGCATGACGAGGCGATCACGTTTGAACGCTGCGGAGTATGGCACAGGGGATCTTGAGCAGCAATGCGCTAATCGAGACCGCGTTCGATCAAATCTTCTTCATCCCAACCCAGGTAATGGCCTATCTCATGAAGAAGCGTAATCTCGATTTGCTCGACCAACTCTTCTTTTGTGCGGCAAGCCCGTTCTAGGTTTCTCTGATAGAGCACCACCGAGGCCGGGAACTCCGCCCAAGGATCGAATCCTTGCTGCTCGCGAAGCGAGTGACCCCGGAATAGGCCTAGTACTGTGGGGGGAAGTGGAGGCTTCTCATCCAAGAGATCATCTTCCGTTGGAATTGCCTCGCAGGTAATGGCGAGGTTTTTCATTTTGGAGCGGACTTTCTCGGGAATACGCTCGAGCGCTTCCTCGACCACGTGGTCGAACTCCTCGTCGGTCAGAGTGATTGGGGGCGGAAAGCGCTCCGCATCGATGCGAGAGGCTTGCTTGAACCTTCGGTCGGCCTCGTCGAGATGACCGGCCCTCTCTTCGACGAGGCCCATATGCCAATGCGCCAGCGCCAGGTTCGGATCCAAAGCCAACGCTCTTAGCAATGACTCCCGCGCCTCTTCGAGACGCACCAGGTCGAAAAGAGCTATGCCGATTTGAAGGTGGGCTGTCGGGCTGGCGGGCATATTGCGAGCGGCCGATGAGTACACATCCAGCGCCTGCTCCGCTTCCCCAAGTTCCAATAAAGCATGCCCCTTCGCGAGCATAAACTCTGCTTGCAAGTCTTCGTCACCTTGGCCGGCGGCGATATCCAGTCCGCGGCCGGCAAGTACGCGGACCTCTTCCAGTCCCTCCGGGTGTGTTGTGTAATCGAGAATGAGATGGCAGGCGTCTATCAAGATCTCGGGATCATCGGGTGAGCGGGCCAGCGCTTCGTGATATTCTCTATCAGCTCCGTTGTAGTCCCCCATCTCGGAGAGGACGGCGGCCAGATAATGGTGTGCCACAGCCGAGTCGGGCGCGATCTCGACGGCTTTGTATGCGGCAAAGCGAGCCTTCTCGATGTCGCCGTTTTCAAGCGCGTCGGCGGCGAGGTCGAGCGCCTCGTCGAGGCTATCGGGTTCTTTGTGTTCAGCCATCTGCTCGTCCGCGGCAGGTGGACGGATAGTTGTATGTTCGGTTGGGGCGCTGGCTTCATACATGCAGCTAACACACAAGGTGATGTGGTGCTAGCTTTGCCGCCGCCAGGTTAGAGGCAGGTAATTAATCGAGACCGTGCACGGCGGCTCGGTGGTGGCGGGCAGGGCTAGCAGGAGACTACTTTGTCCGGAGTTGCCATGTAGACCACGTTGCGGTGGCCTCGCTTTCCTCGGTACATGGCATGATCCGCCAGCTCCATTAGTCTGCGCTTGTCGGTAGTGTGCTCCGGATAGCAGGCTACGCCAACGGAAGCCGTCAAGCGAATTGCCTTGCCTTGATCCGAAAGGAAAAGGTGTTCTTCGAGGCCTTGACGCACACGCTCGGCAACCCTCAGTGCGCCCTCTCTATCCGACTCGGGCAGCACCAGTACGTACTCGTC
Organism: Deltaproteobacteria bacterium; assembly: GCA_007130885.1. Taxonomy (GTDB): domain Bacteria; phylum Myxococcota; class Myxococcia; order SLRQ01; family SLRQ01; genus SLRQ01. The sequence goes on from SLRQ01000025.1 coordinate 49,107, forward strand.
GCCACCGTACCGCACGGCGATATCTCGTGTTCTAATCTTGCTCTTGATCAAGGCGGCTACTTCCACCAACAGCTCCGAGCCTACCAGGTGGCCGTGCTCGTCGTTGATGGCCTTGAAGTTGTCCAGATCTAGAAAGAGCACGGCAAAGGGCTTGCCGCTGGCTTCGCCATGCTCGACGTACTGTTCCAGAATTCGGTGCAGATACCGACCATTGAAAAGCTGGGTCAGGTCGTCAGTGTAGGCAAGGTTTTGCGCGGTCTCCAGCCTGTCGAGTGCTTGGAGGGCCTGGGCGAGATGGTTCGCAAGGAAGTGAGTAACTCGCAGCGCCTTCTCGTCAAAGCTTTGATTTGCGCCGGGAAAGCACAGGATGCTTAGTTTGTCTCCAGGCACCGTGACCGGAATGCACGAGGGGTCCCCCAGTGTCCGCAGATCCTTGGGAGCCCGAGGGGAAACGGCGAAGGTTCCGTCTTTACCGTTGACCTGGAGCCATGAGTCGACTTGCGATACCTGGTCGAAATCGAGGGGCGTTCCGCTGCCGACCGCCGACTTGACGACTAGACCTTCCGGGCCGAAGGAGACCAGGAGGATCAGCAGCGAATCTGTGTGAGCTACCAAGGCTTCCGCCGCTTGATGGTATGCAAGATTGTGTTCCGTGGCGGCGGCTATTCGCGCCCCCGCCTGGGACAAAGCCAGGTGTTTTTTTAGGTCGATGTTTTCCCAGAGAAGTGAGCGGTACTCCGCGCAGCGGGTCACAGCCAGGCGAAGTGTCTCTAATGATGCGGGCTTGACCAAGTAGTCGAACGCACCGGCTTTGATGGCTCTGACAGCCGGGTCGACCATGTCGAGAGCGCTAATCATTATGACGCCGATGTCCGGGTCTATTTGTCTGGCCTGCGCCAAAACCTCTAGACCGTCCATGCCTGGCAGGATTACGTCGGTCACGAGAATGTCGAACTTGCTGGTTCTCAGTCTCTCGATGCCGGCTTCTCCGGTATCGACGCTCTCTACCTCGTGACCGGCCGAGAGAAGGTGGTCCGAGTACATTTGTCGGGCCAGCCGGTCATCGTCGATGAGCAGTATTCTTGTCGACATGATGTCAAGCGCCGAAGGATAAAGATGGAGGAGTTCGGCCGGGTTCGCTCCTTGGCCGGCTCGATCGCCGAATCATGGTGTCTCCTCCCTCATGTCTAGTTGGCAGTGGAAGCTGTTTACCTCTAACAGATTTATCAGCGCCATGATGTTCGAATCAATTCGGGGTTGTCTATATCAATGGTGCTTCCCAAGTCATTTGCTCTCCCCGGTCAGCTTGGGAGGTTGCAGCATACTCTGAGTATCGAGCAAAAACCCTTTTTCATCAGGAGGATACGTTTGTGAGGCTTGGACTGCGGCGTGTTGACACCCCGGCATCCACCGGGTTACATAAATGCAAGTTACCCAACCGTGTCAATGTGTGCGCCATGGTCTCGTCGTAGTGTGGGGGAGGCGGCGTTTCGATGGACAACCTAGGGGAGGGCTAGATGCCCAGGAAGCTCCTGCTTGCAGAAGATAGCAAGACAATGCAGGAGGTGGTGAGGATCACCTTCGCATGTGAGGATTATGAAGTTCATGTCGCCGAGACCGGCGATGATTGCTTGGCAAAGACACGGGAAATATCCCCGGATTTGGTCATTGCCGATGCTCGTCTGGCCGGCAAGGACGGCTACGAGGTAGCCGAGGCCTTAAAGGCCGACTCGGCAACGTCTTCAGTGCCGACCCTGCTGCTCGTCGGCTCGTCGGACCCCCTGGATGAAGCAAGAGCTGATCGGGCAGGAGTCAAAGACCACATAATCAAGCCCTTCGAAAGCCAGGCGTTGTTGGACAAGGTCAACTTGATTGTGACCGGCGAGAAGGGCGAGGAGATGCCCAGCCCGATTCCCGGGCGCTCAGCCGCGCCTGCCCCTACCCAGACCGGCCGTCCGCCGGCATCGGTGCCTCCTGCTCGTCCGGGAGTGCCCGGAGCGCCGGCTCGTCCGGGAGCGGCCGGAGCGCCGCCTCGTCCGGGAGTGCCCGGGGCGCCGTCTCGTCCGGGAGCGCCCGGGGCGCCGTCTCGTCCGGGAGTACCCGGAGCGCCGTCTCGTCCGGGAGTACCCGGAGCGCCGTCTCGTCCGGGAGTGCCCGGAGCGCCGTCTCGTCCGGGAGCGGCTGGAGCGCCGTCTCGTCCGGGAGTGCCCGGAGCGCCGTCTCGTCCGGGAGCGGCTGGAGCGCCGTCTCGTTCGGGAATGCCCGGAGCGCCGTCTCGTCCGGGAGTGCCCGGAGCGTCGCCTCGTCCGGGAGCGCCAGTCCCGCCGCCTCGTGCCGGTGGGCCGCAAGCGCCCGAACAAGGCGCTACGCCGCCGATGGAGGAGCACCAAGCAAATCAACAGACTGATTCCGTCGAGCCGAAGCAACCGGAGTCAAGGCATGAGGCTGTCTACCCCTCCGATGTGGAAGCCACGGAGACCGCCCGAGAGGAAGTCGTCGATTCTGGCTCGAGCGAAGGTCTGGAAGAGGATTTCTTCGAAGCTGACGCTGTACTCGATCCCGAGGAGATCGGGGTATCTCCGGGTACGGAGTCGGCGGAAAAGGATGCTGCTCCGTTCGAGCCGACCCATTCGGTGGTTGAGTCCGAAGATTCGGAACTAGAAACGGAAGCTGTGCTCGAACCGGAGGACATTGGCGCTGTGCCGGAATTGGATACGGTCGCCGAAATGGAAGAGCCCGAGGGGGCGGAGGTCGAAGAGGCCGTCGCCGTCGAGGAGCCATCGGCGGTTGAGGCCGAAGAGACCGCCGAGGAGTGGCAGGAAGCGGCCGTGACGGCCGTGGCGGCCGTGGAGTCCGAAGAGGCGGAGGTCGAAGAGGCCGTCGCCGTCGAGGAGCCATCGGCGGTTGAGGCCGAAGAGATCGCCGAGGAGTGGCAGGAAGCGGCCGTGGCGGCCGAGGAGCCTGAGGAGCCCGAGGAGGCGGAGGTCGAAGTGGCCGCCGCCGTCGAGGAGCCATCGGCGGTTGAGGCCGAAGAGATCGCCGAGGAGTGGCAGGAAGCGGCCGTGGCGCCCGAGGAGGCGGAGGTCGAAGAGGCCGCCGCCGTCGAGGAGCCATCGGCGGTTGAGGCCGAAGAGATCGCCGAGGAGTGGCAGGAAGCGGCCGACGACGCGGAAACCTTCGAGGCGGAGGAGCAAGTAGAGGAGCTCGAAGAAGCATCCGATGCGGGTGACGACTTTCCTGAACCGGAGGTCGAGGATGATTGGGATCTTTCGGGTCTTTCAGATCCAATGGAGGAGAAAGAAACGGAAGATAGCTCGCCTGAACAGGAGATGGATGACGACCAGGAAGAAGGCTTCGAGCTGATAGAGGACGACGTTGATGTCGATGATGCCGATGTCTCCCCAGATACGGATGCCGCGGAGGCTTCTCTCGATGCCTCCGAACAGATAACGGCGGAGACAAAGCCGGATGCTGCACGGGAGACCGAGCAGGAGCCCGAAGGAGTGGGTCGACCGGCGGATTCCGAGACTCTTGGTCCAGAAGCCGGTGGTTGGAGTTTGGATGAGAGCGCGGCGCCAAGTGAGAGTGCGGTCTGGGGCCCGGCGGATGAGGAGACAGAGGAAGCCCCTGTGGAGGCAATGGAGCTCGACGCGGATGAAGTAGAGGTGATCGAGCAGCCTGACGCCGAGGCAGGCACGGATGAGACGGTGCCTGACGCGGAACCCATTGAAGCCGACGTGGAGGCAATGGAGCTCGACGCGGATGAAGTAGAGGTGATCGAGCAGCCTGACGCGGACCCCATTGAAGCCGGCGTGGATACGGTCGAGGCCGACGTGGATACGGTCGAGGCCGACGTGGATACGGTCGAAGCCGACGTGGAGGCGGTCGAAGCCGGCGTGGAGGCGGTCGAAGCCGACGTGGAGGCGGTCGAAGCCGACGCGGATACGGTCGAAGCCGACGCGGGCAAGGAAGAACCCCGCTCCGAAGGTTCTGACGATGAAGCGGTGCTTCGAGAGGCTCTTTCAAAGGCCAGTCGCGAGACTATCGAGAAGGTGGTCTGGGAGGTAGTCCCGGACTTGGCGGAGACGATAATACGCGAAGAGCTCGATCGACTGGTCAAGGAACGAGACAAGAAGGCCTCCGCCTAACGTCGAAAAGAATACCCGGAAGTCACAGGGCGTCCCGTGAACGTTGGCCGTCTCGGCGGGCGGTAGAGGGCCAGGACCCTCATGCGAGTTCGAGGCGGTCATGAGCCTTGCGAACGCTTTTCGGCGATGACCCCGAGGCTGCTCTTCCTCTTTCATATTGGCGGCCGCGGGGATACATTGCGCAAGTTTTCGGCGGATACCGCCGGCTTGGTCAACGAACAGTTCTGTGAAGGTGCCCATGGAATCCAGCAGCGAAAATGTTTTGGACAAAGTCTATGATCCCGGCAGTGTCGAGCCCAGATGGTACGAGCGCTGGGTAAAAGCCGGGTACTTTGAACCAGACGAGAAATCTGAAGGACCGGTCTTCTCGATCGTAATGCCTCCCCCCAACATAACGGGGGTTCTACACATGGGGCATGCGGTTACCGCCACCATCGAGGACATACTCACCAGGTGGCATCGAATGCGAGGCTACGTAACGCTATGGCTTCCGGGAACGGACCACGCCGGCATCGCAACGCAGATGGTTGTGGAAAGAGAGCTGATGGAGTCCGAGGGGAAGAGCCGTCATGACCTCGGTAGGGAAGCTTTTCTCCAGCGAGTGTGGGACTGGAAGGGAACCTACGGTTCGCGTATCACCGAGCAGCACAAGGCTCTGGGAACGTCATGCGATTGGTCGCGAGAACGCTTCACGCTCGATGAGGGACTCTCCACCGCGGTTTGCGAGGTCTTTGTGCGGCTTTACGAGGAGGGGCTCGTTTATAGGGCTGACCGGCTGATCAACTGGTGCACACGCTGCCGCACCGCGCTTTCCGATTTAGAGGTAGAGCACGAGGAGCAAAAAGGTAGCCTTTGGCACTTGATCTATCCGGTCGAGGGAACCGACCGAAAGCTTGTCGTTGCCACGACCCGACCCGAGACCATGCTGGGGGACAGCGGTGTCGCGGTACATCCGGACGACGAGCGATATAAGGATCTCATTGGTAAGGAAGTGCGCCTTCCACTGACTGGGAGGCTGATACCGATAGTGGGGGACTCGATTCTGGTAGACCCCGAGTTCGGTTCAGGAGCGGTCAAGGTTACCCCCGCGCATGATTTCAACGACTTCGAGACGGGGCTGCGGCATGGCCTGGAGCAGATCAGGGTCATCGACGACGAAGGCATCGTCAGCCGCGAAGGGGGGCCTTACGCCGGGCTCGATAGATTCGAGGCACGCGAGAAAGTAGTCGAGGATCTCCAAAAGGCCGGTTTGCTCGAGAAGGTGGAAGACTACTCACTTTCTGTCGGAGGCTGTCAGCGTTGTGGAACGGTGGTGGAGCCGACTCTGTCATTGCAGTGGTTCGTAAAGGCGGACGTGCTTGCCGGCCCAGCTATGGAAGCCGTGGAGAAGGGCGAGACGGTCTTCATTCCTCGCAGCTGGGAGAAAACCTACTTCCACTGGATGCGTAACATACAGGACTGGTGCATCAGCCGTCAGCTATGGTGGGGACACAGAATTCCGGCCTGGTACTGCGAGGATGACCACTTGACGGTCGCCAGGAGCGCTCCAGATGCATGTGCTCATTGCGGGTCTTCCGAGCTGCGTCAGGACGAGGACGTCCTCGATACGTGGTTCAGCTCGGCCCTTTGGCCTTTTTCCACGTTGGGGTGGCCCGAAAAGACCAGGGATTTGGAACGTTTTTATCCCACCTCGGTAATGGAGACGGGCTTCGACATCATCTTCTTCTGGGTGGCTCGGATGATGATGATGGGAATCCATTTCATGGGAGAGGTTCCTTTCAGAACCGTTTATCTCCATGCGATGGTACGCGACGATAAGGGTCACAAGATGTCCAAGACTCGGGGGAACGTAATAGACCCTCTGGAGGTAACGGAAAAGTACGGGGCCGATGCGCTTCGTTTTACACTCGCGGCGATGGCGGGCCAGGGCCGGGATATAAAGCTATCCCTGGACAGGGTCGCCGGCTACCAGGCCTTTGCGAACAAGATATGGAATGCCGCGCGTTTCGCTTTCATGAACTTGGAAGGCTATGCCCCGGACGGCAAGGAAGCGTGGGATAGGCCTCTCGATCTGGCGGATCGCTGGATTCTTTCCAGGCTGGATCACGCCATAAAGCATGCGAACGGATCCTTGGAGGACTATCGGTTCGATGACGCCGCCCGCGCGGTCTATTCGTTCTTCTGGCACGAGCTGTGTGATTGGTACATCGAACTTTCAAAGCCTGCCCTGAGAGGCGAGCTTGGCGAGCAGGCGCGTGGTTCCTCGCAGGCAGTACTAGTCCACTGCCTGGACGTTGCGCTTCGCCTCTTGCATCCATTCATGCCTTTCGTGACCGAAGAGATTTGGCAGAAGCTTCCATTGGGTGAGGACAGGCCGGAGTCCGTAGTTATCGCGACTTACCCGGAATCAGCCGGGAGGGACTCGGCCTCCGAAGCGGCCATGGCTCCCTTGATTTCGGCAATAGGCGGGGTAAGGACCATCCGTGGAGAGACCGGTATTGCACCAAAGATTGAAGTTCCCATCATCGTGCAGGCCTCGCTCCCCCATGTGCGTGAGGCATTCCAGTCATACTCCCGCTACTTGGTGGCTCTCACCAACGCCGAATCCGTGGTTGTGGAAGATCCCGGTGAGCAACCGCCAAAGGCCGCCGTGCACGTGGGTGAGGGAATAGAGGTTTTTGTCCCTCTCGAAGGACTCATCGACATCTCAGAGGAGTGCCGGCGCCTCGAGGGAGGGTTGGAAAAGCTTCAAAAAGAGCTTCAGGGCCTGGAGCGAAGGTTGAGCAATCCAAAGTTCGTGGAACGAGCTCCCGAAGAAGTGGTATCTTCGGTCAGGGAGCGGGTAGCGGTCTTGCGGGAGCAGCAAGACCGTTTGGAGCAGAATCTTTCGCGGCTGAAAGGTAGCCGGGAGAATTGAGGGCCTTGAGTATCAAGAGCTCTAGGGGAGGTGGCCCATGGGTCAGGGAGAGCACTTGAATCCAGCACGCACCGAGCGGATGTCTCGAACAGTAGCCAAGGACATTGCGGAAGCGACCGTGGCTATCGGTGACTCCGTTGTGTCCCGGGTGGCCGTACGGCTCTTGGATGGTCGAGATCCCATGGCCAACAAGACTTCGTGGCGTGATGTTGGAATGGCACTTTTGGCGGTTGGCCGGGTAGGGGAAGCCGTTGACGCTTTCGCCCGGTTTATCGGCCAAAAAGAGGATGGGCCCGATCCCTTGCTGGAGCGTCTGTCCGAAACGGAGGTCTTGGAGGTCTCCCGGGAAGGAGAATTGGAAGAGGCGCCAGGCGGCGATCTACGCGGTGAGGGCACGGCGGTTGCCTCCTCCAGTAAAAGAGCGAAGGCTGGAAGCTCTCGCGCGGCCGGGAAGACGAAGGCTATTGCCGTAAAGAAGGAAAGCTCGAAGGCCAATAGCTCCGGCGGCGCCAAGAAGAAGTCATCTTCGAAGAAGAAGACTAGGGCCGCGAGCGGCGGCGCCGTGCAGAAGAAGAAGGTGTCGAAGAAGAAGACCAAGGCCGCGAGCGGCGGCGCCGTGAAAAAGAAGGTGTCGAAGAAGAAGGCCAAGGCCAGTCCAGCCGGTGGTAGTAGGAGAAAGCCCAGGTGACGGTTCCTCCATATATGTCGAGGCTCATCGACCTTGCGCTCGAAGAGGACGTGGGACCTGGTGACCTCACCACGGAGGCTCTGATTCCAAGGGGGGCGCAAGGACAGGCACGAATCGTGGCCAGGGAAGATCTCGTGATATCAGGCATCGGCTCCGCGGAGGCGGTTTTCAGCCGACTGGATCCCGAGACGAGATTCGAGCGTTACGTGTCCGACGGTGATCGGCTGTCAGCCGGCGATACCGTTCTTCGGGTGATTGGATGCCTCTCCGTGTTGCTGACGGGTGAGCGGACCGCTCTCAACTTCATCCAGAGGCTCTCCGGGATAGCTTCGCTGACAAGGCGGTACGTCGACGCTCTTGCCGGGTCCGACACCAAGCTCTTGGATACCCGCAAGACTACTCCTGGCTGGCGAGCACTGGAGAAGGCCGCGGTTCGTCATGGAGGTGGGTCTAACCATCGAGTGGCGCTGTTCGATGGGGTTCTAATAAAGGACAATCATCTAGTGGCGGCCGGCGACATCGAGGCCGCTGTCAGGGCGGCGAGATCCAGAGCACCGGCTTTGGTGAGGATCGAGGTGGAGGTGGAATCGATCGGTCAGCTTCGCGAGGCCATCGATGCGGGCGCGGATGTGGTTCTCCTGGACAACATGGACGATGCTCTATTACGCGAGGCGGTGGACTTTGCTGGCGGGAGAGTTCTTCTTGAAGCATCGGGAAGGATTACTCTCGATCGTGTCCCCGCGCTGGCCTCGCTGGGCCTCGATTTCATATCTTGCGGCGCGCTCACTCATTCGGCGACGGCCGTGGATCTTTCGCTCGACGTCGAGAGCCCGGCCGGTCAACCCCAATGAGACCAAATCTTTCAGGCGTATGCTCGAGGTTGAGCATGGCGTTCTCGGGGGATAACCTTTGGATGTGATGAGCCAGGTGGACGCAAGAGAGGCGATGGTGCTCGATCTGCTTCTGGAGGCGGACGGCGGCGTCGTGTCCGGACAATTCCTCTCGGAGAAGCTGGGACTAGATCCATCCGAGGTTTATAGGCGGTTGAACGGTCTTCGATGTCGTGGGTACGGCATACAGCGCCTGCGTGGCGGCTACCGTCTCGAGCAGATGCCTGACGCTGTTGGTCATCTAGAGGTAGGGGCATTTCTTACCGCGGCCGAGATTGGGAGGGTTATCCACCATAGGGAAAAGGTGCCGTCGACCAACGAGATTGCTTTTCGATTAGCAAGAGGAGGAGCGTTCCATGGCGAGCTGGTGGTCGCTGAACAGCAGGTCCGCGGCCGCGGCAGATGCGGGCGCAACTGGTTTTCTCCCGCCGGGCTGAACCTTTACTTCTCCGTTATTCTTCGCCCTGACCTGGAGACGGCTCGCGCTCCAGAGCTTACCTTCGTTGTCGCGGTGGCCTTGGCTAGAGCCCTGGGCGAAAGCCTGGAGGGGCCGGTGGGCATCAAGTGGCCCAACGATGTCCAGATTCAGGGAAAGAAGGTTGCTGGTATTCTCCCAGAGCTACACGCCAAGGGGAATTTGGTGGATTTTGTTGTAGCGGGTGTCGGCGTGAACGTGAACATGTCGGAGTCCGATCTGCCCGTTGCTCTTGCGGGAAAGGCGACCTCGCTTCGGATAGAGAAGGGAAGGACTTTTGGTCGGCCTCGGCTTCTAGCCGGTATTCTCGATGCTTTCGAGGACACATACAATCAATGGATCGACGAGGGTTTCGGCCCTATTCGAGACGCTTGGCTGTCGCTGGATGTAACGCTTGGCCGCAAGGTGCGGGTGGGTGACGAAGGTGGTGAGAATTTGGTGGGTGAGGCGGTAAGCGTGGATGAGTCCGGAGCGCTAGTCATCCGGTGTCCGGATGGAGGGCTCGTCAAAGTAGTAAGCGGGGATGTTGCTACCTTCCTTGGTGCTTAGGGCCCGCCGCGAAATAACCTGTCCGTTACGAGGGCCGATCCATCCCGCCTGGCTGCGTCGCGCGTCGCTTACATAGCAAGAGCTATGCTGCGCTCCCCGCTCCTTGCCAGGCGGGCGTCCCGACCCTCTCACTTGGCCAGGTTATTTCCCTGCGGACCCTTAGGGTTTGATGAGGTTTGTCAATTGACACACGGCCTTGCTCACGCGTAGCTTCAAGTAAAGCGTCTCGGACTTTCAGTAACCGGCGAGGTGGAGTTCTCCGGCAACGGCAGGCTTGGTATCGTTTTCAGCCGTCGAGGTGTGTGCATGCTGTTAGCGGTTGACATAGGCAACACCAACATCGTCTTGGGCGTCTTCGAGGGCGATCGCCTGTGTGATCACTGGCGTCTCGAGACTAGGTCCGAGCGACCCTCCGATGAGTATTTGATTCTGATCGAAGCGCTGCTCAAAGGTACCGGCCTGGCGGCGTCCGACATCGATGCAATGATAATTTCGACGGTAGTGCCTCCTCTCCAGGACACTCTTTGCGAGGTCGGTCTTTCGCTTCTGAATTGCCCGCCCTTGTTCGTTGGACCGGGTATTCGCACCGGTATGCCGATACTGTTCGAGAACCCTCGTGAGGTCGGAGCCGACCGTATAGTAAACGCCGTGGCGGCATTCGAGCGGTGCCGGCAGGGGGTGATAGTCGTGGACCTGGGAACCGCAACCACCTTGGATGTAGTCAGCCCCAAAGGGGAGTATATCGGTGGCACTATTTGCCCGGGTATCGGAATCTCCATGGACGCTCTGTTCAGGCATGCCGCCAAGCTACCCCGTGTGGATCTGAAGCGGCCTGATAGTGTGGTTGGCAGAAATACGATTTCATCCATGCAGTCCGGTTTGTTGTTCGGCCATGTAAGCTTGATTGATGGCTTGGTCGGAAAGATAAGGTCGGAGCTCGGCTACCCCACCAGAGTAATAGCGACCGGTGGGCTTGCATCACTGATCGCGAAGGAATCGACGACAATCGATCACGTTGATCCATTTCTGACTTTGGAAGGGCTACGCCTAATTCATGGTCGAAATACTCATAAGGCGAGTATTTCGGAGAGTGTCGCATGATGCCCGAGTGGAAGGTTCGATGAGCGAGGACTCTATTTTGTCTCGAGGCGAGGATGTGGAAACCGATCTCCGCCTTGGTGTGGATGCGTTGAACGCGGGTGAGCACGTCTCCGCGGTGCGGTATCTGGAGCGAGCGTTTTCGAGAGCGACCGGCGATTCGGAGATCATGAGCTGGTATGGCCTGTCCCTCGCCTTGGGTGGAGTCGACCTGCTTCGAGGAGTAGCGCTGTGCGAGCAAGCACTGCGAAAGGCCGGACAAAATCCGAGCGCTGATCTTCATGACAACCTGGGCAGGGCTTACTTGGCGGCGAAGTACAAGACCCAGGCAGTGAGCATCCTGCGTCGTGGAGCGGCCCTGGATCCTTCTCACAAAGGCGTGCGAGTGACACTTGGCTCCATGGGAATCCGGAGGCGACCGGTTATTCCTTTCCTAGACCGTCGGAACCCCATCAACAAGTATCTTGGAAAGCTTCGAGCAAGCCTATTCCCGAGAAGAGGCAAGGAGGACTGAATCATATGTCAAAGAGCGCTCTTCCCGCCGACACACTCGCGCCGTCCGCCAGGAAGTACGTCGACCCTTCGAGCAAGCTGGAAACGAGAATGATGGCGGCCAAGGCACTCGTGCCCATGCCGGCTGCCGATCAAATCAAGGCGCTGCAGATACTCTCGTTCGATTCCGAGGATGAGGTCGCCAGCACGGCGCTCGAGACGGCGAAGCAAATTCCCGACAATGTCTTGACCCCGGCCTTGCGTGGAGCGCAGCCGCCGGCGGTGCTGGATTTTCTCGGCAGATGCCTTGTGGGGAGGCCGCAGCAACTCGAGCTGATACTGCTGAACCCGAGCACTCCCGACGAGACTTTTGCTTATCTTGCAAAGCGAGTTGACGAAAAGACGTTGACCATAATCGCGGACAACCAGTTACGTCTGCTGCGTCATCACGACATCATTAGAGGGATCGATGAGAATCCCAACACCTCTGCCTCTCTTAGGGACAAAGTTTTCGACTTTGCTGTTCGATCGGGTGTGGAAATGCCCGATCTCGCAAGCTTCCAGGAGGCTCGTCGCCGGATTTTAGGCGCGGCGGCCGAGGAGCCGGTTGCGCGCGAACAGACCGCGGAAGGTCTCTTGGAGCTTCACAAAGAGGATCTTGCCGATGATCTCGAAGAAGAAGAAGAGATCGAAGAGGAGAAGCGACATACTCTGTCTCAAAAGGTTCTCATGATGACGGTCTCGGAAAAGATCAAGCTTGCAAACCGAGGCAACAAGGAGGCTAGGACTCTGCTGCTTCGAGATCCGAACAAGCTGGTGCAGGAAGCAGCCGTTCAAAGCCCCAGAATAACCGAGGCCGAGATCGTGGCCCTCACCAACTCCAGGACGATTCCCGATGAAATACTGCGCATCATCATGAGGAATAGGGACTGGATGAAGAGCTACCAGGTGAAGGTGAACCTCATAAACAACCCCAAGACACCAGTGCCTACGGCCATTAGACTTCTGCCTCACATGAGAGCCAGCGACCTTCGAGGTCTGTCTAGAAACCGGAATGTGCCTAACGCCGTATCCACGCAGGCCAAGAATTTATTGCAGAAAAAAAGCGGAGGGGGGGGAGTCTAGCGCGTTGGTCTAGGCCGTCTTGGACTGCACTTCCTCCGGTTCGACGCCGTCGGTCGATTCGGTGCTCGCGTCCGTTTCCTTCGGTAGAGCCTGCTCTTCGTCAAGGAGGTTCAAAGCGACAGCAAGTGCCTTTTGTACTTTGTCCCGGATCTTGTCGTTGGCCGCCAGCCTGTCGAAGGCTTTGGCCGCCCTGGTCTCGAGCTTCTCGTTTTCCTCCTGAAGAGATTCGAACTCCTGCCGGAGTTGGCCGAACTCTTCAAGCTCGCCCTGTAGGTTTTCCAGATGTTCGGTAAGCGAGTCGCTCTTCTCGGTCAGGTTCTTGATAGTCTCGCCGTCGCTGGAGGCCTTCTCCTCGAGTTTGGAGACCTTCTCTTCGAGCTCGGATTCCCGCTCTTTCGCCTCTTCTCGCTCTTTCTCGAGTGACTGCACCTTCTCTTCGAGTTCCGATTCCCGCTCTCTCCACTTTTCTTCCTCTTCTTGCTTCTCTTCCAAAGCTGTTTCGAGTGAATCAGCCTTTTCGCGCAGTGGAGTCAGCTCTTCGACTTCGCTTCGAAGCTCTTCTACGTGCTCGGTGAGAGAGTGAGTCTTTTCGGTTAGCCCCTTTACGAGTGCGTCATCGGCAAAGCCTTTTTCATTCAGCTTGGCGAGCTTCTGCTCGAGCTTTGATTCTCTCTCCTTCCACTTCTCTTCCGCGGCCTCCTTCTTCTCCAAAGCCTTTGCCAGTGACTCTGCTTTCTCTCGTAGCGGAGTCAGCTCATCGACTTCGTTTTGAAGTGTCTCCACCTGCTCACTCAACGATTCGGTCTTTTCGGTGAGGCTGCTTACTTGGTCTCCGGCACCGGAAGAGCTTGTCTCCAGGCTTGCCAGCTGCTCCTTGAGGTCCGCTTCGCGCTGTTTCCACTCGGCTTCGGCTTGCGTCTTCTCTTCAAGAGCCTGCTGCAATGAGCTAATGAGCTCGTCTTGGGAATCAGCACTCGCTTCGTTTGAGGGCTCCACCTTTTCATCGGCGGCATCGTCTCCGCCGAGAGCGTCGACGGCCTCATCGTCCTCGTCCTCATCGTCTACGCCGAGAGCGTCGACGGCCTCATCGGCCTCGTCCTCGTCCTCATCGTCTTCGCCGAGAGCGTCGACGGCCTCATCGGCTTCGTCCTCGTCCTCATCGTCTTCGCCGAGAGCGTCGACGGCCTCATCGGCCTCGTCCTCGTCCTCATCGTCTTCGCCGAGAGCGTCGACGGCCTCATCGGCCGCGTCCTCGTCCTCATCGTCTTCGCCGAGAGCGTCGATGGCCTCATCGGCCGCGTCCTCGTCCTCATCGTCTTCGCCGAGAGCGTCGATGGCCTCATCGGCCGCGTCCTCGTCCTCATCGCCCCCGCCGAGAGCGTCGATGGCTGCAATGACCGTGACGTCTTCCTGGGCGTTCTCCGACGAGTCCTCTTCTTCCTCGGATACGCCTGCTTCGGGATCGTCGGTGACTTCAATAGCGTCGAAGGCATCATCAAGCAGATCGAGATCCTCTTCCTCGTTTTCAGTGGCCTCGCTCGACTCGAATCCAACGAGGTCATGAAGGACGCTCATGACCTCCTGCGGGTCGCACGGCTTGACGAGGTACTCCTCGGCTCGCGTCTTGAGCTTTTTGTGTTGCTCGAAGATCTCGGGGCTGGCCTCGCTCGACATTATTACGAGAGGCACAGACTTCAGCTTTTTGTTCCGTTTGAGGCTCTTGCAGGTGGAGTAACCGCTGGTATCCGGAAGCTCGACGCACAGCAGGATTGCATCAACCGGTGTTTCGCCCGCCAAAGCCAAGCCTTCCTTACTCGTCTGTGCTCTAACCACGGAGCCGTTTCCGGCTTCCAGAGCCTTGGTCAGGTCGTTTGCGAACTCGTCGTCAGGTTCGACTAGGAGGATGCACTTCTCCATCTTGCCTTATCCTCTCTCGGAACGGGCCTTTCGTGGCCTAGGTTACGTAGAATGTGTTCAATCCTACGTCGGGCACTTCAGAGGGTCAACGACGCCCTATCGTATGGCCGTAGCGACGAGAGAGAGAAGCTCACGTTCCTCGAGGTCGGAGACAAGGGAGTACACAATCTCGCCGTCTGTCCAAAGGACAACGTTAAACCCACTTCTATTGGTCACGATGACGTTGTTCTCGCCGATCCTGCGGCTTCTGTGACGTTCGATCGAGGGGTCGAAAGAGGGGTCCGAGAAAATGAACAGACTGGCCATCCGTTCACCATCAGGACCACTACCCGCCAATCCGTAACCTATGTAGGCGGCGGGGTGATCTCTTATGTGCGAGAGCCTCGCCCCGAGAGGGTCCAATCCCGAAGCAAAAATGGGGACATTCGGATCGAAATCCATTTTGTCCCGGAGCCAACCCTGCAGGCTTTTGGCCGGGCCGGTCACTTCCAAGGGCAATGCCCTGGAGTGTTTGCGGATTGCGTCGTCGACCAGAGGCTCATGAGCAAAGCCTCCGCTGGAAACCCACACAAAGACAAGCAGGAAGGCGACTGATGCGAAAACCGGGACTACGCGCCACCCCGGTCCGCCGCCCGAAACAGCAGCCGCGATTGTTGAGCCGCCGTCAGCGATCAGCCGCTTCGAACGTCTTGGCACCTGTAGGGTACCCTCTTCCCGGTCCGCCTGGTCCAAGCAAGCGGAAAGTTTGGAGAGCAAGTGTTCCGGCGCGGAAGTCGCGGCCGCTCGCGTCCGAACCAGGGCTTTCAGCCTAGCTTGGGAGCGTACAGCAGTGCGGCAGTGCTCGCATTCCGATAAGTGCGCTTCGAGCTCTCCGCACTCGCGGTCGTCCAACTCACCGTCGATGTATGCGTCGAGACATGCCTCGACAAACCCGGAAAGCTCCCTGCATTTCATGGTGCTCTCCAGTAATCATTTTCGGCGGGGCAACTGTGGGAAATCATCCGCTGCCACGGATCTTCCGCCCTCGGGCAGCCGTCATCTCTCACTTCATGGGAAACGGGCTCGATGAACATAAAGCTATCCATAACGGCGTCGCCGGTATGCTGACAGGTCGGCCAGCCTGCCGCTCTTGGCGAGGTCGGCCAAAGCCTCTTCTTCCTGCGGGAGTATGCCTTGCTCCATTGCGTACTCGGCCAACCGCTTCTGGAGTAATCGGCGTCCCCTGAACAGCCTGCTCATCACTGTACCTACAGGACACCCGACTATGTCGGCTATCTCCTTGTAAGAAAACTCCTGAATGTCCGCAAGGATGACCACCAGGCGAAAGTCCACGGGGAGATCGTCTATTGCACGCAGCACATCGTCCGAGAGGAGTCGCTCGAAGATGTACGACTCGGGATCGTCGGACAGGCTGCTCATGTCCCGTGAGAAAAAGCGTTCGGTCACCGTCTGTTGCTCCACGCCTTCGACCACCGAACGTTCCTTGGCTTTTCTGCGATACTTGTTGATGAACGTGTTGGTAAGGATCTTGAAAAGCCAAGCCTTGATGTTGGTGCCGCGCTCGAATCTGTCGAAGAAACGGTATGCACGTACCAACGCATCTTGCACCAAGTCTTCCGCGTCCCGCTCGTTACGGGTCAGTCGAAGCGCCGCTGAATAGAGAGGATCCACGTGCTCGAGAGCGAGGGCTTCGAACTCTTTTCGCGACTCGTTGGTGCGCCTTTCCGGGGTTTTGCGTGCCATGATCGCGCCTCAGCCTCCACTCTACAATCTAAGTCCTTCGAGCGCGCAAACAAGTGGGGCTGGGGGGCTATTCCGATTCGGAGCCGATCTCAAAGCCCCTTCCCCGCGATATTCTACCCAATTCTACCCAGCAACTCCTCGATGGGCGTATAGGGAAGAGCGAGGCTGTCGGCTACGGCTTTGTGGGGGATTTTACCTCTGTAAGTGTTCAGACCCCAGGCGAGAGCCCGGTCATTTTTCATGGCCTTCTCAACCCCTTGCTCCGCCAGTGCCACCGCATAACTAGTAGTGGTATTGGTGAGGGCAAGAGTAGAGGTGTATGCCACGGCGCCGGGTATGTTTGCCACGCAGTAGTGAACGACCCCGTCGACCTTGAATGTAGGATTCTCATGGGTGGTGGGTCTGCAAGTCTCGACACAACCCCCTTGGTCCACGGCTACATCCACCACCACGGAGCCCTCCTGCATCTCGGAGATCAGCTCCCGGGTTACCAGCCGAGGTGCTTTTGCTCCTGGTACGAGCACGGCTCCGACCAGCAAGTCGGCTTCTCTTACGCAGTCCGCGACTGTCTGGGCATTAGAGAAGATGGTAGTGATTCTGGCGCCGAAGACGTCGTCAAGGTATGCCAACCGCTCGTGGGAGACATCTAGAATCCGTATCTCCGCGCCCATACCGATAGCGATCTTGAGGGCACTGGTGCCGACTACGCCACCGCCTAGAATGACGACTCTGCCTCTTCGAACCCCGGGAACTCCACCAAGCAATACACCTCGTCCACCGTGAGCCTTTTCCAGGCACCTGGCTCCGACCTGCACGGACATCTTTCCGGCCACCTCGCTCATCGGCTTGAGAAGGGGGAGCGCCCCGTCATTCGTCTGGATGGTTTCATAGGCTACCGCTGCCACCTTCTTATCGATCAGTACCTTCGCCAGCTCGGGTACGGCGGCTAGGTGAAAGAAGGTGTAGATGATCTGGTTTTCTTGGATCAGCTCATGCTCGGGGGGAAGAGGCTCCTTGACCTTGATGATCATTTCAGACCGCTTCCACACTTCCAAAGCCTCCTCGCATATCTCCGCGCCGGCGGCGATGTAGGCTTCGTCGTTCATGCCGGTGCCGTCGCCGGCCCCACGCTGCACCAGCACTTTGTGGCCGCGAGACGTAAGAGTGCGTACGCCGGCTGGAACCATGCCTACTCGGTACTCGTGAACCTTTGTCTCTGTTGGTATACCGATGATCACGATGCTCTCTCCTGTGTTGAGGCGGGAGGTTGAAGAATCGAAAAGCTACCAGATGATACCCCCCGATTCCATCCAGTCACGCGAAACCAAGGTGCCCCATGACAAACGAGCCGATGCCGCTTTCGAAAGCCCGTATGGAAATCTTGAGCAGGGCGGCGGGGGTATGCTTCGATCTCGATGATACCTTTACTTCCTCGGGCAAGATAGCTTCGGAGGCTTGGCGTTCGTTGTGGGCGGCGCATGAGGCCGGTCTTGCCATGGTAGCCGTGACCGGGCGTCCGGCCGGCTGGTGCGACTTGGTCTGCCGCTATTGGCCCGTTGCGGGTGTAGTGGGCGAAAACGGTGCATTCTATTTTGCTCATGACAAGAAAAGAAGGCGAATAGTCCGGAGGTTTGCGCGCTCGGCACGCAAGCGGGAAGAGGACCGCCGACGCCTGGACGAGGTGGCGATGTCGGTGCTGCGAGCCGTACCTCGTGCACGCATCTCGGCTGATCAGCCATTTCGTATTGCCGACTTGGCGGTGGATTTCGCCGAGGATGTTGGTCCGCTGACCGGTGAGGAGGTCGAACGAGTAGTGGAGGTGATGCGCTCTCATGGAGCCGCCGCGAAGGTCTCCTCTATTCACGTCAATTGCTGGTTTGGCAGGTACGACAAGCAATCCATGCTGCTTCGCTTTGCGAGAGACAGACTCGATCTCGAGGAGGCGGATGCCAGGCGCCGGCTGGTCTACGTGGGCGATTCGCCTAATGACGAGCCGCTGTTTGCCACGTTCTCCTTGTCCGTTGGGGTTGCAAACGTTCGACGTTTTCTTCCCGAAATGAAAGCGCCGCCGGCGTTCATTACCAAGGGGGCGGAAGGGGCCGGCTTCTCGGAGCTGGTTCGGGCGGTGATTCGTGCGAGGGCCTCTACCAAATCAGGCGGCGGTCTTTAGCTTTGTCAGCATTCGAGATGGATCCTCGGTGGTCTCCGCGATCCAATCGGCGAGATGATGCTGCAGCAGTAGCCGATGAAAGCGGGTGTCCGGGGCCAACATCTCGTACACTCCGGTTGCCTCGGCTCGTTCGAACCCTCGGAACTGTACGTTGCCCGCGCGCCGAAACACCAAGACGTCTGCTAGAGAATCCTGGGCGTCCGCGGGCACGCTGATGAAAAACGAGAGGCTGTCCTCCAGGTACACGAAAGGCTCTTGGAGATCGCGATGCAACTCGGAGATCTTCACCGTATGCTGGAAGTGGAACCTCGAGGAAAGTGTTTCCTCCACGAATGCCTCGAGGGCCTCCTCGGATAGCGCTAGCCCGAGGTTATGGATGTCGTTCAGGAGGTGGACCATCTCGGGCGGTTTGCCGTCCCCTCGCCCCATTGCACGATGCAGATCGCGGAGAGTCCAACGACCCAGGTCTCTCGCCGTCTCCTCGGCCATGGATAGGTCCTGGTCCCGCACGGCATGGTCCACCTTCGTGGAGAGCGTCGGAGGTAGAACCAGGCTGTAAGCGGAATCGACGTAGACCAGGAACGGCCATGAAAGGCCGGGGCGCCGTCTTTCGCGCCTCTCCCGCTCTAGATATGCGTCCATTTTGGCCTTGATTTCGGGGTTGCGTGCCGTGCCGCGGGCGGCCTCGTTGATCTTTTCGCTGATCGCGACGCGGAGAGGACCGAACAGCTTGTCTTCGAACGAGATGACCTCGGCGCTTGCGCCATGGGAGATGTATATGCCGGTTTCTAGGCCGAAGCCCCGGACGTCACGCCGCCGGTCCTCGAGCACTTTTCTTCGGGTCGAGGCCTCGCCGCGGGCCCGGCCGAGCTCTTCTCTTAGCTCGGTCAGTTTTCTTTCGTCGGGTTTGCAAAGGAGCTCCGTAAGAGCGGGATCTCGGTCCTCTGGATCCATTTTTGCCAGGGCGGCTCTGGTGCTTTCATGCCGCTCATGAAGCTGGCGCTTCCATACGTCGAGTCTTTTCAATTGTGTTTCGATGTTCGCGCGTAGAGTGTCGTCACAGTCATCCAGCCGGTCTGTAGCCTTTTTTTGGAGCTGATTCAGCTCCTCGAATCTCGCTTCAAACAGGCTCTCCAGCAGTAGAACCTTTTCGGATTGGGGGATGGCGGCCTTTCGGTTCATTTCGTTTTGAACAGCGTCGATCCGCCGCTGTAACGCCAGTATTTTGCCTCGTGCCTCCTCCTCCTGCTTCTCGAGGCCCAAGGCAAGCTCGTCCGAGACCGCATCGTCACCTAGACTCGGAGCCGCCGCTTCCAGCCGCTCGGCATACACACAGCCAATCCTACGCAAGTCCCGCGCAAGGTCGACGAGATCTCGAGTGGAACCCGCGAACGCCGCTGCGTCGCCGAGGAGATTGTGAAGCTCGATTGGCGCTTCCCCTTTTTCGGTCGAGGTCGGGCCTTGAAAGCGACGTTGCGCTGCTTGCAGAATGGGCTTGTAGAACTGCTCCCGCATGAAGTCGGCCATGACGACCTCCTTTGCGCGATGAGTTCGGCGAGTGAAGCCCTTTAGGTCTATGAACATCTGTGACTGGACACGACGGCGCATCGGCATCAGGAAGGGGCGACCATCCGACGACAGTCTGTACAGGCGTCCCGATTCCCAAGTTTCTGAAAGATCGCTTGGCGAGGTCGAACCATCCCGCGAATGATGCAAATGTCCCCTGGCTTCCTCCAGCCGGCCGTCGCCGAACCTATCCAAAATGAAGGCGACGAAAGCGGTAAGCCCGATATCAGCGAGCCTGGATGGTGATGGCAGGCCGGCGCAGGAGCGCCGAACAGGATCGCCTCTGGACAGAGCATCTATGAGCTCCGTGACCGCTCCGATCCTCTTTCTCCCCGTCTCGTCGGGCCGGTGACCACGACCCAGCATCTCCAAGTGGCGCCTTATGGCCCCCAGGCTCTTATGGTTGTACATGAGGGCGTCTAGGTCCGAGTCGCGGCGCACCACCGAGGCCACCATCCTTAGCCAATCGGTTCGGCCGTCGTCGAAATAAGACAACAAGTCACCAAGACGCCGGCGTGCCTCGTAGCGTAAGCCGCCGCGAGCAGCGGCCTCCAATGCCGGTCGATTGGATGTGACAGCCTCGCATATTCGTTCTTCAAGGTATGTCGGTTGTGGCTCTCGCTGGAGCACCAGGTCGTAGAACTCCTCGAGCAGGATCGCGGCCTTCGGAGATAGTCCCCATGGATTTACGTCGTTTTGCAGTGCCCGCGACTTGATGGAAATGTACGCAAAGGGATTGAGGGTTGTCTGCATGAGCAGCAAGGTATGGCGTAGATCGACGCCTAGATTCCGGCGCTCGAAGCGTGCTCTGGCTGAACGCAAGGCCACGGCGACGATAGCGAACAAGCAAAGACCTACTGCTTTCTCCAGACGCTCGTACGAAAAGCCTCGCAGTGGGATGGCTTTCAAGAAGGCCTTCTTGTCCTCGAGCAAGTTGGCTACGGCGAGAGTTGCTAGATAGGAGTACTGGACCTGGCAGCGGTTCTTCACCTCCTCTTCTATGGCTCTTGCAAGCACGGCCGTAAGACCGGAAAGAAGCTGTGCGCCGGAGCCGCCCCTCGCCATCCAAGAGTCTACCAGTCCGCAGTCGAGGTGCGGATCGGTGCGCGAGGCCAAAAGAACCACCTCTTGCTCTGGGCTGTCGCGCGTCGTGAAGCGAGGGCTCATGCACTCCTCGCGCAAAGTCAATTTGGCTCCGAGCGCTTCGTCGGTGGTGGGGGCGAACCGGCGTTGCAGCAGAGCTATTAGATCGGAGACAGCTCTGGAGGCCTGACGGTCCAACACGTCGTCGAAAGCGAACGGCACCTTCGCCTCCGCAAGGGACTCTCCAAGGCGGAATGGCAGGTCTCGGAACGGAACAATCCAAAAGCGAAACAGATCGCGGCGCGTGCCCTCGACATAGGCGAACAGCTCCCGGTAGAGCGAGAGCCTAATCCCGGCTGGCGTGCCGATTGCCGGCAGAGCGCTCATCGCCTTCCTCCTCTGTGGGCGCACACGGCGGTCAACCATAGGCGCTCGCCACCGAACCTCTCTGATTTGGCTGCCGCAACGCCAAGTCCCAGCCTGTCGCAATCTCCCCGCACGGCAGCCGGTGCTTGGACGAGATCCTCGGGGCGGCCGGCTACGACCACCTCGGCGGAGGCCGTAATGGCGAAGGTGTCGGCCTCCAATGCGAGGCGCCTAGCCCTGGCTCTGGCCTCCGGGTCGTCCGGGCGGTCGATTGATGCGAGGTGCTCGGCAAGCTCCAGCGCCACGGAGTCTAGAGCAGGGTCTCGGGTGGCGGCGGGCCTGCCTTGGAGGCGACGGGTCTCATTGAGTGCGTCCTGTGCACGGTGAAGCAGCCGTGCCGCCACCACTCGCGCGGCGCCGGCAGTTGATACGGCGGGTCTGGCATCCATGGGGTCCGCGATGATCACCGCCACCCATGTCCTTTGGTTCTTCTTATTTACCGCTACGCCCACGCGACGGGCGCGTTCATGCTCGATCAGGCGCCGGTGCGCGGGACTATCCAGCAGTCCGGTGAAAGCGGACGCGGCGCTGGGACCGGCGGCCAAGTTTTCCGCGGCCCAAGCATACGGGTATCCTCGATCGGAGAGCATTGTGGCGACGTCGTCTTTGGGACCGGGCCGATGGACGGGGCGCCCTATGGAGGCGATTCTCTTCGCGCGCTCGGTGGCGAGGAGGTCCAGCGTGGAGTCTCGTTTGGCAAAAGCAAGGCCTAGGCGCCTTCTATGATCGGTGATGGCTTGATGTATGGCGGCGGTCTCGTCGCCCGTGATCTCGAAGTCTCGAGTGTTACACTGCGAGGTAAGAGGCGGACCTACTTGAATCGGGGCAATTAGCGCTACCTCCGGCCCCATTCCGGCTTCGACCAAGATCTGCAAAGTGTGCCGCCCGGCGGGAAGCGGCTCGGAGCGCACCCTGAAGCCCTTCTCGGTGGTCGTAAGCGGCAGTTCCTCGACCGGCCCTCCCTCGAGCCCGAGCCATGCTTGCGGCCGGCTGGTCCCTCTTCCCAACCTGGCGTTCACCGAGAGTTCATCATTGGCCTCCAAGTTGGCGGGAAAGGGATCGATGTGTACCAGACGGCGAGCAACCAGAAGGATTCCCCAGGGATTATCTTCCTCCGAGGGTGCGATGCTCATGCCTAGGTGAGAGGCTGGGGTACCCATTTCTTCAACAAGCGATTCCATCCTATTGTAAAGCTTGCCATAGGACGGGCTTCTAATCACTCGGGCACGTACGTGAGCGTCGGCTACACCTTGGCTTCGTAATGTCTCCTGGATGAGGCTCGCCGTGGATTCTCGATGTCCGTCGGTCGGATCTTCGAACCCCTCGAGATGACTGGTGAGCAATCGGGCGGCTGCGCAGAGAGCACCGTCCACGGGAAGGGGCCAGGCCTGCTGCTCGCAAAGCAGGCTGGATGGCGGGCGTGGACCGAAACGCTCGGCGCCTTGATGTGTTTCATGCGGCTTCGAGGATGCTTCGGCGAACGAGCCCAAAAGGCATGCGGCCACTACCAGAGCCGTGACATGAGGCAACCGGGCGGCCTTAATCTGTCGAAGAATGCGAGCCATCATTGAGAGATGGACATCATAGCACCTAAACCCTAGGATTGTGATTCTGGAGGCGGGCGCAAAAGCCCGTCCCCGTCCCATTCGCGTTTCGCGGAGGTGGTTGAAGCTCGGCCTGTGCAAGAGACGTTTCGTCCGCGTCCTCGACAAACGGCCGTCTCGCGAATCGCGCATTGCGATACGCACTTGCGCCTGCACGCGAAGAAGCCTCTTTCCGTCTGTTCACCCCTCCTTCGGGCGGCTACTCGACGATTTGGAAGTAAGGCTGGAGACCGTGACGCGGCCGGCCCACCCTGCTATGCTTGATTTTTCAGATCTCTGGGCAAATTATTTAATAGAAGGAGGAGATTCGAGTTTTGTTGAATGCACGCGCTTGGCCTTTGAACGCGATGAGCAGAAAAACGATAGGAGTCATTGCAATGAGAATGAGATCTCTCGCCATAGTCTTCGTCGTGGCGGCGGCGCTACCGGCTGCCGCGACGACAGTCGTGTATTTGGACGTCGACGATCTCACCGAGCGGTCGAATGCCGTCGTACGTGCGAGGGTCTTGGAACGGGAGAGCCGCTGGGACGACGAGGGACGCGGGATCTACACCTTCACGACCGTCGAGGTCCTTTCGACCCTGAAGGGCGGAGGCGATGAAACATTGGTCATCCGCCAGCTAGGCGGCGAGGTCGACGGTGTAGGCTCGTTGGTCGCGGGAGATGCGTCATTCCAAGTTGGCGAGGAAGTGGTCGTGTTCCTGCGCCGAAACCCCGAGGACGCGGTCTTTCATCTCGTCGGGCTCTCACAAGGTAAGTTCAGCATAGACAGGGAAGGCGATCAGCCGCTGGCTCTTCGCAATCTGTCTGATCTTTCCGTCGGCAGATTCGAGGACGGTAAGTGGGTGTCGGTTCATGGAGAAACGAGCTCGATCGGCCTGGAGGAGCTAGAACGAGCCATAGCCGATGCCGTGGGGGAGTGAGGAGCCTGCAATGCCGATGCTAAGCAAAATGGTGTTCTTGGTGCTTCTTGTGCTGGCGGCGCCGCTGCCGGCGGAAGCATTTCAGGTCATGCGGACACAGAATGGCTCGGAGGTTCATTGGCCAAGCGATCGAATACCGGTGTCTTACAGAGTGCATCACGCCGGTTCCGCCGACATCCAGGATGGCACGGACCACGCCGCAATCGACGCGGCATTCCAGACCTGGGAACAGGTTCCTTGCAGTTCACTGGAGTTCGACAAGGGAAGCGACTACACCGGTACGCCGACCTACTCGTGTACGGACGGAAACAACTTGGTCTTCTGGATTGAGAGCAACTGGCCGGCGGACTTCGGGCCGGAGGCTATTGGCGTCACGACCATGTGTTACAACCAGCACAACGGTGCTCTCGCCGACGCCGATATCATGTTCAACGGGGTCAACTTTCAGTGGGCCACCGATGGACGTCCGAACGCGGTCGACGTTCAAAACATCGCGGCTCATGAGATAGGGCACTTCTTCGGGCTCGGCCACAGCGAGTACCCCGATGCAACCATGTACTATGCCTCCGCCGGCAATGGAGAGACGACCAAGCGTACCTTGCACCCGGATGACGAGGCCGGGATTTGCTACATGTACCCCACGGACTGTATTTCCGACGCGGACTGCGACGGGGATTATGTCTGCGTTCGGAACCGCTGCGAGCCGCCGCCGGTCGATACGGTGGGTGTCGGGGAGGCTTGCGAGAATCACATGGAATGCGAGGAAGGGACGGGGAGCGGACAGGGCTGGTGCCTAAACGAGGTCGAATATGGTTTTCGGGATGGCTACTGCATCATTCTGGGGTGCCAACCCGGATCCTGCCCTGCGGGCACCGAGTGCATCGTCATCGGTACGGATCAGGAGACCGGAGATGACCTTTCGGGATGTCTGGCGGCCTGCGATACCGGCAGCCCCGACTGCCGCGACGGTTACGTTTGCACATGGATAGACGCGGACGATCTGTCGCGTGGGGTGTGCTGGGCGGCGTGCGAGACCGACGCGGACTGCGGCCAGAACTACTGTGATACGGACACCGGCCACTGCGTTGGGCACCGGAACGACGTCGCCAGCGTGGGCGATGGGTGCACGGACCACGAGCACTGCCCCACCGGAGGGTTCTGTCTGGTCGAATATACAAGCGATGATCCCAGCTATGTCGGACCTCCAGGCGGCTACTGCACCAAGGAGTGCGGTGCCGGCAGGCCCTGTCCAGCGGGCTCTTCGTGTTACACGATGGAAGGTGGGGGCGGCCCGGTGGCTCTTTGCCTCGCGGACTGTGAAGCAGGCGAGACCGGCGAGTGCAGACACGGGTACGCCTGCTGGCCTGCTGGTCACGACCCTTCCACGGGTGGCGATATCGGCGCGTGCTGGTTGGCCTGTTCAGAGGATATCCACTGCAGCGGGGACGGAAGTCTAGTTTGCAATCACGACACCGGCCTTTGCGAGCCCCCCCGCGAGGATGATGATCCGGGCGACGATGAGCCGGGGGATCCGGGCGACGATGACGAGCCTGAAAACGGAGAGGACGATGAATCCGGCGATGATGAAGAGGATGACGGCGATACCATGCCGGTTGATCCTCCCGAGGATGACGGTTCCTCCGATGGTTCCGGCACTGTAGCCTGTGGTGGCTGCAGCGCGGGTGGAGGCGACAGTGGCCTTCTGGCTCTGCTGCTCGTCCTTTGTCTGCTGGCTTCGAGAACCGGGTGCCGCCGGCTGGAAACTGTCACGAGGACAAACGGGTATTGATTATTGAGTTCATCGAGGAGGATGAAAAAATGAGTGTACGGCTGATTACTTTGCTCGCGGTCGCGGTATCTTTCGCGGCGACGCGAGCGGACGCCGACAGCCTCTCGCGTTTGGGTCTTACCGGCGAGATACCGCTGGCGGAGCACGAGACGGATAGGGCGGATATGATCACGGCGGGCAACCCGGGACCGTATGATGCGAACCTGTTGCTGGTTCTCTCGCTTTTCGATCGCGATCCCAATCCAGAGGAGCTGGAGCACTTCGAGCCCGGGTTGCGCGAGCAGCTCGAGGCTATAGCGCTGGATGAAGACGTGATGTGCCTGGCCAGGACCCGGGCGCTATCCGCGCTTGGCTACTTCGATGACGAGCAAGCTTTCGACATCGTCGTGTCGGTGGCCCGGGATGCCGATGCTCTGCACCGGTTGAGGATGTCTGCTCTTTGGACACTTGGAAACCGGTTCGAGAACCGAGATGGGCGCGAGCCGATTCTCGAGGAAGCCCTCGGTGAGGCCGATCATACCCTCCGCCTACAGGCGGTCCTCTCTCTCGCCGAGATCGACACTGAAAAGGCTCACCAGATAATCGATTCGCACAGAATCGCGGAGCGGCATGTCGCGGTTCGTTCCTTTCTGCGTGACTTGTTGGAGAAGCGGGAGGGAGCCTCGCGGGTCATCTTGCCGGAGGGTGCGCTTAGAGGGCAGCGGGTGATGGAGCTTCGCCCCAGGCCCGATCTGCGCGATGAAGCTGGGGGCGAGATTGCCCCGGGCAAGAAGGAGGTTCGCTGATCATGTTTACAAGAAACCGTCCGGCCCGATTGCTTTTTTTGGTGCTGCTATGCTCTTCGTTGGGTTTCGTGGGAGCGTGCTCCTCCGAGGAAGAGGAAGTCATCCCGGCGGGCACCATCGGATCTACTTGCGAGGGAGGAGACTGCGCGGAAGGACTAACCTGTCATCTCGGTGTCCCTGGTGGGTACTGTACGGTGGCCTGCGAGGAAGAATGCGAGGCCGGCTCCGTTTGCGCCTCGATGGGCGGAGAGGATTACTGCCTGCTCAGGTGCGCCGGTCCCGGTGATTGCCGGGAAGGCTTCTCCTGTATTCATGGCGTATGCCGCTTGGAGTGCGAGGAGACGACCGACTGCCTGGAAGGCGATAGCTGCCAGGGTGGCGTCTGCGTGACCAACGGCGTGGGCGCACCTTGCGGTCATGGAACCGATTGTCAGCCCGGAATGACTTGTCACCGGGCGCTGCCGGACGGCTACTGCACCTTTCCCTGCGCCGAGGAGCCGTGCCCCAGTGGGACCACCTGCGTGACCTTCGGTGGAGACAGCTACTGCTTCGTCGACTGTGACGATGACGAGGAGTGCCGTGATGGGTACATCTGCAACGCGGGGGTGTGTAACCTTCCTTGCAGTGACGATGCCGAATGCGGTGGAGGCCACGAGTGCGTAAACGGACGATGCGAGGGCGTGGGTGTCGGCGATCCGTGCGGCACCGGCACCGACTGCGAGGGTGCGCTGTCCTGCTACAGGGGAGTCGACGACGGCTACTGCACGTCGGTCTGCCGGGAGGACGCGGACTGTCCGGTCGGATCCGGCTGCGGAAGCATGAAGGGTAACCTTTGGTGCCTTGCGAAGTGCCGGGCCGATATCGACTGCAGAGATGGGATGTCTTGCATCGAAGGCCTGTGCACCATTCCTTGCGGTTCGGATGACGACTGCGTCGAGGGGTTTTGCGACTTGGAGAGTGGCAGGTGCCTTGGTGGAGGGCTGGAGATCGTGGATCTTGGAGACCACCATCCCGGTTCGACGGTGGAGTTCGAGGTGGACCCGGGTGTTCATGCGTTCTCCGTCCTCGTACACGGTCACCCGAGCGTGACATACGCCTCCACGTCGCTGATAAACCCCGAGGGAACCAACTTGATAGGTCCCATGACACAGGTTGGGTGGAGTGGACCGCCGCTTCGGGTCTATGCAAGCCCCGAGGTCTTCACTCTACAGATGCCCAACAGCGACAGCCCCGAGCTGGAAATCATGCCCGGCACCTGGCAAATGCGGGTCGATGCGTCGGCCCACGCAGCTCCGGCCAGTGTTCGAGTCATGTTCCGGCGAACGGCGGACGGAGAGGATCGTGACGGCACCATACCAATCGTGGCGCACGTCGCGCCCGGCGGGCTTGGCGACGGAATCGATGCTTCGAACGCCGCTGACAGCCAGTACGCTCTCGCGGTCTTCTCCAGGTTCCGCCATTACTTCGAGTTCCAGGCTGGCGTCGAGATCGAGTCGCTGGAGTTTAGGGATATGCCTTCGAGCTATTCCAGTCTCAACAGCGAAGCGGAGTACAGGGAGATGTTCAGGAACTTCTCCGAACCGGATGTATTGAACCTCTTCTTCATCAGGAGCATATCGCTCGGCGGCAACTCCAGTGTGTTGGGCGTGTCAGGCGGCATTCCCGGGCCGCCTCGCACAGCGGGCACCGGCAACTCGGGAGGCACGCTCCAGTATATGTCCAACGCGAGGTATGTCGGTGACGGGATCTCCCACGAGGCTGGGCATTTCATGGGCTTGTTCCATACCAGCGAGCAGTACCCGGGACTCCACGATCTGATAAGCGATACGCCTGAGTGCGCGAACCCCAGGAATCCGCAGAGCTGTCCGGACGCGAGGAACCTGATGTTCTACTCCTTGACCGGCATGATGGACATAGTCACGCAGGGACAGGCCAAGGTGCTGCGCGCCTTCGGTGGCGTGAACTGAAGGCTGCGCTGTTTTCAAACGGAGCCGGGCGCGGCGGGGCTGGGCCCGCCGCGCAACCGTCCTGTTCTTCGAGAATAGGCATTGGAGCGGCGAGTCGCCATGACCAAGGAATCGAAGAATGAGACGATGACCGTCGCGGCCATCGAGCTTGTCGAGGACCGGTCCGCGATCTCTCGATGCGACGAGGGTTTTCTGCGCCTTCGAAGGTTGGTTTGTCGTAACCGGCGGGCGGATGGCAGCTTCTCTCGTTCCTACAACATAGATCTCATAGACCGGCGAGCGATGGACGCTGTCGCGGTCGTGCTATGGCGTCGGGTGCCGGGGACCGGACGCGTGGACGTTCTAATTCGGCGGAACCTGCGGCCGGCGGCGTACTTCCGGAAGGATCACGACAAGGCGGTCGATGATCCCAGGGAGTACATTGATCTCCCGGAGATAGTGGCTGGAGTCTTGGAAGAAGACGACAAGGGCGAGGCGGGAGTTCGAGATAGAGCGGCCAAGGAGGCGCTCGAGGAAGCGGGGTATCCGATCGATCCGGATGAGGTGGTGTTTCTCGGTGCCCCGTTCTTCGTGGCTCCCGGTGTGCTTTCGGAAAAAGTGTTCCTCGTCGCGGCGGAGGTCGGTTCCTTGACCCCGGTTGAGCAAACCGGTGATGGTTCTCCCCTGGAGGAGGTAGGACCGACCGATTGGGTCGACATCGACGACCTGCTCGGCAGGTGCGACTCCGGTGAGGTGGAGGATGCCAAAACGGAGCTTGGCGTTCGGCGTCTCAAGGATCGTCTGCTGGGCGGTGGAGGAGCATTTCTTTTGGGCGATCCCGACCTCCTCGCCGGCAAGATCACTTGATCCGGCGGCAGCTGGCGGACTCACCGAAGACCGACGCGGCAGCTCTGACTGAAGATTGGTGGAGGCGATCGGATTCGAACCGACGACCTTCGCATTGCGAACGCGACGCTCTCCCAACTGAGCTACGCCCCCATACGAGCAGTCTTTTTCAGGTTTGGCTTCTTCGGACAGCGCCCTCGAAACGCGTGGATGGTAGAGCTTGTTGCACTTAGGGTCAAGCGCCGCAGCCAGTCGCCGCAGCAAGTCGAGGGGTTGACGGTGAGCAATGTAGTGTTCTATGGAGTTGGGGCCCGGAATGAGTATCTGACTTAAGGGGGCAGCTTTGGAACCGGTCATAGGCATAGATCTAGGGACTACCAATACCTGCGTGGCGGGGGTAGTCGCGGGAACCCCGCAAGTTTTTCCAGGTACAGGGGGACACAACACGACGCCGTCAGTGTTCGCCGTCGACGAAGAAGGGCGATGGATGGTCGGTCACGGCGCGAGAAGGCAGGCCATAACCAACTCCGAGGGAACCGTCTGGGCCTTCAAGCGACTGATCGGGCGCCAGTGGGGCTCGCCGGATCAGGTCCGGTTCTCCAATCAGTTCCCATACCAGCTCGTGAAGGGACCGGGTGGAGATGTCCGCTTCAACCTGCGAGGTATGCTTTTCTCTGTACCAGAGGTGGCGGCGAGCATCATCGCCGAGGTGAAGGGCAACGCGGAGGCCACACTTGGGCAGAGCGTCTCGAAAGCGGTCATTACCGTTCCCGCTTATTTCAACAACACGCGACGTCAGGCAACGAAGAACGCGGGTGAAATAGCGGGACTCGAGGTGCTGCAGGTCATAAACGAGCCCACGGCGGCAGCCCTTTCTTTCGGTGTCGGCCGGCAGTTCAACAAGCAGGTGCTGGTGTTCGATCTGGGGGGAGGCACCTTCGATGTATCGGTCCTTCGGATTACGGAAGGCGTCTTCGATGTGCTCGCAACTTCCGGTGACAGTTATCTTGGCGGCGAGGACTTCGATCAGAGGATCGTTGATTATCTGACAAGCCGAATGAAGGAGACTCACGGCATCGACCCTCGGAGCGATGGCATGCTGTTTCAGAGGCTGCGAGAAGCAGCCGAGCAGGCCAAGTGTGAGCTGTCGATGGCCGCCACGACGGAGATACATCTCCCATTCGTCGGATCAGGCGCGGCCTCCGCGCACTTTCATGAAAGCCTCGATCGAGAAGATCTGGAAGCTCTCTGCGAGGATCTAATCGAACGCACCGTTGCAACGTGCCTTCGGGCGCTCGAAAAGGCGGGTTTGGTGCGGGACGAGATCGATGAAATAATACTCGTTGGTGGTCAAACGAGAATGCCGATGATTCAATCCCGCGTTTCGGAGCTGTTTGGGAAAGAGCCCAGGAAGAACGTTCATCCCGATGAAGTGGTGGCTCTTGGCGCCGCCCTCCACGGAGAAGCATTGCTCGATACCCGGAGCTTCGGTGACTCGGGCAACGACGTAATCTTAAAAGATGTAACACCGTTGAGCCTTGGCATTTCGATCGCCGAGGATTTTTTCCACGTCCTTATTCCGGCGAACACGGCGGTACCTGTTTCCGCCTCCCATGTTTTCACCACCGTGCGAGACGGTCAGACCTCGGCGAGAGTGACCCTCCTTCAGGGTGAGAGCGGGCTCGCCGAGGAGAACGAGGTGCTCGGCGAGTTCATGCTCACCGGCCTGCGGGAAGCTCCCCGGGGTGAGGTTGCGGTAAAGGTGAGCATCGATATAAGCGAGGATGGGATGGTTTCGGTGCGGGCACGGGATCTCGAGACGGGCAAGGAGCAGGCCATAGAAGTTACGGATACTACCGGCCTGTCCCAGCATGAGATTGATGAAGCTCGGCGCAGTGTTCAGGACGAGGTGGCCACGGCATCCTTCGGCGAGGCGGACGAACTCGTTCCGGTGCAGGCCGCCGATTGAACTCCCTGCCTAGGCGCCGCGGCCGTTTAGTCGTCCAGAGCGTCTTCGGCCACGACGCCGGCATCTTGCCTGCGCCGATACTCGGAACGCACATAGGCCATCAGCCTTGTCATGTAGCTGTTCAGCGGAGGGCAGCGAACGCCCGTGCCGTCGAGAAGCTCCAAGGTGTTGTGGCAGTTGAAGATGGCCAGGTGATTTACGTACTCGACGGCTTGTCGCTGCTGGCGGGTTAGGCGCTCGAGTCCGGGAAGGCGCAGCACCTTTTCCGTCATACGATGAGACAAGGTAACGCGAGGCAGCTTCTTTCCTGCTCTCTCCGCGATCATCTCATAGACTCTGCGGCTGGACATGGGGTTCGGGTCCACGAGATGAAATGTTCGGCCCTCTGCCTCGGGGTCTTCATTCAGCGTAATCATTGCTTCCACAACGAAGTCCACCGGCACCACATTGAGCGGCGCGACGCCGTCACCTGGTAGCGGCAAGGGCACGGAAAGGGGGGAGGTGACGAGCAGGATCCCGAAGTAATATGGGCCATTGAACCGATCTATCTCCCCGGTTCGCGAGTCCCCGATCACGATGCTCGGGCGATACACGCTGATCGGCAGCTCGGCCATGGCGTCGCGGACCTCGGTCTCGGCCTCGTACTTGGTTTCCTCGTAGAAGTTGCGAAACCGCTGGCCCATCTCGAGTTCGTCCTCGGCGATGACTCCCGCTCTATCTCCGCAGACGTAGACAGTCGACATGTGATTGAAGCGCCGGAGCCGCCTGGCTTCACCCGCCGTTTCGAGCATTCGCCTGGTGCCTTCCACGTTGACGGCATGAGCTTTTCTCTTCTCCACACCCAGGTAGTAGATGGCGGCGAGATGAAATATGTCGGTTACCTCATCGATGAGAGCCGCATACTCCGCGCCGGCAAGGCCCAGGTCCATGTTGACGACATCTCCGGCCAAGACCTCGATCTCCGCCTTCTTCCCGGCTCCGCGGATGCTCCTCGAAAAGGCCTTCGCGTCCTTTTCGAACTTCTCCTGGGCAAGCACAATCACCCGGGATTCCGGGTGATGAAGGGCCAAAGCCTCCACCAGCCTCTTCCCGATGAAGCCGGGGTAGCCCGTGACCAGATGAACGCGGTCCTTCCCGAGATCCCGGACGGTGGCCCCCGCGGTCGATCTCTTACCGGCCGGGCGTTTCTTGGTCGTCCTCTTTCTTGGCGGCGTCACGTAATGTCTCCCAAACCTTGGTGACTTGCTCCCAAGTCTCCTCCAGCGAGCCGTCGTTGTCCACCACCCAGTCCGCGGCCTTTGCCTTGTCTTCCAGGGGAAGCTGTGTCTTCAAGCGCCGCTTTACCTCGCTTTCGTTTGCTGACCCCCGTTTCATCACGCGCTCAATCTGTTTATCGGGTGAGGTCGCTACGACGATGAGGCCGTCCAGGCTTTCATGAATCCTTTTCTCGACCATCAGCGCGGCCTCGTAGATGACCACGAGTTTTCCCTCACGATGGAACCTTCCAAGGAGTTCGCTTGCCCGCTGTGCGATTCTTGGGTGCGTGATGCTCTCGAGGTCTTGCCTAGCGCCTGGATCCCTGAAAACGATGTCGGCCAGTGCCGCCCGATCCAGTGTGCCGTCACGCCGGATTACGCCGGCCCCGAACCTGGTCTCTATCTCGTGAAGCGCGGGCTTTCCGGGGGCAACTACCTCGCGTGCCAGTGCATCGGCGTCGATGACCGCGGCGCCGAGCTTTTCGAACATCGCCGCCACGGTGCTCTTGCCCGAGCCTATGCCGCCGGTGAGCCCGACCACCAGCGGTCCTGTCGATGACTGCCTACCCATCGTTCTCTGGTAACATGAGCTGGGCCGTTAGTCTTGCCGTATCAGCTTCTGTCCGCCACGGACCAGGAGGAGTGCGATTGACGGTGAGGCGAGCCGCGTGCGATTAGGGAGACGTATGGGCAACGCTGCATGCAGACGCTGGTTCGACGCCGCCTGGTCTTGGCTTGGGAGCCCCGCGCGTCTCCTGCGACTGGCAGGCCTCACTTTGGCAGGGGGGCTTGCTGCTCTATTTTTTCGGACCCGCGCGGCCGCGGCGCTGGAGACCTTCGCCGGCCGCGGTGCTTTGGCCGAGCGCTTCTACGTGTTTTTCGAGCTTTATGACCCGCTTGTGTCTTGGTGGATGATTCTGTTGTTGCTCACGACCGCGCTCTCTTTCGTGGCATGTCTTCAAGGCAGGGTGGGATTTCACCGATCACGGACGCGTGTCTCTCGCCTGGGCTTTTTACTGTCAGCCGCCGGCGCGATATCTCTACCGGTAGGGGCTATGATCGAGCGCGGCGCGGGGCTCTCCGGTGAGTTGTTGCTGCGAGAACGGCAGCTTGCGGAGCAGGTCTATCTTCGTTCACCGCCCGGACAGGAACGCCTCAGGCCTCTCGGCTTCTCGCTGGAGGTGGAGGCATTTCGGGATGGCGCCGTCGAGGTGGGCTTTAATGGTACGACGAAGCTATTGCCCACGGCTGTGCCGGTCCGAGTGGGTTGCGTCACCCTGGAGAAGCGTCTTACTCGGATTGGAGCTGGACGAGAAAGTTTTGAAATAGCGGTGGCGGACAAGCAGACCGGCCGGGAGGCTGTTCGGACCGCTTATGTAGAAGATTCGATCCAAGGGCCGGCGGACAGTGTCTACTTCGAGGTAGCGTCCTATGACCCCGATCTTCGAGGCCTTGGGCCGGCCGTTCGGATCGAGGAACAGCGAAATGATGGGGACGAAGGGGTGTGGGTGTTCTTGCGATATCCGACCTTCGACCGAGATAATCGAGTTGATCGATATGGATTTACCCTGATGAGTGTTGTTGCCCCCAAGGAGGCGGTGGTGGGAGTCTCGAGGCATCCGGGGGTTCCCGTATTGAGCGCCGGTGGCGCTGCTCTCTTGCTCGGGGTTTTTCTTTCGGTGTTGGGGGCGTTTTGGGGTCTTTCACGCGCGAGGGAAAGGGATGATGCATGAAAGTGAAGGTCAATGAAGCCCGCTTCTTGGTGAGTGCCGCCGATGAGCGTCACTGGCCGGCGGAACGGGTGCCCGAGGTGGCCTTCGCCGGCAGGTCGAACGTCGGCAAGTCATCTCTCATCAACTGTCTCGTTGGGGGGAAGACATTGGCTCGCGTTTCTTCTACGCCCGGCCGGACTCGAACAGTGAACTTCCTCGATCTCTATTTAGCAAAGGGTCTTCCGCTAAAGCGCCTGCGCTTTGTGGATTTGCCCGGATATGGTTTTGCCAAGGTGGCCCAGAAGGAGCGCCGCAGGTGGGGTCCCATGGTCGAGTCCTATCTCACCGGTCGTGAGGATCTCGCCCTAGTAGTCCTAATCGTGGATTCAAGACGTCCTCCGACGACGCTCGATGAGGCCATGGCAGCCTGGCTGAACGAGATAGGGCGACATTGGGTCTGTGTGGCTACCAAGAGCGACAAGTTGCCCAAAACGAAGAGACGCGCCGCCACCACTCGAGTCGAACGGGCTCTTGGTATCCCTCCCGGTCAGGTTATCTGTTTTTCCGCCGAGAAAGGTGCCGGTCGAGATGATTTGTGGCGGCGTATCCTCATCGCCTTGACAGAGCAGGCCTCGACAGATCGTGCCTCGACAGATCGGTAGACAGGGGTAGCTTTTCGCTCTAATCTTGCGTGCAGGGAGAGGGCAGTGAGTTATTCAACGAACTTGGAATCGGGGCCGTTGGAGCCAGGGGGTCTTCCAGCAACTGTCGCAAAGCTTGCGAAATCCGGCGCCACGGGCTGTCTGGAGATCGAGCACGACGGAGCAGTGTCGAGAGCTTTCTTCCGAGACGGTTATTCGTGTGGCTGCCTTGTGTTTGCAGGCTTCAAGCCTTTGGGAGTGCTTCTTCTCGAGCATGGCGTCATAGACATGGACGTGCTCGAGGCCTCCTTGGCCGATGTGGCAACGAAGGGGCGTCCGCAGGGTGAGGTCTTGGTCGAAGCCGGCCATCTCACCGAGGAGCGTTTGGAGTATTGGCTTCGAGTCCAGCAGGGCGAGAGGTTGCGAGGCCTGCTCGCGCTGGTCGAGGGCGACAGCCGCTTTGATGCCGCGGTAGAGCTGCCAGCCTGGACCAAGGGGCTGAGCATTCCGGTTCAACGCGAGGTTCGGAGAGTGCTTTGCTCGGAAAGCGGGCAGGCTCATGTCGACGCTCTGCTCGCGGATCTCGGAGACGAACCAATTGTAGGGCCCACGTCCGTCGACCCGGCCTTTGGGCTGGGCGAGGAGGAATCGAGATTCGTCGAGAGCCTTACGGCAAGATCGGCTGATGTCAGGGAGGCGGCGGCGAACTCTGGTCTGCCTTTGATGAAGGCTAGAGGTGTTCTCGCCACACTCGCCTGCTTTGGTCATTTGGATACGGTGAAGGCGGCTACCGACCGGCGAGGGCCGGAAGAGACTGCAAAGGCGGGTCCCACCCCAAGGGAGTCAGTACCTTCGGCGGCGCCAAGGCCAAGGAGGGAAGGGCGGCCGCGCGCCGTTCAGAGTTCTTGGCAGGCCCCGAGCCTCGGCGCCGATGGAGTTATCCGGTTCGAGTCACAGCGGGATCTGGATGCCTCCATCGACTTGTTCATCAAGAGCAGCGCAATACTGGTCGCCACGGAGACAGACGTCGGTACCGAGCTGCTTCGGGCAAGCATCGTCAGCCCCGATCGCGAAAGTCAAGTGGAGATCACCTGCTCCTTGGCTGCCATACCGGAGCAAGGTCTTGCATTGCTTCGTATCCAAGACAGCCGGCCTGAAGAGGTCATTGCCGTACTGAAGGGTAGGTCCGCGCATGCCGGCAAGAGGGCGAGTCAGGAACCCGATTCCCGGTCTATAGCATCGGCTGCTCCACCCGAGGAATCGAGGCCTGATAGCCCGCGGGCCGAGCGGAAGGCGGATGCCGAGCCGCGGAAGCCGACCACCGCCGATGCAATCGCGGATTCGAAGACCCGCACCGTTCCGCCGAGCGGCGATCTCGAAGCCCCCGCTCATCCCGCCGAGCTGCTTGGCGGCAAGCAAGCGGAAGGAGAAGAAGCAAGGGGAGTTTCGCCGCTTCAGCTCATCGTCTCGCTACGGGCCGCACAGGAAGATTTCTCGGTAGAGATTTCCACGAAGTCGGGCGGCCAGTATGTTTTCGAGGCGCTGGGCGGGACCGAGCTTCAGGCCACGGTCGAACTCTCGACGATTGCGAGGACACTTGCGGAGCCGGGGACGTCCTATCGGCTGACTCCCATCTCGAGTCCTCCGCAGAGGAGAAGGCACTGGCATCTGCACAAGCTCCAGTGGGCTACCACCAAGTCGTTGATTAGGAGATTCGAAGAAGACGTTCTAGAGGAAGGTCTTGGATCTCGTATGTCTCTATGCCCCCAGCTCTCCGGTACGGGACGTCGTGCAAGCCGTCGACTCGATTTTTCAGCTCCACAGAGCCGCCTGGTGGCTCGCGGTTTGGATGGAACCCGTACCGTCGATGAAATCTTGAACAGCGGCGTCGGTCGTCGTTCCGCGTGGGAGGTCATATACCTTCTAGAGCTGCGCGGTGGCCTCGAATGGGTGACGCCTCCGGAGCGCGTCAAGGAGGACCCCGTGGCGCAGCGCTGGAGGGCGATCCAGAGTAAGGATTACTTCGGTGTTCTTGGCCTGCATTGGAGTAGCCATCCCGGTCTCGTGGAGAAGGCATACCGTGCTCTGAACGAACTCTATGGTCCTTCTGGAAAGCTGCGGGGTTCCGCCCCCGAGATTGCCGAGAAGCTTTGGGAACGTATTAGTAAAGCACACGCCGTGCTATCCGACGAGAAGAGCAGGCGGGAGTACCGCAAGCAGCAGTATCCCAAGATGAACTTCAGCTACCAGGCGGAGCTGCTGGTGGGACAAGCCGAGCTTGCAAGATTACGTAACGATGAGAAGCAGGCCAGGATGCTCCTGGAGTCGGCCCTCGACATGTATCCGCTCCAGTCGGCTAGAGAAATGCTGCACTGCTGACTACTCGAGACTGCGTCGCAAGAGCTTGCTACGCGAAAGCGGCTCTTGCGGCGAGGGGCAGCCTCTGCAAGTCTGTGGCCATGCCTTCTGGAGAACGAAGTGAGCGGTCTCGAAACCGCGAGATATCGGCTGGAAGGAGTCGAAGACACCACAAGCCTCGCGAAAGCGATAGATTGCAGCACTTCGAGGCCAAGGTGAGTGGAGGTAGCCTTGCTTTGACTTGGTTTCGGCCGATTCGTCCGGCTCTCTCGCTGGCTTTAGGTTTAGCCCTCGCGATATCGGGGTGTGGCCTGATTCCGAACGAGGTGGAGATCGAGCTTGATTATCCGCTAATCATCGCGGGAGGGCTGTCCGCTGTACATCCCGACCCCCTCCCGGGGATTGGCTCGGAGGTGCGGCAGTCATTATCGGACGAGGGCATGCCGGTCGATCGTGTGGCATCGGCACGGGTTGCCGAAGTAACCCTCGTTCACCTCTCCCCACCCGCATGCGACATCAGGCTGGAAGGGTGCGACCTCGCCTTCATCAGAGAACTGGAGCTTCTGGTCGAAGCTTCCGGAAAAGACAGGGTTCGGCTCGCGCATGTCCTGGAGCCCGGCGAGGTGAGGATGGTGGCCATGGAGATCGATGATGTCGATCTCAAGCCTTACATCACCGCGGGCACAATGACCCTCATAGCTCGAGTGGAGCTTGATAACGCTCCCGTGGAAAACGTCGAGCTGGAGGTCAGGGCTTTATTGATTGTCGAGGCGGACCTGGGACGAGGTTAGCCCATTAATCTTTTTGGATCTCCTGCTGCAGGCGCTCCTTCTCGGCGTTGGCGCGCTCACGGATCTCGTGCATTCGTTCGGTCAGATCTCCTCGAATCTCCCTTCCGCTCTTTGGAGCGAAGAGCAGGCCTAGTCCCGCACCGACAATGATTCCAACACCGAACAGCCCGAGCGCCGGCAGAGCGTACTCGCCCGCCGTACGCCGAGTCTCGAGCCCGATCATGCGAAGGATGTCGTCGCGGTCCATGTTCCGTATGTCCTTGATGTTCATATTCTCTTCCTTTCCGTTACGTTCGTGTCAGTTTCTTTCGTCGATTGCCGCCTCTTGCCAGCGCTTACTCTTGTTGCTGTGGCTCGGCGGTCGAGCGGGAAGCAGCCCGAGCTACCTCTCCAGCTATTGCGCTGAAGGCGACCTTGCCTCCGACCGCAACTAGTGAGCGTACTAGCCACTTGGGGAGGCCACCGCCCAGAACGTACCCGATGCCGAAGGCTGCGCCCAAAGTCACATAAGGACGGTGTATTGCTTGGTCACGTATGAAGCACTCGGTTTCTTCCATAAGCTCGCCGAGGTCGGTTGCAAGCTCGCGAGCATCCTCGCGAATATGCTTGCCTTCCTTGCGGAAATGTTCGGTGCGATCGTTCATTTTTGCGCTCTCCCGCCCCCCTCGAGGGGCCGCCGTAACCATGAGTTTTCTGTAAGAAGCTCGTTCGAGTTACCAGCGTTTCGTAAACAAGCGACCGGCCAAGTATCCCAGAGCCACGGCGCCCAGCACGCATGCTATCGGATGCTCCCGGACCACGGTGCGCGTCCTCTGGTCCATCTCGGCGAGGCCCTCTCGGAACCTGGATAGCTGTACCTGCAGCTCGTTCGGAAGCGGTCCGTTGTGACGGCTTTCCTCGGGTCTGGCTTCATGCTCCATGTTTGCTCTCCTGTGTTGTTTTCGGCGCCGCCGGCCCCGGGTTGTCGTTAGCCTCGTCTGATACCCAAAATGAAACCCATGGCGAACGCTCCAGCAAGCCAGGGCATCGGGTCTCTTGCTATCTTGCGTCGGAGATCAAGTTTGTCTATGCCCCCCTCCACGACGCGTTGCAAATCGAGCACTGCTTCATGGAGGTCTCCTTGTCGTTCTTCTATGCTTCTGCGTAGAAGCTCTCGCTTGTCACGTTGCTGACCCGTCACCTGCTCCCTCTCCCGTCGGGGGCCCCGAGGGGGCTCCTAGTCTCTCCGTTGTAGTTTCTTCATTCCCCGGCTCATCGATGAGGCGGCTCATTGCATTCAGCCGGGACCAGCCCAGGTAGACTCCGGCTCCTCCCGCAATCGCGTGGATACCTCCCAGAATGCACAGGCTGACCGCCAGTGGCAAGACCGGCGAGAGAGCCAAGGCCACGCCGGCGAGCAGTGCGATCCAGCCGGCAAGTAGTATGGGAAGCGTGCCGGCGGCCAATAGCAAGTACTTCGCTATGGTTAAGACATCGTCGCGTGTCTCCAGGCGCATCAGCTCGAGTCTGTCTATTACGAGACGTTGGCCGACATCCGCAACCCTCGTAACTGCCTGCCACATGGAAGGCTTTACTTGCTCGCCGAGCTGGTCTCGAGGTTCGTGCTCGCCGGCTCGGCCGGTCGCTTTTCGATGCTCGTATTCGGAAGGACATCCGCTCGACGTCATTTGGCGATTGTATTCATGGCATCAAATAGAGCAAGCTCACCGGTAGATCTTGCCCGGCGAGCAAGCTCGTCCCGGCACTGATGGGAGGAGTCGTCTCCGGCGGTCCGAAAATGAAGCCGGCCAGGTAAGTCAATACCATCGCAAGGAGGGCGGCTGCGAGAAACATGCTCAGTAGCACCGATGTTCCTGGTCGCAGGCCCACCGGCTCCTTGGGATCGGACCGTTCGAGAGTGTTGTCGGCGCGAGTTATGGTTTTTTGACGTGTCAGGAAGTGAATGACGGCCAATAAGGGTGCCAGCACGGCCAGGCTCAACAGCATGACGCCTATGAGAGGTGCCCAAGCCGAGGGCTCCGAAAGCTCTGGGGGGGTGGCGGCTCTTCCGACCGTGAAGTAGAGCAGGATAGCTACCCCGTTGTTGACCAAGTGAGCAAGGATAGGCGCCCACAGGGATCCCGTCCTCCATAGTAGCCACCCGAACAGAAGTCCCAGCTCGAAGCGCGGCAAGAACCCAACCGGGTCCATGTGCAGGATGGAAAACGCGAGCGCCGCCGCGGCGATGCCCCGCCAGGGGTTCAGCCTCGCCACCAAGGGTTGCTGAACGAGACCCCGGAAAGACACTTCTTCGCACAGGGGAGCGGCAAGCAGTACCGCGCCTACCAAGAGCGCCAGCCGCAGACCGTCCTCCATTTCGAGAACCGCTGCCGCATCTGCTCGGGGCCAGTGTTCCGGCACAACCTGCTCCATTATGGCCATCAATCCGGAAGCGAAGAAGTAGTTGGCGCATGAGGCCGCGGCTACCAGGGCGAGCAGCTTCCATTCGATGCGGTTCGATAGGCGCAGAAATGATGATGCCTTGAGGTTGCTGGCCCGCAAAAGGATCAGTGCCGGCAGCAAGAAAAGGCCTATCTGAGTGAACCATACTCCAAGCACGAGGTCGGAGGACTGCGCTGCCGCACCCACGGTGAGAAGCAGGACGGCGATGAGGCCTAGGTAACGCAGAGCAGGCAGCTGGGCGAGGTCACGCATTTTTTCGGCAGGACGACTCCTCGGGGAGGCGGAAAGCTTCATTGGGTGTACGAATGGAATGTATAGTATTCTTTGACTGGCGAGGCTCCTCTTTCGCTACTTTGAGTGGGCCGAAGAACAAAAGGCAGTAATAGAGCTAGAGAATCGAGGTGGATAGTGGTTCGAAGGGACCTTCCGGCAGTTCTTGTGGTCGATGACGACGAGAGCGTTTGTGTATTTTTGGAGACTCTCCTCGTTGATCTCGGATGCGACGTGCAAGTGGCGGAATCAGCCGCTGAAGCTCTGGAGCGCATTCAGTCTTCGCCGCGACTAGATCTGGTGCTTCTGGACAAGAACCTTCCGGATCGTTCCGGACTGGACGTTTTGAATGAGGCGAAAGGCCATGACCCGGACTTGGAGGTCGTCATGATTACGGGGTACGCATCCATCGATGCGGTGGTCATGGCGCTCCGGTTCGGCGCGGGAGACTTTCTCACCAAGCCTTTCGATGAGCTGCCGGTGCTAACGGGAAAGATCCAGAACGCGTTGGAGAGAGCCCGAAGATCCAGAGAGCGTACGTGTCTTATGGCCGACCTCAAAGCCCGCGAGCAAAACCTCGAGGCGGAGGTGGCACAGCGAACTAGAGATCTCAAGAAAGCTCTCTCCGCTCTCAACAGCCGCGACATGGAGCGCCGTAAGTTGATGGCCAATGTGGGACATGACCTGCGTACGCCGCTGACTACTATCCAGGGTTATCTGGAGATTCTCATGGGAGGTGATGTCGGCGAGGAGCGCAGACTGCGGCACATGCGGAAAATGTACAGTCAATGTCAACGGCTGCAGCGTCTTGCGGAGGATGTAACGTTCTTGGCCCGTCAGGCTGATGGCAGATTGAGGCTTCGTCCTCGATCACTCGAGACGAAGGAGCTCATCCAGGGCGCGGTGACCGAGATGGAGCCACTTTTTGAGCAAGGAGACATCAAGGTCGAGTGGAAAGTGGCCGACGGCGCCGGCCGGATTCGTGGAGATGAAGACCGTTTGATGCAGGTGTTGACCAACCTTATGAGCAACGCCGCGAAGTTCTCTCCTCGTGGCGGAAGGGTGCAGCTATCGGCGGAGCCAAAGGACGGCGCTGTACTCATATCGCTCTCGGATGATGGCCCCGGCGTTGCCGAGAACCAACGGGACGTAATTTTCGAG
Source organism: Deltaproteobacteria bacterium (assembly GCA_007130885.1). Taxonomy (GTDB): domain Bacteria; phylum Myxococcota; class Myxococcia; order SLRQ01; family SLRQ01; genus SLRQ01. The sequence goes on from SLRQ01000025.1 coordinate 90,887, forward strand.
CGGTATCATACCGGGGATTCTAGTGGTCGCGGCGAGGGAATTGGACTGTCCATATGCATGGACGTAGCCACGGCCCATGGAGGACGGATATGGGTGGAGGAGTCCCGGCAAGGAGGTGCTCTGTTCAGGCTCCTGTTGCCGGGCGCCGATGCCGCTGCTTGAGTTCCTTGTTTTGGTGGCTCGACGCTTTCGTGACCGAAGGTGGCGAGAAAAACCGTGCAGGGGTTCCCACCGGCGGACGAGACGGCTAACATTGCCCGCATGAAAAACAAGGAGCGCGGGTGGAGCTGGGGGCAAGGCGCGTGGTGCATCGCGTCGGCCCTTCTTGTCTTTGGGGTGATGGCTGTCGCACATCCGGTCCATTCGGATGAGCCGGAGGATGCCGCCGAGCAGAGAGAGAAGGGAGATGAGCTGGCTGCTTCGGGTGACCTTGCTGGGGCAAGGGCGGCTTATCAGCGGGCTTTGGAGCTTCAGCCGGAGGACAGGCTGGCTCGAAACGAGCTCGGCACGGTGCTGTTTCGAAAAGGTCATTTGGACGAGGCCATCGAACAGTTCGAAAAAGCTGTCGCCTTGGATGAGGAGTATGTAACGGCTTGGTTCAACCTGGCTTTTGCTTCGGCCAGGGCGGAGCGGTGGGAAACCGCCGTTCTTGCCTATAGGAAGCATATAGAGCTGAGGCCGGGGCAGCCGGACGCCTGGTTTGGTTTGGCCCGAGCGCTCGATACTTGGGGCAAGCACGCCGAAGCAGCCGAAGCGTACGAGAGTTATGCTGAAGTCGAGAGCCGGTCGCAGCGACAAGATCGAGTTCGCCAGGCAAGAGCGCGCGCCGAGGAGCTACGGCCGGAGAGCGAGGTCGAGGAGCCTGAGCCCGAGGTGGTCGAGGCGGAGCCCGAGGTCGAGGAGCCTGAGCCCGAGGTGGCCGAGGCGGAGCCCGAGGTCGAGGAGCCTGAGCCCGAGGTGGCCGAGGTGGAGCCCGAGGTCGAGGAGCCTGAGCCCGAGGTGGTCGAGGCGGAGCCCGAGATCGAGGAGCCCGAGCCCGAGGTGGCCGAGGCGGAGCCCGAGGTCGAGGAGCCTGAGCCCGAGGTGGCCGAGGCGGAGCCCGAGGTCGAGGAGCCTGAAACGGAGCTGCTCGGCGATGATCTGGAGCTTGCTGCTCTCGTTCCCGAAGTTGATGAGATGAAGAGCGTGACGGATATGCCGGAGACCGAGCCCATCGAGCCGGAGAAACGAAAGGTTGATGAGCCGGCCGAGGACATTGATGCGGCCGCGGCGCTGGCGCGAGGAGACCAGCATCTTGCATCCCAGGACTTCTCGGAGGCGGCCGACGCTTTTGGTCGGGTTATCGCGGTGGAGCCCGATAATGTAGAGGCCGCTTACAAGAGAGCCTTTTCGGTAACCAGCCTAGGCCGATATTCCGAGGCTGTTGCCGCCTGGGAGCGGGTCGTGGAGATCGCTCCGGACAACGAAGGCGCGCGCCGGAACCTGGATTTGGCACGTGAGCGCATGGAGGAGGCCAGGCGGAAAGATGACTCCATCGAGCAGCGCAGGCAGGCCCGAGAGGTTTACGCGAACGGCGTCGGCCTCATACGTGATCGCCGTTATAATTCAGCGGTCGAGGTATTGAGCAAAGCACTCGATAAGGATCCCACACTGATACAGGCCTACATTGCTCGAGGCAGTGCCCACATGGGGCTTCGTAACCACGATGAAGCCAGGGACGATTATCTGCTGGCGCTCGATTTACGCGCCGATCTTGCGGCTCCCCTATTTGGACTCGCGGAAGTGTATAGGGCGCTCGGAGATATCGAGGAGGCCAGAGAGTACTACCTCCGTTATGTTGCCAGTGACGCGCGGGATGTCAACGAAGCG
>SLRQ01000118.1 GCA_007130885.1 Deltaproteobacteria bacterium
ATGTGATATCCCGGTGGCCGATCTCGACCGTTACTGGCGGCAGCGATGCGATCCCGCCGACCCGGCGGGCGCGTTATTCCTCGATGACGGCGTTCATCCAAACGATGACGGATACGCCCTGATGGCCGAAGGACTGCTGGCCGGGTGGGATGCTCTCCCCGTGAAGAAGGGTGCCTATGGCCTTCCCAGCCCCGCATGAACCCATATGGGTGTCTTTCTCATTGCCGTCATCGCCCGCGAAACCGTTCGATGGCAGTCGTATTCGACTGGACCCAGGCCCATTCGACAGGAATGACTAGTGAGGGATTAGTCCCCTTTCAAGACTTCAACAAAGCTGAATGGGCACGGTCTTGCTCCGCAAGTTGCAGGAAAAACCGCCTCAAACCTTCATCCGACGAGGAGCTAATTACCTCGGCGTGAGCTACAGCCAGCTCATCTTCAAGTGCTTTCGATAAGGGTCTTCGCTACATCAAGTATTCGGGAAGAGGCTTTTTATTTTAGCATTTCGAAGATACCCTCACCCTTGGCCAATACTGCTTTTATCTCTTCAGTATTGGGCTCAATACCTCGGGTCGTCCCTCGATTTAGAACAAAGGTGCGCCTAAGAAAACGTATTCGCTCTACGTGCTGCAGCTCTTCTTCGTAAAGGTTTTTGAAGAGACTGCTGGCTTCCGAATCGTCCGAAAAATGTTCGGCAAGAAACTCGTACTGTCGCGCTGCGAGCAACTCGACTCGTTCCGCAAGATCAAGGGCTTTTGGTAATGAGTTCATGGCTCGAAGGTTATCCGAGACGACAGTTGAACTCAATCGAACCGCAAGGCTAACTAGGACTATCGACCCTCGGTGCTCCGCCTACAAATGCGGGTACAAATGCGGGGACACCTCACCTATTTCCAAATGCGGCAAATGCGGGCGGCAAATGCGGGGACACCTCACCTATTTCCAAATGCGGCAAATGCGGGGACACCTCACCTATTTCCTCGCCGGCCGGTGCGCACAGTATCCGCTCGGTACTCCTGCGCATGCGCGACGGGCCTATGGCCCTCGCCGGCCGCATGCTTAAGATGTCTCGACACTTACCTGGAGGGACAGATGAAGGAGAATGTTGGACGAAGGGACCAGGTCATCAGAGGCGTTGCCGGACCGGCTCTGATCGCGCTGGGCTATGGGCTTTGGGGTGGCCGAGAGGGACGGCTGCCGGGGCTAGCAGCGATCGTGGCCGGGACGGCCGTGATCGAGAGCGCCGTCACGCGGGTCTGTGTGCTCAACAGACTACTGGGCATCGACACGAGAACCGAGGAAGAAAAGGAGCGTGATCTGGGCGACGCCATGAGGATCCACGGCGGCTATCTTTTTAACCAGTCGCGGATGCGCCCAACATCACCGCCGCCCCCACCACATTAGGTGGGCCTTTCCTTGGAGGGGGCTTCTCCAGCGCCGGCCAGCGGCAGGCGTACGGTGAACGTCGAGCCGACGCCCACCTGGCTCTCCACCTCGATACGTCCGCCGTGAGCCGCGACAATCCGCCGAGCTATGGAGAGCCCGAGGCCAGCACCAGTCGAGACACCCGCGGCGAGTCTCCTCCTCCGGAAGGGCATGAAGACGTTCGGGAGTTCTTCCCGCTCGATGCCTATCCCGCGATCGGATACCGACAACAACGCCTCGGATTCCTCGGAGGACAAGGTAATCTCCACCGGCCCGCCCTTGGGAGAGTACTTGGTGGCGTTGGTAAGCAGGTTGCTCAAGACCTGCTCGAGCCTGAGGGCATCACCGCGAACTATCACGGGCTCTTCCGGCGCATGCAGGATGATCTCGTGTGTGGGGGAAGTGGGTGCGTAGAGTTCGACCATCGCACGCGTCGGTTCTCGAAGATCCAGCTCTTCAATCTCGAGTTCGAGATGGCCTGCCTCTATTCTTGTGGCGTCAAGGAGATCTCCCACCATTCGCTCCAGCCGATCCACCTGCCTTTCCATTCGCCTGCAGCTCTCGAGGTCGAGTCTCTCACCTCCCGTCGGCAGAGTCTCGCAGCCCAACTTGAGGGCGGATAAGGGGTTGCGAAGATCGTGGGCCACCCCGGCCAGGAAAGTGAGCTGCTCCTCCTTTTGGTGGACGATAGCATCAGCCATCTCGTTGAATGCCGCCGCCACCCTACGGACCTCCACCACTCCCAGCTCGGGAGCCCTGGCATCGTCCCGACCGCCTCGAAACAACCGAATGGATTTCTCTAGGCTCAGGATCGGCGTAATTATCTGCCTGGCGCCACCCACGACCACCAACACGAACAAAACGACCAAAACTACGGTGGGAGAGATAATCAACACCAGTGCCTGCCTTAGGGCTCCCTCCGCGTCCTCCTCCGCACGAAGATGAGCCTCGACGCTACGCATGCGGAATGCCGAGATGGCGGCCATGACTCCCTCGATATGAGGGTTAATGAGGGGTATCACCACTTCCAAGGGCTGGTCCGTGATCTCGATGTCTCGTCGCGCAGCGAGGTAGCCGTCAACGGCCTCCGACAAAGGCCCCGCGACCTGAAGATCGTGCATTTCATTTTCATACTGCTCTACCTTTTGAAGCAGACGGGTCAGTGCCTCTTCCAGGTCCGGAAGGGACTCGAGATACTCGGGATTCCGTGTCGCCAACCAAAGATTGGCTGTGTGTTGGTACTGCCAGACCCTTCGCTCGATTGTCGCCGATAGGATGACAGCCTGCATATCGTGCTCCACTGCCTGCATCGACCGACTAATGACCCGCGCGGTCGACATCAATCCGATAGTGGGAGCGACGATCAGCAGCACCAGCAGCGTAGTAGCCGCGAGCGAAAAAGAGCGAAGACTCCACGGCTTGCGGCCGTTTGGCATGGATTGCCTCTATTCACTGTCTCGTGAGCCTGCAAGCAGGGGAAATGCGGGGACACCTCACCTTTCCTCCAGGGTCCCGATGTCAATCTCGGCCTCCATGAATGTTACCGCGGTCCCGGAAAGATTGACGCGTTCACCTCTCGCATCGCACTGAATGTAACCCCCGCGCTTGGAAACCTGCTTGGCATTGAGGCCCGTCTTGCCAAGCTTTGACGACCAGTACGGCGTCAGTTCACAGTGCGCGGACCCCGTAACCGGGTCCTCGAGGATGCCGTACTTCGGAACAAAAAAGCGGCTTACAAAATCAACGTCCGTACCAGGTGCCGTGACGATGACACCTCGCCGATCCAGCTCGAGCAACTTTGAAAAGTCGGGTGAGATGCAACGAATAACAGCCTCACTATCAAAGACAGCCATGTAGTCATCGGCCACCAGCACTTCGTCGGGACGCTGGCCGAGACCGTCAAGCAGTTGGTGAGGTGGATCACACGGTTTTGGAGGAACGGCGGGAAAATTCATTTCCAATAGATCACCGTTACGACCAACCGTAAGCTCTCCACTTCGCGTATCAAAGGAGATCGATTGCCTTGGATAGCCGAGAATGTTGAAAATCACATGAGCCGATGCCAGCGTGGCATGACCGCAAAGGTCTACTTCCGCCACTGGTGTGAACCAGCGAAGGTGAAAACCCTTTGGGATGGGAACAAAGAACGCCGTTTCAGAAAGGTTGTTCTCTTCAGCGATGGCCTGTAACACGTCATTACCTAACCACTCTGTCAGAGGGCATACAGCCGCTGGATTGCCCTCAAAAACACGACTGGCAAAAGCGTCGACTTGATATTGTTTGATTTTCATAAGTATGAACCCCTAAAACCGCATTGTTGTGGCGGCTCTTGGGAGTCTACCTCAGCCTTGGCAAGATTACCCTTGGCGTTTGTCCACTTTGGAAAGCCGGGCCGTGGGATTCGGCTACTCGATTCTACTCGATTCAGCCGGCACTTCTCCCGGCACTTCTCCCGCCGGCTACCTCATCCCGCACCAACGGCGAGCCATCTTCGTCAAAGGGGTTTAAACGCACCACCAGGCTGAAAAGGTAGGGGTAGGACTTCTGTAGATGTCTTGAGTAGAAGAGCCACTCCCGGGCCAGCAAGCCGTAAACACGCTCAATGTCGCCGGCCAAGTGTCTGAGGTCAGACGCCGGCAGCCGGCTCAACTCGTCCCGGTGGATGAGCTCGTCGTGGAGATGGTGCACTGCCCGCAGCAAATCGGAGAAGCGCTCATGCTCCAGCAGGACCGGATTCTCAAGCAGTCGTAGAACGAAATCGTTCTTTTCCCGCAGGAAGCCGCGCAGTCTCTCCAGATTCATGCCTGAGATCTCGACCGCGAACTCCATGCCCCCACACGACCGTTGCGCGCGATTGAAATCGGGAGGGGTCCAGCCAACACCGACAGCGAAGGCCTTCTGCTTCTCTTCCCGCTCCGGGTCGTTTCGAGCAAGAACGAACAGCAGATCGGTGCCGATGGAACTGAAGAAAGCCCCGATCAATGTGCTGAGCTTCTCGAGCCGCTCTTGTTTCTCTCGCGACTCCAAGAGCCCGTGGATAATGATCGTAACGATGAACACCTTGAGTGGAAGCAAAGGAATGTACTTGCTCAAGAAACCGATGATCGCCTGTGCGTCGCGAAACACCAGATAGTTCAAGCCATAAAGCGCGGCCGAAGCCAGCAAAAGCCCCAGGCTCAGCGTTACCATCCATCGTCGTTGGCTCCTCTGTTCAGACATTGGGATTGCCTCCTGGCCTTGAACTATAGCCTAGTAAGTGCCTAGTATTCCCAGAATTTCGAAGAACCGGAGGCGGTTCAGTCGAAGTTTTCGACGTGCCGGCATAGGGTATGCTTGCGCGCGGAGCCTGGGCCTCGAAGTCTGAAGCAGACGACGAGGCTTCCTACCTTTTGACCGGCAACTAGATCAACTCCTGACCGAGCGAAGGAGATACTTTCTCATGCGGACACAGCAGGCAATGAAAAGTCAGGATCCGGTCCGGCATGCTGCCGGAGTACCGGAAACGCAAAGTCCGGATCCAATCTGGCATGCCGCCGGGGTGCAGGAAACCCTTCAGAAGCTCGAAACTGATGAACAAGGCCTCACCTCGGAAGAGGCTCGAGACAGGCTGGAGAAATTCGGGCCCAACACGTTGCCCCAAGGCACCAAGCGTGGTCCGTTGATGCGGTTCATACTGCAGTTTCACAATGTACTCATTTACGTCTTGCTGGGAGCCGTTGTAGTTACGGCCTTGCTTCAAGAGTGGTTGGATTCGGCGGTGATTTTTGGGGTGACAATCGTAAATGCTCTCATTGGTTTCATTCAGGAGGGCAAAGCGGAACGCTCTCTGGATAGCATCAAGGGCATGCTGGCACCCAAGGCTACGGTTCATAGGGATAATCGGCGTCAAAGTATACCTGCCGAGAACCTAGTCCCTGGAGATGCGGTGCTTCTTGGTCCCGGCGATAAGGTCCCCGCGGATATCCGGTTGTTCGAAGCCAAGGATCTACAGATTGAAGAAGCAGCTTTGACCGGAGAATCCGTGCCCGTGACCAAGTCGGTTCATCCCGTCGAAGAGGATGCCGGACTCGGTGATAGAGCCAGTATGGCTTTTTCCGGGACCGTGGTCACCTATGGTCAGGGTCGAGGAGTAGTCACAGCCACGGCTAAGCATACCGAGATCGGCCGCATTAGTTCAATGCTCTCGGAAGTACAGAGTCTGACCACTCCATTGCTGAAACAGATGGGGATCTTCGGCAAATGGTTGACCCTCGGAATCATTGCTTGTTCGATTTTGACATTTTTCTTTGGAATCCTAATCCGTGACTTTGCTCTCGGCGATATGTTCTTGGCTGCCGTAGGCTTGGCAGTGGCCGCTATTCCAGAGGGATTGCCGGCTATCATGACCATCACCCTGGCGATAGGTGTGCAGCGTATGGCACGGCGCAATGCCATCATTCGCCGTCTACCCGCGGTGGAGACTCTGGGCTCGGTGTCTGTCATCTGCTCGGATAAGACCGGGACTCTGAGCAAAAACGAGATGACCGTCCAGACGGTAAGTACACCGAAAAAAATATTTCACATTAAAGGGGTTGGCTATGAGCCCACTGGGAGCTTCTCTTTCGAGGGCGAGAAGTTCGACCCTCATGAAGAGCATACTGAATTACTAGAGATCTTGCGGGGAGCGCTGCTTTGTAATGATGCTGCCGTCCATGCTCAGGAGGACTCATGGAAGCTGGAGGGCTCTCCCACTGAGGGTTCCTTGGTTGTAGCCGCTCTCAAGGCCGGGCTGGAACAGAAGAAGGAAAATGAGCATCAACCGCGGAAGAACAGTATTCCTTTTAGCTCCGAGAACAAATTCATGGCCACGTCACATTCTGGTCGTGATGGCCGAACCATAGTGTATCTCAAGGGAGCTCCGGAGCGAATTCTAGAAAGATGCGAAAGCCAGCGCGATCAAGGCCGGGATCAGGATCTGGATGTGGCCTTCTGGCAGGAACAGACACGAAAAATAGCTTCCGGTGGTCAGCGTCTGCTTGCCCTTGCCGTAAAGGAGATAGCTGGAGATCAACAGGATCTGGACCTCCAGGATGTTCAGAACGGGTTCAGCTTTTTGGGTTTATTCGGCATCATTGATCCTCCTCGGGAAGAGGCCATCACGGCTTCAGCCCAACTCATGGGTGAGTGTGTATCGATTGATGACTGTCATTCCGCCGGGATCACGGTCAAGATGATCACCGGGGATCACGTACTGACTGCAACTGCAATCGCCAGGGAACTGGGCATCGAAAACTATGACAAAGCGCTGACCGGGCAGGAACTAGAGAAAATGTCCCAGGAAGAACTGGAACAGCAGGTGCCTCTCGTAAATGTCTATGCTCGGACCAGCCCAGAGCATAAACTGCGTTTGGTCAAGGCTATTCAAGCTAATCGACAAATTGTGGCCATGACTGGAGACGGAGTCAATGACGCTCCGGCCCTGAAAAGAGCGGATGTAGGCGTAGCCATGGGCCAGGGAGGCACTGAAGCATCGAAAGAGGCCTCTGACATGGTCCTCGCTGATGATAACTTTGCATCTATCGTCAATGCGGTCGAAGAAGGCAGGACGGTATATGACAATCTCAAGAAGGCCATCCTGTTCATCCTGCCTACTAACGGTGGGCAGGCCTTGGTGGTGATAGCTTCCATCATATTGGGTCTCGGAGCGATGGATGCGGGAGGACACTTCTCTCTTCCCATTACCCCACCGCAGATTCTGTGGATCAATATGGTCACAGCCGTAACGCTGGCATTGGCATTGGCCTTTGAGCCCGCGGAAGCCAACGTCATGCGCAGGCCGCCTAGATCCTCGGAAGAAGGCATTGTGTCCGGCTTCCTGGCCTGGCGACTGCTCTTTGTTTCAATATTACTGGTGCTTGGCACGCTGGGACACTATCTGTGGTTTCTCGGGCAAGGTGCAAGCCAAGATCTAGCCAGTACAGCCGCCATCAATACCCTGGTAGTGGGTCAGATCTTTTATCTGTTCAACAGCCGATTCCTTTACGAACCGGTTTGGAATCCGAAAACACTTCTGGGTAGCCGGCCGGTGTTGTGGTCCTTGCTGGCAATGATCACCCTTCAAATTATTTTCACATATAGCCGGCCTATGCAGTATCTGTTCCAGACAGAAGGTTTGAATGCCGCGGCTTGGGGTAGGATATTGATTTTTGGGATGATGCTTTTTGTAACGGTTGAACTGGAAAAGACTATCCGACGCCGCTTCAGAAAATGGGCAAGGTAGAGTCTTTTACCTAGACTCCGCTGGTCTCACTTCGGCCACTCACGCGAGGCACTTAGCTTCTTGCAACATCATGGTCAGACGATTTCTTATTTTTTATTATGAGCGCATTCGCATGTTCGACAGGAATGTGAAGCTGCTTCTTTCCGGCACTTTCCTGTTCGGCATTGCATTCTCATTTTTTATGCTTTTTTTCAACCTGTACCTCAGAGAGCTTGGAGTTGAAGTTCTGGGGATGACCGAGACGGACTCGTACAGGTTTGTTGGGAATGCGAACTCGATTGCACAGCTTGCAGTTGGGCTCCTTGCGCTCCCGGCGGGCTATATTGCTGTTAGATTCAGGCAGAAGTGGATATTCATAATTGCCCAGATTGGGCAGAGCATTTTTTTTGCTTTGGCTATCTGCCTCGAATCGGAAGGGGCGGTCTATCTGACCCTTGCTGTTGCGGGAATTTGCACGGCTTTTGCGCGCGTGATCGCGGGTCCCTTCATCATGCGCAATTCCACCCCGAAAGAGCGTACTTATATTTTCAGCATTCATTTCATACTGATGCTCGCCAGCGGCGTGATAGGCAACATCGGCGCGGGTGCATTGAGAGAAGCTCTTCTGGGGTTGGATCTGAACTCTCTCGAAGCCTACAGGGCAACCTTGGTTGTCGGGTTCGGGCTCGGGTTTTTGGGTGTAGTACCGTATTTCTTCATAAGATCATTCAAGCCAACTGCTGAAGACACAAAACAGCTTTCCTTTGGCAACATTACGAAGTGGAACTGGTCTTTTTTCGGGAAGGCGCTTCTGCCGAGCGCCATGCTCTCAATAGGCTCTGGGCTCATCGTTCAATTTCTGAATTTATATTTTAGGGATGTTTTTGATTCTTCGGACAAGTCCATCAGCTTTTATATGGCTGCACAGCAGATAACGATGGTGCTAGGCCTGCTGTTGGCACCGGCTCTTGCGGAGAAGTTCGGTAAGGTCAATACCATAGTATTATCGCAGCTTCTTTCGATACCGTTCATGGCGATTCTTGCTTTCACGGGCCAAATTGAGATTGCCTTCGTGGCCTTTATTATGCGGGCGGCTCTTATGAACATGTCCATGCCTGTATCACACACCATGCTGATGGAATTATGTCGCAAGAGCGAACAAGGCATTTTGAGCGCTTTTTTCATTTTGCAGTGGACGACTTCGTGGGCAATCGCGGCTCAGATTTTCGGGACCTTGCTTGGTGAGGACAAGAACTACTTCCGCGTTTTTGCAATTGCCATAATTCTGTATTTTGTCTCCACGATACTTTATTACGTTTTCTTCAAGGATTCCGAAAAGGATATTGGAGATGAAGAAGTCGTGGAGGACGTGCTGAAGCCGAAGGAAGCGGTGTAACACGGGGCTTGCGCTCCATCCCAAGCCTATCGAGGCTTCGACGCGATAAAGACGCTAGCCGGTCAACACGAGGATCGGCCCTTGTTGGAAGAGAGCCGGACCCGGGCAGAGGAGAACGCCTGACTTCATCGAGATGGTCCGTCGCTCCGGCGAAAGCGGGTAGATTTGGGGGGGGCTGGGGCAGGATTACGATCTCCGGTTCACTCCGGTAGGCGGAGAACTCTTACCTGTGCACCGGCGGCCTGCTGTCTATAGGAGACGGTATGAGACCGCGCCACATCCTGTCGTTGATGCTCGTGATCTTCGTACTCGGGTGCCCCGCACGGAGACCGGCGACGGTCGAGCTGCCGGACGAGGCCATTCACCCCGACGCCTATCTCGAAGTCTGCCCGACCGATCTGGAAGGCGTTCGCGTCCTCGCGGCGGACATCGACGGCGGCGTAGCCCTCATCTTTACCGGTCCCGAAGAGCACGTCGCCGAGGTGAGGAAACGGACCCGAACAATGGCGACTCTCTACCTGAACCACACGGCCGCGGTTCAACATCGAATCGGCCCGCGGCCGTTTATGCGGCGTCGTCCCTCGCCCCAGCCGGAGCATCCTCCGATTCTTGCGGAGCTGGTTGCCGCCGACGCCCGGCCCCACGACATTCGGGGAGGAGCGCGCCTGGAGCTGCGATCGGTGGACCCTCGTTTGGTGCGCGCTCTGCGGGAGCAGGAACGGCAGTTCGCGGAGCGAATGAACGCCGGAGAGTGCCCCATTGGGGTCCTCGTGCCGCTCGTTGGGACGGGTTAGAGCCGGCAACCCGACGATTTGGGCATGCTCGTTTAAGGTAGATCGGGGTTGCTCTCCCCTCTCGTCTTGGTCGAGAATGTCATTGCTCGCCCGAACCCAAGGCGGCGGCAAGGCGGCGGCGAGAATACGCGAGCACACTTTGGCCGCCTGGACTGGACCAGCCGGCAACCGGTCTCTTGAGGGACGAAACGAATGGATTGTTCGAGAGCGACAAAGCGCATTGTCTTTTTCACATCTCTTCTCCCATGCCTCGCCGTATTGCCGGCGGAGGCGAGCGACGAGGCGGAGCAGTCGTCGAGGGGTCCCGTATCTGGATGGGCCGGCATCGTGGGAGGCTTATTGGTCGGCTCGAGCGACGATCCGGTCCTCCCGCGACTGACGATCCAGGGCGGCGCGGGACTTCGGCTCGGCGATACACCGTTCGCAATCGAAGGGGGCCTGGCCCTCAGCGCCGCTGGGGGCCCTCAAAAGAACGTGGATTACGATCTCGGCCCCGAGGTTCCCCCTTTCACGATCAGCACGGAGCAACTGTTTTTGGAGGCCGTCCCTTTCGTGCGAGGCGTCTACCTTCTGGGCGACTCGCTGGGCTTCTACCTCGGCGCCGGCGCGGGCGTAGCGAGGTTTCGACGGCATCACTGGATCAGGGACGAGTTCAAGCAGCAGGGCTCAACGGAGCATGCTCTCGGCTCGATACAAAAGGGGCTGAACTCCGATGAGTTGGTCCTCCCCGATGGAGGTTCGGAGAACGCGCTCATGCTTCGTCTTTTCGGCGGCTTCGAGTACACCATGCAGGAGGCCCTCCGGGTGTTCATCGAGCCCTTGGCCATCAACACCTATCACCTCGAGGACGGAATCAGCCTTCGCTTTGCCTTCACCGGAGGTTTTGCTTCGGTTTTCTAGGGGGAGCCGCCACATGATCCCGGCGCAGCCTGCTCCATGAAGAGGGTTTCGATCATGCAATCGTCATTGTCTCGATACATCAGCGTCTCGTCGTTCCTCCTCCTCGCCTTCGCGCTCGCAATGGGATGCGGGGATGCGGCCGAATCGATCGGCAAGCCGTCGGGCTTCAGACTGGTCCAGATAACGGATTACGACTCCGAGGCCGGAGGATTCGGCCGCGTCGTCATCGAGTGGAGCCATCTCCACGACGCTTCCACGTATCAGGTGCAACGAGCAGCCCCGGACAGCGGAAGAGACTTCGAGTTCATCCAATGGAGCTTCACCTGGCTGGAGGACCATGGATACCTGCTGGATGAACCATTCCTTCCCGGGCATACCTATGTCTATCGAGTGCGCGGCTTCAGGCACGTTGCCGGCCCGTGGTCCGAAGAGTTCGAGGTGAACATTCCGCTGTTTCAGCCGCCGGAGAACCTGACGGCCACCTACCTGGAGGCGGAAAACAATGTGCTGCTGGAATGGGACGGGGAGAAGGATCCGCAGCATCTCCGGTGGCGCGTTTCTCGTACGAGTGACCGTTCAGATGTCCCCGATGAACGATCTCACCCGGACTGGGTTCGTGAAACCCCTGTGCCTCTATTTGAGGACCATTACGTCCTTCCGGGCTGCTCCTATGAGTACGAGGTGCAAGCAATTCACGACATGTTCGGCTCGACCGAGGCCCGAACGGTTGTCATGGATATTCCGCGGGCCGGCGGACCGGCCATGCTCGATGCGACCGAGGGGGATCCCGAGTCCATCACGGTCTCATGGGAGCACGCGCAAGGCTTCGAGACGGAGGTGAGCTACGAGCTCTACCGCGCCACCGCGGACCCGGAGGACGAGGAGTCATACGAGCGTATCCCCCCCCACGACATCGACTTCACCCAATATCACGACAGATTCGAGGCTGTCGACGAGAGCATCCAATACGGAAAGTGGCACTACTACAGAGTCAAGACCCTATTCTCGGGGGACACTCCGTTTAGTTGCAGCTCATACAGCGAGATGTCGGAGAACTACGTCGCGGGATGGGCCGGGCCGACGGAACCCGACGAACCTCCCCAATAGCCGACGAGCTTCTCCGTAACCGCTAAGAAATGGGGCCAAAGCATCGAGCTTAAATGGGACCCATTTCCACGGCGGATAGCTATCGCGGTCTATCGGGTCAAGCTCGGCCCCGAGACCTATCCGACTGCCTTGACCTGCACATAAGCGGCTTCGATCGCATAGCCGACGTTCCAAACGAAGGAGAGTTGGTTGCCCGCACGTTTCAAGAACCTTTCTCCTGTGATATTAGCTACGGAAGCAGGCAAGGCAAGTGAGTTCACAGCGAGGAGACCAGGACGCCATGTCAGAACCATTCCAAGCCGTAAAGGTTAGCGAGCGTGTCTACTGGGTAGGCGCGGTTGATTGGAACATCAGAGACTTCCACGGATACCAAACGGGCCGCGGCTCCACGTACAACGCTTTTTTGGTCACGGGAGAAAGCAACATACTGATTGACACTGTCAAGAAGCCTTTCTTCGACGAAATGCTTTCGCGTGTACGTTCCGTAATCGGCGATGCTGGAATCGACTGTATCGTCTCGAACCATGCCGAGTTGGATCATGCCGGCGCATTACCGGACGCGGTAAGAAATCTCGGACCCAAGAAGATTCTCACTTCGAAGATGGGGGCTAGAGCGCTTCATGACCACTTTGGCACGGGGCTCGATCTTTCCATAGTAAAGGACGGCGAGAGTCGGAGCATCGGGGGAATCGACTTCACTTTTCTCGAAACGAAAATGCTCCACTGGCCTGACAGCATGGTGACATATCTTCCAGGCGATCGCGTTTTATTCTCTCAAGATGGCTTCGGAATGCACCTAGCCTCAACCGAACGCTTTAGTGATGAGATTCCGAACGAGATCCTCGAGCAAGAAGGAGCAAAGTACTTCGCAAACATTCTCCTGCCTTTCTCTCCGCTTGTTACAAAGCTTATCGAGCGCATCAAGAGCTTGGATCTGCGGATTGACATCCTCGCTCCGGACCACGGTCCCATATGGCGAAAGGATACGGGACGAATGCCCGAGTTATGGGCCAAATGGGCTTTGCAGAAACCAAAGGCCAAGGCCGTCATCGTTTTCGACTCGATGTGGCAGAGTACCGAGACGATGGCCAAAGCCATCGCGGAAGGCTTGGTCGAAAACGGTATATCGGCTCGTTTCATGCCTCTTCAGGTTTTTCACCGTAGTGATGTAGCTACAGAGCTTCTGGATGCAGCAGGCTTCTTTGCTGGTTCTTCAACCCTGAACAAGCACCTTCTTCCTCGAATGGCTGATGTCCTCACCTACATCAAGGGCCTGAAGCCAAGGAACAAGATGGGTGCCGCTTTTGGATCCTTTGGATGGAGTGGTGAAGGATCGCAGCAAGTACATGAGATGCTGGAGTCGATGGGAGTCGAGATGGTAGGCGCTCCACTGGCTGCGCGCTACGTTCCCGATGCAAACGATTTAGAGTCCTGCCGACAGCTTGCAACCCAGGCCGCGACCAGAATCTTCGAGCACATCGAGGACAAATGACATAGCGACCGCAGTGCTCACCTACTCCATTTATAACTAGAACAAGGGCAAGGCGCCAAAGACCGCGTCCACCTACCGTCCACCGGAGACAAATATTTCGACGGAGAAAGGAACTCTTTCCATGAAGAAATACGTGTGTGAAGTATGCGGCTATGTCTACGATCCAGCCCAGGGCGACGAAGAAAACGGTATCGCACCAGGCACGTCGTTCGAGGATTTGCCAGACTCATGGGTCTGTCCCATGTGCGGTGTGGGCAAGTCCGAGTTCGAACCCCAAGAGTAAGAGTAATAGACGTCTCACAGCACGCACAGAGACGGAAAAACTGAAGCCCCCCAAAGGTGCCATCCTTTTGGAGTGGGCAGGCACGCCGGCAGGGGCACCATTCGGGCGCCATTTCGGCAGAGGCCTCGCCGGGACCTCGGCCTACCTATCCGCGAGCCCCTTGTCCTATTGGAACACCGTCGTGAAAGATCCGCTCTCAATGACGGCGGTCTTCGGAGGATTGCAGTTGCTCTTCGCGGTTACCACGATGGTGCCGGACGCCCCGTCATCCGAGTACTCGGTCACGTTCACCGTGAAGCTCGTGCCTTCGATGTCCTGATATTCTATCCTATTGCGGCGAGGCACAGTAAGGCAACGTGCATGGCCTTGTTCCATTTGATACCTAATAGCCGAAGATACTGCTTCGCTCCAAGACCTCGAAGGCTTGCCGATCGAAGTAGCGGACCTCGTAAGTCGGCAGTCCCTTCGCCAGCTCGGACAACGTGTTCCTCGCCTGATGAGAGGAGATGGCGCCGGCCTCCGCCAACCACTCTTCCTCGGGCATCTTGCCCAGAACATCACACAGCAGGCCGTACTGGGCCTTGCGAAGAAAAGCCATTGCCTGCGGATGCACCACGAAAGCTTGTTTGTCGCGTACCATCGGCGCAAAGGTCGGAACTTCGTCAGCCGGCTCGAGCTGCCCCTCTCCGGTGGTAACGCTGCACACCGCACCTTCGACATGCTCGCCGGCAAGGATGGGATAATCGAGCGCTTCCCCTTTCCACAATGCGCGGAAGAAGGCCTGACGCAGCGACCGGACTATCCTCCGCGGCACACGATAGCCTTCCGGGTTTGCAAGCACGAGATCGAGGTGACCACAGCCGATCGCATTATCGGTTAAACTCTCCAGCAGCTCGGGGCGACGGTGGACCGGAGCATCATGAATACGAACCTCCATTTTCTTCGCCGCCACCTCATCCAATCTGCCCTTCAGCTCGCCCAAGATCCAGGAAGGCAGCTTATTCATGGCGATAGCATCACCATGCATATAGAAGCGGCCGAATTTAGCGAGCCACCCATAAAGCAGCTCCGGCACTGCTCCCGGCTCGACCTTCTTGCCTACTGCCATGGCAGCCGAAAGACCGACCAGCATCTCACCTGCACTGCCTCCAGGCGCACCAATCAGGCCCACCTTGGCCCTTCCGTCCACGCAGGAGATGACTTTTCCGCGCAGCAGCGAGCTGGCCGGCATCCAAGATATCTGACCGTGGTCCTCCACGTACGACCGAATCTCCTCGCGTGACAACGTCGGCATGATCTCGACCTCCAGGTTTGGCTTGCGGCTTGATTCGAGTCTTCGCTCTTAGCGCTCTTCACGCAAGCCCTTCGCGGCCTGTGCGCGAACGCTCCATGCGTGACAAAGTCGCAGGCAAGGCCGGGAACAGGCCCCTTGACCCGCGAGTCGCCCTGGAGCACTGTTCGAAGATACCGACCGCCCATGATGATGAAAGACCTTTTCATACGTGTGCTCGACATCTGGATCAGTGCGACTTCGGGGCTATGGAGGAAGGAGCCGACCGGCCGCGCCGAAGCGGTCCTTGCCGTGACATCGCTGTTTCTGGCTGCAAGCTGCTGCAATGAGCCCCCCGCGCACGAAGAGCCGGATGAGGCCAAGCCTGTTTTCGACGCACTGACACGAGAAATATGCCCCACCGAGCAGGATCCCAACCCACAAGTCACCGGCTATCTGGAGGATCCCGAGCTCGTGGAGACCTCCGGCATAGTTGCTTCATGGCGCACGCCCGGAGTGCTCTGGCTGCATAACGACTCGGGACACCCCGATCGCATCTACGCAACCGGGGTGGACGGCTCCGCGCTGGCAAGGGTGGAGCTGACCGGCATCTCAATGGCGGACCTGGAAGACATCGCCGCGGGGCCTTGCCCCGGCGAAAGCTCGCCCTGTCTGTGGCTTGGAGACGTCGGTGACAATCTGCGCAGGCGTGATGACGCGGCGATCTACGTGCTGCCCGAGCCGAAGATAGATGTGACCGAAAGAGAACAGAGGCTGGAGGCCGAACGAATATGGCGGTTTCCCGTCTCCTTTCCCGGCGGCCCCGTTGATATCGAAGCCATCGTCCTGACTCCGGACGGCGAAAGTCTCTACATGTGGGAGAAGGTCGACGAGAAGCAGGCCCGCATTTTTCGCCTCTCCGCGCCCTTCACGGAAGACAAGGCAACCAAAGTGGAGGTGGTCGGGATCATGGACTCACCCGGAATAGACTGGGTGGAGTACGGCCTGATGATAACGGGAGCGGATCTACATCCCAGCGGACGCAGACTCGTCCTTCGCCTATACACGGGTATCTTCGAGTACGAGCTCGAGGGCGGCATGTCGCCCGCCGATTTGGCTGACGCGCCGATGCGGGAGGTAGCGCGACCCCTTAATGAGCCGCAAGGCGAAGCCGTCGCTTACGACGAGGCGGGCACCGGCATATGGACGGTCTCGGAAGACCCGGACAGGGAGCCCGGCCAGCCCTTGCACCATTATCCGTGCCCTGCGCCCCCATAACGTCTTCCGCGCGCCAGGGCCATGGGCCGTGGCCTTGAGTCTCCGGGCCCCACTCCGCCGTCGCCGTTTTCGAGTTCCGAGCGGTCTTGGGAGTTGGTCAAGTGGTCCGCTGCGCCGGCGCTTCGTGGTACGGTCCGGTCGGGAACAGGCGGTTCCAGGAGACCGGGAGCTGCTCGCGTAGCCGGCGCATGGCGTCGTGCCCGACGGCTTCGGTGACGACAGCCGTCACGGTCTGACACTGTTGTACCGTGGCCGGCATGTCCGCTCCGGTCTCCTTGGAGACACGCTTGAACAGCTCATCGAGCTGGTAGGGCCTCGCTGTCTCCTCGCCCCTGAAGTAGGCACCTGCCTCGGCGGGTAGCCGCTCCACCACGGGCTCGACCGCGCCTCGTTCCACACGATCGGCCAAAGCTTGGAGGACGACCCGCAGCAAACGCTCGGCATCCTCGTTGCTCTTCAAAAAAGCTCGTTCTCTTATCTGCTTCAGAATCGTCTCGTAGTTCATGGTCTTCCCCCCCGTGTTGCCCGGTTTGCCGCTGCCTGAACAGCAACACTAGCCAGCATTCCCGACGGCGCTATACGTCAAACAGGGGTCGAGGGTATCTCAGCCCACCATATTCACGGTGCACCGTCACGAGGCCGTGGAGGTGGCCGCAGATCCGGCGCTCACGGACCGTAGCCCGACGCAGGCGTACTCACCCGTACGTCGAGGAGGGCAAAGGGAGTAAGTGCCGGAGATG
>SLRQ01000094.1 GCA_007130885.1 Deltaproteobacteria bacterium
CTACAGCGAACGAGGACGTGTACTGGGCGGCGGGAGTAGGGTCGCTTGACTGCTCGAGCGCGACGTATGGGGGCACGCTTGCGAGCCACATAGACGATGAGGATATCACGCTCGGGAGCATTGACGGCTTGTATCAGGTGGTGGTGTGCGTGAAGGACCGGGCGGGCAACACTGGGAGCAAGACGGGCTCGGTGGTGCTGGACACGGAGCCGCCGGAGGTGACGCTCACCGGAGGCTTCACCATACTGGGCGCACTGTACGACGAGTCGGAGGAGAGGTACTTCGTCAATGATCCGCTGCTGACGCTGCAGCTTGGCGCGGTCGGCGCTACTCGCGTTAGGTACGGAGAGACCGGGGACTGCTCGACGGCTTCCGAGCATTACTCCACGACGAAGGACTTGCTGCTCGATCCCCCGGTGGATGGCGTCAAGACGGTGTCTGTGCAGTACCTTGATGATGCCGGCAACGAGACCGACTGCTACACGCTTCAGGTGGAGCTGGACAGGTACATAGCGTCCTTTGACGTCCTTCTCGAGGGGGACGATGGCGGAACGGACGTTACGGGGGTGCAAGGAGTGACGGTGACTCTCGATGGTGTGGATTTGGAAGACGCCGTCGAGATGCGGGTGAGCAATCTCGCGAGCTTCTCGGACGCCCCGTGGCAAGAGGTGGTGGAGGAGTTTCCTTGGCACCTGCTTGGCGGTGACGGCGAGAAGACGGTGTTCGTTGAGGTCAGGGACCTCGCGCGCAATGTTGCCGCATCCGACGGGAGCATCTACCTGGATCAAACCCCGCCCAACCCTCCGGCTCTTCAGGTTGCTGACGTTACGGAGGATGGGTTTCCGTACAACGCTGAAGAAATCGGTCTCGCATGGAATGACATCGCTGATGCGGACATTTATGAGCTTCAGCGTCTGATAGATGGAGAGAACCAGTTCGATACGATTGCGTTCCCCGCGGGTGGGACGACGGAATTTCTAGATGAAGACGGAATCTCACCCGGAAGGCGACACTACTATCAGATCAGGGCGATCGATGAGGTGGGCAACGTTTCGGACTGGTCGATGGTGGTGAGCGCGCTGCCGTTCAACCCCTTTGAAAAAGTGTATTGGGTTCGAAACCGGGAGGACAGCTTTACCTATGATTTCCCGGTCGAGATGGGCACCTTCTGGATGCAAGGAAGTCACCAGTACGATGATCTGGAATGGGCCTATCACAATGACTCGATCCCCTACAATCAGATTTATTATGACAGGGCGCCCGGCTGGGACACTTTCAATGAAGTCCTCAATCAGCGAATAGGCAACAGTGACAGCAGTCTGGTTTACGATATTGCGATACCGCTGGATTTGCAGAAAAGAGAGCTCGTTGGCCCGGTCGGGACAGTAGGTTCCGCGACCAGGGGACACGCCTCGGGCGCTCTGGACTCACATGGCTACATGCATGTCGCCTACTACTACGTGTCGTCGTTCGGCGAGGGGCACCTTATGTATGCTTCGAACGCCTCCGGTGAGTGGGAAAACATGGAGGTAACCGTGGGAGGCAGTTCGAACTATGGGTATTATCCGTCTCTTGCCGTTGGTCACGGGGGTAAGTTCAACGTGCATATGGCGTTCGTGGCGGAGGACAAGAACGGCACGCCATGGCTCTGCTATCAGAACGACTCGTGGAATGAACTGCAATGCATTGATTCCGATCCGACGAATATCCGCGAAACCAGTATTGCCGTGGACGATGATGGTCACGCGCACATCGCATATTATGTGGAAGATGCGGAACAGGTTCGATACGCCACGAACGTCAGCGGCTCCTGGGAGTGGTATCCCGTCGCCGAGGATGTCAGTTTGCCAACTAATACGCCCATTGCTGTTAGTTCGGATGGATTCGTACACACCGTCTACCGAGATGACGACGGTCTGATGCATGCAGTCGGCAAGGGCGGTAAGTGGAACTTCACGCAAATACAGGCGGGCGGCTTTGGACGCCATATCTCCATGGTTCTTTGTGGGAGCGGTTTTGTGCATGTGGCTTACGCGGATTCCGTGATCAAGTACGCCACGAATGCGAGCGATTCATGGGAGGTTGAAGTCGTCGACGATGAGGGCGCTCCCGGCACCCACAATTCGATAGCTGCTGATATGTATAACCGAACTCACATAAGCTACAGGGCACATGTTTCCGGTGAGGATCTATTGAAGATTGCCACGAACGTGCGGGAAGAAGAGTGGGAAACCAAAACCGTCGACCGGATGAGCCAAAGATATACCTCGATCTCTCTCGACAGCTACGCCAAGGCCCACATCATTTATAATTCTATCATCGGTGATGAGGTCATGTATGGAGTAAGCGCCTTCGGCACGAGGGTCGGGCGAGTTGTCGACGAGTGGGATGGAGAAGGTTTCCCGGACGAAGTAATAGAAGCGCGCTCCAACCCTTCAATGGCTGTTGGAGCTGATGGGAGCTTTCATGCCGCTCACGAGGCTCTTACGGACTTTCATATGTGGGAACCAAGAGTTCGATACTCTACGACGGCATCTGGTGTGTGGGTCAATGAGGAGGTGTTCGTTGGAGAGACTCCGGACATAGGAGTTCGCGCTGGGACCGTCTATATCGCCTATTTGAATGAAGGTCTGCGCTTGGCAGAGTATGAAGGCAAGGAGTGGGGTCACGCCGTCATTATCGATGATTCGACTTACGATATAGAGAGCATTTCGCTGGCGCTCGCCCCGAAGGATTACACACACATCGCATATTGCGTGAGGGCGCCCGAGAAGGACGCCGGTGCCTGGCTCGCGACCGGATTCAAGGGGAGCTGGTCCTTGGATAAGATCGAGGGCGGGCATTGCTCCTCCATTTCGATGGACGTGACCGAGAAAGGCGAGGTGAGTGTGGCGTATGTTTTCGGCGGGTACTTGCAGGGCAGGATACGACACACGTATGGAGTGCCGGGGAATCTTCAAACCCCCACGACCTTGCTGCCCGACACGTACGTAGGCCCGAACTTGGTACATGCGATCGATTCCAACAACAGGTTCCATTTCGCCTTCGCGGACTCCGACCGAATGAGCTTGAACTATCTTACCAATGCCTTCGGACGTTTCAGGCATTCGATAGTGGACGCGACGAGAAACTCGGGACACGCCTTGGATATCCTGGTCGATGATGACCGCGCCGCCCATATCAGCCACGTCGTTAGCAGCCACCTTGAATCTGACTTGAAGTACTCTACTAATGTGTCCGGCCGGTGGTTGTCCACGGAGATTGCGGATGGGGGCTGTTTTCATACGGCTTTGAAACGCGATCTCTCCGGTCGGCTGAACATCGCTTACATAGGACCCTCGGATATGGACCACGGCGCGTCGCTGAATCTTGCAACTGGTTTTCAGGGGGTTACTGAGGCATCCTCGGAACAGGCTAGTGGATGGTGAGAACAATGAAAGAAAATTGTAACTATAGGGAGGCAGCGCCCATGTCATGCGTGCGGAAGTATTTATTGTTTTTTGCTCTTTTCATCGTAGGCGCTTCAGTACTTTTCTCACCGTCCGCGGCGGTGGCGGATTCAGGACCGGCGCTTAGAGTGGTCGTTCTGCCCCGTGTGAGTTTGGACCGAGAGCCGGGCGACACGTCGGCGCTTGAATCGGCCGCAAATCAAGCTCTACGGGAGGCCGGGCTTCGACCGATTGCCCTTGATGCCACCTTGCGGGCCCAATCCTTTGCCTTGGCTGACACGGTGGCCGCGGGACGAATCCCCGAAGGGCTGACGGCGCTAAACGCAGATGCCATATGGCTCGTGCGTCTCGCATGTGACACTGCAGCCCAGCAGGTGCAAGGGTCGATGCTTTCATCTTGCTCCTGCATATTCGATCGTAGCTTGGTGCGAGGCGAAGAGGTGGTCTTTTCTGAATCGGAGCCATGGACGACGGGATGCCTCAACAGCCTACAGGCGGTGGGCAGGCTGCTCGAGACGAAGGTGCCGGCGGCGCTTACGGCCGACGTCGAAAATTGGAAGGAGGTCTGGGTGGGCGACGGCACTTGGGACATGGACCTGCTCGTTACGGGACTCCGCGACAGGGGCCACGCGCGGTCGCTGGTAGATCGTATCGAAGCCCTTCCAGGTGTCGTATCCGTTCGGCTTGGTATCTTCTCGCGAACCGCGTCGCGGTACTCCGTACGCGGTGAAGGTAGGCAAGCCGCGCTTCGGTTGGCGGAGCATATAGAGGCGGATGAGTCGTTAGGCCTCGGTATCACGCACGAGACCGACACACTGATTCATGCCGAGCTCGATTTTGGTCGTGTACACAGAAGGCAGGCTCGTGTTCTCGTCGTGCCGCCGGCTGACGTGCGCCCAAAGACTACGGCCGCGGTTGTCGCGGATGCGGGGTCCGATCTGGTGCGATCGGCTCTCGCCAATCTCCGATGGATTGAGGTCACGGATGTGGAGGTCGGATCCGCGACTAGTGATGCTCCGCTGGAACGCCTTCTCGCCGCATCGCGGGATGCGGATGAGCCGGTGGCTACGGTCGTGTCGTTCCGATCATCCGCCGACGCGGATGCGGGGGAGAGATGGATTGTTTCAACTGCGCTGATTGCTCCTAATGACGGTCGTGAGATTCTTGACGGGACCGGATACGACAGCGACCCACTGGCCGCATTGGACGCATCAGTGCGGGATTTGGACGAACGTTTCCTGGCCGCGGTATCGGACCCCGGAAGGCGAAGGCAGCTTGGTCTGCCCGAGTCGGCGGCGCAGGACGCGGCGGTGCCGATCGTAAGAGTGGCGTCGTTCGACTTGAGCCCCATGTTCCCCACGCGTGCCAGAGAGTATCGCCAAGAAGGATTGGGGACGCTCAAGATAGAGAATACCACGGAGGATACGATTACGAATGCGAGCTTGGAGATAAGGGCCGCGGGCACGCTCGCATCCGCAACGGAGATAGGCGAACTTCCGCCGATGGGCAGCGCGGAGATGCCGGTCGTTTTCGAGACACTTCCCGATCTCGATCCCGAGGCGACACACCGTGTGCAGGTGGAGGCGACGGTCTCTTTCCGGTCTGGGGAGTCCTTCGGTCGTGTGCGAGCATACGCGCCGCTCGTGGTACACAGGATCAACGCTCTCGATTGGTCCGAGCCTCGGTCCCTCGCGGCTTTCATCGACCCGACCGACACGGAGGTTCGTTCTCTAGCCACGAGAGCGCTTGCTCGCGATCTGCCGGATACAGCGACAAGGAGCCTTTCGCGAGCGGCTCTTTTACATGAGAAGCTCTGGCACCCGCCGCTCAGGTACGTGGCGGATCCTGTGACTACCGCGTTCGACGAGAGCATCGACGATGTGCAGCATCCACGTCAGACGCTGGCTCGTCTGGCCGGTGACTGTGACGATCTGACCGTGCTTCTCGCGTCTTTATATGAATCGGTGGGACTTGCGACCGCGATAGTGACTACCCCTGGTCACGTGCTCCTTGCCGTGGACAGCGGTCTGTTGGCCGGTGGCCATTTGCTGTTGGGGGAGGAAAAGGGCCGTTTCATCGAGGTCGACGGCGCTCTCTTCGTGCCGGTGGAAGCCACTGCCATCGGAGTCGGTTTCGAGGAAGCCTGGAGGTTGGGAGCGGAAATTATCAATAGCGCGGGCGATATGGCCGTGTCCTTCAGGACGCGCGATGCATGGAGGCGCTATCCGACCACCGAAATGGCACTGGATGCCGCCTCGGAGTTGGAGGTGAAAGAGATGGACCAGGCTGCTTTTGCCGATGCTCTTCCCTCGCTCGTCGTTCCGGATACGGCCCGGGACGAAAGCCCGCTGGCCGGCCCTTCAATTGCCTGGCTCTCGGGTGACAGGGAGGCGGCAAGCATGGCGGCCGCCGACGCATGTGCCGAGGGTGCGGCCGAAGCCTGCTACAACCTAGCCGTGATGCTCGTTGCCGAGGCCGGCGGCGTCGACGCCGAAGGCGAGGGCGACGCGCCTCTGCCTCCTTTGATTATAGATGCTCTGTCACTACTACCGAACCGAGTTGTGAACATGATCCTCGATCACGGGGGTCTTGGCATGGGTGATGATGCTTCGGAGGCCTCCGAGGAAGCAGTGGCCAGGCGCCGCATGGAGGAGGTGCTGCGCAGAGCGAGGGAGAGGCAGGATGTGCTCCGAGAGCGGGGGGAGATCGGTCGCGAGGTGCGCATCGATCCGATGGGAGGCCGCAGGGGAAGCCCGGCGGCGGAGCCTAAAGAGCTTGCACCGATGTTCTTCTTCGAGCCTGTAGGTGAGTAAGGGTTTTTCAAAGGGCCCGCTCGCGGCAGCGATCGCGGCACCGTTGGTAGGCGCCTTGGTCGGGGTGGCCTTCTTCGTTGGAGGCGTGGGAAGAAACCTCGACCTGCGCCTCCTCGACTTCTTTCAGGGAACGAAGGTGTCTGACGATTCGTCACCGGTTTTGATAGTAGACATCGATACCGATTCGATCATCGTCTTCGGCTGGCCCATCAGCCCCGAGGTGTACGCGCTCGTGATTCAGGCTCTTCACGATGCCGGTGCCCAGCGTATAGGCGTCGACGTTCTGTTCCGCGATCAGCGGCTACAATGGTCCGAGCATGCTTACGGCCCGGGGGTCGACAGCAGCGCCGCGCTTCAAGGCGAGGCGGATGACGAAGACCTGTTGCTTGCCATGGTAGCTCGTAGCACGAACGCGGTTTTGGCCACCTATCGTGCTACTAATGTCACCGCCGACGATGTTCAGATGCCGCTCCCGGCGACTCCGTCCGGTAGCCTCTCCGACTGCGGACACATCGACGAGGCCTCATGGCTGAGCTCTCTTAGGGCCGGTCTGGGCGATGCTCCCGTCGGCCACGTCCATCTAGAGCAGTCCGCGGATGGGTCTTACAGGCGAATCGCGGGCTGCCTTCCGGTGCATGACGGTTGTGCGCTTTCTCTCACCTCATTGTTGTTGGCGGAGAAGGACGGAAAGGTCTCCTGCAAGAGCCACATCATACCTTATGACCGTTCGTTCGAAGATTATCACAGGCTCTCGATGAACGACGTGGTGGCGATGATGGATAGCAAGGATGGGGAAGAGGCCTTGCAAAGAGCAGTCGAGGGAAAGTATGTGCTCATCGGGCCCAGCGACCCGGGGGTGGGCGATCTCGGCGGAACCCCGGCGTCGCGCTCCGAGCCTCTTGTCACTGTCCACGCCAACCGCTTGGAGGCGGAGTTGGCCGGTCGCCATATTTCCGAGATTACGCCTTGGCAGGCGATGGTTGCCGGGGTGTTCGTCTTGGTCGTCTTGTCATTTTTGACGCTCCCGGCCCGGTACTGGTTGGTCACTGGGGGGATGGTCGTCATAGGCGCTATTGTCGTCTCCTTTGGCGCTTTTCGTTTGTTATCGCTGTGGCTGCCGCCATCCCCATTTGTTCTTCCTTTGCTCGTGGGAGCGCTTTCCGCTGCTGGATGGGGCGGTTGGGTGCACTTCCGGTTCAACCAGATGCTGACGCAGGCGTTCGGCAGCTATGTCTCACCGGACGTATTGGATTGGCTGCAGGAAACTTCGGGTACTGCTTTGGATCCCACTGCCGCCGAGCGACGCACGATCTCTGTTCTGTTCTCGGATATTGCGGGGTATACGCGTATGTCCAACGATCTCCGTCCGGAGGAGGTCATGCGGTCCTTGCGGATGTATCTAGAGACCATGGTGGCCGTTGTCCAGCGCCACGGAGGTTATGTGGACAAGATAAACGGCGATGGTTTGATGGTCCTGTTTGGGGCGCCGCGCGCTTCGGATCAACACGCTTCTTCGGTGGTTGCTTGTGCGTTGGACATGTTGCGTGAGGTGGATCGACTCGGAGAGTCTTGGCGGGCCGTTACCTCCAAGGATTTGCGTATTCGCATAGGTGTGGCGACCGGCAAGGCTTTTGTAGGAAACCTAGGCGGCGAGGGTCATGTGGAGTACACCGCCATAGGAACGGTAGTGAACCTAGCTGCTCGTTTAGAGTCGCAGGCGCCCGTGGGTGGTGTTCTGATTGACGAGACGACATGCGGCGCCGTGTGCACTCTCCCCCCTGGCGTCTGGACAGAGGTGACGCTGAAGGGATACGAAGCGGAAGGTCCGGTTCGCGTCTTTTGCACCCATTCGGATTCAGAACAGGTATGATTTTCAAACACACGTATCGCTAGGCGACAGGTAAGGGAGATTGGATTCCCGAAAGCACGCTATAACCATAGAGAGCGAGATATGCGGCAAATAAGACCTATTCACGTAGCCTTCGTCCTTATGGCGATCGCGTTATTCCCAGGGCGAGCGGACGCCGATGTGGAGCGGATCCGAACTGTTTTGCTTCCTCTGGTGGAAGAAATATTGCCCACCATTAGGGATGCCGGTGGTCCTGTGGCAGTGCCGCGATTCTTAGCTCCGGGCGGAGAGCCCTTGGGTGTTGAAGAAGCTTTTACGGCCGGGCTGATCTCGTTGCTTGAGTCCAACGACATCGAGGCTCGTGATCCCCATGCCCTTTCCCAAATCACGGAAGAGTCCGCCGTGATGGAAGCGGTAGGTGAAGGTCCGAGTTCCGAGAAGGCCGCGGGTGCGGTCGTCATGGTCGTGGGGCAGCTTGCCGTGCTGGATGATGTTCTCATCGTGGACCTGAAGGTTCTAGATGTGGCTACGGGAGAAGTGAAAGCGGCATCTGAAGGCAGAACCGATCTTGCGGACTTTGGTTCAACTCCGGATAGTGTCGTTAGAACGGCGCCCACGGGCGACACCACGGAGGTTCTACTGAGGCGACTGACCGACGAGTTTGCCGATGAGCTGCGCGAGGCGCTGCCCGAAGGTCTCCGGTACGTGCGCCTCGCGGTGGTGGATTTCGAAAACAGCGGTGATGGAGCGCGCCGGCGCGAGCTTGGAAAGGTGGTTGCCGCGGAGGCAGCCACGGTGCTGCGTCGTGATCACGGAGCCCTTCTCGTGGAGCGCGGTAGGCTCGGCCAATTGTTGGATGAGCAAGCGCTGGGTTTGACGGGAATGGTCGAGCCTTCAACGGCCGCGGAGCTTGGAGCGCTCCTTGGCGCCGATGTTTTCGTCTTGGGTGACGTAAGCGAAATCGGCGACCGGTACAGGGTCAACATGCGTGCCGTCAGCACCGAGGATGCTTCTTTGTTGGCTGTCGCGCAAACATCAATCCCGGCTTCCGGCTTGATCGCGCTTTCGGCCGACGCGGTGGTGCTGCGGTCCAGATCGGGTGCGCTGTTCAGATCCGTGCTGATTCCCGGGTGGGGGCAGATCTACAACCGGCAATCGGCGAAGGGAGGCATGGTCATGGGAGTCGAGGCGTTGGTAATAGGCTCGGCTGTCGGCTTCCACTTTCTGGGGATGAGAGACGAGCGTGCCTATGACAGGGTGGGGCGCGGGGATGTTTCGTCCGATGACGGGGTTGATCTGTCTCAACGAGCTGAAGATCTGCGTTTGCAGGCGGAATCGAATTACAGAATGCGTAATTGGTTGTTGGTGGGAGCGGGGGTCGTATGGCTGTACAACGTGGTGGACGCGGCGGCGAACGGTCGACCGGCCTCATCCGACTGGACTGGAAGCGGACTGGTGCTCGCTCCTATGCAAGAGGGTGAGGGTACGGCTCTCACCCTTGTTGGGAGCTGGTAATGTCGCTTATAGTTTCAAGCGCGATTTTGGGGCTTTGATTAGGGGGGGCACATAGGAGCCGATAGAAGCGGGTCGTGTTTTCGATGCCGTGCTCCGCAACATTGTCGAGGGATAGATCATGGCGCGTTGGTCGGGAGAGGTCGAATTCGAGTTCATCGGCGACGAGGAAGAGGGATCCTTCATTGCGACAAAACAAGTAGTCCCCCAGCTGACGAATCTTCTGGCCCGTGGAGAGATCGAGCAAGCAGTGCTCCTTTATGAAGACTGCGAGTCTTCCGTCGCCTCCGAGTTGCTCGATGGCGTCAATGCCCTGTCATCAATCTCCAAGGCCAATCTCGGCGAGATGTTTTTGCTGGCACGTGACTTCTCCAATGCGGCCAAGGTGTTCGAGATAGCTCGGCGATGGGCCGACGCAGCACGTACATTCGAGCAGGCGGGTGATTTTGCCGGTGCGGCCCAAAGCTATGAGAGGCAAGGCGAGCACCTGAAGGCGGCAGCCGCTTGGGATCGGGCGGGTGCCCCGGAGAGGGCCGCCGAGCTATACGCGAAATTGGAACCATCAGAGGCGGAGGCCGAGTTTCATGCTCGTCGGCAACGTTACTGGCATGCTGCTCTCGTGTACCATAAGCTTGGGAACGTGCGCCTTGAGGTCAGCATGTTGCGTATGGTGCCGCTGGATGACCCGCAACGTATACCGGCCGTCAAGCGACTCGGAGATCTTCTCGAACGCCATGGTTACGTTGAATCCTCGGCCCAGCTACTCGTGGACACCGTAAAGCAGGTGCGGTCGGCCCAAACAGATGCCAAGTTGCTGGCCGATCTGTGTCGCAGACTCGAGGTTCTCGGCAGGTCGGAACAGGCTGCTCGAGTACGCGATTTTGCCGGTAAGGCGTTAGCGGGGCGCCAGGGAATGCAGCCGGCGCTTTCAGCCGGATCCGAACGCGACGAATCCGGCTCGGTTGCGACGGGACCCGTAGGACCTGTTGAACCGACTCCTCACGTCGATGCATATGCCCGTCTCAAGGCGATCCCCATCTTTGGAAGCCTCGCCTTACAAGATATGAGGGATCTTCACCGCATCGCCGAGGAGGTCAAGTTCGCAGACGGCGCAACCGTTATCGAGCAAGGACAACTGGGGGCGGGCCTCAGCATCATTCTCGAGGGGGCGGTGCATGTCGTCCGGATCGATGACAGTGCTCGGCAGGTATCGCTGGCACATCTGAAGGCCGGCTCCTACGTGGGGGAACTGTCTTTGATCGATGATTCGCCGGCGTCTGCCCGCGTTGTGGCGGATGGAGCGGTACAAGTGCTGCGCATATCTCCAGAGCGCTTCCAGCAGTTCCTTTATTCTCACGAGGCTGCGGCACTCCGGATATTCAAGCTGTTCACGCGCACGCTCGCCGAGCGGCTGCGTCAAGCGAATCAACGAGCGTAAGTGACTGCTCTCCATACTTGCTCCGGAGGCTCTTCTCATGGCGGATGTTTCAGCTAGGTCAAAGCCGGGGATGCTGGACGGGATCGAGATCCTCAGCCCTCTCTCCGAGAAGCTCAAGACACAGCTCGCGGCGAGGTTGGACCGGCGGACCGTGTCTGCTGGAACCATGATATTCAACGAAGGGGAGCCGGGTAACGCCATGTATCTGGTGGCTGGTGGCGAGGTTTCCGTGTTTCTCACGGACAAGACGCTTGGGTTGGAGGCCGAGCTTGCTCGGTTCAAGGCCGGCGAGGCGTTCGGAGAAATGGCGATGATAACCGGCTCGCCTCGCTCTGCCTCGGCCAGGGCCGTCCAGGACAGCGAGCTTTGGGTTTTGAATCGTGAGGTCCTCAATAAGCTCGTCGATGTGGCTCCACAGGTCGGGCTGATGATTGCCTCGGTGTTGGCCAAGCGCAATGAGGAGCACAACCGCAGCCAGTGGATCGAGTTGGGCACATTGCGCGGAAAGGTTTTTGACCCTGCTCTTCTGGACCTTCTTCCGTTGTCTCTTATCGAGAAGCACAGATACGTCCCATTTGCCAAAGGTCGCGATTACGTTGGTCTTGCAACACCCGATCCATCGAACAAGATGGGTTTGGAGGACGTCCGACAGTTGATAGGGGGAGAACGTGTTCGTGTGATGGCCGTACCCGAGGCCGAGTTCGATGCCTTCGTCAAGCTTCATTTTACGAAGAGCAAGCAAAAAGCGACTGCCAGGCCTTCGATTGATAGCTTAATGGGGCAGGTTGAATACCTGAGCGCTCGCATTGAACGCGAAAAGGATGCCTCCGAGAATGTCGACAGTCACGATATTGCTGAGCTGGCCACCCACATCATCGTGGAGGGGATTGAGCGCGGAGCGTCCGATATTCAGATCGAGCCGGATCGACAAGGCACAATCGTACGTTATCGAGTCGACGGTCTCATGGTTCCACGAGAGCAGCTCATTCCAAGATCACAGCATGCACCTCTAGTTTCGAGACTGAAGGTGCTTGCCTCGTTGAACATCACCGAGCGTCGCCTCCCACAAGACGGACGCATCTCCCTGGAGATTGCCGGCAGACCTTACGATCTGCGTATTTCGACCATCAACACGAGTTACGGCGAGAAGGCGGTCCTGCGGGTGCTGGATGCCAGCGCAATCATGCAGAGCCTGGGGGCCTTCGTACTATCGGATAAGGTGGCGATGGTTGTGCGCAGGCTATTCCAGCAGCCTCACGGCCTTGTGCTGGTGACTGGACCTACCGGCTCCGGCAAGACCACGACACTGTACGCCGCTCTCAGGGAGCGGATGGGGGAGTCTCTGAGCATCTGCACGGCGGAGGATCCCATTGAGTATGAGCTTCCCGGCGTTACGCAGGTGCAGGTCGAGGAAGCAGCCGGCCTTGGCTTCGCGGAGATCCTACGAGCCTTTTTGCGCCAGGCTCCCGATATCATCTTTCTTGGAGAAATGAGAGACATGGCGACCGCTCGACTTGCATGCAATGCGGCGCTGACGGGCCATTTGGTCCTTTCTTCACTGCACACAAATGATGCGTTGAGCGCGGTCTCACGACTCAAGGGAATGGGCGTTGAGCCCTACCTGGTCGCAGGTTCTCTCCTGGGCGTTGTAAACCAACGCCTGGTGAGGCGGATCTGCGGAAGCTGTCGAGAGGCATTCCCTCTTGGTGAAGCGACTATAGAGAGCCTCAGGTCAGCGGGAGTTTTCTGTGAGGATGCAGCAAAGGGCTTCAAGGGAAGAGGCTGTTACTTATGCGGTGGGGAGGGCTACAAGGGTCGAGCCGCTGTTTATGAACTGCTGGTAATGAGCCAGAAGGTCAAGGATGCCATCGCCGAGGAAAGAGATATGAGCTACCTGCGAGAGGTGGCCATGGATGGCTCCTATGTGTCGCTTGCCGGTTACTCCGGTCTCCTGCTGGCGCAAGGAGCGACCACCCCGGAGGAGGTGCTCAGGATCCTACCTCACCGCGAAAGAAAGGGATAGCTGGTGGAACCGTTCAGCCACCCGCGAGGGTGGCAATAACCGCGCCGGCTATTAGGCCCACTAAAAACGCAAACGAGGCGACCCCGATGACGAAACCGTTTGATCGAGGTGTAGGCCCGGCGGCAGGTTTTGCTGAAGTGGTTGGGAGCTTCTGCGTGGTCGTGGGGGCAGTGGAACTGGCGGAAGGCGGCGCGGGGGAGGACTGGTGCGGAGCAGGCTGATCGCTGGCCTTGCCCGGGCTCGAGATTTCATAGCCCTCCAGTGTTAGAAAGGCGGTTACCTTCGCCGCTAATTCTTCATAGGCCGCACGCTCGATGTCGATTGCGCGGTCAAAGCGGGTCTGGAACTGCTCCGCCAAGGACTCGAAGGATCTAATCTCAGCCTTATTGGTCCCTATGTCGAACCAACCAAACATCAGCGACTGGCCGCTACCGGACTCGGGCACTAGCACGATGGAAAGGCGGCCGAGTTTGCCCCCCGCGGTGCTCGGGCCGTCCGGTTCCAAAACTTTCACCTGGCGCACAGGATCCTTGCCGAGTCGAATCTTGTGAACCTGAGCGGTCAGGGTAGCTGCAAGCCTCAGCGCTGCTGAGGCGAATAATGTTCTTGGTGCCTCCGACATCCTATCCTCCGGTTCATTTCGCCACCTCACAAGTAACTGCGAGATCGCTTACTGGGAGTTATTGGATTCTGCAGCAAAACTGCAACACACGGATTACTAACATGTTATCCGCGACGCCGGTACAGCAATCCGTAGGGCGGATGCTTGGCTCGCGGGATTATCCTTCATTTTATATACATACCGTGGTTACCCGGGGCGCGTCTTGGGTTATTATGCTCAACATGCCTTACTGCCCAGCTTGTGACACTACGACCGACGATGATTCGCGCTTCTGCTCCTCGTGTGGTGCTGAGATGGCTGTCGTGCAGTCGGCAGGCGACGATCCGTATCTTGGAAAGTTGGTGGCGGGCAAGTACTTGGTGGAGACGTTGCTCGGAGAGGGAGGGATGGGGCGGGTGTACAAGGCGATTCAGCAGCCTTTGGACAAGGCCGTGGTGCTGAAAGTCCTTAGCTCGGACCTGCAGAAGAACGAACCGTCGGTAGTGGCCAGGTTTCAAAGAGAAGCTCGCGCATCCAGCCGCCTCTCTCACCCGAATAGCATTCAAGTCACCGACTTTGGGCAGATGGAAGAGGGAGCGCTTTTCATCGCCATGGAATACCTGGAAGGAAGGGACCTAGCTCAGGAGATGGAGCGCGTGGGCTTTTTCCCCGAGGAGCGCTTGATACACATAGCCAGTCAGATTGTTTCTGCGCTGGCGGATGCGCATGAGGCGGGAGTGATACATCGGGATATGAAGCCCGAAAATGTGATGCTGGTGCCGCGTAGAGACGACCCAGATCACGTAAAGGTTTTGGACTTCGGTATCGCGAAGCTTCAGGAGGCCAAGGAGGGCCCGGACGCGGTCGCGTTGACCCAAGTAGGATTGATCTGCGGTACGCCGGCCTACATGTCTCCCGAGCAAGCTTCCGGTCATGAACTGGATGCTCGTTCGGATTTGTACGCGGTCGGTGTCATGATGTACCAGCTTGCCACGGGCGAGCTGCCTTTTACGGCGGACTCCTCTATCGGCATTGTCACAAAGCATCTTGTCGAGGACCCGGTGCCGGTTCGAGAGGTGCGGCCGTCGATATCGGTCGAGTTGGAGTCCATTATCAGCGCTTGTATGACAAAGAAGCCGGCCGATCGACCGGCGAGCGCGGAAGAGCTTCTCGAGCGGCTACGCGGGATGAGACCCGCACATGTCCAGGGTTCTACTACTACTTCTTCCTCCCCGGCGGCGCCCGATGCGCCGTCCACACAGCCGACTCCGGGTGGTGGGGATGAGGCTTTTGTGGATGGAGCCGCCGCCGGCTCGTCCGGGTTGACTACCGGAAGAGGTGATGTGCCTCGAAAGGGCGGTATGGCCCGGGTTGCCCTTTTGTTGTCGGCGCTGGTGGTTGGCGGAGCGGCGAGCGTCTATTTCGTAGCCTCGGGCACTTTGGCGGAGTTGCTTGGGCAGGCGCCGGGCCAAGGCGAAGAGGTTCTTACTCATCATGCGCCATCAGACCGCGACCAGAAGCCGGCGGTGAAGAAAGAAGGCGATAGCGACTCGCCAGCGGAGGCGGAGGCGAAGGCGGAGACTCGGGAAGAAGCCGAGGGGGTCGTCTCCGGAGCTTTAGCCGAGGAACGGACGAAGGCAAGCATTGCACCGACCGAGGATCCGCAACCGGTATCGCCGGCGAAATCAACCCCTGTACCGACCGAGGATCCGAAAACGGCCTCGAGAGAGAAAGCAAGCACTTCCGGTATTGGACAGCGACAGGATGCCGGGGAAGAACCGAGCCCAGTAACCACGACGGCCGAGCAGGATGCGACGGCTAGAATCGATGTTACGACGGAGTCCGATACGGTTTCTCCACAGTCACACTCCAGCGCCGCGCCGAGGCGGACCGTCGAGAGAGTGTCGCCACCTGGAACAAGGTCGGAAACGTCGGATCCGGAGGACGTCGGGGATGAGAGTGGATCGGGTCAGGTCGCACGTGATGCCGCACGAGCTCGCATCTTGGCGAGCAGCGCCGATCGGCATCTCCAGAGGAACGAGCACGAACGTGCCCTCGGTCTCTACAAACAAGCAGCCAGACTTAATCCCTCGGAGTCGGTATATCAGCGGCAGATTGGCTTGGCCAAGCTATCTCTCGGTCGCGAGGACGCGGCGGTAACGCATCTGAGGCGATATCTTCGGATGGCTCCGAACGCTCAGGATAATGCTGAAATCCAGCAGCTCGTAAATCAGCATGTCCGCCGCTGACAAAGAGACACGGAGACGAGCGCTGATTTAGGGACTAGTCAGCATCCTTGACTTCAACCTGGTAAGTGCGGCAAAGAATAACGTTCACCCTAACTAGGGAGAATCAAGCGGCCGTGTGCCTTGCAGCTTGCTATTCATGGTGAGTCGCGGGGAGGCGGCGGCCTTTGCCGGCTCCGGCAAAGCGACTGACACAGGAGGATGGCCCAAATGATGCCTTGGATGCTGCGAGTTACTACTGCTTTGCTGCTCGTGCTTGGAAGCACGCAGGCCGCGGCTCAGTTCGAGAGCTTTGAGCTGGATAGGGGTTTCAAGCCGGATCCGCGTATCGGCAGCGGGACCTCTGGTGGACGCATGGATGCGTCAGAGCATGGAAGAACCGACCATGGCAGGTGTCGTGGCATGATTGACGCGCGGGCGAATCACACGATCTATCTGTCCAGAGCCTTCGACTACCTTCGTGTCAAGCTGGTTTCGAGCGGGCCGGTTTCCCTGGTGGTTCGAGGTCCTGATGGCTATCGATGCAACGATGACGCCGGCGAACCCGGTCCCACCATTGAAGGGGAGTGGCCCGCCGGGATGTACCAGGTCTTCGTGGGCAGCCTCGACGATGGAGATCATGAGTACAGCATCGCCGTCACGGAGGTGTCGCCGGACTACGGAAGACTACATGTTCCGCGTCCCGATCCTCCGGCGCCTGTGGTGAGCGAGCCGCCGGCTCCGCGGCCGGAACCTAGGCGGGAGGTCGCGAGGCGCGATCCAACCCCCGAGCCCGAGCCGGAACCGCGGCGTCCCGAGCCTGAGCCGGAGCCGGAGCCACGGCGCCCCGAGCCGGAACCGCGGCGTCCCGAGCCGGAGCCACGGCGCCCCGAGCCCGAGCCGGAACCGCGGCGCCCCGAGCCCGAG
>SLRQ01000090.1 GCA_007130885.1 Deltaproteobacteria bacterium
GCAGCTCTTTCCTTTCCAGAACTGGGGTTCCAGCTTCGTGGGAAGCATCGCCGAGCCCCCCCCAGGCGGTAACCCAAACGTTGGAGACCTATGGCGCTTGGTAGCCGCTGTCGACGGTACGAAGGTCACCTTCCAGCCGGCCGTGCACGGCAACGTGACCCTGAATGCGGGCGACTGGATACAGTTCCAGACGCACCAGCACTTTCATGTTTCTTCACAGGGGCCGGACCATCCGATATTGCTCTCGCAGTTTTTCGTCGGCCAGAACGCTCATGGCGGCAGCATGGGCGACCCCACCATGATTCTGTCGGTTCCGTCAGAGCAGTACCGGAAGGACTACAACTTCATTACGACGGAGACCTTTGCGAGAAATTACATTAACGTGGTCAGGCCCACCGGAGCCACGGTGAAGCTCGACGACCAGGAGCTGCCGGCGGGCTGCTGGACGAATATCTCCGGAACCGCATACGAGGTTTGCCGACACGAGTTGGACGGCGGAACCTACTCTGTAACCGCCGAGGAGCCGATAGCGGTGACGGTTTACGGCTTCGACGGCTATGTGTCCTACGGCTATCCAGCCGGGCTGGATCTGCGCCCCATCGTGGAAGGCGAGCCGGATTGGTGACAGAAGGTTCGGCGATTTGCCTGCTCGCGCACAGCTAGAACAGGAACAACAAGATATTACAGGCCCCGAGTAGTCGAAGAAGAGGTTCTTTCCGGTGATGGTGTAATCAACATTAAGACAACGAGTGCCATCGGCTCTATTCAACCGGCGCTTCGACTCGGCGGAGATACTGATTCCGTCGTCGCCCTCCGAGGAGACGGGCTGTTCTTGGTCCGGCACCACTGTCCGGTAGGCGGTGACGAACGCCCGGTATAGCTCCCTGAAAGTGGCGGCAACCGCCTTGCTCGCAGCATGGCACAGGGTAGCGAACCCCTTCTTCAGCTTCGAGGGTCGAACGCTTGTCGCGTAACATGAAAAATCGACATGCCGCCGCGGATCATGTCGCTTTTCGCTTGACGGGTTTTTGGAAGACAAAAACGCGCGCGTCCCGGGTGCTCTCATGGGCAGCGTTCTCCCTGCCTAGGGCGCTGCCTGCCGGGCGAACACGGCCTGGTCTGCCTTTGAAGCGATATTAGGGGGAGAACGCACGCTCAACCCTGCTCCGGGGCTCGCAAATACCGCATGATATGATTCTCGTGTCGTCGAGAGAGAAGTTCTGCAAGACCTTTGCAAACTCAACGCGCCGGCACTCTTTAGCTCTCACGCCTGCATCGGCCGTGAGGGGAGGGGAGCCGGGCCGAACACGGGGGAACGATCATGAAGGCCAACAGCAGCGCTCTGTCCGCTCTCTCCAACAACGATCTCCTCGCCGCCACCCGCTCGCTCGTCGGTCGCTCGAACGAGGTGACCTCCGACCTCATCGCTCACCTTGCCGAGGTCGATTCGCGGAAGCTCTACCTGGAGCAGGCGCAGCCCTCACTTTTTGCCTGGTGCGTCGCGGAACTGGGCTGCTCGGAGGACGTCGCCTGCAACTGGATCGCCGTCGCCAGGTCGTCGCGTCGGTATCCGGGTGTGCTCGATACCCTGCGCGAAGGCAAGGTGCATCTCACTGGCCTTCGCATGCTGGCGCCACACCTCACCGGCGAAGGGCACCGCGCGCTGCTGGCGGAGGCGGCCGGCAAGTCGAAGAGAGACATAGAAGAGCTCATCGCGAGGATAGCGCCGCGTCCCGCGGTGCCGACCTCGATCCGAAAGCTGCCCGGACCAAGGAGCGGCGGCACGCGGGACGGGGAGGGAGGCAAGAGGAACGGGCTCGAGGCGGGCGGCGGTTCGGCCGGTGGCAGTGGGGCGGATGCGACACCGGCTTGGATGGCGCAGTTCACCTCCGGCGTTGGCGCACCCGGCGACCTCGTGCCCGCCACCAACGACGACGGCCTCGGCTTCGGCGGCGGTCTCCGCGCCGGCGCGGATCATGCCTCGGCTGCCGGGACGGGTGGGGCCGGTCGGCACGACGGTCGGGAAGCGCGGCCTGCTTCCGACACCGGTCCTCGGCCTGCGGGAGGAGCGTGCCGGCCGGACTCTGGTGATGCGGCTGGGCTCCTTGGCACTGCGCCGGCGACGGGCCGTCCTGCTCTCGAGGCATCTCGAAGGCGCGGCAAGGTCGAGCCGCTCTCCGATGAGGCTTACAAGGTCACGTTTACCGCCTCGCGCCGGCTGCGGGACAAGATCCGCCGGGCAAGGGACCTGCTCGGTCATCAGGTCCAAGACGGCGACCTCGCCGAGATTGTCGAGCGCGGCATCGACCTCTTGATCGAGGACACGAGGAAGAAGCGCTTCGCGGTGGGACGTAAGCCCCGGGCGAGCAAGAGGGATTCCAGGAAGATGGGGGTCGGCGAGGCGAACCACACGCCCGTCGCCGGACAGGAGGCCCAGGTTTCATGGCACAGACAGGCGAACAACACGCCCGCCGCCGGGCACGAGGCCCACCCATCGCCGCACGTCCAGACGGCCGGGTCGGACGCCCAGCGGAAGGAACGACCATCGCGACACATTCCGGCGGAGGTGCGGCGAGCCGTTATCGAGAGAGACGGCGAGCAATGTACGTTCCTCGACAAGCGAGGAAGGCGATGCCCGGAGCGGCGGCGCCTGGAGCTCGATCACGTCGAAGGGTTTGCGCGGGTCGGCCGGCATACGGTCGAAGAAATTAGGCTTCGATGCCGCTCTCATAACCAGTGGGAGGCGGAGAGGATGTACGGCCGATCGTTCATGGACAGGAAGCGCGGCGCCAAGGCGTCCGCGCCGGGGCGGACGAAAGGAGGGGTTTACCCCGCACATTCGCACTGCGGGAGACCCTGACGCGAACCCGAACTGGGATGGGGACGGTTGGTGGCTTTCGACAGCTTCGAAGTCTGTACCCGCGTAACCGGCATGAGCGCCGACTTCTGGCTCGGCCTTCGACAGGACTGGGGCTTGTGGCACGCCCTACGAACTAAGGAGTCGGCGGAGCAGCGATGGCGGCAGCGCACAGGAATCGAACCTGCCGGCGCCCTGGAGCGCAGGACGCCCATCGGTTTTGAAGACCGAGGCCGGCACCAGCCGTGCTTCCGCTGCCGGCGGCAGGTTACGACCGGCGGGGCGCTCATGCAAGTTGAGCTGCGTCGGTTTCTGTGCGGTTGCCGAGACTGCTCTCTAGCGTCCCGGTCCCATTCCAAGCTGGGGGGGATTTGTCGGCTATTGATGAACCTTGCGACAGGGAGCCGAGCCTCTCAACTCGAAAAGGGATGTCGCACCTGTTACGGGATGGATGTGCCTATGGGTGCCGACCACTCGAGAGCCGCGAAGCCTCGTTGAGTGCCTTCACGCAAGCGGGCTCACCG
This sequence comes from Deltaproteobacteria bacterium, assembly GCA_007130885.1. GTDB lineage: Bacteria > Myxococcota > Myxococcia > SLRQ01 > SLRQ01 > SLRQ01. The sequence goes on from SLRQ01000090.1 coordinate 3,382, forward strand.
ACGACGAACGCTCAAACAGCAAGTAGTAGGGTCATTCAACACGGGGAGAAGGCGAGGGCGGTTTTTCATTTCTGTTCCCGTGGCCGTTGCGTTCATAGTTCTAGGTCCACGGGCGTACAGTCGTGTCTTCGCTCGTCGCCCCCGCCGGATCCCCTACCCGGCGGTGGCGGTATGCACCCTCGACTCCGCCGCGTTCCAGGCTGACTGGCCGGACGCGCGGCCTTAATGGAGGAAGATTATGATTCGTTATTTGCTTACGGCTGTTCTAACCTTTGGTCTCGCGGCACAAGCATGGGCGCAGGAAGCAGAGGACCGTCCGGACGAGCAGGCGGCGATGGATTTTGTGGATGAATTCGCCAAGGACCTCGCTCATGATGCAGACGCCTACATGGACCGGCTCTCCTTCCCGGTGCAGGTATCCGTCGTTACCGGCGATGGAGAGGTCCTCTCGGGTACCTTCAACGAAGACGAGTACCGGCTGCTTGGTCACCTGCCCACCGGAGAAATCCGGGTGCACGCGGCTCAACAAGCCATGATCCGGCAGGCGGACGAGATGCTCGGCCTTGGCGGAGATATGGACGAAGAGTATGCCGAGGAAGAGGAAATGGTGGTGGAGGAGGAGCTGGCCCTGATGCCTCGGGAAGGCGTCATCGATGAGGTGAACATTCGAACCACCGACACCGACGTGACCTTCTTGAACGATAGCGTCGCCTTCGTTCGAACCACCGTCATCATCGGCGATGAGCCCGAGGTCGTGGGTGCCGTCACCAACGACGATGAAGCAGAGGTCGCGGAAGATATGAACGACGAGCTGGTCGAAGAGGAGGAGCTTGCGGTAAGGCCGGAACCCCGCCACGTGGAAATGCAGCTCGGCGCGGTGCTGATTCGCGAGGAAGGTGAATGGCGAGTCAAGAGCCTGATGACAAGCCCGTGTGAGCATTACCAGCAGTAGAGAATCAATGACGGCCTGGCTTCTCGAGTAGACGTTTTTGTCCGCATGGAAGCGAGGCCCATGCCATGGCGGGAGGACGCGGTGGGCGTCCTCCCGCGTTTGCAATTAAAGGTCGATCAGCCCCAAACGCAACGCCTCGACGACGGCCTCCACATGCGTGGACACACCCAGCTTGCGGTAAATGTGTGAGAGGTGGCTTCTCACGGTTCGGCGCCCCATGCTCATGACGTCACCGACCTCCGCGTTCGACAGGCCTTTCCCGAGAAAAAGGAGGATCTCTATTTCGACCTCCGTCAAGCCGTGCCGGGTCTCTTCCCGCGTCGAGGATTTTACGCTTTGAAAGTAGTTCCAAAAGCGCCGAGCTATCCTCGCCTCGATTACCGTTCCGCCGTCCCACACCTCATGAATTGCTGCGGCAATCTTCTCGTGCGCAATGCGCTTGACCAGATAGCCGGCGGCGCCTGCCCGCACCGCCTGATAGACCTTTGTTTCATCGTCGAAGGTGGTGAGAATCAGCACCTCGATCTGGGGATGCCTCGGTTTGAAGATCTTCAGGAAGGCCAGCCCGTCCATTCCAGGAAGCTCGAGGTCCAGAAGCACCACCTGTGCTCCCGTCTCGGGGATGGCCTCGAGTGCTTCCTCCGCGCTCATCGCCGACCCGGCCACCGTTATTCCTTCTTGCGTCGACAGGTACTTTTCGAGCGTTCGAAGCAGCCTTGGCTGATCTTCGACCAGAAAGACTGAAACCGGCTCTGTTGCCTTGCAGGTTGCTCCTGTGCTCATGACAGCTTCACTTGGGCGTTCGGCTGGCTTACGACCATAGCAGAGTCGAAGGGCGCATGGCACCGCCGCTGCCGCCGCTGGCTGGGCATGATGCCCCCGTTAGGCTCGGCCCGGTGAAGCGGCGTCCATGACGAACCCACACCACACGCACCTGCCTCCCCTCTCCTCCATGGGAAGCCGGCAGCCCGGACATCTTGGGGAGGCCTCTTCCCTTGCGGATGCGGCGGGGGGTGGAGAGGCTCGCTTCGCCTGTCCTTCCAGATGTCCGACGCGCCTCTCGAGATTTCCAACTCTCTTCTCTAGGTCGTTCAGGCGCGGTCCAAGCTTCATTCTGGCGCCGCCTGTGTGGCCTTTGGCTCTTGTTTCTCGTGACACTGTCAAGAGAGTCTCACGCCGGGGCCCTGTGGGCCAGAAAACAACCCAAGGAGGTGGGCTCAGTCTCTATCTCGGCGGGTCCACCTATCGATGGTGCCATCACCGTTCAAGTCCTCGCCGATTCTGTCGATCTTCCCATCCTCCCAGAACTCGAAGTAGTTGGCTCTACCGTCTCCGGAGGTGTCCCTCTCCTTGCGTACCAGGCGGCCGTTTTCGTAGTACTTCCAAAGGTCCGTTTGTTGGTTGAGCGTAAGGTCCGCTTCTTTTCGGATTAGACGCTCGCGGTCGTCGTAGAAGTTCCAGATGTCTATGACGCCGCTGAAGTCCAGGTCGAAAGCTTCCTTCAACAGACGTTCGCCATCTTCGTAAAAACGCCAGATGTCGATTCTGCCGTTCCCGTTGAGGTCTATGTCTTTCCGAAGCAGGACTTCCGGTCGGTTGGGAATCACCCTGTAGTGATTGATGATGTTTGGCCTGCCATCGTTATTGACGTCTATGGCGACAGCCTGATCGCCCGGCTCGGGCTCCGGGGTCCACGCTTGCTGCTCGGTGGACGGCTCGTCCGCACGGTCGTCTTCGATTTGCTCTCGCGCGGCCGAGCATCCGCCAAGACTCGAAAGCAAGACAGAGAACGCTGTCACAACAGCGGCGGAGGTGTGCACACCGGAATGGGCTGTCGCCTTGGGCATGGTGGTAATGAAGTATGCTGGTGTGAGGTAGGGCCGGTCAAGCAGGTTTACTGGATCCCAGCCTTATGTGGGCGTATATGTATGGTCATGTCGGTCCGTGCTCTTCGCTCCGTTGGTGGAGGGAAATCCCGGGTCCGACCGGCCTGCCGGCCGAGGCAATAAATATGCAACGCGGAGCGATGGTGGGGCAATGGCTAGGAACAAGATAAGCACAACCGTTTATATTACGGCGGAGCAGAACGAGAAGCTGAAGCTCTTGAACGAGAAGACCAAGGTTCCCATAGCGGAGTACATCCGCCAGGGAATAGACATGGTCCTGGCTCGTCACAACGAGCTTCTCCCGGGTCAGCTCACGTTCGAGGACAGCTTGCGCAAGAGCTCGGGGCGCAAGTGAGACGAACGAACACTTCGGGTGAGACGGCGGTTGAAGCCGTATCGGGATCACGGCGGTAATCTCCGGCTTAGGTGAGTCCGCTTTCGGGCGGGTGGCCAATGGCCGGTACAGCACTACTAACAATGGGAGACGGATGCAGTCTCGTATTCGCAACTTCGCAATTGTCGCGCACATCGATCATGGAAAGTCGACGCTCGCCGATCGTCTACTGGACTTGACGGAGACCGTCTCCGACCGGGACCGGCAGGACCAGTTTCTAGATCAGATGGATCTCGAGCGGGAAAGAGGCATCACCATCAAGGCGAACGCGGTGAGAATGCGCTACCGCGCCGACGATGGTAACGACTACGTTCTCAATCTCATCGACACGCCGGGGCACGTTGACTTTGCCTACGAGGTATCAAGGTCATTGGCAGCCTGCGAGGGCGCCATCCTGGTGGTGGATGCCAGCCAGGGGGTCGAGGCTCAGACCCTTGCGAACGCTTACTTGGCGGCCGACGCGGATCTCGAGCTGGTGCCCGTCATCAACAAGATCGACCTCCCCGCCGCCGACGTCGAGATGGCCCGGCATGAGATCGAGGAAGTCGTGGGGCTGGATGCGAAGGACGCGCCGGCTGTTTCCGCCAAGATGGGAACCAACATTCGGGAGGTTCTGGAGGCCGTCGTAAAACTGGTTCCTCCTCCCCAAAGTGAACCCGAGGCGCCGCTCAAGGCCTTGGTGTTCGATTCCTGGTTCGACAGTTATAGGGGAGTTGTATGTCTGATTCGGGTAATAGACGGCAAGATCGAGAAGGGAGACAGGATCAAGCTCTGGTCGACCGGCAAGAGCCATGATGTCCAGGATCTCGGCGTCAGAGCGCCCGGCTACTGTTCCACGAAGTCGCTCTCCGCCGGAGAGGTTGGTCTCTTGATCGCTGGAATCAAGGAGGTCGCCGATGCCAAGGTCGGAGACACGGTGACCCACTCCGCACGGCCGTGCGAGGAGTCTTACCCCGGTTTTCGAGAACCAAAGCCCATGGTCTTCTCGGGCGTCTACCCGATCGATTCCGGCGACTACGAAAACCTTAGAGACGCGCTGGAGAAGCTGGCCCTGAACGACTCCAGCTTCGTTTACGAGGCCGAGGTCTCACAGGCGCTGGGGTTCGGTTTCCGATGCGGTTTCCTGGGCCTACTGCACATGGAAATCGTTCAGGAGCGGCTGGAACGGGAGTTCAACCTCGAGCTCATCACCACGGCTCCGTCTGTCGTGTACAGGGTGAGCAAAAAGGACGGGACCGTCATGGATGTCGACAATCCCGCAAACGTACCGCCGGTTCAAGAGATCCAGTTCATAGAAGAGCCGTACATCGAGGCACATGTGCATGCTCCTCATGAGTACGTAGGGGCTGTAATCAAGCTTTGCGAGGACCGGCGCGGAAAGCAGCTCGGAATCTCATACCCCAGTGTTCGCCATGTACAGATCGACTACCACCTCCCCCTCTCCGAGGTGGTTCTGGATTTCTATGACCGGCTGAAGAGCATCAGCAGGGGATATGCTTCCTTGGACTACGAGCCGGCCGGGCATCTGGAGGGCGACCTCGTTCGATTGGACCTGCTGGTAAACGGGGAGCCGGTGGATGCTCTCTCGCTGATTGTGCATAAGGCCAGGGCTCATCAACGTGGAAGAGACCTTTGCGTGCGCATGAAGAACGTCATCCCTCGCCAGATGTACGAGGTGATCATCCAAGCGGCCATCGGCACCAAGGTGGTAGCGCGAACGACCGTGAGGGCCTTTCGCAAGAATGTGACCGCCAAGTGTTATGGGGGCGATGTCACCCGCAAGCGTAAGCTGATCGAGAAGCAAAAGGAGGGGAAGCGCAGGATGAAGCAGGTCGGCACTGTCGAGATCCCACAGGATGCATTCCTGGCGGTGCTGAAGCTGGATGACTGACGGCCGCTATGTAATAGAATGGGTCTTGGCTGAATACGACTGCTTCCGGTTCATTCATTTCTTGCATTACTCTCATCCGTGGGTGTAGGAGCCAACTCGATGATCCTTATTCGCGAAAGGCTGTCGGAATCTCTTCGTTCTCACAAAGGCCAGGCGGGCAAGGTCAAGTTCCTTACTTTGGTGCTGATTGCGGTCGTGGCCGCCGCGGTGTACGGCGGTTTTGTGTACCTCCCGCTGATGATGAACAACATGGAAGTCAACAAGGTTTGCAAGGAGTCCTTGAACTCGACCTGGCGCCGGTGGGATCCGCGGCATACTCGCGAGGACTTTCTTCGCCGAGTGCATTCCATTGCGACGGTAGAACGTGAGATAGGCGGTGAGACGCGAAGAGTACCGGCTATTGATCCGGGCGATCACCTGGAAGTAAAGCTGGACCGGACCGCCAGGCCGCCGATATTGTCCATAGGCGCATACTACGAGCGAGAAATAGATCTGCCTTTCGTAGATCGGACCCATGTCTTCAGTTTTTCCTCGTACTGCGAACGGGAAATGGAGTAGCAAGAAGCGATGCCTCCCTACAATCTCATTGAGAAACGGCGGTATCTCGAGGGTGGGCGGATAAACGCCAAGCTCGACGAGATCGCAAAGTCCATAATCGAACAGGTTTCGGATCCCAAGGATGTCGTCCTGGTCGGCATTCGCACCGGCGGTGTCCCGCTTGCGGAGCGTTTGCGCAAACGCCTGAAGAAAACGACCGGGGTCGAGACGCCGCTGGGCATTCTCGACATCACCCTGTATCGCGACGATGTTTTCAGAGGCCTGGAGCAGCCGGAGGTCGGCCCGACCAAAATCGACTTCGTCCTTGGGGACCGCTTAGTGGTTCTGGTTGATGATGTGCTCTATACGGGAAGAACAGTGCGGGCCGCCATCGACGCGTTGATGGATTTTGGACGTCCCAGGCGCATTCTGCTTGCGGTGCTCGTCGACCGTGGAGGTCGGGAGCTGCCGATAGCCGCGGACATCGTGGGCGAGCGGGTCGAGGCGAGATCCGACGAGACCGTGGAGGTTCGCCTGGCGGAGAACGATGGTGACGATGCGGTCGTTGTAATGGGAGAGAAGAGAAAGGGCGGCTGATACGCCGCGCCACCTGATTCGATGGAGGAAGAAGTGAGCAGTAGCGAGACCCGGCCACGCCCGAAGAAGAAGGGTACCAAAAAGAAAGTAGTTGCGGCTCCAGGGACACCGGAGGTGAAGGCGGCGGATGAACCGGGGAGTAATATGCCCGGCGCTCCCCGCCACCTACTAGGTATCGCGGAGCTGTCGCGTTCGGATATCCACGAGATCTTGGATACCGCGGTGGCCTTCAAGGAGGTCATGCGACGGTCTATCAAGAAGGTTCCCACGTTGCGCGGGAAGATGGTCATCAACCTTTTCTTCGAACCGTCGACACGCACCCGCACATCTTTCGAGATAGCCGGCAAGCTGTTGTCCGCGGACGTCATAAACTTCTCGGCTTCCGCCAGCGCTCTCTCCAAGGGAGAGACTCTTTTGGACACCGCAAGAAACCTTCGGGCCATGCACCCGGACATACTCGTGGTTCGCAGTGCCTCGGCGGGCGTACCATGGATGCTGGCAAGAAACCTCGACTGCGCCATCCTGAATGCAGGGGACGGTGCTCATGAGCATCCGAGCCAGGCTCTTCTCGACGTGCTCACGCTTAGAGAACGATGGGGCACCCTCGAAGGCAAGACGGTCGCCATCGTGGGCGATATCTCCGGCAGCCGCGTTGTGGGATCGAACATACGCTGCCTTTCAAAGCTGGGAGCCCGCGTGCGTCTATGCGGCCCGCCTACCATGATCCCGTGGGGGATAGAAGAGCTCGGCGCTTTGTCGGTGCATCATAGGCTCGAGGAGGCCATAGAGGGTGTGGACGCCGTCATGATGCTTCGAATTCAGAAGGAGCGAGCGGCGGAGCCGACGTATCCGAGTGATCGGGAGTACAGCCGTCTTTACGGGCTGTCCCCTAGGAATGTCGATCTGACCAAGAAAGATGCACTGATTCTCCATCCCGGCCCCATGAACCGTGGGGTGGAGATCGATCCCGCCGTGGCGGACGGGCCGCGGAGCGTGATCCTCGACCAAGTGGAGAACGGTGTGGCCGTGAGAATGGCTCTACTCTATCTTTCAGCGCGGCCCATTGGCGCCGCGTTGGAACCGCCCGTTGCGGCGGCCTGATCAACCGAACTGCTCGAGCTCTCGAGCAATCGGCACGGAAGGAATCAATGCCTCGAAGAACGGTAATACGCGGCGCTAGAATCATCGACCCGAGCCAAGGGCTCGACGAAAAGAGATGTCTCGTTGTCGAGGGTGGGCAAATAGCGGGTATGCCCAAGCGGCCTCCGCGAGGAGGAACCCAGCTCGAAATAGACGGGCGAGGTTTGTGGCTCGTTCCGGGGCTCGTGGATCTGCATACTCACCTGCGAGAGCCGGGACAGGAGTACAAGGAAACCGTTGAAACTGGAGCCAAGGCCGCGGTCGCGGGAGGTTTTACGACCATAGTTGCAATGCCGAACACCGATCCTCCCAATGATGGAAGGGCCGTGACCGAGCTCATCATCGAACGGGCGGAGGAGGCCGGCATGGCCAGGGTGCTGCCCGCTGGAGCTATAACCAAAGGGTTGGCGGGCAAGGACCTTTCCGAAATGGGCGATCTTCGGGATGCGGGCTGTGTCGTTTTCACCGATGACGGCCGGCCCGTGATGAATGCCGGTTTGATGCGGCGTGCCTTGGAGTATGCAAGGGGGCTTGGTGTTCCTGTAATGACCCACTCCGAGGATCTCGATCTGGCAAAGGGCGGCGTCATGAACGAGGGAGCCGCGGCAACGCGTCTCGGTCTACGCGGGGTGCCGGCCTCGGCCGAAGAGGTCATGGTAAACCGCGACATTCGATTGCTGAAGGATACCGGTGGGCGCCTTCACGTTGCGCATGTTTCGACCGCTGGGGCCGTTGGAGCGGTAAGAGATGCCCGCCGCCGGGGTCTTCAGGTCACCTGCGAGGTGACTCCTCATCACTTCACACTGACCGATGTGGCATGCGAGCAGTTCGACACCTCCACCAAGATGATGCCTCCACTTAGATCCGAAGCGGATAGAGCCGCCTTGCTGGACGGTATGCGGGATGGAACGGTTCAGGCCATCGCCACCGATCATGCGCCACACAGCTCGATTGAGAAGGACGTGGAGTTCGATAGGGCCGCGAACGGAATCGTTGGTCTCGAGACGGCGCTGTCTCTGACCTTGAAGATCGTCTTGGAAGGAGAGCTTGGCTTATCCAAGGCCGTGGAGCTTCTAACCAGCGGCCCAGCCGGAGTGCTCGGCTTGGATTCCGGAACACTTGCTACCGGTTCCAAGGCCGATTTCGTGCTGATAGATCCCGAAGCCAGTTGGACGGTCGTTCCGGAGAGATTCCTTTCGAAGGGAAGGAACACTCCTTTCAGGGGCTGGACGCTGCCCGGAAAGGTCGTCGGAACATGGATCTCGGGACGCCGGGTATACCGAGGCCGGCTCTGAGGTAGACTTTCATGTGGAGGTCTGCCTTTGGATCATGCAAGAACGCTGTTTTGAACAGCTAGCCGGCTGGGCTACCGCGAATCGGTTTGCCGCCGAGATCATGGATGCGCGAGAGACGTACTTCGAGGGCACGGGTCTCATCCATGAGGACGATATTGCTTTCGAGCAACGCATGGCCGGGCTCTCGGAGTACTACCTGCTCGATCGACCTCTCTCTTTCGACTCGGAGGGGCGTACGCCCGCGGAGCTGTTCTTGGCGGAGGGGGGAGAAGGGCTGAGTCTCGAAGAAAAAGAGACTTATGCCGGTTTTACTCGCACAATCCACGGGTTGTTTGAGATCAGAAGAAAATCGAAGGATGCGGTAATCGTGCGTGATGTATTGACCCAGGAGAGCTGTCGGGTCTTCGAGCGCAGGCGCAAGGCCGCGATTCTGAAGAAGGACATCATCGAGGCTCGTCTCATACCGATGGATGGGCGCCTGATTTTCGGGCGGACCTTCATTTACCACCCGCACAACGCCCGGAAGCTCATTGGCTCGTGGGCCAGGGCTCTTCGCAAGAAAGGCAAGGCGGCGGATGCATCGATGCGCCGCGAGGCTATCTGGCGGCTGGCACAGGCTGCGCTCGTGTATGACAGGCAGCGCCAGAACAACAGATCGGCACCAAAGGTCGAGCTCATTTACGGTAGCCTTTGAGTGGGAAAAGGACGTTTTTGTGTAACCTTGGTGCTGCCATGTCGTATTACTCCTTTTTGTATTACGGGGGGGATAGGGCGGAAATCGGATGAGATTTGTTGTGGTGGCCGTATGTGCGGTTCTTGCAACTCCGGTCTCGGCCGGCTCGAGCGGCGGGCTGCTCGGTCAAATAGTCTGCGATGAAGAGAAGCCGGTCGGGGGCGCCGAGGTCATCCTGGCGGGACGCGACGGTGTATTAGAGTCTCGAAGGGACAGCGATGAGAAAGGCCTGGTGCGGTTCGATGGTCTTGCTCCCGGCTCGTATTTCTTGAAAGCTCGCGCCGGTGGCTTCGCGCCCCACGAGGCCGTCTTGAAGATCGAGGCTGGGAAGACCCGGCTTGTCAGGATAGCCTTACTGCCAAAGGCCGACTTTCCCACAAAGAAAAAGGACGCCGAGCCCGAACCCGGCAAGGTGTTGACGCTCGAAGCGCCCGCCGTGGAAGTCACGGGGAAGGCTCCCGTCATCGATTATGGGACCGGCACCGGACTGGTCATGGATGGACGCTGCGCGATGTTGCTGCCAGTGGGCCAGGACACCGAATCATTGGTCGCGCTCGCTCCGGGCTCGGGAGCGGATCACCTCGGAGTCACGCTTCGTGGTGCCACCTCACCGGAGAACACCTGGCTCATCGACGGCTTCGACACGACGGATGTCGGGCGCGGCCTGGCGACGACGAGTCTTCCCGCCGAGCTGGTCCGGCAAGTCGCCGTTCGTACAGGAGGCTACGGCGCCGCCCACGGGGGAGCCGGCGGCGGAGTGGTGGACGTGGTCACCAGATCAGGAGGAGATGCCTTTTTTGGCGACGTTTTCCTCGGTTACTGGCCGGGCGTCCTCGCGGAAAAGATGCTTCCCGAGGTTCGTGATGACTCCGTCATTGTCTCCACCGCCGTGCCAGTGGACGAGATGGAGCTTGGGGTGGCTCTTGGGGGGCCTTTGGTCGAGGACAAAGCCTGGTTTTTTGTAGGGCTGGCGCCGGGATTCAATGACGTAAGGTTCACCCGCCATGTCTTCCCCTTGGAAGAGGGAGACGGGGACGCCCATCTTCGGGAGCCACTTGTCGAAGCTGGCAGGGATTTCCTGCGTCAGGAGCGTTTCGGCTCCATGGTGGCCAGAGTAGATCTGCGGCCAAGCGACGACCAATCTGGGATGCTGGCATTCATCGGCAACCCCCAAAAGTCGGTCGGCGTGTTCGATCCTAGCCTGATAGGGGACGAAGCCGCCGTCATGGGCTCGGAGCGGACAAGCGCAAGGAACCTCATCGGTTCGTGGCGTAGCCGCATGATGGACGGCCGGCTCGTCATGGATACGAATGTCGGCTACCAGTTTCGAAGGCAGGAGCTGCTTCCGTTGGAGACGCTGGCGAAGGATGTGATCCCAACGCGGCACGAGTACCCCTACCTTTGTCAAGATCTGGCGGATCTACCGGAGTGCAGTCCGTCTGATCCCGAGGACCCGTCTTCTTCACCCTGCGCGGTTCGGGACTACCTCTCGGGACCGTTTTGGGTGCAGGAGGACAGTTTCCTTTCGAGGGCGTCGGCCGGGGCGACCTTCACTCGTATGATCGATGGTTTCGGCTTCCATGCCGTCAGTTGGGGAGCGCGAGCCGACCTCGACAGGTACCGTTATGGTCATGGAGTACACGGGGGTGTGTTGCGAATGGATCTCGGCGATGAAGCTCCGGCACGCTACGTGGAGCGCCGGGCGGGTACTATCGACGAGGATGGCGAGGTGTCCGCCATGCCTTTCCTGGAGATCGATGCTCGGGGGCTGAACGCCGCCCTTTTCCTGGAGGATTCTTGGGAGCCGATCCACGGCCTCCGTTTAGATATAGGGGTCAGGCTCGAGAGCCAACTCCTAGGGGACTCGGCTGGAGTGAGGACGCTCATGCTCCCCCCTACGCCGGCACCGCGCATTGGCGCGGTCTGGGACTGGACTGGAGAGGGTCTGGCGAGGTTGCACGCACATGTAGGTCGCTATCAGCAGCGAATACCGCTGAACGTGGTTGCGCGGACCTTTGGTGAGTTCGTGTCGATCATTCAGTATCTAGACGAGGACGGCGTCAACATGACCCCCAGCCTTCAAGGAGTGGAGGAAATTTCGGTTGGAGCCGAACCACCCTGGATCCAGCCCAATCTTCGAGCGCCTTATCACGACGAGATTAGCCTGGGCCTCGAGAGGGTCGTGACCGACCATCTTGCTCTGGGAGTTACGCTGGTGCGACGAACGCTTGGTCGTCTCGTCGAGGATGTTGCGCTGGACGATACCGCGCGCAGATTTGCCATAATAAACCCAGGCGAGCAGGATCTCTTGGACGCGGCAAAGAGATCTCTCGAATCCGCCGCGGAGTCGGGTAGCACGGATTCGATCGAGGAGGACCTCGAGAACATAGAGGCGGTGCGTGTCTTCCCACGGGCCGAACGCACTTACCAGGCGATAGAGCTGACGGCTCGCACTTCACCGGGCGGTCGCTGGCTAGTGGCAGGTTCGCTGGTACTTTCTCGACTGGATGGGAACTACGCGGGCTATTACTCCCCCCAGAACGAGCAGCTCGATCCAACCGTCACAAGCCAGTTCGATCTTCCCGAACTTGTGGTGAACAGCACAGGTCCGCTTCGTCTTGACCGGCCGGTAAGGTTGGGGCTGGATGCCTTCTATCAGGGGGAGACCGGTCTGGGCGGTGGTGTTTCGTTTCGTTACTCTTCCGGGCGTCCCATCGACGTGCTCGGTACTCATGCTTTATACGGCCGGCGAGAGGTCTTCATCCTGCCTCGTGGAGCGGGGGGCCGAACTCCACCGCTTTACGATCTGGATCTTTCCATCGGGTATGCATGGAATATCGGCGAGGGGCTCCGCGCGCGCTTCGGCGTGACGGTTTCGAACCTGCTCAATCTCCAGCGTCCCGTCGAGGTGGATGACGCATATACCTATGATGTGGTGGAGCCCCTCGAAGGCGGTTCTCTGGAAGATATTCGTGACGAGGACGGGGGATCCACTTTGCGGAACGCGCAAGGAGACCTTGCGACGCCGAATACGCGTTGGGGAGAGCCACGCAGCCCGTTCGATCTTCAGCCGCCTAGACGGGTCAAGCTCGGCCTGATCATCTCTTTTTGAGGCAAGCGTTCGATAGGGGCCAAGCCGTTTGATTCAAAGTCATGGGAGGACGGCTTGACACTCGAGTGTGGTGGGGGTACCCGGAGCGGGAGCATAGTTTGTCTCGGCCATTGTTTTCCCATGAGAAGATCGGGGATCCTGTAGGGAAGCGAAATGAATCGAGTACCAGTAACCAAGGCAGGCCATGAGGCCCTGCGTAACGAACTCAAGAGACTGAAAACCATCGATCGCCCCAGAATCTCCCGCGAGATAGGCGTGGCACGCGAACATGGCGATTTGAGCGAGAACGCCGAGTATCACGCCGCCAAGGACAAACAGGGCCTTGTCGAGGCTCGCATCTCTTATCTCGAGGATCGCCTATCTCGTGCCGAGGTGATCGATCCCGCCGTCCTCTCGGGGGAAAGGGTGGTATTTGGTGCTACGGTAGTGCTGCTTGATCTGGATAACGACGTGGAGGTCACGTATCGGGTCGTGGGGGAGGACGAAGCAGACCTGGAGAGGGGGCTAATTTCGATTAGCTCACCTATCGCTCGTGCAATGATTGGGAAGGTCGTGGATGACGAGGTAGAGCTCAAGACCCCTCGAGGATCTCGGCGTTACGAGATCCTGGAAGTAAGGTTCGAGCGCTGAACGGTTCGATGTGGGGGGCCGCCGCCAGATGCCACCTGGAGAAACTTTGACCGACGAGGAGAGCCGGGATGTAGGAGTGGGCGAGCAGGCTCTTTCGGCCCTCGTGGCTCCCTTGTCCTTTGCGGCAAAAAACGATTTCGCGGGCGTAGGTCGCCTTCGGGGCATCGAGGGCCTGGTGACCGCCGCGGTCGAGGCCGCGCGGTCGGACGACAAACTCGACCACCGAGTCTTGGATGGCATCGAACGGGTGGTGAAAGGTTTCGACCGCCTCGATGAAGAGAGCAGAATCAGGGTTCTCTGCCGCCTAGCCGGGCTTCTTGCGCGGTGTATTGCTTTGCCGGCTGATTTGAGCTCGGTCTTGGCGGGCACTGCTGACGCCGCCGTCTCCAGGGTTGACTACTCACCGGCGCCCGTGGAGGCCAAGTCGATTGGGGATGCGCCGGTGGAAGATGGGCCCGATCGTGGTGCGGATGAGGTAGTCATTGCTTCCTGCCAGGGAGAAGCAACCACCGCCAGCGGTGCCGCGGGAGCCCGCGTAGTGGTTCCAGAGCGTCCCCCCACCGGGGTCTCGGTTCTGGATGCATCTCTTTCCTCACTCACCGGTATAGGCCCCACACGCGCCGAGGCGTTCGCGGCAAGGGGTGTTCGTCGCGTTCAGGACGCCATCTGGTTCCTGCCGGTGGGATATGAGCTTCGCTCACGTGCGGAGCGGATAGCCGATCTAATCCCGGGTCGTCGCGCAACCGTTACAGGCCGGGTGGTAAGCGCCGGATACAGACCCTTGGGCCGGGGCCGCCGCGTATTCGATGTCTTGCTTTCCGACAGTAGTGGCTGCCTTCGTGCTCGCTACTATCGCCCTGTGGCATGGTTGGCCCGAAAGTACCGTGAGGGTGCGGAGATATGTGTCTCGGGACCAGTTCGGAAAGCCCGGGACGCCATGCTCGAGATGGCTCATCCCGACATGCTTGACGCCAATGAGAATGAGCCCCCAGAAAGAGATGCCGCGGCGGACTCGATTGTTCCTAGATACGGCGATGTGGAGGGAGTACCGGCGCGTACTCTCCGCAACGTGGTGGGTAGGGCTCTTCCGCACGCGCGGCTACTGCCGGAGCCCCTGCCGAGCCGGATTGTTTCCAAACGTGGACTCATCGGACTAGACGAAGCACTGCGGTTTCTTCATAAGCCGCCGCCTGGGACCTCCATCGAAGCATTGGAAGACAACTCGACGGAGGCACACCGCCGTTTGGTGTACGAGGAATTGTTCTTCTTGCAACTCGGCCTAGCCTTGAAGGCTAGGGGGGTAAGGGTCGAGCCCGGCATTGCCTTCGATGTCGGTAACGACGATCTCGTGGCTGCCCGCGAATTGCTGCCTTTCGAGTTGACCGCGGCCCAGCAACGCGTCGTTCTCGAGATAGCGAGGGATATGGCAAGGCCCGAGCCGATGCACAGGCTTCTGCAGGGTGATGTCGGATCCGGCAAGACGGCCGTGGCGGTGGTGGCGCTCGCCCTGGCGGCAAGATTGGGATGGCAAGGCGCCGTAATGGCACCCACCGAGCTTCTCGCCGAGCAGCACTACAAGACCGTGTCGGGCTTTCTCGAGTTGGGCGGTATCGAAGCAGTCATGCTCTCCGGAAAGATGAAGTCGTCGGAGCGCCGAGCCGTGCTGGACAGCCTCGCTACCGGGGAAGCCGTCGTCGTCATCGGAACGCATGCTCTGATTCAGGAGGGAGTTCGGTTTCGACGCTTGGGCCTCGTGGTGGTTGACGAGCAGCACCGGTTCGGCGTCCAGCAGAGAGCTAGACTGATCGACAAGGGCCGGCGTCCCGATACTCTGGTAATGACCGCTACCCCCATACCGAGGACGCTGGCGATGACGGCGTACGGAGATCTGGACCTCTCCATAATCGATGAGCTGCCGCCAGGTCGCACTCCGGTGACGACTAAGGTGTTCGGAGAGGAGCAGCGTGGGCGGGTTTGGGATTCGGTGCGCCGGCACGTTGTCAAGGGACGGCAGGCATTCGTCGTGTACCCCATAGTAGAAACGAGCGAGCACCTCGAGGATGTCAAGGCCGCGTCGGGGATGGCTGAAGAGCTTGGCCGCGATGTGTTCCCGGACCTCAATGTCGCTTTGCTCCACGGCCGAATGGCTGCCGATACGAAGGATCGGGTAATGGACTCTTTCTCCAAGGGAGAGATCCACGTTCTAGTGGCAACGACGGTAGTTGAGGTGGGTATCGACGTTCCAAACGCAACAGTGATGGTGGTCGAGCATGCGGAACGCTTTGGGCTCTCGCAGCTTCATCAGCTTCGCGGACGTGTTGGGCGTGGGGCCGAAAGATCCTATTGCTACCTTGTGGCTTGCGATGCCAGGGGACAAAAGGTTCGAGACCGCCTCTCGATCATGGCTCGCACCTGTGACGGCTTTGCGATAGCCGAGGAAGACCTGCGAATCAGGGGACCCGGAGAGGTGCTCGGCACCAGGCAGTCGGGGCATCCGGATCTGATATTTGGAAACCTGGCGCGTGACAGAGCCATCCTTGCGCAAGCGAGGGAAGATGCTTTTGCCTTGGTGGACGAAGACCCGTTCTTGCGGGAACCGTCGAATAGAAGCGCGGGACAAGAGGTGCTGACGAGATGGGGAGGTCGGATCCAGGTAGGCAGGGTGGGATGAACAATGGCGGCTTCGTCAAAAGACCTCATTGAGAGCCTCTCCAGGCATCCCGAGCTACACGATCCCAGGGTTCTCGAGGCTATCGGGCGCGTACCTAGGGACGCATTCGTCCCTGATAACCTGCGTTGCCATGCGTGGGAAGATCGCGCGCTACCCATATCGCATGACGCGACCATCTCACAGCCGTACGTAGTCGCCTTCATGACCACTTCCGCGGCGGTGCGTGAAGGAGACAAGGTTCTCGAGGTGGGAACGGGCAGCGGATACCAGGCCGCGGTTCTAGAGGAGCTGGGAGCCGATGTATTCTCGGTGGAAAACGTCGGCGAGCTGGCTCGGGAGGCGTCAGTCAGGCTCGAAAGACTCGGCTACGGCGGTGTGCATGTACGCCACGGCGATGGACGAGAAGGCTGGCCCGAGGAGGCTCCGTTCGACTCCATCTTGGTCACGGCCGCTTCGCTGGAGATACCTGAACCTTTGGTGACCCAGCTTCGTCTAGGTGGCCGGCTCGTGATCCCCCTGGGGACCGAATCCCAGCTATTGAAGGTCTTCGTCAATGAAACAGGTGGGCTGGTGGCTGAGGCTCAAGTTCCCGTCAGGTTCGTACGGCTGGGATTCGAAAAGCGCTAGCCGTCCCCTGTCATCGGCGCCTGCCAGGTGCGGGGCTTCCGGTCGTGTCGGACGGCGGGGTAACATCGGCGGGTTCCGTGGATCGAGCCGGGGAGCTTGGAGGAGTAGAAGCACCGCCCAGCATTGCCAGAAGCTGCTGGTGCTCCTCCGTACCCAGCTTGGCTGGAACGGTGCCATGGGCCTCTATGGCTTCTCGTACGTGCACTATCCGGTCTTCCGGCATCGGGTGAGTGGAGATCCAGCCGAGGGCGCGGCGACTTCCCGCCTCTCTGTCTCCACCGAGACGTTCGAAAAAGTTTATGAATCCGTGCGGTCGCCAGCCCGCACTTATGACGTAGTTTACGCCCGTCACGTCGGCGTCGATCTCCTGCTCACGGCTGAACCGCAGCAGATACCCCGTCCCTAGTACGCCGGCTACGAGCTGGCCCAACATTGCCGGTTCCTTACCAAGCGCCAAAGCGGTAAGGGTTTGCACTCCATAGGCGGTGGCGAGCCGCTCGGCGATATGCCGGCGGGTTACATGTGCGACCTCGTGGGCTAGGACCCCCACGACCTCGGCCTCGCTCTCCGCGGCGAGGAGAAGGCCGGAGTAGATATATATCCATCCACCAGGCAGTGCGAAGGCGTTGATGGTGTCGGGATCGTCGACCACCTTGAAGGTAAACTCCATGTCTCGGTGACGGTCGGGTGCCGCCGCGACCACCTGCCGTCCCAGAGCCGCTATCCGCTGCTGAACCGCGGAGCTCGGATGGAGGGTCAGCTCCTCCTCGATCTCGGCGGAGAGCTGCTTTCCGAGCTTGATTTCTTGTTCGACGGGAAGCAGAGCCGATGCAGCCCCCCGGCGCAGTGTGGCGCAGCCGGCGGTGGCTACCGCCACCGAGAGCAACAGCGTTACGAAGATACGAGAGAGATAATGGGAATGTTGGTTTTGCCGCATGGTAGTCCGGAGTTTAGACCCGCGAAGGTCTTTTCGGAAGGATAAAGTTGGGGGCTTGGGGATGCGTCGGCGGCCGGTATGGCATACCATTCCAGGACACATGGCGCGCTCCAATAGGCCGACAGGCGCAGTTGAAAAACGAGGGATGTTCATAGTGCTCGAGGGTATCGATGGCTCCGGCACGACGACACAGGCTCGGTTGCTGGTGGATAGATTGCGTGCGCGAGGTCGCCGTGCCCATCTTACTCGTGAGCCTTCCGACGGTCCCATCGGTGTTCTTATTCGACAGATTTTGACAGGACGAGTGGTTTCCAGGTCCGGCGAGGGGCGATGCGACCCGGTCGATGGCGCTACCGTTGCGTTGTTGTTCGCTGCCGACAGGCTCGATCACCTGCGAGCCGAGGTGGAGCCGGCTTTAGAGGCGGGAGTCGATGTGGTGAGCGATCGCTACGTCATTTCATCACTTGCTTACCAAGCCTTGGACAACGACGTGGACTGGGTGCGATCGATCAATTCCCGTGCGAGAGTCGCGGATCTCACTCTTTTTCTTGACGTTCCCGCGGCCGTTGCCTTGGAGAGGCGCCGGGCTACGCGCAACCTGGAGGAGCGATTCGAGTCCTTGTCCGCCCAGGAGCGGGTGGAACAGTCCTACCGAGCGCTAATAAGCGAAGAGGCCGGCCTTGGGTGCCTGGTGAGACTGGACGGCACCACGTCGAGCTCGGATGTGGCCGACTCGATCTGGCGTGAGGTGAGTGAGCTCTTGCCTGAAACCGAGTGACCCTGGTGCGGAATGGAGCTGACTGAGCGCCATCGCTTTGGCGGAATGATAGGGAAGAGTCCGCCGATGCTCCGTTTGTTCTCCTTGGTGCGGAAGGTCGCTGGGACCGACAGCACCGTGCTCGTGACCGGAGAGAACGGGACCGGAAAAGAATTGGTGGCTCGTGCTCTGCATTTCAGCAGCAATAGACGCGACGCGGACTTCGTGGCTCAAAACGTATCCGCCTTCAACGACAATCTTCTGGAATCAGAGCTGTTCGGACACATCGAGGGTGCATTCACCGGGGCGGTGCGGGATAAGAAAGGTTTGTTCAAGGTCGCGGATGGGGGGACTCTATTCCTTGATGAGATTGGAGATATGAGCACGGGCATGCAGGTCAAGCTGCTACGTGTTCTGCAGAAGGGTGAGTTTACGCCTGTAGGGGGGCTGGACTCCGAGAGGGTGGACGTTCGGATAATAGTCGCGACCAACCGCGACTTGGAGTCCATGGTTCGAAAGGGATCCTTCAGGGAGGATCTCTACTACAGGCTGAATGTATTACGCGTCGTTGTTCCTCCGCTGCGGGATCGAAAGGAGGACATACCTCTTCTCGTGGAACATTTTCTCGACCTTCACGCGGATAGAGGAGGTGGTCCCAGAAAGCGATTGTCGCCCGGCGTAATGGCCAGCCTGCTCTCACGCTCGTGGCAGGGCAATGTGCGGGAGCTCGAGAACGAGATCGAGCGCTTGTTGGTCCTCGCCGGGGAGGACGAAGAGATAGGCGTCGACCTGCTGGAGCCGGTGGCCCCTGACGGAGCTCCCCGTTCCTACCGGGAGACAGGTGATCTTGCGAGCGCCGTGGCGGCTCTGGAGCGCGACATGATTGCGGAGGGACTTGCGGCGTGTGGCGGCAACAAGACCAAGCTCGCGATGCGGCTTGGGATCTCCCGCACCACTTTGCTCAAGAAAATTAAAGCCTATGGTCTATGAGCAGCCGTCTCATAGCGCGAGCTTTAGCTGTCTTCGTAGCTTGAAGAAGGCTTCACTGGTGAGAAAACGGAGCGCCTCCTCTACAGGCTCGATGCCTCTAAGCTCATCGCACCGATTGCCATTACCTGGTTTTCCTGCTTGACGACAGAGCAGGCCGAGAGCTGTCTCGATGTTCCCCGCGAGAAGCAGTCCCGCTCGATCGGATGTCCGGTAGATTCCGCTGATGAAACGGTCGAGGTCGATCCTGTCGCCGGCGATTGCGAGTCGCCTGGCCGGTTCTTCGAGAGCTTTTCGGGCTTTTCTAGACAACGATTTGGAGCAGGCCTTTGTCAGGTCGGCGTCGTTGGAGGCACCAAGAGCGAGATAATCAGGTTTGGCGACCTGAACGGCGGCTTGAAGAGTGGCTATGAGGGTAGGCCGCTCCAGTTGAGTGCAAAGCACGGTGCCAGTGCTCATTCGTATGAGGTGTCTTGCCAGTAGGAAGCGTTGCTGGTGAACGTTCTGCTGCCTTGGAAGATCGGAACCCACTACCAGTACGGGCGGATCGGCCGCGAAGCTCTCAACCGCGCCGGATGACTGGTTGGTTCGGTAGATTTCCACGTCCGCTCCGCCCAGATTGGTGAGAAGGCTGTCGCAAAGGAGCCGCACGGGCGAACCGTCCCTGCTGGAAAGCTTGTCGGATCGTCCGACCTGGAAACGATCGAGCGGGGGTGGATGTACGCGCGAAAGCTGATTGCCGATTATGAAGAGCACGTCCGCAAGCGGTCCATGGTCATCGTTGTGTCGAAGCAACGTTGCGATTGAATCGGACGAGAGTGATTCCATGCTCTCGACGGGAACTCTTTCCTTGTTGTCGTTGTAGAAGAACGTCTCTTCTTCCGTGGCTACACCAAGGAAATGGAGCACCGCCGCGGTGCACCAAGCTCGATCGAAAGCCTTCGATTCCAGGTAGAGTTCATAGAGGGCGTGATAGCTTTCGACCCTGAAGGGGTCACGGGCGATGAGGGTTCGGTGCTCCTCTATGGCTAGAGGGTGCTGACTGGTATCGCTCGCAAAAAGCTCGGCTAGTGCAACGCGCGGCTCACAGGCGTCGGGGTTGATCTCGAGTGCCGAACGATAGGACTGGACAGCCTGCCGCTTCTTGTCCAGGTGGTCGCCTTGAATCTGCGCGACACGGACATGTAGTGGATACCCGGCGTCGAGATCGTTGGGGGGCAACCTATTTATGATGTCCATGTAAACGGCTACCGCGTCTTCCCAATCCTCTCTTCCCTCCAACAGGAGGGCAAGCTGCTTGCCTGTTTCCGGGTTTGCGGGATCGATCTTTCGAGAAGCTTCCAAGGTATGTATTGCCGCGTTCTTGTCATCTAGGTTATCAACCTGGATCGTAGCCAGCCTTCGAAGAGCGGCTGCCTTATCGGCCGGCAGGTTCTCGGCGTCGGATAGGCGGCGCAGGGCGTCCGCGGCATCGAGCCAGCTTCCAGTAGTTACATGGATGTCCGCCTGCCTGCGAAGAGCTTCGCAGTGTGATGGTTCGACCTCGAGTATCTTTGCAAGAAGAGGCAGAGCGTTGTCAGGCGCGCCTATGTGCTCTTGATAGAGAGTTGCGAGACGAAGTCGATGCGGGAGAAGGTCGCGGGCATCACCGCCCACATCCAAACGGCGCCTGCATAGCTTGGCGGATGTCTCCCAGTCGCCTAGTTCGAATGCCAGGGAAGCTCCAAGCTCTAGACATTCGATGTCTTCGGGACTTCCCTTCAAAGCGGACTGTATCGCTTCCAGCGCGCTTCGTGTGTCTTCCAGCTTCTCCGAGTACACGCAGGCCGCGGAAAGCCAGGCCTTGCGGCGGTTGTCGGTTCCTGGTGCGTTCTCGGCGCGCCAGCAATGTAGCTCGGCCAGGTGCTGGTACCGTCGCTGCGATTCCAGAAGCTTCGACAGTAAGTCGTAGGCACGGTAATTGGCTGGTTCCTGTTCGAGTACCTTTCGGTATCTCGCTTCGGCCTCCACAAGATTCTCCGCGTGCTCCTGACATAGCACCGCCGACTCCAGCAGCAGGGAGGCGGCGCGCTTGGGGTCTTGCGTGATCTCCCCCTCTCGTACGAGCAGAACCCGTACCTGATCCAGTTCTCCATTGGCGGCCAGGACTTTCTTGAGTCCTCGGAGCGCGGGCAAATAGTCCGGGGCTATTTCCAGAGTCAGCCGAAGCAGCTCTTCGGCGCCCTTCATGTCGCCCTGGTTTATCGCGATCTCACTTCCTCGTAGGGCTAGAGCCAACCTGAGATCATCGCTTTTGCATAGATCCAGCTGTTGCTTGATGAGCTCGAGCCTCCGGTCATCATCTCCTTTTTCCTTGGCAAGCTCGGTCAACCTTTCCAAGGCCAGTATGTTGTTTGGAGCGAGATCGTGGATTTTCCTCCATAAGCTCTCCTCGTCATCGAACGGACCGGTTGGATTCTTGTGCTCGAACGTGAGGGAGTGAAGCAAGTCGCCACCGGCGGTCCCGGCTTTCTCGGCGAGCTTTATGCGAACTTTAGCAACGGCTTCGGAGTCACCCGATTTTTTGTAGACCTGCTCGAGTGCGGCGAGGCAAACGGCGTCTGTCGGATCTTCTTCGAGAACGGTCTCGAAGCAAGCTTTCGCTTTGTTCAGGTCGTCGAGCTGGTGCAGGTAGAGCAAGCCGAGTGTTCTTCTGCGGTTCGAGGGCGATCCTGCCTCGTTTTCCGCAACAGAATGTTCGTAAATGTTTGCCACTGCACGCCAATCGTCTTTCATTGCATGCAGCCGAGCCAGTGCCTGCCATGCGACGAGGTGATTGGGCATGGTCTCCGAAGCTGCTTCGTAGGCCTCGACGGCGGCTCCGATATCGCACAACCGGGATTCGATAATGGAGGCGGCTCGAGCGAGCAGTACGGCCTTATCGGGGCCCTCGGGAACTAGTTCCGCGTGCCGCTCGAGGATGACTATCACCGACTCCCACTCTTCACGTTGGGTGTGGAGCCGCTCTAGTGCACATAAGGCGACCAGGGAGTCCGACTGGGTTTCAAGAACCCGCTCGTAGCACTCGATGGCTTTCTGCTGATTCTCGAGGCGGTTCTCGTAGATGTCCCCGAGTCGCAGGAGCAGGCTTACCACTTGCTCGTTGTTTTTCGTGGCTTCTATCTCTTCAAGGTAGGCATCGACCAAATCGCTCCAGCGGCCCGCCTGACCGAGAAGTCTACAAAGCGCGCGCAAGGCCGGAAGGTAGTTCGGCTGTACCTCGAGCACCTTCCGATAGCCGGAGATGGCCGTCTCGTGATCCGAAGCACGCTCTTCATAGACCTCGGCCGCCTGCTGAAGGAGTTCTATCGCTTGACGCTTGTCCTCGGTTAGCTTGGCCTCTTGTTCCAGCAAATCGCCGAGATCTTCCCATCGTTCGAGCTTGCGATAGAGCCTCCCCAGCTCTCGTAACGCGGTGCGATTATCCGGGGTCAAGGATAGTATTTGCTCCCAGGCATCGGCGGCCGCCGAAAGATCCTCCTGCCGCTCCTCCTTGATTCGGGCGATTCGTTCGAGGAGGCTGACCTTATGAGGCGGATCCTCGGCCCCTTTTAGGGATTGCTCCAAAAGACCGACCAGATCGTCCCAGCGACCCGCCTCCTCGTACAGCCTGCACAGAGCCTGCATGGCGGGCAGATACTCCGGAAACTCGGCGAGCACATTTTGCAGGGTTTCCATGGCCAGCTCGGGCCTGGCCAGCCGTTGCTCTTGGGTCTCCGCGATCTTGAAGCCACGGTTTGCGGCTTGCTCTTGATCGGAAGCTATGCTCATCTCCTGCTCGAAGGTCCAGATGAGATCGCTCCAGCGCTCCGCCCGAAAATAGAGCTTTCCGAGCGCTGCAAGCGCGGCAGCTTCTCCCGGATTCACTTCGAGAGTTCTGCGGTAGGCTCCCGCTGCCTCTTCCGGCTTGTCGAGACTTTCGAGCAGCGTCCCAAGCCGCAGATAAACCTCTCCCTTGGCCTTGGGGTTGCAAGTTTGCTCGCCTAGTTGTTCCAGGATTTCGGTCAGCACCTCGTTCTTGTCGGCCCTCTCGTAGAGGCTGGCGAGGCGCGACAAGACGAAAAGGTCGTCGGGTGACGCCCTCCTGGCTTCCTCTAGAAGGCTGATGGCGTCCTCGGGACGTTCGAGGAGGTCATTGGCGATTCTCGCCGCCTCCAGCCATGCCGCCGAGGCTTCCTCGGGTGTGACGGCGGCTTGTCCCAAGGCCCGAAGAACTTGCAGCCGTCTTTCCGACTCGTCTTTTTTGGAGAGAAGCAGCTCCAGCCCGTTCAGAGCGACGGTGTTCCGGGGGTCGATCTCCAAAACGCGCTCGTAGATCTCGATCCCCTTGTCGCGGTCGGAGACCTGGTGCGCGTAGTAGCTGCCGGCGGTGCAGAGCATGGCGGCTCTCAACGATGGCGACTCGATGGCTTCAGCCTGCCGCTCCAGTATCTCCGCAAGGCGCTCGTGATCGGCATCCTTCGAAGCAAAACCTTCGATGAGCTTGAGCGCGCAAACGTGACCGGGGAAAAACTCTTCCACTTCGGCAATGGTCGCGACGGCCTCTTCCGGGCGGTTCAGATGCTCGTTTTTCAGAAAAGCGAGCTCGAACAGCAGGTCCGCTTTCCTTCGATGATCTCTTGTCGCCTTGGCTTCTGCCTCGAGAAGCTTGGCCACCATCTTCCAACTTCCCGCCTCCTTGAAGAGGCGGCGCGCGGCGGTGATGGCGGGTCGAAATGTCGAGTCGACTTGGAAAGCTTTCTGAAAACAAGCTGCGGCGGACCGCGAGCGGGCCAAGTGCTCGAGGTGAATCATGCCGGCTTCGTACCAAAGGCGAGCGGCCTCCTTGTTCCTTCCGCGTGAACGGGCCTCGTACTCATAGTTGGCGACAACCTTCTCCAAAGGCTCGTCCAGCATCCCGAGGTCTAGACGCGGTTGAGAGTGGGCCTCCGTTTCGCCGGTCTCCTCTTGCGCTTCGTTCTCGCTCTTCGTTGCCGCTTCCGAGGACGTCTCATACGGTTCGCTCGCGGGCGATGGGATCTCCTCCGTACCGCCGGAGGAGGACTCCATCTCCGCTACCGCGGAATCCACGGCCTGCTTCGTTGGCTCCTTCTCGGATACCGTGTCGCCCCCCTCTCGCTCCAAGCCCGCATCGTCGGATGCCGCCGTGCTTTGTCCGCCCGTATCTTCTCGATTACTCGACATCGGAATCCTCCCGTTGCCGGGGAGAACCTCTTTCCGGCAATTGTTGCTCTAAATTGTCTTATCCAACCCCGCGAAGACACGATGTGCTCGCGCTTCAAGGGCCAAGCATTGGCCACGCCATGTCGTTGAACACTACTTATGCGCCATCAAGGTATTTGACCGAGGGTCTTGTGCGGGCATATCTCGCTCCCACGGAGGCAGGAAGTCAGATAGCCAGGCTAGCATTCCCTCTAACGGCGCGACAAGCCACGGGCGGCATACTAAGGATCCGGGAGGCAACCCGTTTCCGCCGCTAGGCATGTCTACTCCAGCCGTCCTATGGCGGATTCCGAAGCAGAGAGTAGGGTGCCCTCGTCCACAAGAGTGCAAAGGGCCTCTATGTCCTTGTGGAGTGTACGGTCCGCCGTTAGTGGGGGAACCCGCTCCCGAATGATGGCGTGTAGGGGACGAAGACCCCTGCCTGGGCGCGTCGGCAGCCGGTGCTCGAGTGCCTGTGCGGCACACAGAAGCTCTATCGCCAGCACCGTTCGCACATTGTTCACGACGGTTCGAGCTTTCAGTGCACTGTTCATGCCCATGGAGACGTGGTCCTCTCTCCCCGCACTGGAAGGTATCGAGTCCGCCGACGCGGGGTGGCACAGAATCTTGTTCTCGTTGACCAGCGCGGCCGCCGTTACCTGCGCCATCATGAACCCGGAATCCAGCCCCGGGTTTGGTGCAAGGAAAGGAGGTAAGCCCGAAAGCGACGGGTTCACCAACTGCTCGATACGTCTCTCACTGATGGACGCCAGGTTCGATACTGCAAGAGCGAGATAATCCAGCGCCATGGCCGGATACTGGCCGTGGAAGTTGCCGCCGCTGATGACCTCGTCTTGCTCCGGAAACAGAAGAGGGTTGTCGGTAGCGGAGTTGATCTCGACCTGGAGCACGTTTCGGCAAAAAGCCATTCCATCTCGGGCTGCTCCGTGCACCTGTGGCATGCACCTCAATGAATAGGGGTCTTGGACCTTGGCGCAGCCTTCGTGGCTGGCCACGATTTCGGAATCGCGAAGGAGGGAGCGCAAGTTCTTGGCGCTTATGGACTGACCCAAATGGGGCCTGACCGCCTGGACTCTTTCGTCGAAAGGCTTAACGCTGCCCAGCAAGGCATCGAGCGAGAGCGCTCCAGCGATGTCAGCCACACGGGTAAGGCTCTCTGCTCGAAGCAATGCAAGGCTACCGACGGCAGTCATGGCTTGGGTGCCGTTTACGAGAGCCAAACCTTCCTTTGCCCCGAGCTCTATTGGGCGAAGTCCCGCTCGACGAAGGCCTTCGGCCGCCGGCAGCCTCTCGCCGTCCATCCGGCACTCGCCTTCCCCGATCAGAGTGAGGGCAAGATGCGCCAATGGAGCTAGGTCTCCCGATGCGCCTACAGAGCCCTTCTCCGGGATGACAGGGACAACGTCCTTTTCAAGTAGACCGAGTAATAGTCGCAGCGTCTCGTGCCTTACTCCCGAACATCCCTTCGCCAGAACATTCGCCCGCAGCAAAACCAAAGCTCGCGCTTCGTGCGGCGGCAGCGGGTCACCGACGCCACATGCGTGCGATCGCACGAGGTTCAGCTGGAGACGGGCGAGATCGTCCGGTGGGATGCGTACTTCCGCGAGGTTTCCAAAGCCGGTGTTTATGCCGTACGCGGTTCTACCGTCCTCGAGAACGGCTTCGACCTGTGCTCTGGCACTGGCGACCGCCGCCTCGGCCTCGACGCTCAAGCCGACCGACGCAAGGCCGGAGGCGACCAAGGCAACCTGTTCGAGTGAGAGATTGTTGCCGTCTAGGAGAACTTTGCTTGTGTTGGCGCTCATGAGAAGCTTCCCGAGATTTTTTGTCCTGCCCCAGCATGCCCCGCGGGAGGTGCCTCGTTCAGACCATGAAACCGCGGTGCAAGCAAGCAGCCCGGGCATGTACAGAGCGGCTACGAACGTACGCTCGTCCGCCTCCGGGTTCTTTGGAGCAGATGAGTGAAGACGTGGCATCGTGCTGTACCACCGCTCGTCACTCCGAGGTGCGTGCGGTGCACAGTCGGGTTGACGGTTTGGAGGCGAGTTCCTAGAGCATCGAGGCCACGTCCAACATCCGCCTGACACCTAGGAAAAAAAAGATGTGGCTTGAGCTTTGATGGAACCTCGCCATGTCGTCATAGGGATTCTGATCGTCGGGGTTTCGCTGGTAAGCGGCTGGAGAGCCGTACGATCCAGCGGCCCCGAGCAGGTCATCTCTGTCGAATTGCCGGTCTGTGAGAGCGGTATAGTAGCGGTCTCCTGGCCTGGCGATGGCGAACGAGTGGGCTGCTTGGAGGAGTTGGGTTCATTGCTGCTGTATGCCGCAACGCAAGCGGGATGCGAGCCGAAGGGCGACCCAAGCGCGGTGAAGGCGGCTTCCGGGCAGCGTGTGCGGGTGGAGGCCGACGGCGACCGTATCTGCCGCGTGACTTTTTGTTTTCTTTCCGGCAGTGAGCTCTTGGCTCTGAACGTTCCCATCGATCTGAACCGGGCGGGGATACCCGACCTCATGGCCCTTCGGGGAATCGGTCCGGTGCGGGCGCGTGCGATAGTGGATGACAGAGCCGAGCTCGGAGACTTTCGTTCCGTGGATGATTTGGCTCGAGTGCGTGGAATAGGTCCGGTTACGCTCGAGCGTATCGCTCCTTACGTGGTGGCGGGCAAAGGCGTGACGGAAGACGATGTGCCGGGGTCCGCCGCTTATCGCACCACCGTGCCGTAGCCTGCGAAAAGCTCTCCGGCCAATCTTTGCCCACTGCCGCCGCGGCGCAAAAAATCATTGATGACCTGGCCGGTGACGGGGTTCCTATGGGTCGACGGTGAGCCGCGATTCATTCTGCCTCTGACCACACGGCCCTGCATATGATGCAAGAACACGACCGTACCATCTCGTTCCACTTTCTCGACTATTCCTATATGGGTCAGCCTGCTTCGGGGGAGCCCGTGAGTACCGTCGAAGAACACCAGGTCGCCCGGCGTTGGCGTGCCTGTGTGCAGCCTGCCGTGCCTGTTGACGTATCGATGGATTATGACCACGCCGTTTTCTCCCGGAGCGCCGCCTTCGGAATAAAGGTCTATGCCTATGGAATGGTAGGCAGCCTGCGCGAAGCCCGAACAATCGGACCTGAACCCGCGTCCGCCGACCGACGGCGAAGACCTGCCGTGCATACCGGAGGCAACCGCGATGACGCGGTTACGCGTGGATGGTGACCGGCTCGCGGAGGAGGGGGTGGTGGAGGGGGCCGCCGGCGTGGTGGAAGAAGCCTGGAGACCTTGTAGGACGGGGTTTGCCGGGGGTGGCATATACGGCCTTGCGGCGCAAGCCGATGATGCCGCTAGCAGGCCGGCAAGAAGAAAGATGTAGTTAGCGGTAAGCTTTCGCGCGAAATGGGTCACTTGCTCGCCCCTGGGTGATGGCACCGGCGGTGCATGTGTTCACAACACAAGGGTAGGGGAGGAGGGGCTCTTATCAAGTTTCCGGCTCGTGTTGATTGGGGGAGGGCAGGTGGCTCCCTCTGGATGTCGGGGTGTCGGCGATCCTGGGCGCTACGGGACAACCGGCGGGAATGAATGTCGCGGCCCCGGGACGGTGTTATGCTTCGGAGTCATGCAAAGAGGCCGGTCTTTCAGATTGCTCTTCGTGGGGGCCTTGCTACTAATGCTGCTGATGGGATGCTCGAATCCTTTCAGGGAGGCAGCGCAAAAAGACACCACCGATGCGTGGCGGGCGTTTCTCGCCTCCGGTCGCGGTGGAGTAACCGAGCGAGAGCACGCCCTCGAAAGGCACGAGCAGTTGGTATGGCAGGAGGCCCGGGATCTCGACAAAGTTGCCGGCTACAGACGATACCTGGAGCTTTACCCCGATGGCAGGATGCGTGAGGATGCTGTCGGAAGGCTGGAAGCTCTTCGATTCGAAAGGGCCATGGAGGCTGGGACCGCCGTTG
Organism: Deltaproteobacteria bacterium; assembly: GCA_007130885.1. GTDB lineage: Bacteria > Myxococcota > Myxococcia > SLRQ01 > SLRQ01 > SLRQ01. Next base: position 31,736 of record SLRQ01000090.1, read on the forward strand.
CCCTCGAGGAGTTTCTCTTTGCCCATCCCGACGGAGAAAATGAGCAAGCGGCCAGGGAGCGCTTGGTGAGACTGCTTCGACAGGCCGCTCTCGAGGAGGGCACTATCGTCGCGTACGAATCGTTCGCGCGGCGCTTTCCCGAGGACGGCGGCGCAGGCTGCGAGGTGCGTGAGGCGCTGGAGCATGCACGGTACCATGAGGCCGAGAAAGAGGGCTCACTGGACGCCTTGCTTCGCTACCAGCGCCGTTTCCCCGATGGAGCCTACTTCGATGAAGCAGATTTGCGTTCCAAGGAGCTGAGGATCAAAGCGCGAGTGCTGGCAGGCGATGTGAAAGCGGCGCGGAGGATCGTCGATGAGTCAGCGGCGGGTAAGGCGCGAGAGCGTCTGGCGGGCGCGTTGCAGCGGGCGTTGGTCGAAGCCGCGAAGGAGATGCTCGACATAGAACTCTTGGAGCAACTGGCGGAGGAAGAGGCCTGCGAGGAGGCGTCCGGGCTCGCAAGGGAGATGGTCGCAAAGCTCGAGGAACTTTCGAACCTTGCCGAACTGGAGGATGCTGCCGTGCGCCTATCTTCCAGCGAGCCTGGGCTTCCGCGGAGCGTCATCGGTGCATGGCTGGCTGACCGGGATGCGCGCCGCCGACGTGTTGCCGTTAGGGCCCTCGGCTACTCCGGAGACCCGAATGCCATCGCAACGCTGGCCCGGGCCCTCACCGACAGAAACCTGGGGGTGTCAGCCGAGGCGGTAGAAGCAATTCGCCGTCTGGGTGACTCCTTGCATCCGATGGTGAGAGACGTTTTCATCACCGAGGCCTTGGTACGCCTGGAGGCCAGGGCCGCGGGCTCGGAGCTTGCGTGGGTCGCGGGGGTGTTGCTCGAGGCCGCCGGTCATGAAGAAAGGGCCGTGGATGCTTACAGGCGGGCGACGGAGTCTCGGAAGCTTGTGCTTCCCCGAATGCGTCTTGCCCACTTGGAGAAAGACGAGCACAGACGCACCGTGGCTCTTACTGGAGCGGCGCTTTGGCTTCGGGACGAGGTCAGGGCTCGCATGGATTCCTTGGAGCCTTCAGCGCCGGGCAGCTACGAGCTTGAAAAGGAACCCGACCGCTCCTTGCTTCGTCACTTTCCAGCATTTTTGGCAAAGCTCGCTGAAATGACCGAACTGGCCGAGGCGCAGCCTGGCTCGGAGGAGCGTTTTACTTGGATTTCGGACGTTCGCGATCTTCTGGCTCGTTCGCATCGGGCCTATGCCGCTGCCGAAGCCCGAGCGGCCGCGGCGGACTCCTCCTGGCTCGTTTACGGGGTGGACGAGGCGGCTGCCTCCAGAAAGAAGGCGGGGCGAGAACGGGCGAAGGCGGTACGGGTCGTGGCCGAGGCGGCTCCTAGAACCGAGATTGCGGTGAACTTGCTTCAGAAATCAGCCCGTAGCGCGCATGAGGAGGAATCACGAGCTGCCACGGAATGGCTGGTTCGAAAGGACCCCCAATAAATGAGGTTGCCGGAGGATCTTTGCCGGCGAGCCGCCGATCTCCTGCAGGAACGCTACGGGCATGCGTTGGAGCCCGGTGAATCGTTCGTCGTGCGCGGCTCGCTCTTCGCCGGCGAGGCGGAGGTGCGAATTGAGATCGAGAAGAGCGATCCTCTTGAACGAGTCGGACCGGAGCTAATCGAAGTAGCAGCCAAGGTCGGCGTACCGGAGGGTGCAAGGGATGCCGATGAGGCGCTGGGCGTCGCTCTCGATGCATCGGATGCCTTCATGGGAGAGTGGCTCGAGGCGGGCCGGGAAGAACGCCACTCGATCGATTTCGTGGATCATTACTACCGGGGACGGCCCGTTTCAATCAGGATGCGCAGGAGTCGGCCGGCCCTGGAAGCCGAAGCCGAACGCATTCTTCGAAGGAGCGGTTTCGGCTCCACGGAGGATGGCGAGTGAGAGGCGACCGGCGCCGGTATCGCGGTTTTCTGCACACGGTCGCGTGTTTGACGACTTTTCTGATTCCAATGGGCTCCATGGCCGAGAAAGGAGCGCTGACCTTGGAGGCGGGAGGGGGGTGCCGCATTTTCACGCTTCATCCTCCATACGCCGGGGAGGACGGTGAGCCGATGATGTCTTCGAGCTCTCTTCTGGCCGGCGTTGCGGTACGCTTTGCGTTAACGCATGACCTCTCGGTGGGCATCGAGGCCGGCGTCCTTCCCTGGAGGACCTTGGTGCATGAAGACGTCCTCCTGTCCGATGAGCATGGCTCCCTTGCCGGGAGGTTGGTTCACACTCATGGGGGAGCATGGGCGAAGGTTCTTGGACGAGTGTACCTGGCTGGATACGATTGGCGTGCCTTCCTGGAGCCGGCGGCCGGCTGGGGTGTCCGAAGGCACCGCGACCTGGATCACCAGAAGGTTTCCGAAGGTGATGTAGCCCAGTCGTATGGACTGGACCTGCCGGCATTCACAGCCCACCATCTGCTGTTAGGCGCCGCGCTCGGGTTGGAACATGTTTGGGATCGCACCGCGGTGGGGATTCGAGCAGGCGGCTCCCTAGTTATTGGAGAGCAAATCGCTCCGATGGGCCGTCTGATTTTGTACTCCTCTTACGATTTTTATCCATGATCTACCTGGTGCCATGACAGTTCGCCGTTACACGCTGCGTCAAAAGGTGTCCGCGCCAAACTGTCGCATAGATTATTCAGCCGCTCTCAACGCGGAACAGCTCGCCGTCGTCGAGGCAGGTGAAGGGCGGATACTGGTGATTGCAGGCGCCGGCTCTGGAAAGACTCGCGCTCTGGTCTATAGGGTCGCAAGGCTTCTGGAGACAGGAGTGCGCCCGCACGAGATCATGCTGCTGACTTTCACGAATCGGGCGGCTCGAGAGATGCTCGCCCGAGTCGAGGCCTTGGTGGGTGGGGAGCTTGGGGCGCAGGCGACGCGGATTCATGGTGGGACGTTTCACTCCGTTGCTCACAAAGTACTACGCCGTCACGCAACGCTGCTCGGTTATGGTGAGCGCTTCGGAATAATCGACGCGCAGGATGCGAACGACCTCATGAAGGCCTGCACGGGTGACCTTGGCTTGGCCGGAAAGGGACGCCGTATTCCGAAGGCCGACGTGCTCGTCCGGTTACTATCCATGGCAATCAACACGCAGGCGTCAATCGCGACGGTGGTCGCGGACCGCTACCCGCGCTTCGTTTCACTGACGGATGAGATACAGAGCATTTGCGCCCGTTACCTGGAACGTAAAGTGGCCATGGACGTAATGGACTTCGACGACTTGCTGATGAACTGGAAGATTCTGCTGACGGATCGGCCCGAAGTTCGAGAGACCGAGTCCCGCGGGCTGCGGCACGTTCTTGTCGACGAGTACCAAGACACCAACCTGCTGCAGGCCGATATCGTGGATGCCGTCTCGAGCGTGAACGGAAACGTTACCGCTGTGGGAGATGACGCGCAGAGCATCTACTCTTTCCGCGGCGCGCATTTCGCGAACATTCTGGAGTTTCCACGACGCCATCCCGACTGCCGCGTATTCCATCTCACGGCGAATTATCGCTCTACACCCGAGATTCTGAACCTTGCCAACCTCTCGATCTCGAATAACGTCCGGCAGTTCGAAAAGACGCTGGAACCAGTGCGAAACAGCGGTGTGCCTCCAGCCCTGATCCCCTGCCGGGACGTCTACCAGCAAGCGGAGTTGGTGTGCCAGCGCATGCTGGAGCTTTCGGACGAGGGGATGGAGCTAGGCGATATGGCCGTGTTGTACAGAGCTCACTATCACGGCATGGAGCTTCAAATAGAGCTTTCGAGACGCGGAATACCTTTTGTCGTTCGTTCGGGCTTGCGGTTCTTCGAGCACGCCCACATCAAGGATGTACTGGCCTATTTGCGCTTCATTGAGAATCCATCCAACGAGCTGGCTTTCAGGCGCATGGCTGGGCTGTATCAAGGAGTGGGCTCCGCGACGATGGGGCGACTTTGGGATTGGATGCAGGCGGCATCGGGACGATCCGGCGATCCATTGAGATCTTTACTTGGCAAGGATGCCCTGCTCGAGGTTCCGAGGCGTGCACGTATGGGACTTGCCGGCCTTCAAGATCTTTTGAGAGAGCTACTTGCCGAGCCCGCGCGCAATTTACCCGGAGCCCTCATTCGCACCGTGTTGGACAGGGGTTATTCAGAGCAAGCTCGATTGCGGTGGCTCAATGCGGAGAGTCGATTGGAGGACCTTGCCCAGCTTGCTGACTTTTCCGACCAGTACTCGAGCTTGGATGTATTTCTCGCGGATGTAGGGCTCTTGACGGATATGGAAGGTGAGGAGGTCGCCGATGGGGGCGAGCCGGATGATGCCGTTACGCTGTCCTCCATACACAAGGCAAAAGGACTCGAGTGGAGAGCGGTTTTCGTAATATGGCTTGCGGACGGCAGGTTTCCCGTGGCTGCCGCATGCAGAGACCAAGATGCCTTCGAGGAGGAAAGGCGCCTGTTTTATGTCGCCGCAACCCGGGCCAAGGACGAGCTCCATCTTTGCTATCCCATCTTGTACTCCGGACGAGACAGCGAGCGTGTCGTAATGAAGGCTTCACCGTTTCTGGAAGAGCTCCCCCGCAAAGAGTCGGCTCCATACGAGAAGTGGAGCTTGGAAGAGGAGGGACCACCGCCCCCGGGCGCATTGCTTCCCTCGGGAAGCTACGATGAGTGCTCCATCACAGTGGGCGAGGACGAGAAGATCGCGGGCAGAAAGGGATGAGGCTATGTTTTCCATCGACACGGACAATCCGGATTTCCCCGGTAGAGGTGATCCATCACCGTTCAATGTACATTGACCCTGGTCGGGCAGGTCGTTACGATGCATGACAGTATGACCGCGCGCTTGAATACACGTTCGTTTGAGCGTGGCGGCGGACCTTCCCCCGAGCATTAGACGGTAGTGATGCCATCCAGAACCTTACATCTCTCGACCTCGTCAACAGGAGTACGCGTGTGAGACGAGAGCCAGTTCTGGGTATAGATCTTGGCACCACCAACACGTGCGCGGCGCACGTGCGCAACAAGGTGCCCACGGTGGTCTCCACCGACACCGGCAGGCTGGTTCTGCCTTCGGTCATTGCGCTGAACCAGCGAAGCGATATCGTCGTTGGAAACGTGGCCAAGGAACAGATGGTCATAAATCCCACAAAGACCATCCATGGCCACAAGCGGTTCATTGGTCGGCCATTCAACAGCCCATTCGTCCGTCATCTAGCAGGCAAGTTTGGATACGACGTCGTCGAGGGTCCCGATGGTCAGACCGCGGTCAGCCTGGGTGATCGGGTGGTGACTCTTCCCGAAGTCTCCAGCCTAGTGCTCTCGCATGTGAGGACGGTGGCGCAGCAGCACCTAGATGGCTCGGTGCGTGAGGCCGTGATTAGCGTTCCGGCCTATTACAATGACAACCAACGCGCGGCGGTGAAGCGGGCGGGCGAACTCGCCGGCCTCGAAGTGAAACGTATCATCAACGAGCCGACGGCGGCGGCGCTTGCTTATGGGTTCAATAGAGGGTTCGACCAGAGGGTATTGGTCTATGACCTGGGCGGCGGGACTTTCGACGTAAGTGTGTTGGAACTTCAGGGAAACGTGTTTCAGGTCGTGGCTACCGGGGGCGATACATTCCTTGGGGGCGTGGATTTCGACGATCGAATAATCGGATACGTCCTGGAGACGTTCCAGCGCGAGTACAAGATTGATCTCTCGGATGACGCGGTGGTCATGCAGCGAGTTCGAAACGCCGCCGAAGCGGCAAAAATGGACCTGTCTCTACTCTCCAATCTTGTGATCTCTCTTCCATACGTCGCCGCGCGAAAAGGTAGGCCGCTCGAGCTTCGAGTTTCGTTGTCACGGGAGGAACTCAACGAGTTGACGAGCGATCTGGTGGACCGGACCTTCCAGCTCTGTGATGAGGTTCTGGGGACCAAGGGAATTGATCCGAGCGACATCGACGAGGTTATTTTGGTAGGCGGGCAGACCCGCATGCCCCTCGTGCAGGAGCGGATTCACCGGCACTTTGGACGTCCTGCTCGAAAAGGTGTTCATCCCGAGGAATGTGTTGCCTTGGGTGCTGCCTTGCTCGGCGACTCGTTGGACCAGATCGACGCGGTTACGCTCATTGATGTTCTTTCGATGCCCATAGGCATCGCGGACTCAAAGGGGGGATTCAAGAAGATCATAGAGAGCAACGAGAGCATTCCGTGCCGGAGGAGCTTCAGCGTTCCGCCTCCACTCGACGATCGAGAGTATGCGGAGCTGGATGTATATCAAGGAGGCTCCGATCGAATCGTCGACAATGAGTACCTTGGTACGGTCAGATATCCAAGGGGAGCCCAATCGATGACTTTCAGATTGGATGAGGAAGGCATACTCGGCGTGTCGCTGGAAGGCGATGGCCATTGCAAAGAGATAACCTTGGCTACTTGTGGGACTCCGCCCAGCCTGCGTAATGCCATCGAAGAGGACATCATTAGGCGCAGGCAGCTTGCCGAACAACCGGAGGCCCAACAAGATGCGGGTCTATTCGCGTCGATTCGGCGTGTCCTTGGCCGGACAAGCCGGTAAGTCAACGAGAATGGGCCGGGCAAAGAGCAGGTAGCACCTTGACAGTGATTGGCCCGGGGCGGATACTCACCGCCGTTTGGGGCCGCCCTGGAATGCTAATGAAGTGTTCGGCAACAGACTTCGATGCGCGTATAACTCAGTGGTAGAGTGCCATCCTCACACGGTGGAAGTCCCTGGTTCGAATCCAGGTACGCGCACAAGAAAACCTTCGAGTGGCACTCTATCGAGAGGGCTTGGTTTCGGCTATGTCATTTGTTGCCGAACGGGTCGGTAGAAACAGCGTTTAGGCTGGCATTTCATGGTTGCGCACGTCGATACCGCAGGCGCCGGCAAGCAGAATTGCGGAAGGCCGAGGCCTCCCAGGGCTCTTGTCGTGGACGATGACGAGGGCATGCGAACAAACATGTCCTTGGTCTTGGAGTCGGGCGGCTTCGACGTCTTCGAGGTAGTCGACGGGCCCTCGGCTTTGGAATGGTTGGAGAGAGCCAGCGTCGATGTGGTCCTTCTGGACATTCAAATGCCGGAAATGAGCGGCATGGAGGTGTTGGAGAGGATCAAGAAGAGCTTCTGCGATGTAGAAGTGGTGATGGTGACTGTTTTGAAGGAGATACCCACCGTCGTCGAGGCTATGAAGCTTGGGGCTTTCGACTTCGTGATCAAGGATTTTCGGCCAAGCGAGCTGCTTCATAAGGTGGGGCACGCCGTGGAGCACCGCAGAACCGTGCGTAAGGTCGCGTGGCTGGAGGAGGAGGTTGCAAGGACGGCTCCTGGTGAGATGGTGGAGGGCAAGGGAAGGGCGATGAAGGAGGTCCAGGAGCTGGTAAATAAGATAGGCCCTCTTCCAGCCACCGTCTTGCTCGAGGGCGAGAGCGGCACCGGAAAGGAGCTGTTGGCTCGCAAGCTGCATCACGTTTGGTGCCATTCGAGGGGGGACGAGAAGCTTCCCTTCGTACCCGTCAACCTGGCCGCCATGCCCGCCGACCTTGTCGAGTCGACGTTGTTCGGCCACGAGAAAGGCGCCTTCACGGGCGCCACCGGTCAGCACTACGGCAAGTTTGAGCATGCCGACGGGGGGACACTGTTTCTTGACGAGATTGGCGAGCTGCGGCTCGACCTGCAGACCAAAATTCTCCGAGCGATTCAAGAAAGAGAGGTCGAGCGCGTCGGTGGCAAGCGGCCCATCCCCGTAGACGTCAGGCTCGTCGTCGCCACCAACATCGACCTCCAGGAAGCGGTTCGAAAGGGCGAGTTCAGAGAAGACCTTTTTTACCGAATCAACGTGATACCGATTCGACTTCCTCCCTTGCGGGAGCGAATCGAGGATGTGCCGGCCCTGGTGCGCCACTTCCTGCACCGGCATGCCCGCCGGTTCAATAGGCCTGTTCCAGGTATCACCGAGGAGGCTCTGGATCTCCTGTGCCGCTGCTCCTGGCCGGGAAATATTCGTGAGCTCGAGAACATCATCGAGAGGCTCGTCGCGGTAGTGGAAGATCCGGTCATCGAGGAGTCCCACTTGCCGTTGGAGCTATGCTACCCGCGCTTCTTCGAGTGCGGAAGGCGCCGGGGCTCGGAGGGGCTGTCGAGCGCCATGGAGGCGTTTCAACGCTCTTTCATCTCCTCCGTTCTCGATAGGACGGGATGGAACCGCAAGGCTGCCGCGGAGGAGCTGGGCATCGGCTACTCGACACTGAAGAAGAAGCTGAAACGCTTGGGGCTTTCAGGTACGGACAACGCTCCGTAAGGCTTCAGTTCGAAGGCTCTACCGCCGGCAAGATGATTCTGACCGAGGCGCCGGCGCCGTCCAGGTTCTCCGCGTGAACCCTGCCGCCATGAGCTTCGGCTACTCTTCGCACCACCGCGAGGCCTAGTCCCAGACCGGACCCCGACCTCTTGCTTGTATGGAAGCCGTCGAACAGTACCGGAAGCAGCCGCTCATCGATTCCTGGGCCGTCGTCGCGCACCTCCAGCACGATCTCGCCGTCTCGAAGCAGGGAGCTAGCCACGATCTTTCCTCCCCCTTGCTTGGACAAGGAGTCCACGGCGTTTTCGAGAAGGTTACGAAGAGCCCTCTCGATGGCAACCGGGTCGAGACGCAGCGGTTTGTGTGCGAACGCGTCGGTTCGAAGGTCTATCGAAACGCCCAGACTAGTCGCCGTTGGCAGCACGGCGTCTCGAGCCCGGGCCATTACCTCCTTCGGCACCGTGGGTCGTATTTCGAGTAAATCGTCCTTGGAGATTCGGGATAGGTCACCGAATAGGCGGTCCATGTACGCCTGCTCTCGATCCAAGGCTTCCTCGACCATTCGCCGTGCCCGTGGGTTCTCGGGCATCTCCAGGAAGGTCCGGATGTGAGTTATTATGTGCTGCAGGGGACGTTTGAGATCGTGTGCAAGGCCGCCGGCCACCCGGGCGAACATGCTGTCTCTTTCGTGGCGCCGAATGTCGGCTGACAGGCGAGCCAAATCGACGGCCATCTTGTTGAAGACGGCTCCAAGCTCCCCAATCTCGTCCCGCCTCGATTCATCGACGCGGACGTCGAACTGCCCGCGGCCGAGCTCGTTCGCCGCCTCGGCGAGGCTTTCGATCGGTTTGGTGACCCGCCTTGCCCCGACCCACGCAAGGCCAACGAGCAATGCGAGAGAGCCGCCAAGAACGAATGCCAGTACGTATCTGATGTATCTGGCTTCGGAGAACGCCTCCGCGGCCGGCATCTCCACGACCACCAGCCAGCCGGAATCCGGAACCATTGCAGCGGCACCGACGACGGGCTCACCGTCGGGTCTCTCATAAGAGAGACCGCCTTCATGTAACTCCCCACCGCTGGATATTACAGGCGGCAGTGGTCCCATTCTCTCGGATACCACCTTGGCCAGCTCTCTCGACTTCCCGTGCGCAATCAGCCTTCCGGTCTCATCGAGCACGTATGCGTAGCCTGTCCTTCCAAGTCTCATCCCGCGGATGAGCTCCCATATCTCGAGCGTCTCCACCTCGGCGGCCAGTACCCCCCTTTGCTCGCCAAGGAGATTCAACGGCACGGCGACAGCCATGACCGGGAGCAGATCGTCTCCAAGCACGACTCTCGTCGAGACGGGATTGCCGGTAGCAAGGGATTTTTCAGCCGCCTCATGAACATGACTGGAAAGACCGGCGGGAGGCAGCATCGTGTGGTCCAGCAAGTCGCCTTCGGGATCGAACAGCGCGGCGTACCGTATCGTTTCATCCGCGAGCACCCCGTGGCTCATAATCAAGCGAGCGCCGTCGGGAGACGCCTCGATTGCGGCCGCGAGCGAAGTGAGCACGTCCACCCGCCCCCGCAGAAACTCCTCGACCTGAGCGGACACCTGATTCGCGACGGTTAGCACGGAGCCGGTCACCGACCGCTCCGCGCCGCGCATCGCGGAGTGGGTCGCGAAGACGCCGTAGATGACCAGCGGCAACAGACCGATCGCGGCGGCGAAGGACATTATGCGGGTGTGCATTCGCATCAGGGTTCAGCCGCCGCGATTGAGAGTATTCGCCAGTGCTCATGGAGCTGGTCGTCCCCGTCACCAAGGACGAATCTTCTGGATGTGACATAAGCGAGAGGGATGACGCCGATAGGAACGAACGCCGGGTTCTCCGACAGGCGTTCCTCGAGCCGGCTCGGATCCTCCCCCTGTCTCATCAGCCGGTCTAGGACGGGATCGTCGTGCCCGCCGGAGTTGAGCGGTGCGCCGGATTCCAACCAGGCCCTGGGGAAGCCGGGGTGCGTCGTGCTCCAACCGGCAAGCCGCATATGCCCAGTGATGGGCCGTGTATATTCCGAGATGTTGAACCAGCGCACCGAGACGGGACGGCCGAGGCGCGATAACGCGGCCACGGCCGCTTCGTGCACGAGATCGAGCTGGTCGAGATCCTCGACCAGCTCCAGCTCCAGCACCTTCGGCAGCCTCTCTTCAAGCAGGGAAGCGCACTTCTTCTCATCCCAGGGCGATGCGGGCTCGAAGGACGGATCTCCCAGGCGAGTCGTCTTTCTCGTAGCCTCGAAAGAGGTCCCCAGAGCAGCCAGCAGGCAGCGCCTGATCTTGGACCCGGCGAGAGAAGCTTGCCGCTGATTGAAGACCAGAGCCACCTCGTTGTTTGACACCGTAATATGATCGCCCGTCGCCTCGGCGGCCTCGAGGAGCCGTAGCATCCGGCCGGAAACAGTGGTGAAGTCGATTTCGCCGGCAAGGAAGTCTCGTAAGATGCGGCGCTCGTCCTCGATGTGCTCGATGCGAATGAACCGGGGCTTCCGGCTTTCATCCACGGCCTGGAGCACTGTGGAGCTGGAGTCGCTGATCGAGAGGCGGTAGGGGCCGGTGCCGACCCACCTATCGCCGTCTAGGCGAGCCACGCCTAGATATGGGAGCATGCGGGATGGCAGCGCGCCTACAAGCAAACGCACGCTTTCTTTGCCGTTGTCGCCTTTCAAGACCGACACCTCGGCCTCGAGTTCATCCGCCGCACCCAGGAATGCCGGGCCGGCTAACTGACTCCTTATGGAGTCCGCAAGAACCTGAGCGGTGAGTTGGCGGCCTTCGTGGTCCGCGAGCCCGTCAGGGACGGTCAGGACGCAAGGCTCGAGAGCCTCGCAGTCGAAGGCGGATGGTACGAGCAAGCCGAGGGGCAAGTAGACCAAGGGATGAGCATAAGCCTGTGCTCCATGAATAGAGCTGCCGAACTCTATCGCTTCCAAGGGTATGGAAGTAGCCCATATCATCTCCCTACCCGCGCCGCTTTCCGACGCGGGAGGGCATGACATGGGCAGCATGAAAAACAGGAGCCAGAA
>SLRQ01000080.1 GCA_007130885.1 Deltaproteobacteria bacterium
AAGCCTGAATCTCGACGTTCTCTTCATCAGCGGGCGTTTCGATAGGCTCGATCTTTGCGCGGAGGAACGGCTCCGTTTGCGTTACCTCCTGCATGTTGAATCGGGCCAGCCCCTGAACGACCAGCGAGTAGTTGTCCTCGCCCATCTTCAGAAGTTTCACTATCCGGGCGACGGTCCCCATGCTGTAGAGGTCGTTTTGGCTTGGATCTTCGTCCTCCGCGCGGCGCTGGGAGACGACCCCTATCAAGGAGTCATCTCGAACGGCCTCTTTGATGAGGGCTATCGTCTTCTTTCGGCCGACCGCTAGCGGCAAGACCCCGCCCGGGAAGAATACGGAGTTTCGCAGAGGCAGAATGGGTAACTCCCTTGGAACATCCTCCACTGGCGGTATGTGCTCTGGTGGGCTTTTCTTGGTGCTTTCGTCTGACATGAGATCCTCTGTGCGTTCAGATTGACCGCGTCCCCGTGACATCGGCCTCGCACTTCGATTTGTAAGATAACCACTTCAGGAGAGGACGCCACACTGTCAATCCCTCACGCTGGAGCATGGCTCCGAAGCTGTTTCCAGCCTTATCGGCAACATACACTTTCCGGCGGGGTTCTCCAATTCTTCCCGCCTGAAGGTCGCATCCGAGTTATTCGCGCTGTAGCCGTTTTGGGTGTCCGCCGGATCAACCGGCTGGTGCCACGGAGTGCACAGGCGGCGCGGCACCGGGCGAATAGAGTCGGGGTGCCGGGCGAATGGCTCCAAATGGCTCCATCTGTAGCGTTGTTGCTCAACAGATGAGCCGATGCTAGCATTTCTAGATTCGCCGATGTCACGGGAAGCACGATCCAGGTATCGTGGAACCGTGATGCGAGATAAGGAGCAACCCCGATGAGTATGGCTCACATGCGCGGCACCGAAAAGCCGGCCCGGACACTGCCCGATATCGTAAAGGCCACTGTTCAACGTTTACCTCATGGGGTCGCGGCCAAAGTGAAGCGCGGCGGCGGTTGGGTGACGGTGAGCTGGAAGGAGCTTTACGAACAAGCTCGGGACCAGGCGGCCGGGTTGGTGTACTTGGGGATAGAACCTGGTGAGCGCGTCGCGGTAATCGGCAACACCTCGCTCGAGTGGGTGATTGCGGAGCTGGCGGTGCAGATGGCCGGAGCAACCGCTGTGCCAATCTACCAGTCGAATCTGCCTCATGAGGTGGAGCATTGCGTCAGCGACAGCGGGGCGGTCATGGCTTTTGCCGAGAACGAGGGCCAGCTCGAGAAGTTCAAGGAGATCAGAGACCGCGTACCGGCCTTGCGTGGAGTAATACTGATGCGGGGTTCGGGTGATGGCGAGTGGGTTTTGGACACCGGCGAGCTGGCGGCCAAGGGGAAGTCCCTGCTTGCGAATGAGAAGGGTGTCGTAGAGGAGCGCATGTCTCGAATCGATCCCGAGCAGGCCGCGTGCTTCCTTTATACGTCCGGGACTACGGGTTTGCCCAAGGGAGTGGTTTTGACGCACGCCACTTGGGCGTTCGAGGCCGATGCCTTGGAGAAGCTCGGCATAGTGTTCGACGACGACGAGCAGCTGATTTTTCTCCCGCTCGCTCACTCTTTCGCCCAGGTTCTCAAGACGGCTTGGTTGAAGCTAGGGCATGCCATGGCCTTCGCCGAGAGCGTCGATAGGCTCGTGGACAATGCCTCCGAGGTGCGACCCACGCTCATGGCCGCCGTGCCTCGTGTCTTCGAGAAGGCTTTCAACAAGGTAGTGGCCGGTGGGCTCGAGTCACCCGGCATAAAAGGCCAGCTCTTCTCTTGGGCGATGGAGATGTTCGATGAATATGCCGACGCCCGAACAAAGGGAGAAAGCTACGGAGGGTTATCATTCACCTTGGCGAACAAGCTCGTTTTCAGCAAGGTGGGCGAGAAGCTCTCGGAGAGGTTTGGGGGCCGAATTCGGTTTTTCGTATCCGGCGGTGCGCCGCTATCTCCTAGGATCGCTTACTTCTTCGACCTCGTGGGCTTGAAGATCCTCGAGGGGTATGGCCTTACTGAAACTGCGGCTGCCACGTGCGTCAATCGTCCTGATAAGAACAAGCTTGGAACGGTCGGCCCGCCGGTGCCGGGCATGGAGCTACGTATAGCCGATGATGGGGAGATCCTCATACGCGGGGGCGGCGTGATGAAGTGCTATCACGACAAGCCGGAGGATACTCGGGAGGTCCTGGACGAGGACGGCTGGTTCCACTCGGGAGATATCGGCGAGATCGATCACGACGGTTACTTGAAGATCACCGATCGCAAGAAGGACATAATCGTCACCGCCGGCGGCAAGAACGTGGCGCCTCAGAACATAGAGAACCAACTCAAGACTCATCCGCTTATCAGCCAGGTGGTGGTCCATGGTGACAAGCGAAAGTTCTTGTCGGCGTTGCTCACGCTGGATGCGGAGAACTTGACGAAGTGGGGAGCGGAGCACGGGTTGAACGGCGCATACGAGGACATCGTGAAACACCCCAAGGTCCATGCGGAGATTCAGGAAGCGATCGACCGGCTCAATGAGAGGCTCGCCTCTTACGAGACCATAAAGAAGTTCGCTATCCTTCCCACCGAGTTCTCCCAGGAGACGGGCGAGCTTACTCCGACAATCAAGGTAAAGCGGCGGGTCGTCGAAAAACGGCACTCCGAGATCCTCGAGGGGTTCTACCAGTAAGGGCTCGTTTCAATCTGTCCTCAACAGGCGAGGTCCTCTCCTTGGGCCTTTATGCCCAGCGGCGACCTCTGCTATTGTGCGTCACTACTCGGGTTTTTTTCTCTGAAGCAACCGACTTGCGCGAGGGTCTTCGATGACCGAGAAGAATCGTACGGTGAGGAAAGTGTCCATTGCGGACCATCTTTGGGAAGAGTTCGACAACATGGCGGACGAAATGGGAGCCAGCCGCGAGGCGCTCCTGAATCAAGCAATGTTCATGTTCGCCAGGCTGAATGGGTTTCTGACTCCAGGTGCGAGTGCCGGAGCGAAGGGAAGCTCTAATAAGATCCGTCCTCAAAGCAGAGTTAGAGCAGCCGGAGATCAGAGCTCGCCCGGCATTCCTGCCGGGGATACCGGACCGGTGATAGTTGCGGAGGATGTGAAGGAATCTCCTAGCAAGAGCCCCGCGTCACCTATTGATGACCCGGTGGCCGCCCCAAAGCAATCCCGCGGCAAGCAGGCTTCCGCCTCTGGACCGCTTCCGGTGGAGGTAAGCGAGGATGAGATTATCGATGGACTCGACGAGATCGACGATGGTAACGAGGTCGCCGAGGAAGATATCGCCGAGGATGTGTCCCTCGATGAATCGGTGGATGTTGCTGTCGATGAGTCGGGGGCGGAGTCCGCGGGAAAGGAGGCCGAAGCAGAGAGCCTCTATCTCATGACAGCGGATGGAGAACTTCGCAAGGTGGCAAAGGACCGATTCGTCATCGGACGAGGAAAGTCGTGCGATCTGGTTATTCCATCAGGGAAGGTGAGCCGCGAGCATGCCATGATCGTGGCTGACCCGGAGGGTGGACACTTCATGGAGGATCTCAACTCTTCCAATGGTACCTGGTTTAGGAAGAAGCGCCTAAGTCGGCGTCGCATTGAGGATGGCGACGAGTTTTTCATAAGCGCAGAGAAGATAAAGTGCGTCATACGGTAGCGCTTGGAGGCGGGACGTGACTCTTGTGGAAGCGGCACTGCTTTTGATCGCTTTCCTTGCGGTCGCGGTTTCCACTGTGACCGATCTGGCTACTCGCAAGATCAAGGATGTCGTTACTTATCCAGCGATTCTGTTGGCGCTGGCGATACACCTTTGGGCCGGAGGTTGGGACGGCGATTTGGGCCTTGGGACCAAGTGGAGCCTCATCGGCTTACTGGTCGGCGGCCTGCCTTTTCTTGCAATGAATACGATCGACTCGAGGGCTTTCGGTATGGGAGACGTAAAGCTGATGGCGGCTGTCGGCGCACTCGTGGGTTGGCCCTTGGTGCTCGAGGTCCTCCTGTACGTCGCCCTCGCGGGCGGAGCGGTCGCGATCTTGGTGTTGGCGCGGAAAGGGATCCTGAGACAAGCCTTAGTTGGTATGCTCTCCGGGCGTGGCAAGACCGAAGGTGATGCGGCGTCACCCTCCAGCGTCTACATACCGTACGGTGTGGCGATTGCCGGAGGAACTGTCATCGTGATCGGGATCGAGATTTACAGAAAAGGTATTCTTCTTTAGTGGATGCGGAAGAAAGACGAACCCTCGGAGTGACAATCATGAACAATCGTATGCTGGCCGCCTCATGCGCCTTTTTGCTGCTGCTTGTTCCGTCGCGAGCAGAGCCCCGGGACGAAACGCTCACCCTTGTCGTGGGGCAGCAAGAAGTAATCTCGATACGCAACATTGCCCGCGTCGCGATTGCCGATCCGAGCGTTGCCGACGTTACGACAGTAGGCGCCAATCAGCTTCTGGTCACAGGGGTTGGGCAGGGACGTACCAGCTTGCTGGTCTGGCAAACCACCGGCGAGCGGCTGTCTTACCTCGTACATGTGACCGCGCAGGACGTAGCGGAGCTAGTCAAAGAGGTGGAGGATCTTCTCGGAGATCTCGAAGGAGTGTCTACAAGGGTCATAGGAGACCGTGTCTACCTAGACGGTCAAGCTTACACCACCGAGGATTTCAACCGGATAGAGCAGGTATCGGAGCTTTATCCTCAAGTAATGAACTTCGTTGGCATAGCGGAGAACGCCAAGCGTCTTGCCGCAAACACCCTGAACCAGGAGCTGGACCGTGCCGGCCTTCGTAATGTCCAGGCGTCCGTGATCGGGACGACAATCTTCCTCGAGGGATCGGTGGAGTCATCACAGGATCTGCAAAAAGCGGAGATGATAACCAGGGCCGTCGGCGAGGAGGTGGAGAACCTCTTGGCGGTGGGTATTAGGCGGATGATCCTGACCGAGGTTCAGTTCGTGGAGATTCGAAAGCGCGGCCTGGATCACGTAGGTATTCAGTGGCCGTTGGACATCACCGGTACGGCTACGCACAACGTTCAGATTGTCGAGTCACTTCCCGGTTATCCTCCTCAGCGTCAGGGCGTATACAGCTTTTCGGCTTCGGGCGATACACCGTTTGCTTTTGGCCTCGGTATGTCGGACGGCTATGGCCGGCTTCTGGCGCAGCCGCAGTTGGTTTGCGCCTCGGGAGAACAAGCAGAATTTCTGGCCGGCGGTGAGGTGCCGATTCCGTTGATTACGCAGCAGCAGGTGATGGTGGAGTTCAAGGAGTACGGAGCCAGACTCCAGATAACGCCGACGGCCGATCGTCACGGCAACATTCAAACCGATATTTTCGCCGAGGTTTCCGAGGTTGACGACGCGGTCTCGGTTCAGATAGGTGACAACATCAGCATTCCCGGTTTCCGGGTGCGCAACGTGAGGACGAACGTCACCGTTCGACATGGCGAGACCATCGTTCTCTCTGGGGTGTTCAACCACGACCAGCAGAAAACGGTTTCCAAGTTCCCCTTACTTGGCCACATTCCCATCATCGGTGAGTTTTGGAAGTCAAGGCGCTTCCAGGAAGCCAAGACCGAGCTCGTCATCTTTGTGACGCCTAGAATCGTCAACCCTGATACAGAGCGAATCCGTTCGACTATCTCGGGAATCAAGACCCGATATCAGCAAGCACGTCGTCAGGTGACCTTCTCCATCTTCGATTGATGGTGCTCAAGCAAGAGGTGCGTTTTCGTCATGGGAGTTTCTCTTACCGTAAAGGAAAAAGGCGGGTCCGTTCGAAAGATGGATCTCGACAAGGATGCCGTCACTCTGGGGCGAGTGGATGGTAACGATGTCGTGCTGCCCAAAGGCAATGTTTCAAAGCAACATGCCAGGATCGTTGCCAAGGACGGCAGAATCATCGTTCTGGATTTGAACTCGACCAACGGCACCTATGTCAACAGCAAGAAGATCGATGCACCTCAGGTAGTCCAGCCTGGTGACAAGATATTCATTGGGGACTTCGTCGTGGTCATCGACAAGAATAAAATGGCACAAAAGGAGTCTCCGCCCAGCCGGGTACGGTCGCCGAAGGTCGAGGCGGCCGGAGGCGGCGAGAGCGAGATCTTCGCCGTAGCGGAAGAAAGTGCTCGGCCGGTCAAAGAGCAAGCTTCGGAGGTGGAGGAGGGAGACGGCGATTCGAGAATGCCGGCGTCGCTTGCGGCGGCTGCCCGCAAGAAAAGGGAAAAGGGCCGGCGTATCGATCCGGAGATGGAGCGTTACGTCTCCCTGCTGAAGGAGGTACACGACCGCCTCATCGAGTACATGGATCTTCGCCGTCTCAATATCGACAAACTTGGTGACGAAGCGCTTTGGGCCAGAACCGACCGCGCGGTCGGGGACATTATCGCGCAGATGTCCGCTGACGGTGAGATTCCTCCGGATGTCGACGAGGAGGAACTCAAGACCGACATCCTCAACGAGGCGCTGGGTCTAGGTCCGCTCGAGGAGTTTCTAGCTGATGACGGAATCAGCGAAATAATGGTCAACCACGCCAATCAGGTCTACGTGGAGCGTGATGGGCGAATCAAGCTCACCAGAAAGACCTTTTCGAGCGACACTGCGGTGATGGGGGTCATCGAGCGGATAGTTTCGCCGATAGGCCGCCGGATTGACGAGTCGAGCCCCCTGGTCGATGCGCGCTTGAAGGACGGCAGCCGGGTCAATTCCATAATCCCTCCTTTGGCTCTCAAGGGGCCGACCATCACCATCCGAAAGTTCAAGAGGGAAGCCTTGACCATCGAGGATCTCATTCGCTTCGAGACGATCACACCGCAGATCGCCGACTTCCTGGATGTCTGCATCAAGGCGCGAAAAAACATGATCATCAGTGGTGGGACCGGCTCGGGGAAGACAACCACCCTCAACATTGTCGCCTCGTTCATCCCGGAGGGGGAGCGGATAGTTACGGTGGAGGACGCCGCCGAGCTTCAACTCCCTCAGGAACATTGGATACAGCTCGAAACTCGCCCTCCCAACCTGGAAGGCAAGGGAGAGATCACTATCCGAGATTTGGTGAAGAACAGCCTGCGTATGAGGCCCGACAGGATCGTCGTCGGAGAGTGTCGAGGCGGTGAGGCACTGGACATGCTTCAAGCGATGAACACGGGGCATGACGGCTCACTGACAACCGCGCACGCGAACTCTCCAAGAGATGCTCTTGCCAGGCTTGAGACCATGGTCTTGATGAGCGGAATGGAGCTTCCCATGCGCGCCATTCGAGACCAAGTCGCCAGCGCCGTGGACATGATCGTGCAGCAAACGAGGTTCGCGGATGGAACCCGCAGGATTACCCACGTCTCCGAGGTAGTCGGAATGGAGGTCGATACGATCACTTTGCAGGATATTTTCACCTTCAAGCAGGAAGGTTTTGACTCCGACGGGAAGGTCCTCGGAAGGCACGTCTCTACGGGCTTCATTCCTAGGTTCTATGATGACCTTCAGCGCAGGGGCATACCGGTAAACATGGACATCTTCCGCGAGGAGTAAGGGCGCCGTGTACGTCCTGGTTGTTCGAGATATCGAAGAGAACGAGACCGAGTACGAACTCGTGGGCGAAGCCGTGCTCGGACGCGATGAGCAGGCCGACGTGCGCATGCAGGACCCCAGTGTATCTCGGCGCCATGCTCGCGTTTATTTCGAGCGCGGCACCTGTTTGATCGAGGACCTGGGATCCGCGAACGGCACGACCATCGAGGGCAGGCAGGTGGCGGGGCCGACGCCTTTGAAGCCCGAGCAGAGGGTGGTGATAGGTACTTTCGAGGTATGGGTTGAAGGAGAGGCAGCTTCAGCGGGAGAACATAAGGAATCCGAGCCGACGCCGGTTGCTGGGAGATTGCTCGGATCCTTTGAAGGAATCTCGGGTGCTGCGCTCGGCAGGACCTATGAGGTGCGAGACGGCTTCGTTGTCGGTCGCCTGCCGGGGGTCGGCGCCGTGGTGGATGATCCGTCGGTGTCCCGCCGGCACGCCGAGATAACTCTCGAGGGTGCCGATGTCGTGGTGAGAGACCTCGGTTCGGCAAATGGCACCTTCGTTAACGAAAAGTCAATCGACGAGCATCCTCTGGAGAACGGGGACACAGTTACCTTCGGCTCGGTAGATTTTCGCTTCGAGATCCACGAGGCGCTTGACGCACCTGCCGGCCTGGCGGCGGGTGCCGCCCCCATCCCCTCGAGGGCCGGTCGTGGAAAACGCCGCCGGAATACCAGTGGTCGAAAGGTCCTTTATGGGGGAGCGGCAGCCGCTCTTGTCCTTATGATTGCGTTCGTTATAGTCGGCGGTGGCGGGGATTCGGAGGTCGATGCCGAGGATATCGTCACTCCGTCCGACCCGGAGATGCGGGCAGAGATCTTCGACCTGATGAGGCGAGGACAGATGCTCCTGGACTCCGAGAACTGGGAGGAAGCCGAAAAGGTTTTCGAGCGTGCGGTGGAGATGGACCCAATCAACGTCGATGCACGAAACAATCTTGCGCAGGCGCGGTTGGAGATCGAGATGGAGGAGCTGTTTGACGAAGCAAACCGTTTGAATCAGCTCGGTAACCTGGAAGATGCTCTTGAGAACTACATGAATATCGAGGCTGACAGCCTCTATCGCCGCCGCGCCCGTTATCAGGCGCAGCAGCTAATCGAGCGCTTGCAGCGTCGATACGACGGTGAGTGTCGGGGGCTCGTACGAGCCAACCGCTTCCGAGATGCGCTGGTCCCGTGCAGGCGTTACATGGACTTTGCTTGCCACTGTCCCGAGGACATGAACGAGCGAGTCGAAAAAGCGCTCGAGAGAGCGGAGAGCCGCGCGCGAGTGCCGGCACAGGAGAGATGGCGTTGCTCCAGTGAGCTGGAGGATTGGGTACCCTGCGCCAGCAGGATCTCCGGGGATGTCAGCCCGGACAGGATTATCGGCAGGCATTACGAAAACGAAGATATCTCGGCTGCTGTTAGAGACTACTATCGAGGCCAAGTCGACGAGGCCCTACGCGCGTTGGGGCGACTGGAGGAAGGGCGAGGTACAGAGGCGGAGGTTCGAGAGGAGGCGGGAAGGCTTCGACAGGAGATGCGGCTGGTTCAGGCCAGGTATCGTCGAGGACAAACAGAGCTCTTGCGTGGGAGGATAGAAAAGGCTCACGCGGAGTGGCAGGACATAATAGACACGGATCCCAAGATCCTGCCCGAGCCTTTACAGTCCTCCATGCATCGAGAGGTGGTCAGAAGGCTTTCTAGTGCGTATCATGAGCGCGGCTTCGAGCAATTCGAGATGCGCCGTTATCCTGCTGCATTCGAGTGGTATCTAAAAGGATACGAAGTCAACCCGGATGATACGCGCATAGGGGAGAGCATCCGCCGGTTGGAGAATGCCGCGTTCCATTACATGCGGCAGGCCACCAGATGCTCCGATCTGGAGTATATCCTGCGTTATACGATGGATGATCCGCCCAGCCCCGCCCACAGGCAGGTGAAACGCGAGATGGCCGATCGCGGCTGCGACTAGGCATGCGAGAACTCGATCCGCGTGAGACCGAAGATCGGCACCCGAAGCTGTACCTGATCGACGGCTCGTCCTACGTTTTTCGGGCTTACTACGCCTTGCCATCCCTCTCCACGAGATCCGGGGAGCCGACTGGAGCCGTGTATGGCTTCACGAAAATGCTGCTCAAGACCATCAGGGACAGCGGGGTCTCCCATGCCGCTGTAGCGTTCGATACGCCCGAGCCCACGTTCAGGCATGAAATGTACGAGCGCTACAAGGCGAATCGCGTGGAGCCTCCCGAGGAGCTGAAGCCCCAGTTCAAGCGAATAAGGGATATCGTGGAAGCCCTGAACCTGCCCGTATTGCGGATGCCCGGTTATGAAGCCGACGATCTGATGGGGACACTGGCAATCAAGGCTCGCGACCGCGGATTCGAGGTGGTTCTGGTCACCGGCGACAAGGACTTTATGCAACTAGTGGGACCGGGCATTCGAATTTACGACGGCATGCGTGACAGATGGTTCGACGAACCGGATGTAATAGAACGCTTCGGCGTCGGCCCGAGGCTCGTCCCCGATGCCATGGCGCTGATTGGAGACACCTCCGACAATGTGCCGGGGGTGCGGGGGATCGGCGAGAAGACGGCGGGTCCCTTGGTGGCGCGGTTCGGTTCTTTGGAGGATCTACTGGACCGAATGGATGAGATCGAATCCAAGGCGCAAAGAAAGAAACTGACCGAGGGGAGAGACTCGGCCAAGCTCTCGAAGCGGTTGGTGACGATAGATAGACATGCCCCCATTGAGTTCGACCCGGACGGCTTGACCCGCCGGGAGCCAGATCTGGCACGCTTGAGAGATTTGCTGAGAGAGCTGGAGTTTACCAGGTTGCTCCAGGAGCTGACGCCGGTCAGCCGGCTTTCGAAGGAGAAATATGAGACTGTACTCACCGCCGAGGAGTTCGACCGGCTGCTGAAGGAGCTCGAGGAGGCAGAGGTGTTCGCGGTGGACACCGAGACCAGTAGCCTCTCTGCGATCAGAGCCCGCCTGGTTGGACTGTCCTTCGCTGTCTCCCCCGGTAGAGCTTGGTATGTGCCGGTCGGGCACAGCTACCCGGGCGTTCCCGAGCAGCTTCCCCGGCCGAAGGTGCTGGAGGCAATTAGGGGTCTTCTCGAGGATGCATCCCGCCGAAAGTATGCCCAGAACTCCAAGTTCGATTACCTCGTTTTTCGGCGTCACGGCGTTACCCTTCGCGGTGTTGTAGGTGATCCGATGTTATTCGATTACCTGCTCGACCCGGGAAAGGGAGGCCATGGACTCGACGCACTCTCCGAGAATGAGCTGGGACACACGACTGTTCGATTCGAGGACGTGGCGGGGAAAGGGAAGAGTCAGCTTACGTTCGATGAGGTACCGCTGGAGATTGCCGCTCCCTACGCATGCGAGGATGCGGACTGCACTCTCCAGCTTGCGGAGCGTCTTGCTCCGCGGGTCAAGAATGCAGGTCTTTGGCCGGTGTTCGAGGAGTTGGAGCAGCCGCTTTCCGTTGTGCTGGCCGAGATGGAGCTTGCCGGGGTAAAGGTCGATCCGGTCCGCCTGGAGAAGATTTCGAAGGATTTGTCCGATCGCATGGAGCAGGTGCGTGAAACGGTCTTCGAGCACGCGGGTCGAGAGTTCGGTATCGGCTCACCCCGTCAGCTCGGCAAGGTGCTATTCGAGGAGCTTGGATTGCCCGTGGTGAAGCGAACGAAGACGGGACCCTCCACCGATGTGACTGTACTCGAGGAGCTTGCCTCGCAGCACCCGTTGCCTCGAGCCGTTTTGGACTACAGGCATCTAAACAAGCTCAAGGGCACCTATGTCGACGCCCTCGCTGGTTTGATCAACCCCGAAACCGGGAGGATCCATACTTCTTTCAGTCAAACCACCGCGGCCACCGGAAGACTGGCCAGCTCCGAACCGAACCTTCAGAATATACCCATACGCACCTACGACGGCAGAAGAATCAGGGAGGCTTTCGTGGCGGAGCCCGGCATGCTCTTGGTTAGTGCGGACTACTCGCAGATCGAGCTGCGTGTACTGGCACATCTATCCAAGGACGAGGCACTACACGACGCTTTCAGGCAAGGGCAGGATGTTCACGCGCGCACCGCGGCGGAACTTCTCGGAGTACAACTTGCCGAGGTCTCACCTGAGCAGCGCCGCATCGCAAAGGCGATAAACTTCGGAATCGTTTATGGAATGAGCGCTTTCCGGCTGGCAAGAGACCTTGGAATCGGACGCGACGAGGCCGCAAAGTACATAAATGGGTACTTCGAGCGGCACGCCGGAGTTGCGCGTTGGTTGGAGCAGACTCTGACGGCGGCTCGTAGTGAGGGGATAGTTCGAACCTTACTGGGGCGGCAACGGCGGCTTCCAGATCTGGCTTCCAAGAACTTCAATGTGCGTACCGGTGCCGAAAGAATGGCTCTCAACACTCCTATTCAAGGTAGTGCGGCCGACATCATCAAGCTTGCGATGCTGGACGTTCATTCCGGCTTGCTCGAGGAGAGTCCCAGGAGCAGGCTCATCCTTCAGGTGCACGACGAGCTTCTAATCGAGACTCCGGAGGAGGAGGCGGTGCGGCTGGGTGAGTGGTTACGCAAAAAAATGGAAAACGCATACGCGCTGTCGGTTCCTCTCGATGTGGAGGTAGGCTGGGGACCAAGCTGGTCCGCGGCACACTAAACCATAGATCGCAATTCTGGACGAATGGATCGCGGAGCGCTGCATGCGCGGATGCAACGAAAGAGGAGTACGCATAGTGTTGCCTATGCAACCGACGACTGACGCTGCGGACATGCGTGCCACGCCCGCGAGGCATCGATCCGGAATCATGATTTCTGGTTTGGGTCAGTCATGAGCAAGGCATGGCCGAGCAGCCGATATGCGGCGTCCTGTCAAGAGCTGCGCACCTCGGACTTTGACTATTTCGTTCCATCAGAGCTAATCGCGCAGGAGCCCTTGGCGCATCGCGATGCCTCTCGTTTGATGGTGCTTCCGAAGAAGGGGCAAAACCGGCTTTTTGAGCATCGTTCGTTCACGGATCTACCGAGGCTGCTCAATGCAGGTGATCTGCTGGTCGTGAACGATGCTCGTGTGGTGCCTGTTCGCATTCGTTGCAGAAAGGAAGGGTCCGGCGGGAAAGTGGAGGTCCTTCTCGTCACTCCGCTGGAGGATCGAGGCTGGCGGGTCATGGTCGGTTCATCGAAGCCCGTACGTCCAGGCACCCGCCTTCTGTTCGATGGTTGTGCGCCGCACCGGCGATCTCAAAGGCCCGAGGACTCTCACGTCGCCCTCGTCGAGGAGGTGGAGGGTGAGGGCTTCGCCCGTTTGTCGTTCGATCTAAACCATGACGACCTTTTTTCCGTGCTGGAGGCCGGTGCCGGCGAGGTTCCGCTCCCGCCGTACATCGACAGACGGCCGGGACACCCGGCAAAGGTCGACGACCGAGAACGATACCAGACCGTGTTTGCCGGCAAACCAGGAGCAGCGGCGGCTCCCACCGCCGGTCTTCACTTCACAGAGCGAATTCTGGAAGCCTTGAAGGCCGATGAAATCGAGGTTGCAAGGTTGACCTTGATGGTTGGACCGGGAACCTTCTTGCCGGTCAGGACCGAGAACATCAATGAACATGCAATGCACGGGGAGGCCTTTCACGTGCCGGAGGTGACGACCTCTGCAATCGACCGAACACGCGCCTCGGGTGGACGCATCGTGGCGGTCGGCACCACCGTGCTGCGGACCCTGGAAGCCGCCGGTGACGAATCGGGCCGAGTAAGTCATGGGGACGGCTGGACCGATCTATTCATTCGTCCGGGATATCGGTTTAGAGTCGTGGACGGTTTGCTTACGAATTTCCATCTTCCTCGTTCCACACTTCTCATGCTCGTGTGCGCGATCGGCGGCCGCCACCGAGTCCTGGATGCTTACCGGCAAGCCGTCGAGAAGAGGTACAGGTTTTTCAGCTATGGCGACGCGATGCTCATCATTTGAGAACCTATTGGCTTGCAGTATCGTCTGGATGCTTTTGGGGGCAGTTGTCTTCTGCGGTTGTGCCTCCCTGAAGCCCGCGAGAAGCGGCACCGATCATACGGAGGGGGCTACGATCGTAACCGTCGTCTCTTTGGCCGATTTTCATGGAGCGCTCGAGCCTTTGGCGCTGACCACGGCCGGCGGAGATACGATAGAGGTGGGTGGTGCTGGGCTCATTTCAGCTTATGTGTCAAGGATTAGAGAAGTCGCGCCGGGTCCCGTCGTCTTGGTGGATGGCGGAGATATGTGGCAAGGAACGCTGGTCTCGAATCTGCGGGAAGGCGCTCCCGTCGTTCGCTTCTACAATGAGCTGGGAGTCGCGGCTGCCGCGCTGGGGAATCATGAGTTCGACTTCGGTCCCGACGGTACGGATAGAACCATGCCCATTTCCCCTGACGATGATCCCAGGGGAGCGCTGAAAGCTCGGGTTGCGGAGGCCGATTTTGCTCTGTTGGGGGTCAACGTTCGGCTCGAGGATGACGGGTCGGTGCCGGAGTGGGCCGCAAAATCCGTGGTTCTCGATGAGAAGGGCCTCCGGATTGGAATCATTGGCGGCGCAACGGTACAGACTCCGGTGACTACCATTGTGGCTAACGTTGCCGGCCTGGATTTCCTGCCTCTTCCCGGTCCTGTTGAAGAGGAGGCGCTTCGCCTTCGGGAGGACGGCGTGGACGTACTGATCGTCGCCGTGCACGCCGGGGGCGGCTGCGAGGACAATTCCGATCCCGATGATTTGTCGACCTGCGAGAATGGAGAGTTGTTCGATCTGGTCCGGGCACTGCCGGAGGGGCTGGTGGATGTATTTACCGGTGGACACAGTCACAAGGGGATCGCAAAGAGGAAGCAAGGCGCGGCCGTCATGCAGCCGTATGCCAGGGGACGCTACCTTACATGGGCAGAGGTGGATGCCGGCGGGACCAGGGAAACAAAGGTCCATGGTCCGGTGCGGCTTTGCGGCGCGGTGGTCGAAGGTCCGAACGGTCCCAACTGTTATCCCCTTCATGTCCGAAGAAGCGAGGAGTCCCCGAGGCCGGCCACCTTTCTGGGTGCCGAGATAGTCTCGGACAAGGAGATGATGGCTCTGCTCGAGGATGATTTCGATCGCGCGGAGAGGTTGAAGCGCCGGCCTCTCAATATCGATGCCAAAAGAGAGATCGGACGTTCCTATGACTCAGAGTCCCCTCTCGGCAACCTGGTCGCCGACGTTCTCTTGGAAAGTGTGGATGGGGCGGATGCCGCCTTCGTAAACGGAGGCGGCCTGCGCGCCTCCTTGCCCGAGGGCTCTCTCACTTACGGCCACGTCTTCGAGGCTCTGCCGTTTGACAACTGGGTGGCCATTATGGAGGTTGACGGTGAGACGTTGAGGCGGATTGTCCAGCATGGACATTCGGGTGGACACAGCGCGCTGTCTTGGTCGGGGCTCTCCTTTCATGCCAGCGGCTGCTCCGTGGAAGTCATCAAAGTCGGCGGGGTGAAATTGGATGAGTCGGCGCGGTACAAGCTCGTTACAAACTCTTATCTTGCAGGTGGGGGGAGCGGGTTCGGCAGGCTCGATCTGGATATCGACGAAGAATCTGTTCGTATGGCCTGGGATCTTCCTCTTCTGAGAGATGTGGTGGCGCAGTCGCTGGAATCCAGGGGGGGGGCATTGCGTCCGGAGGATTTCTACAGCCCGGATTCACCCCGGCAAAACATCGAGGGTTTCTGCGACGACTGAGATGCCGGCGCGGTAGTCGCGCGCCAGGGCGGCAAGAGCACCATGGATTATTGCTTCGAATTGCTGAAAGAGGACCCTAGCGGTGCGCGCCGCGGGCGGCTTCAACTGCCGTCCGCTACAGTGGAGACCCCGGTGTTCATGCCTGTGGGGACCTCCGGCAGCGTGAAGGCGGTGGACTCCGATGATCTCTGGGGAACGCTTGGCGCTCGAATCGTCCTGGGCAACACCTACCATCTCTACCTTCGTCCAGGACATGAGGTGATTCGTGAGCTTGGCGGCCTCCGTCATTTCATGGGGTGGGACGGTGCGATACTCACGGACTCTGGAGGCTACCAGGTCTTCAGCCTGGCGAAACGTCGTTCCATTGACGAAAAAGGGGTGGAGTTTTCCAGCCACATCGATGGATCACGACATTTGATCACTCCTGAAAAGTCAGTGGCAATCCAGAAGGCTTTGGGCAGCGACGTGATAATGGCCTTTGACGAGTGTCCTCCCGCCGGTGTGGAGACGTCGTATCTAGAGGGCTCGATGTCGAGAACGACTAGATGGCTCGACAGGTGCATCGCGGCCTGGAATCGCCACGAAAGCTCCAGCGTCCTCTTTGGTATCGTTCAAGGGGGGCACAACGAAAGCCTACGACGTCTTCACACGGAAGAGATTTGTGGAAGAGATCTCCCCGGCTACGCCATCGGCGGCTTATCCGTTGGGGAAGCTCGGGAGCGAATGTGGGAGATGAGCGAGCTTAGCGCTAAGTTGCTGCCATCCGACAAGCCGCGTTACCTCATGGGAGTAGGCTTTCCGGATGATTTGGTCAGGTGCATCGGCCATGGCGTGGATATGTTCGACTGCGTTATTCCGACCAGATGCGCGAGAAACGGACTGGTCTTCACCCGAAAAGGCCGTCTTCCCATTCGAAACGCCCGCTGGGCCAAGGATCCTCGGCCTATCGATGAGGACTGTGCCTGCCCGGCCTGTACGCGCTACTCCCGCGCATACATACGACATCTTATCTCGGCCGATGAGATCACCGGCCATCGGCTCGCTACTCTCCACAACCTGTACTTTTATCTGACGCTGATGGACGAAGCGCGCGGGGCCATAGACGAGATGCGGTACGGGGAGTTCGCGCGCGGGTTTTTGGAGACCTGGGGCGACGGTCGGCACGAGACTTGATATGCCTCGAAGGCTTCGGGAAGCACCACCGGCCGCTAACGGTTGGAATCGCAGTATGCCGGCCGTCTCCGTTACGGGGCGGTGGCTCTAGTTCGAGAATAGGTAGAGAAATGCCCGGGGTCGAAGGTGAAATAGAGGGATTTGTCTGCCGCGATGACTTTGAAACCTTGTCCGCCTCAAGTGGCGATGGTATGTGAGCGGCCCTGAAACGGAGGCCGAGTTGATGCAAGTGCAGGATATTCTAAGAGGTCTGATGGCTGAGCAGGCGACGGGAGGCTCGTTCATGGCGCTCCTGTTTCCTATTATGCTGATGTTCGTGGTCATTTACTTCATGATGATTCGCCCCCAACAAAAGGAAGTTCGTCGTCACCAGGAATTGGTGACGAATCTGAAGAAGGGCGATGAGGTGGTGACAAAGAGCGGGATCATAGGCAAGGTGTCGGCCGTTACCGACCACACGGTCAGTCTCGAGGTGTCACGAGACGTCAAGCTGCGTGTTCTCAAGGGACAAGTGGCCGCAATCTATGATGAGGCACAAGCCGCGGCCGCGGCTTCACTCCCGGAAAAAAAGTGAGGTTCTCCTAGATGAGCCGAACCTGGTTATATAGGCTGGGTGTAGTGGTGGGCGTGCTGCTGCTAGCATCGTGGTTTCTCGCCCCCACCGTGATCTTCTTCAGGATGTCCCCCGAGGACCGATCCGATCATGACAAGTTCGTCGAGACGACGCCGAGCTGGATGAGCGAGCGTCACCTGACTCTGGGGCTCGACCTGCAGGGCGGGGTCCATCTGGTCATGGGCGTCGAGGTCGAGGCCGCCCTGCTGGACCGTGTGCAAAGGCGCGGCGACGAAGTGCTCCGGTTCGCCGAGGAAAGAGACATACCCGTGGCTTCCGTGCGAGCGGAGAGGGAGCGGCCGGAGCTTGCGGTCGAGGTCGCGGAAGGTGACCGGCGGGCGGTGGAAAGCGCCCTCATGGACTACTACGGCGATATGCAGGTGGTCGGCCGCACGGATGAGGGCTTCGTCATCGCATTCGAACAGGACGAGATTGAGAGCATTCAGTCGGGTGCGGTGGAGCAGGCAGTCAAGACGATTCGCAACCGTGTCGACGCCTGGGGCGTCACGGAGCCGCAGATATCGCGACGGGGCGACACATCTATTCTCATTCAGCTTCCCGGTGTCCGCGACCCTGACAGGGCCAAGGACCTTCTCGGCCAGACGGCGCAGCTGGAGTTCCGTATCGTGGAAGACCACAAAACCGACTTCCTGCGTGATTTTGGGGATAGGCTGCCTGAAGGAGTGACGCTCGACAGTGAACGAGGCACCTCCCCGGACCGAACCGATGTAACCGCTTGGTTCCTTCGCTCAGACGAGCGACGTCATCTTCAGGAGGCTCGGACGATGCTGCGAGAGGCCGAGGCGGTGCCCGATGGGACCGTCATCGCCTTCGAGCGATTAGAGCGCGGACAGGATCAGTACTACCGATCCTACGTCCTACAAGATCGGGCCGGCATAACCGGAGACTATCTGACCGATGCGCGAGTAGCGATGGACCAGCAAAGAGGGGGTAGGCCCTATGTCGCCCTCGAGTTCGATCGTGAGGGCGCACGGGTATTCGAGGATCTCACGGCCGAGAACGTCCAGCGCCGGATGGCCATCGTGCTCGACGACACGGTCAACTCCGCACCTGTAATCCAGGAGCGAATCGGTGGGGGTAGAGCATCCATCACCTTGGGAACTATGGAAGGCTACGACGCCATGATGCGAGAAGCAGGAGACCTTGCTCTGGTGTTGCGGGCGGGCGCGCTTCCGGCTCCAGTGCGCATTTTGGAGGAGCGGTCGGTCGGCGCCACTCTAGGCCCGGATCTAATCGATCGCGGTGTTACGGCCCTGACGGTAGGCGGCATCTTCGTGCTCCTTTTCATGGTGCTCTATTACAGGGGGAGCGGGGTAATCGCTAACGTTACCCTCGTAATGGTGATGACGTGCCTGTTGGCGATTCTCGCCGGTTTCGGGGCGACACTTACGCTGCCTGGCCTCGCGGGAATAGTTCTCACCGTTGGTATGGCGGTAGATGCGAACGTCATCGTCTTCGAACGCATACGTGAGGAACTCTCGCAAGGCAGGAATGCGCGAGCTGCGATCGAGGCAGGCTATTCGAAAGCTTTCTCGGCAATCCTTGACGGCAACGTGACTACCGCCATCGCGGCGTTCGTTCTGCTTCAGTATGGAACCGGCCCTATACGCGGCTTCGCCGTGACCCTACTCGCCGGTATTGCCTCCACCTTGTTCTGTTGCGTGTTCGCCAGCCGAGTATTCATGGAGGCGATGCACGGTAGGCGCGCCGTGAAGCGTGTGAGCGTTTAGGGCGGGAGATACGATAAATGAAGATAATCAAGGAAACACCTACCTTCGATTTCCTGGGGAAGCGAAAGATCTCCGGGATCATCAGCATCGCCGCTCTTGTGCTCACCACGGTGCTCCTACTCACTCGGGGGCTCAATCTTGGAGTCGACTTCGCGGGCGGTACGGAGATCCAGGTCCAGTTCAGCGAGCATGTCGAGGCCGAGGTGCTGCGCGAGGCCATGGCCGATCTGGGTTTCGAACAGGCCTCCGTGCAGGAGTTCGGGCACCGAGATGCCAATGAGTACCTGGTTCGAGTAGAGCGCATAAGCCTTCTCTCTCCCGCCGAGCACGAGCAGATTCTAGCGGGAGTGAAGGAGCGCTTCGGCGAGGGCGTTCAGGTGGATCCGTATGATCCCGATCGCGGCGACATCGTCGATGTCAGAGCGGACCGGGAGCTGGATCTGGATGAGCTGAGGGAGGTCGCCGAGGAAGCGGAGCTGCGAGTAAACGATGTTAGGGGTGTGGGGCGCAGGGACGTATTCGAGTATGCCATTGTTCTCGAAGGGGTTTCGACCCGCCTCTCCGCCGAGCTTACCGATCGAATAGGCGAGGGCGCCGTCGATATGAGACGGGTCGACTATGTCGGCCCGCAGGTCGGTGAGGAGCTGCGAACACGCGGTTTGCTCTCTTTGCTCTACGCCTGCATCGGTATTCTCATATATCTGGCTATCCGGTTCGACTTCAGGTTCGCTCCGGGCGCCATCAAGGCCGTCGTTCATGACGCCTACATAATCGTCGGCTTCTACTCGCTGACGGGGATGGAGTTCAATCTCACCTCGATAGCAGCGCTCTTGACGGTAATTGGTTACTCGGTGAACGACACCGTGGTCGTCTTCGACCGAATCAGGGAGAGCATCCAGCGCTTCCCCGGCCGAAATCTCCCCGATCTAATCAATCTGTCGACAAACGAGGTTCTTTCTCGAACGATCGTCACTTCGGGAACGACGTTGCTCGCTCTGTCGGGCTTGTGGCTGTTCGCGCAGGGAACCATCTGGGACTTCGCGGTGGCCATGTCCGCGGGGATCATCGTGGGAACCTACTCGACGCTGTTCCTGTCGACTCCCACGATTCTGTGGATGGAACAGCTCATAGGAAAGAAGGCCCGGGAGATCGAGAACGCCGCCTTACCAGGCGATGAGCCCATCGCGGCGGCCAAGAGCTGATATTCGGCATCGATAGACCGAGTTGAGCTTGTCAAGGGTTGGACGGCGGCGTAAACTTCGCCGCCCCGAAGTTAGTCCGATCATTCGCGGTGAGGAACCCGTGGAGGCGCTAGTGTTGCCGCACGGGTCCAAGCCCCCCAAGGAGGAGAACAATGTCTCGACGTCTCATTACGGTTGATGGCAATGAAGCCACCGCGTCCGTGGCTCACCGAACCAACGAGGTCATAGCCATCTACCCAATTACACCGTCCTCGAACATGGGGGAGTTCGCGGATGAATGGTCTGCAAAGGGAAGGACCAACATTTGGGGAACGGTTCCGTTGGTCTGTGAGATGCAGTCGGAGGCCGGCGCCGCCGGAGCGGTCCACGGCGCTTTGCAATCGGGATCGCTGACGACCACTTTTACGGCGTCACAAGGGCTGCTCCTGATGATCCCCAACATGTACAAGATTGCCGGCGAGCTCACGCCTTTCAGTATGCACGTTTCGGCGCGGACGCTGGCTACGCACGCGCTGTCCATATTCGGAGATCACTCGGATGTGATGGCGTGCCGGCAGACGGGCTTTGCATTTCTTTGCTCGGGATCCGTTCAGGAGGCCCATGACTTCGCCGCGATCTCACAGGCTGCCACCCTTGGTGCTCGCGTGCCTTTCCTACACTTTTTCGACGGTTTTAGGGTCTCGCACGAGGTGTCCCAGGTCGAGGAGTTGACCAACGAGGATCTTGGGGTCCTCATCAGCGAAGAGAAGATAGCCGAACATCGGGCGAGGGCATTGACGCCGGATCGGCCGAATATCCGCGGCACCGCCCAGAACCCCGATACGTTCTTCCAGTCCCGAGAGGCCTGCAATCTTTTCTACGCCCGCTGTCCGGACATTGTGAAGGATGAGATGGAGCGCTTTGCGAAGATCACGGGACGAAGCTACCGGCTTTTCGATTATGTCGGTCACCCGGAGGCCGAGCGCGTCATCGTTATGATGGGTTCCGGAGCGGAGACTGCTCACCAGACGGTCGAGCACCTGGTATCCCAAGGCGAGAGAGTGGGGCTGGTCAAGGTTAGGCTTTACCGTCCGTTTTCCATAGAGAGCTTCGCCTCGGCGTTGCCCGCGACCACCCGGGCTGTTGCGGTCCTGGATCGGACCAAGGAGCCGGGAGCCGTCGGAGAGCCTCTCTACGTCGACGTAGTCTCGGCCCTTCGAGAGGCTAGGGAAACCGGCGTCTCACCGCTTACAGCGGATCCCAGGATTTTCGGCGGCAGGTATGGCCTGTCCTCGAAGGAGTTTACCCCCGCCATGGTGAAGGCGGTGCTGGACGAGGCGGCCAAGGACACCCCGAAGAACCACTTCACCGTGGGCATCACGGACGACGTGACGCACCTATCGCTTCCCTTCGATACCGAGTTCGACATCGAGCCGCCTCAGGTCAAGCGCGCGGTGTTCTTCGGTCTCGGAGCGGATGGGACGGTTGGGGCCAACAAGAGCTCGATAAAGATCATCGGCGAGGAGACGCCCAACTACGGTCAGGGCTACTTCGTTTATGACTCCAAGAAGTCCGGTGCGATCACCATCTCGCATCTTCGGTTCGGACCTGAAACAATCCGATCATCCTTCCTGACGCGGAAGGCGGACTTCGTGGGCTGCCACCAGTACAGCTTCGTGGAGAAGTACGACATTCTCGAGCATGCCGCCGAAGGCGCTACCTTCCTTCTCAACGCGCCTTTCGGACCGGACGAAGTTTGGGATGAGATGCCTCGGGAGATTCAAGAGCGAATCATCGAAAAGAAGCTGTCGTTCTACGTGATCGACGCCTACGAGGTTGCGAAGAACACAGGCATGGGCATGCGTATCAACACCATCATGCAGACCTGCTTCTTTGCCATCTCCGGTGTGTTGCCTCGCGAACAAGCCATCGCGCAAATCAAGCTGTCCATCGAGAAGACCTATGGCCGAAAGGGCGAGGAGGTCGTCCGTAAGAACTTCGAGGCGGTCGATCATACGCTCGCTCACCTTCATCAAGTGAAGGTGCCGGGGAGCGTTACCTCCGAGCGGAGGAGGCCGCCCCTGGTTGCCGATGAGGCGCCCGATTTCGTCAAGAATGTCACGTCAGTCATAATGGCGAACAAGGGCGATCTTCTTCCCGTCTCGGCCTTCCCTGTCGACGGGACATGGCCCACCGGCACGACCAAGTGGGAGAAGCGAAACATAGCGCTGGAGATCCCCGTTTGGGACCCCGATGTCTGCATTCAGTGCAACAAGTGTTCTCTTGTCTGTCCCCATGGGACGATAAGAGCAAAGGTCTATCCGGAGGAGGCTCTCGCTGGCGCTCCGTCAACCTTCAAGTCCACCGCGTACAAGGCCAAGGATTTCAAGGGGCAAATGTACACGGTCCAGGTGGCACCGGAGGATTGCACCGGTTGCACCATGTGCGCCCAGATGTGTCCCGGCAAGGACAAGTCGAACCCGCGCCACAAGGCCATCATGATGTCACCGCAGCGGCCGCTACGGGATGCCGAGCGCGAAAACTACGATTTCTTCCTCTCGCTGCCGGAGGTGGATCGGTCCAAGGTGCGCCTGGACGTCAAAGGTTCGCAGCTCCTCCAGCCGCTGTTCGAGTACTCCGGGGCCTGCGCGGGATGCGGAGAGACTCCGTATGTGAAGCTGGTAACGCAGCTCTTCGGAGATCGCACTCTCATCGCCAACGCCACCGGTTGCTCCTCTATCTATGGTGGAAACCTTCCCACCACGCCTTACACGACGAACAACGACGGCCGCGGTCCCACTTGGTGCAACTCGCTGTTCGAGGACAACGCCGAGTTCGGCTTCGGCTACCGCCTCTCGATAGACAAGCACCGGGAGCAAGCACTCGAGCTGTTGCGAACGCTTGCGACGCAGGTTGGTGACCAGCTCGTCGATGAAATATCTTCGGCCGACCAGGGCAGCGAGGCCGGAATCAAGGCGCAGCGTGAGCGTGTCGCGGTGCTGAAGGAAAAGCTGGTTAACATAGAGACCCCGGAGAGCAGGCGCCTAATTGCGCTTGCGGACTACCTCGTGAAGAAGAGCGTCTGGATCGTCGGTGGGGACGGCTGGGCTTACGACATAGGTTACGGCGGGCTCGACCATGTGATCTCAATGGCTAGGGACATCAACCTTCTCGTGATGGATACCGAGGTTTACTCCAACACCGGAGGACAGGCATCGAAGTCCACCCCGATGGGAGCTTCGGCCAAGTTCGCGACGGCCGGTAAGGCTTCACCAAAGAAGGACCTCGGCATGATGGCCATGAACTACGGGAGTGTCTATGTCGCCAA
Organism: Deltaproteobacteria bacterium; assembly: GCA_007130885.1. GTDB lineage: Bacteria > Myxococcota > Myxococcia > SLRQ01 > SLRQ01 > SLRQ01. The sequence goes on from SLRQ01000080.1 coordinate 23,335, forward strand.
GGTAGCATTCGGAGCCAAGGACACTCAGACGGTCAAGGCCTTCGTGGAGGCGGAGTCGTACCCAGGACCGTCTCTCATCATCGCCTACTCGCACTGCATCGCGCATGGATACGATCTTGCTCGCGGATGTGACCAGCAGAAGCTGGCGGTAGAGTCGGGCCACTGGCCGCTCTATCGCTTCGACCCCCGAAGAACCGCGGCTGGGGAGAACCCTCTGCAGATCGACTCCGGTGAGCCGAAGGTGGACCTGGCCTCCTATGTGCGAAACGAGACCCGTTACCGCATGGTGGAGCAGCAGGACCCGGACGGCTTCAAAAAGCTTCTGAAGGGGGCGGAGAAAGAGGTGAGATGCCGCAATGCGCTTTATCGACATCTCGCGACGTTCCCGATTCCGGGTGATGGAGAGGCTTGAGTAGAGCGTCGGCATTACTTGGAGGTTGAAAAATCCATCGTTCGATCGCCCTATTGTCCCTGTGGGGAGCATTGACACTGTTAAGGGCGAACGATAGTGGCTGTCCGGGACCTTTCCGTTAGTGCATGGGGTAGGTGAGGTCCCGGCACGCAGGGAGGGCACATGGATCTTTCGACCGGCTATCTGGGCTTTTCACTTTCTCACCCCTTGATGGTAGGCTCCTCACCCCTCACCGAGGGTGTGGACCTGGCGAAACGATTGGAGGACGCGGGAGCGGCCGCAATCGTCATGCCGTCCATGTTCGAGGAACAGATAACTCGTGAGGAGATCGAGACCCTCAACGACATGGAGCTTCCCGCCGAGTCTTTTGCTGAAGCGCTGACCTACTTTCCGAACTCGAACTTCAGACTTGGGTCGGACACCTACCTCGAGCGGATGCGCAAGGTGAAGGAGGCCGTTTCCATGCCGGTGATAGGCTCGATCAACGGAAGTACCCCTCGAGGCTGGCTGCGGTACGCATCGCAGATTCAGGAAGCGGGAGCCGACGCGCTCGAGCTCAACATCTACTTCTTGGCTACCAAGGCAAACGAGTCCGCTTGCGCCGTCGAGGAAAGAACGCTGGATATCATCCGCGGCGTTCGAGAGCAGATCCGAATTCCTCTTTCCGTCAAGCTCTCTCCCTTCTACTCTTCCTTGCCACATGTGGCGTCACAGGCAGTGGACGCCGGAGCCGATGGTTTGGTTCTGTTCAATCGCTTTCTGCAGCCCGACATAGACATCGAGGAACTCGAGGTGCAGCCTTCCGTGGGGCTGTCGGATTCCTCGGAACTCTTGCTGCGTATTCGGTGGCTCGCCATCCTCTCCGGCCAGATGGATGTGGATCTGGCGTGCAGCGGAGGGGTCCACACCTTGGAAGATCTTATCAAGGCCGTGATGGCGGGTGCTTCCGCCGTTCAGTTGGTCTCTACCGTCATTCAGCAGGGGCCATCAAGGATAGCCGAGCTTCGGGCCGGCCTGGAGCGCTGGTTGGAGCAGCATGAGTATGAATCGCTGGAACAGATGCGGGGCTCGATGAACCACTCCCATTGCCCCGATCCCGAGGCGCTCGAGAGGGCTAACTACCTTAGGGTTCTGCAGGGGTGGCGCCCCAATGGCCTGCGAATGAAGCCAACTTGAGCACTGCCCGGCGGGCGAGCAGCCTTTTGGGGGTTTTTTGGGGGGGTTGCCAGAGGCGCGGGTTGCCCGCAACCTATGGGTGGCTACTCTAATGATATGTTCATGCGCCGAGGTTCATGCGGCGTGCCGGTGTGCCGGGGCGTCCAGCACGGTCCGCCGTCAGAAACGGAAGTGCCGACATGCGAAGGGATCCGTCCCAGATGAACGAAAAAGAGCCGGACGGCAGCCGCGGTGACGGGGGCGGAGACCCCGGAGAAAAGAACCCTTACGATGCGGCGCTGCTTGCAAAGCTGCGTGTGCCGCTGATTTGGGCTCTATTCATTCTCGTCGGGCTGTTTCTGTTCCGATCTCTGATGGGGGAGACCGGCGTCCAGCATGTAACCTACAGCGAGTTCAAGCAAGCGGTGCAAGAGGGTCGCTTCGAGAGAGTTGTCCTCTCCTCGGACGAGGTCCGCGGCTTCCCGGAGCGGGCCGGCACCGATGATGTCGAAGGAGAGGTCGGGGCAAGCCCTACCGCTGTGGAGCAGCCCTGGGTGGCGAACCGGGTAGATGCCGACACCGAGCTCGTACCCCTCCTCGAGGAGAAGAACATCGCGTATGATCAAGCGCGTGAGTCCTCTTTTGGACCGATGATCTGGATATGGCTGCTTCCCTTGGGGCTGCTAGTCGTCTTGTGGATAGCGATGATGCGCCGAATGTCCGGAGCCATGAAGCAAGGACCACAGGGGATGATGAGCTTCGGTAAGAGCAAGGCTCGCATCCACATGGAGTCGGATACCGGTACCAACTTCTCCTCCGTGGCCGGCATTGACGAGGCGGTCGAGGAGCTGCAGGAGATAGTCGAGTTTCTCCAGACCCCGGAGAAGTACCGGAGGCTCGGCGGCAAGATACCCAAGGGTGTGCTTCTGATGGGCCCCCCTGGAACAGGAAAGACTCTACTCGCAAAAGCCGTGGCGGGAGAGGCGGGAGTGCCCTTCTTTAGCCTGTCGGGCTCGGAGTTCGTGGAGATGTTCGTCGGTGTCGGCGCTGCGCGCGTCCGCGATCTATTCACTCAGGCACAGGAGAAGGCTCCGTGCATCATCTTCATAGATGAGCTCGACGCGCTCGCCAAGAAACGCGATTCAGGCGGGCTAATGGGCGGGCACGACGAGAGGGAGCAGACGCTCAATCAGCTGCTGTCGGAGATGGACGGGTTCGATCCGAAGGTAGGCCTCATCGTCCTTGCGGCCAGCAACCGTCCGGAGATTCTGGACCCGGCCTTGCTCCGCCCCGGGAGGTTCGATCGTCAGGTGCTTGTGGATCGGCCTGACAAGCGGGGGCGTCTCGAGATTTTGAGGATCCACTCCAAGGGCCTGGTTACCTCGGATGATGTGGCTTTCGATGATATCGCAGCCCGGACGCCGGGGTTTGCCGGGGCGGATCTTGCCAACGTTTGTAACGAGGCGGCGCTCCTCGCCGCTCGGCGTGACGCCGAAGCCGTGGCCATGCGTGATTTCACAGAGGCGATCGAGAGGGTGGTCGCCGGCCTTCGAAAGAAGAACCGTCGGATCAACGATGATGAAAAACGAATAGTGGCTTTTCACGAGGCGGGACATGCCTTGGTCGGAATGTCACTCGAGTTCGCGGATCCCGTACACAAGGTTTCGATCATTCCGCACGGAGTAGGGGCGCTTGGGTACACGATGCAGCTTCCCCTGGAGGACCGATACCTCATGCGCTTCGAGGAGCTTCAAGACAGACTGGCCGGGTTCCTAGGGGGCAGGGCGGCCGAGAAGCTGGTGTTCGGTACTGTCAGCACCGGGGCTAGTAACGACTTGCAAAAGGGGACCGAGATCGCTCGAGTAATGGTGACGGAGTATGGCATGAGCGATGAGGTGGGGCCCCTCGCTCTAGCCGGTCAGCAGCGTGCCAAGTTTTTGGGTGGGATGGACAATCCTTTCGAGCAAAGAATGTTCAGTGAGCGGACGGCCGAGCTAATCGATCAAGAGGTGAAAAGAATAGTGATCGAGGCCGAGGAGCGTGCCCGAAATGTGATCGAGGAACGCAGGGACGTTCTAGAGCGCATCGCGGGGCGGCTGCTCGAGAACGAGGTCATAGAGCGAGAGGAGCTCATTGAGCTCACCCGTTCCGCGGGCGAACAGGAGACCATGACCACGCCCTTGTAGAGCCTGGGATGAGTGCCGAAGGAGGCTGCGTAAATGGTGACTCGATCCGGTAGAACCCATGAGACGCGCAAGAAGCTCTTCGCACTTGGAGTGCAGAGAGGCTGGGTCTCGCTCGAGGAGATAGGTGAGGCGGTGCCGGAGGGGGCGCTTACTCCGGCGGAGCGCTGGCTGCTCTTCTACAGCCTTCGTGCGGCGGGAATCGAGATCCGGGAGCGGACCGGCGAAGAAGCCCCGGAAGCCCGAGATGAAGCTCCCCAGCCGGAGGCGTGATCTCTCCAAGGCGCGCAAGCGTCACTTTCGAAGGAACACCTGGGTCAGCTAAGTTGATTAGCAAGCTCCGCGCGATAGGCTAGGCCGCATGGGTGACCAGTGTGATTCTTCTCGTGGGGCCGCGGCCAAATCGCCTGATTGCGAGGATGTCGGCGGCGAGGGACGTCCTCCCGAGCTGGATAAAGCGTTTCCGGTAGTAGTCTCCGGACCTGGTGGGATTACTTTCGGAGTGGCTCGCAACATATCGGACGGCGGCGTGTTCGTGGAAGCGAGGGAGGCCCAACCGCTCGGTTGCCGAGTGACCGTTACGTTCGTGGCGGTCGGCTCGGCCGCGGAGGTCGCCGCGGAAGCAGAGGTTCAGTACGTCTCCACCATGAACTACCGGGGCGGCCGAAACGGGCTGGTGAAGATCACGCGCGGAATGGGACTGCGATTCGTGCGTTTCATCGACGAAGGGCGGGTGGCGGCCGACGTCGTTGACGACGATGCCGGGACGGCCGGCAATCTGCATTGACCCGCGGCTTTTCTTGCTGCCGGCTCTGTGCTAGATGATGCGGAAAGTGCCGGCATAGCTCAGTTGGTAGAGCGGCTGATTCGTAATCAGCAGGTCTGCGGTTCGAATCCGCATGCCGGCTCTTCGAGGTAGCTCGCTGCGCTGCAAGAGATGTTCGTAAAACCATATTCAAGGGAGGTTTGAGCATGTGGAAAGTTATTGCCGGCATCATGCTTTCCGCGCTCATCGCGCTGGGTTGCTCCGGTGAAGCCGATACGGCCGATCCGAACGGTGATGAGGAGCCGGTGGAGAGGGCAAGACAGGAGACCCTGTCAGTGACCGGCGGAGGCGGAGTCATGGTGTCCGAAGGTCATCAGCTAAGCATTTACATCGGCGGTCCTGCTCCCATGGGTTCGGTTGCAGGAGATAACCATGAAGCCGACCTCGGTCCGGGAGCAATCAACGAACAGCAGTAATGCTGGGGAGGGATTTAGACAATGCGTACATTTAGAATTTCGACGGTCCTTTTTGTTCTACTGGTATTCAGCGCTGCCTTCGCCAAGGCCCCGGCTCTCATTCCCGTGCAGGGGACCTTGCTGGATAGCGACGGCCACCCCGTGGAGGAGACGGCGGAGCTGGAGTTCGCCATCTACGATAGCTTCACCGGTGGCGACCCGCTTTGGTCAGAGACCCAGCTCGATGTGCCGGTCGTCAACGGGCTGTTCACCGCTTATCTCGGTGACGTCACGTTGTTGAACCTGGATATGTTCGCCGAGCATACCGAGCTGTTCCTTGGAGTAACGGTTAGAGGCGAGGAAGAGATGGAGCCCCGAATACAGTTCGGGACCACGCCGTACGCCGCGTTTGCCGAGAAGGCTGGAGATGCGTTTACCTTGAGCGGCATGATGGCAAGCGAGTTCGCCAGATCCTTCGAGGTGGGCGACGGCCTCGATCTTACCGACGGCGTCTTGAGCTCGACGGTCGAGGCGGGCGATATCGACTACGACGATCTCGACGACAGGTATGCCGCGGCGGATCACGATCACGAGGGGCAGTACCTTCCGAACATCACCTGTGACGATGGCTACGTGCTAAAGGCCGTCGATGGCGGCTGGGACTGCGCCCAGGAGCAGGACACCCAGTACTCCGCGGGCACCGGCTTGTCTCGGTCGGGGACCGTGCTTTCCGCTGATACGACTTACGTGCAGCGCCGCGTCCAGGATGGATGTCAGGCTGGATACTCCATCCGCGAGATCCACGAGGACGGCTCCGTTCTCTGTCAGCCCGACAGCGGAAACACCACCTACACCGCCGGCACCGGCCTGACTCTAACGGGGACTCAGTTCGCGGCTAATCCAGCCGAGGTGCAAAGCCGCGTCGAGGATGGATGCGCGGCGGGATACTCCATTCGCGAGATTGATCAGGACGGCACCGTCACCTGTCAGCCCGACACCACTTACACGGCGGGAGCAGGCCTTATTCTGAGGGATGACAATGAGTTCGCGGTTGACTCAGCCGAGGTCCAGAGGCGCGTCGACCCATGTGGTACCGGTTTTGCGATACGTGAAATCAGAGAGAATGGGACGGTGATCTGTCAGCGCGCCAGCAGCGGCATAGAGGTGATCGAAGACGTTTCAGCGACTAACGATAATGCAACCAGGACCTTGTATATTGATTGTCCGACCGGAAAAGTCCCTTATGGCGGAGGCTACAGAATCGAGGCAGCCAACAACTCCGGCATAGTAGACGTGATTACGCCTACGAACAGGCCAGTGGGCAACCGATGGCATGTTATAGCACATACCGCTGAATTCAATCCGGGATACGAGTGGCGCATACTTGGTTATGTTATTTGCGGTTATTGAGTTTCTGTACATAGCCTAGTATGGTGATCACCCGAGCCGATCGCGCGGGCATACTTACGTGGGCGAGAGCTTCCGGCCCTTGCTGATCTGGATAGCTCGGTGATTATGGGGGACGCGGGGCTCATCGAGAATAGGTCGCATGCGGCGGCGGGTCTCCTGCGAGGAGAGCCGCCGCCGCTTTTCGTTTGTCCAGGAGTGGGTGAGCCAGCTTCCGTGATTGTTCGTCCACGTCCGCCTCCTCGTTCTCGTCGTCTCACGTGAAACGTCGAGACGTTTCACGTGGGACCTTGACGAGCTCGCGGGCGCGTGTGTCGTGGGGGAAAGCCCGTCCTCGTCGTCGTCTCACGTGGTACGGCGTCGTCTAGCGCCTGGCGTTGCGCGTGAGACGGTGGTCGGTTCAAGACGCAAAACCTGGACGTGAACGTGCGTCCTTGGACGTCCCAGGGCGGTGGGCTCCATGAGTCGGTACTCTTGACAGGTGGGGAAGAGGGAGTTTAGTGTCCCGCGTTTCAATACACGAACCTCGGGATGGGCTCGCAGGTTCGCCCGAACGCCGTTGCCCCCCGCGGCGTCGGATGAGTCGAACAGGGGCGGAATTTCTAGGAAGTAGGCTACATGACCACCGAAAACCCAGCGGAAGTAGGCGCTGAAGACGCCCGGACCAAGGGCCAGCCGGCAAAGACCGAGCAAGTAGAAGAGCAGGAAGACTTCGCGACGATGTTCGAGGAGAGCCTCAAGGAGTCGGAGTCCGTTCAGGAAGGCGAGATCGTCCGTGGACGCGTCATCCAGATAAGCAAGGACTTCGCGATCGTCGACATCGGCTTCAAAAGCGAGGGGCAAATTCCCGTCTCCGAGTTCCCCATCGCTGACGGCGCCCCACAGGTCGCCGAAGGCGACGAGGTGGAGGTATTGCTCGAGTCCCGCGAGAACGAGACGGGCATGTGCGTCCTCTCCAAGGAGAAGGCCGACAAGATGAAGGTGTGGGACGATATCAGTGCCGCCTGCGAGCGGGACGAGATCGTCGAGGGCATCATCATTGGACGCGTCAAGGGCGGGCTGTCGGTGGACATAGGAGTCAAGGCGTTCCTTCCAGGCTCCCAGGTGGATCTGCGGCCGGTGCGAAACCTGGAAAAGCTCATCGGACAGAAGTTCCCCTTCAAGGTCATCAAGTTCAATAAGAAGCGTGGCAACATCGTGCTCTCGCGGCGAGTCCTCTTGGAGGAGGAGCGCGAGGAGCAAAAGAAGGTCACCCTGGATCGCCTCAAGGAAGGCGCGGTCATGGAGGGTGTGGTCAAGAACCTCACCGAGTACGGCGCATTCATCGATCTTGGCGGCATAGACGGCCTGCTGCACATAACGGACATGAGCTGGGGCAGGGTCGGTCACCCAGGCGAGCTTTTCAACGTCGGGGACACCCTGAAGGTTATGGTGCTCAAGTTCGATCCGGAGAACGAGCGGGTCTCCCTTGGTTTGAAGCAGATCCAGGAAGATCCCTGGATGCGCGCCGATGAGCGCTTCCCGCCCGGAACCAGAGTCTCCGGCAAGGTGGTCAGCCTTACCGATTACGGTGCCTTCATAGAACTGCAGGAGGGTGTCGAGGGCCTGGTTCACGTCTCGGAGATGAGCTGGACGCAGAGGGTCAAGCACCCCTCCAAGCTGGTGGAGGTGGGCGACGAGGTCGACGCGATGGTGCTCGATATAGACACCGATCACAAGCGCATCAGCCTCGGCATAAAGCAAGTCGAGCCGAACCCCTGGACCTTGCTCGAGGAGAAGTATCCCATAGGCTCCGTTATCAAGGGCCAGGTGCGCAACGTGACCGATTTCGGCGTCTTCGTCGGCGTCGAGGAGGGCATCGACGGGCTGGTGCACGTCTCGGACATATCCTGGACCCACCGGGTCAAGCATCCATCCGAGCTTTATAAGAAGGGCGATGTGGTAGAGGCGGTGGTTCTGCACATCGATGTGGAGAACGAGCGCTTCAGCCTCGGAATCAAGCAGCTCCATCCGGATCCTTGGGAGACGCTGCCGGAGCGCTACCCCGTCGGTTCGAGAGTGCAGGGCAAGGTCACCAAGGTTACCGACTTCGGTGCTTTCGTTGAGATCGAGCCCGGCATCGAGGGGCTGGTGCATGTCTCCGAGATGCGTGAGGGAGAGAGGGTGGACAACCCTCGCGAGGTGGTCAACGAAGGCGAGGAAACCGCCGTCAAGATCATCGATCTCGACTCGACCGACCGGCGCATCGGGCTGTCCATCAAGGCGCTCCAGGCGGCCGGCGAGGACGACTATCAGGAGTTCCTCCAGCAGCAAGGCTCCGCGACGGCTCGTCTCGGTGATCTGATGGCCGAGCGTCTCAAGATGGAAGCGGATAAGAGCGCCGGCGCCGGAGAGACGGAAACCGGGGCGCAAGAGGCCGAGCCGGCAGGTGAAGAGGCCGAGCCGGCCGCAGCAGAGGCCGAGCCGACTGGTGAAGAGATCGAGGCAGCCGCAAAGGACGCCGAGCCGGCAGGTGAAGAGGCCGAGCCGGCCGCAGCAGAGGCCGAGCCGACTGGTGAAGAGATCGAGGCAGCCGCAAAGGACGCCGAGCCGGCAGGTGAAGAGGCCGAGCCGGCCGCAAAAGAAGCCGAGCCGGCTGGTGAAGAGCCGGAGCAGGCCGGGCAGCCTGAAGAAGATCCCTCCAAGGAAGAGTAGTCCTGGAAGCATAGGCCATCGACGCTGAAGGCATTGCTTGCTGGTGCGATGATGCGCTATTGAGGGCGCTATGGATAAGCGCGCAATAGTAGTGCTCGTCGTCATCTTCGGCGGCTTGTTTCTTCTGTTCTTCGCCTTCTTGCTGCTTGCGCTTTCGGCGGTGAGAGCACCGGACACCCGTATTACGCGGGCGCCCCAGGTCGGTGTCGTCGAGATCGACGATGTGATCCTCGACTCGAAGAAGGCTCTAGAGAATATTGACCGATTCGCGAGGGAAACCCGAGTTCGCGGTGTGATCGTTCGGATAGACAGCCCGGGCGGCGCGGTGGGCGCAAGCCAGGAGATATATCAGGCCGTACTGCGCCTTCGGGATAAGAAGCCCACGGTCGTTTCCATGTCCAACACCGCGGCCTCCGGCGGCTACTACATCGCCGCCGCGGGTGGAGAGATTGTCGCCAACCCGGGGTCGATTACCGGCTCCATAGGTGTTCTAACGCAGGTCGTGAACCTCGAGGGCCTCGCCGAGTGGGCGCGCGTTGACATAGAGACGCTGAAGGCCGGGGATCTGAAGGATGCCGGCAGCCCGTTTCGAGAGTTCACGGAGGATCAACGCGCTTACTTTCAGAACCTGCTCAACGATATCCATGAGCAGTTCATAGATGACGTGGCGGAGGCCAGGGGAATGGACCGGGAGCAGGTCGCCGGTCTGGCCGACGGCCGGGTGCTTACGGGCCGGCAGGCCTACCAGCTCGGCCTGGTCGATCACCTCGGCGGACTGGACGTGGCGGTGGACAGAATGATGGAGCTGGCGAATCTTACCGAGCGACCCGCTCTCGTTTATCCCAAGCGTGACGAGTTCGAGATTCTACGGGACCTTTTCGCGACCGCCAGCAGCGCTCTTGCCGGCGGGGTCAAGGATGAGGTGCGGTCGGGAGCACTCGGTGCGTCCAGCCATTCGGTATGGTTCCTGCCCGCCCCGCCTTGAGACCGACGAGTTATTTCTACTTGACGCCGAGCATGCTCTCCGCGCCGTCACCGAAATCGACGAGCACCATCTGGTAATCGTGCGGGTCGAAAGCGGCGTCCTCGTCGGGTTCACCGGCACTTTGTGAGCCGGCCCGGTTGGCGTACATGACTATGCTGCCGGGAACCGCGTCGGTTAGCCACCACTCCCAGGTACCGCCTTGGGCGCTGCCGAAGCGAATGTGGTCCGCGGTGAACGTGCCGGCCGGAACGGTAACATCCGAGGTTTCCACCTTTGCACCCTCGATGCTCTCGTCCGTCAGCGTCGTTGGAGGAACGTAATACTGGTCTTTCTGTACAGGAACCTCCACCGGCTCCTCGTCGCCGGGGAACTGGCGCCTCATTCGGAGAAGCTCGCCGAGATCGGCCGTGAAAAGACCCTCCACCACGAAGGACTCGTCTTCATCCGCATCGTACAGCTTGACGCGCCACCACTCTCTATCACCGTCGGGGCCGAGGTAAGCCCTCTCGAGCCAGCCCTCGTCGTTATCGCCGGACCAGCGCCATCGTGTCCACTCGCCAGGTTCGTAGTCGGTCTCGCCGACCGCGTAACCTCCGGAGCCGAAAGCCATGGCAAACAAGGAGTTGGTGTACCAAGTCATGACCATGGGGGAGAGACCGCGGACGACTCTATCTCCCACGGCTGTTCCAACGGACTCGCCGATGGTCTGTCCGGCCGTTCTCGATGCGGCATCCAGGACGTGGACACATCCGCATACGGACAGGCTCACTCCGACAACTATGGCGACTAATCGCTTCACGACGACTCCTCCTCTTGGATTGCAGGTTGACTCGGATCTTCGTCTTTTCCGCGGGTCGAACAGCCGCTCGACCTTCCGGAACTCATTCAAGCGCAGCCTGGAGGGGCTTGCCGGTCTTACTTGAAGCCTACTCGGCTTCCTCGGCCTCGGTGTCCTCGCTTGGAGGATCGAACCGCTTCGCCAAGGCCTGCTCCTCGTCGGTCAAAGCCTCGTGCCTGTGAATTTGGTACGCGGCCTCGTCGCCCTTGACTCGCACAAGGCCGCCCATACCTCGCGATACGGTCTCATCGTTCATGGCCCACGGATGGCTGTCGGCGGGACCTACGTTCAAATAGAAAGAATCCGTAAAGGCGCCTTGCTCGATTAAGTCACGGCCGAAGAGATCGGTTGCGCTTCCGCCGGCCTCATGGACATGAGCGAAGATTCCAAACGGGATATCGGCGGCGGCAATGAGGCGGTTGATGTTGGCGTCGCCGATGTTGCCCGCCTCCCTGGCGAAGTCGACGGCCTGTGGCGTCGCGCCTCTTGGGCCGCTGTGCGCAACCAGTAGCACCGGTCCTTCCGCTTCCTTGGCCAACGGCACCAGCGCCTCGACATCTTCACGGAAGTACACGCATCCGGTCTCCGCGTGGAGGAAGCGTGGGTCGTGATAGCCGGGGAGCGAGAGGAGGGTGGCACCGGGCAGCTTGACCAGCCGCTGCTGGGTGAGATCGATCACGTTCGGGTAAGCCTCTTTGGCCTTTGCCAGGGCGCCGGTGTAGACCTCGCGCGCTTCACGGTTCCCTATGGTAACGAATACGGGCCAGCCCGGATCGGCGAGCGCGCCGAGGGCTCGTGCCAGCCCGGGCTCCGTCTCTCCGGCATCGCCCGCCACCACGACCGCATCGACGTTCTCCGAACGCCACCACTCCACCAGGCGTCCGATGTTGAACATGTTCTCGCCGGTGTCCTCCTTGATGTCCGCTATTACTCCAAGAGTGAGGTGTCCGGGATCATCGCCGTCTCGTGTCAGCGTGGCCCGGTAGCCGTTCACTTCGGCATTCCAGTCCGGTATTTCGAGGACCGTGGCATCCGCGAGCTCGAGGCCGCCAACACAAGCCGGATCACTCTCGCCCGATGCGGATTCGGTGCTGCCTTCTCCGCCCGGCGGAATTTCGATGTCAACCGCAAGAAGGTCTTCAGGCTCTTCGGTGGAGGCTTCGGGACTCGGCTGCTCCGGTTCGCTAGGCTTTTCCTCGGAACGGCACCCCGTCATGAGCATCGCGACAACGACAAGTAGTCCGAGCATCCGGAAAGAGGTCTTACGCATGTTTTCCTCCGATTGGGTTTGTTTGCGCATTTCTGTGCGAAACTACCCTTGAAGGCCCGGAGTGGCAAGTCGGTTCGGTGTTGATTCGACGGTTATTGCACATTAGTCTCACGCGGCATGGAAACCGGCGATAGTGGCGCATCGGGCGAAGGCGGGTACGGGCAAGCCCCGGTCGACGGGGAAGAGAGAAGGCGCCACCCCCGCGCACCCATTTCCTTGCTCGTCCAGTACAGGTTCGAGTCCTTCGAGAACCTGCTTTGCGCCTACAGCTTCGATGTGTCCCCCGGAGGGCTGTTCCTGCGCACGAATGAACCGTGTCCCGTGGGCGCCATGATTTTCTTGCAGTTCGCACTCGAGGACGGCAGCAAGCTAATCGAGAGCCTAGGCAGAGTCGTTCATGTGAGGCAAGGCGGACCCGTCATTCCAGGAATGGGAGTCGAGTTCGTGGACTTCGACGCCGCATCGCTGAAGGTGATGAGCAACTTCGTCGCCGATAGGATTCGCCGGACCGGCCCGGTGACCGGCTTGCAGCGTCCAGCTACCGGTATTTCGCCCGTTAGCCGCGATCGAGGGCGGAACGAAGGCGCCTGACCAAGACACGTATGACGCCGCGCGCTATCTCCGGTTTCTCGGTGAGTAGGTCCGAGAAATCCTCACGGCCAAGCCGTAGGCAGGTCGTCTCCCCGAGACACGTTACACTGGCACTGCGAGGCGACGAGTCCAACACCGCCATCTCACCGATGCACTCGCCTGCTCCGAGCTCGGCTATGACTCGCTCTCCCCGGTGGACTCGTACCAACCCGTCCAGAATCACATACATGGAGTCACCGATCTCGCCCTGTTCGAAGATGGTCTCTCCGTTGTCGAAGGATACCAGCTCCGTAATGGTGCTGATGCCGGCAAGATCCTCCCCGGCGATGCGCTCGAAGAGGTCCACGGACTTGAGAGCCAAGACTTTTTCGATGGTCGTAAGCATTTTTTCCCAACATCAGCCCGCACGCGAGCTGACTCGAACAGCGGCCTTCTCCAGTGGCTTTACGTCCAGTTCGGAACAGAGGATGGAAGCTAGCACACTCACTCTTTGGACATCGTCCGTTTTGTATGCCTCGAGAAGCGGCAAGGACTCCGCCGGAGGCAGGTGCGTGGCAGCGGTAAGTAGGGCAACCTCTCGAACGATTGTGTTCGAGCTGTCGAGCAGGCGGCACGCCGCCTTTCCAACCTTGATGGTGGGAACCGGCGATGTCGTAGCGAGATAGTGAAGAGCACACGCGCGAACCCAAGGAGAAGAATCGCTTGTGAGAACCAAAAGCAACTCGTCTCGCGGGTGGGGGGAGTCAATGAGCCTTAAACACTCCGCGGCGGCTACTTTTTCTTTTCGGGGTCGCTCGTCGACAAGCGGTATCAGCAGTGAGCGGGTTCGTCTGTCCAAGGTGTTCTCGAGAACCTCCACGGCGTTGCCTCGAACGCCGGCCGTCATACTCTCGAGTCCGACCCGCACCGTCTCCATCGTTCTTCCGGGAAAGCGCAGGGCTAGTAGATTGAATGTGCGATCCAGGACCTGTTGAAGCCTCTCTTCGAGGGCTTGAGCCAAGAGGGCGGCTTCGGCGGAAGGCTCTGCTTCTAGGGCAAGCCCTTCGAGATGGCCAAGCGTCTCATAGCCCTTGATGATCTGGGCCATCACGGCTTCACCAAGAGCTTTTTGGTCGACACGAAGAGTTGGAAAGCGGGTATGAAGCCGGTTGATCCACCGGCAAACCCGTGCTTCAAGCTCTTCGTCATCTGAATGAGTTTGGCCCATCAGGATGTCCGCGGCCTGTTGAGTGCCAAGTCTGCCCAGAACGCCGGGTATCCCCAATCGGACCCAGGGCCGTTCGGTCTCCTCCAAGAGAACCTTTTCCAATATATGTTCGATGCCGGGGCCATAGGCAACTAGAGCATCCGCTGCATTTCCCCCAACTCTGGCATCTCCAAGCTTGCATATCAGGGAAGGCACCAACTCCGGACTTTTCATCAGCTCCGCCGCCGCTATGGCGGCTCGTTGTACCTCGATGTCCTCGTCTCCTAGAAGCGGGACGATGGACATGTAAAAGCTGGTTGGACCTGCCTCTCCGAGAGCGGTTACGCCGTGGCTCCTCAACACAGGGTCGGACGATGATATCATCTCCTCCAACACCTCTACCGATCCCAGAATACCGTCTAGAACTCCCCAGCGAATCATACCGGTGATCGCCGCGGCTCGGACGATGGGTACCGGATCATCTAGATACCGGCGAACTACTCTAACCGCCTTGACTCGGCCGATGGAGCAATAGGCCTTTATGGCGGCTGCTCGCACCGCGCCATTTTCGTCCTCGAAGCAGTGATAAACACTGTCGAGCCATTGCAGGGAGCCTCGCCGCCCAAGGTGAGCCAGCGCCATCTTGCGGATCTCCGCCTCATGGTGGTCCAGCAAGGCCGCCACCGTTTTGTCGAGCGAGTCGACATCGACATGCTCTAGAAGCTCGAGTGCTCGCATGATCTCCTTATCGTCATTGCTTTGGAGCGCCGTGCCGAGCACTTTGTTTGCCGAAGCTTCATCGACGTGGAGATGACCGTCGCTGAAGTCGAGTCTACGCTTGTGAAGTGTATCCACGAGCGATTTTAGGTACTCACCACGCAGCTTCGTAACGAGCCACAACCAAAGTGCGGCTATGCCGGCCGATATCGTTGCAAGCCAGTGTACGTTCGCTGAAAGCTGAGGGGTGATGTGGATAGCCAGGATCAACGCAAGGCCGGTGAAGCAGCAGGTAAGGGGTTTGAGGACTCCATCTATGAAGGCCTTGGCCTTCATTCGTTTGCGAGCGGGGACTGGCAGGTAGAGGAGTTGTAGCGTTACATCGTTGATGCTGTATCTGAAGACGGCGTCCGAACCCTTGGCGAACGCGGCTACAGCGGCCAAGGGAACCAGGAATACCGCGACCGAGCCCAACAGAAGCAAACATGGAAGGATCAGCAGCGCAAGAAGCACGCTGAAGCGTTCGATAAGCCTAGCCGTCACAAAAAGCTGTACGAATAGGCCGATCACGCCGGCGATACCGTAAAGCAGACTGAAGAAGGCGGTCAGGGCTTCCTCTTCGAATTCTCGGGCCGCCAAGGTCTTGAACTGGTAGTCGACCAGAGTAATGACGATGAAGGTCAAGGCTACGATGATCGCCACGGTTCGAAGGTGACGGCTGTGGAAGACTTGCAGAGTCTGCCTCGACATGGCCACCGGCCTGCGCGGTGTACCGGCGCCGCCTTCAAGCGCTTGAATCAGTTGCTGACGGGCGTTCGCCCCAAGAATCGCTCCCAGCGCGATGCAGGCCAGAAGGCAGGCGACCATTACGAAGATGAGGTTCTCAGTGCCGACCCGAGGAGCTAGAGCAGCACCTCCGAAACCCACGAGTATGCTGGCGATTACTCCTCCGGCGCCGATGAAACCAAAAAGCCTCTTGGCTTGACGGGTGTGGTGTGTGGCGTTGGCAAGAGACCAGAACTGAATGATGAGCAGGGCGCCCAGCGCTTCCACCATTACGTATAGGACGGCGTATAGCAGCGGAACGTCCCATCTCATGCCCAGCCAGAGGCCGGTTGTCATTACCGCCATTGCCGAACCGCTTGCGATAATCAGCTTGTCGAGCCTGATGCGCCCCGTGACACGGGCGTAGAACCAAGCTGACGACGAAAGGGCCAGGGCGCTTGCTACATACATCCAGGGAAGAAGCTCGGAACCATAGTGAGAAAGGAACAAGGCCGCCGACACGTTTCGGCCCATGACGATGAAGCCGGTGGCAAAGAGGATGAACAGCAGGTGCAGGGCCGCGGTCCCGAACTCTTCCCTTTGAACCTTGAGCAGACCGAGCAGCGCACCGGTACCGGAGTTCGGCTTGCCTGCGTGTGCGTGGCGGGGCAGGCCGCTGACTTCGACTCTAGGCCGGCTCGTGTACAGTCGGTCGGTCATGATCTGGTGGAGGCTACCATGTCGAGGGAAGAATTGGGCACTTCGAGGCGCGGGCAAGCGAGCTGAAACGGTCATGCTTGCAAGGCCGTCCATGCTCTGGTCTACTCATACGCTCGCGAAAGGTGCGATGTCTTCGAATATTCGGACCACAAGGAGGGGGTCTTGACCAAGAGCCAGCTCATCGATGCCGTAACGGCGGCTATTCCACAGCTTTCGAGACGCGATGTCGAGGTCGCGGTGAACTCGGTTTTTCAGTGCATTACGGAGGGGCTAGCAAGAGACGAACGAATAGAGGTGCGAGGCTTCGGCTCCTTCGTAAACAGGCGCAGGGAAGCCCACGAAGGACGCAACCCCAGAACCGGTGACCTAATTAGGGTCCCGCGGAGACTAAATCCTTTTTTCACCGCGGGTAAGGATCTGCGGGATCGCATCAACGGAAACAGTTCGGTCGTATCCGATAGCGAGGGTGAGGCGGCCTGAAGGCTCCGCGGTGGCTCCCAACGACGACGGCACCTTTCTTGACGTAACGCGTCGGTGCACCATGATACCGGTAGTGGCTTGCGGCCGGCGCTCTTGGAGAATGCATGCAGCCGCGGCCAGGAGCCTGCGACTTTGCGTCATATAGTAAAAGACCGACTGATCCCCGTGGTGGAGAAGGCGCTTCTGCGGGGTGTGGAGACCGGCGAGCTGCCCGTCGAAAAGGGTGATTTGCCGCCTGTGGTGTTGGAGAGGCCGAGAACTCCGGAGCATGGAGACTTCGCGCTCAACACGGCACTCGTTCTGGCCAAATCCGCGGGGATGCCTCCCCGCAAAGTGGCGGAAGTCATTGCCGCCGAAATTCGAAGCTGTGAAGGCGGACGAGTTCTCGAGAGCGTAGAGGTGGCGGGGCCGGGATTCATCAATCTGCGGGTCGAGCATGCGGTTTGGTTCGAGTCACTAAACGAGGTGCCCCGGCTGGGGGACGCCTTCGGGCGAAGCGACGTCGGAAAGGGAGCAGCGATCAACGTAGAGTACATCAGCGCAAATCCCACCGGTCCTCTACATGTCGGGCACGGTCGCGGAGCCGTCACCGGCGATGTGTGCGCCACCCTTCTCGAGTGGGCGGGATTCGAGGTCACGCGCGAGTACTACCTCAACGACTTTGGAAATCAGGTAGAGATGCTTGCTACCAGCGTTTTTATCCGCTACCGCCAGCTTCTCGGCGAGCAAGTCGATCTGCCGGAAGACGCCTATCCCGGATCCTACATCATCGATGTGGCCAAGGAACTTCTGGAGCGCGATGGGCCGGGCTGGCTTGGGGTCCCAGAGGCGGAGTGGCGCCCCGCGGTAAGAGAGTTTGCCGTCGAGCGCATGGTTGATCTGATAAAGAGCGACCTCCAGGCGTTCAATATCAGCTTCGACGAGTTCACTTCCGAGCGTTCGCTTCACGAGAGGAAGCGAGTGCGCCACTGCCTCGATGAGCTCGAGAAGAGGAAGCTCTTGTATGAGGCCGAGGGAGGCGGCGTCATGTTTCGCTCGACCGCCTTCGGCGATGACAAGGACAGGGCGGTAGTCAAAACCGACGGGGCTTTCACCTATCTCGCAGGTGACATTGCATACCACCTCGACAAGATGGAGCGCGGTTATGACCGGCTCGTGAACGTATGGGGAGCGGATCACGCCGGATATGTGCCCCGTATGAAAGCTGCTGTTCAGGCTCTCGGCGGCCGGCCGGATCTACTGGAGGTCGTCACGGTCCAGATTGTGCGTTTGACCAGGGGTGGACAGCCTGTTCGCATGAGCAAGCGCAAGGGCGAGTTCGTGACCCTTCGCGATGTCATCGAAGAGGTCGGCCGCGACGCGACGAGATTGCTGTTCATCATGCGCCGCTCGGACGCCCAGCTCGAGTTCGACTTGGAGCTGGCGAAGCGCCAGTCATTGGATAACCCTGTCTATTACATCCAGTACGGGCACGCTCGAATCCAGGCGATACTGCGGCGGGCGGAGCAGGAGGGTCATGAAGCTCCGAAAGGGATACTTTCGGCCGAGGCGCTGGCAGCGCTCGGACTTCCCGAGGAAGTCGATCTGGCGCGGAGGCTTCTTGCTTTTCCGGAAATGGTCGCTGGTGCGGCCGAAGCTCTTGAACCCCACAGAATGGTTTTCTATCTGCAGGAGACGATTTCAGCCTTCCACGCCTATTACACCAAGTACAAGAACACCGAGCGCGTACTGTCCGATGATGCGGCCAAGACCAGCGGGAGACTCTTTCTCGTTACCGCTTTGAAGCAAGTGTTGAGAAACGGTCTCGCGCTCCTGGGTGTGGAAGCACCCGACCGAATGGATCTGCCCGACGAGGAAGAATCTTTACCTTGAAGAGGCCGTGAAGGCGAGCGGGATCAACGTGTAGGAGAGGCCATGAATAAGAACAGACGCCGGCAGGGTGATGAAAAGGTGGAGATAGCCCTCGAAAAGAGCCAGGCCACATTCGTGCTCGTGGGTCTTATCGTAGCTATGGGCGCGGTCTTCATGCTGGGAGTGGTATTCGGTAGCCGGACCGGCGGAGAAAGTGACGACGTTGCCGCCGTTACCACCGAGCCGGACGATAGGAGCGGCCATGCCGGCGCCGAGTTGACGTTCCATGAGGCTTTGACGGTAAGCGAGGAGGCGAGGTCGCCCGCCGCTCCGGAAGAGAGCCTACAGGAGGTTGATAAGCCTCCTACTCCGGTAGGAGAGGCAGAGATTGCAGAGTCTGGTGAGGCCTCGAAAGAGGCGACGGCGGAGCCCCCCAAGACTGATGAAGTGGATACTCGTGATATAGCCATCACGGCGGAATTCAGCGGGGCTCGGGATGCCACGGAATCCGACAGGATGCGGGGGGAGGCGGCTTTTACGATCCAGGTAGCCAGCCTACAAGACGAGGCCGACGCGCGACGCTTGGTCGAAAGGCTTCGGGGCGCAGGTTGGACGGCAAGAGTAGTAGAGGCCGATATAGACGGCAGAGGGCGATGGTACCGTGTCCAGGCGGGCAGCTTCGACACCCGCGATGAGGCCATGCGCAGACAAGCCAGGATTCAAGACGAATTCGGCTTGGCCGGGCTGGTGGTGAACAAGCACTGAGGCGAGCTGCCGTTGTGAGCTGCCGTTGTGAGTTGACAGATAGCGGCACCCACTGCTACCGGGCTCGATATGGTAGAACCATCTCCCGTGGAGCCTTCACGCCAAAATGATGTGGATGGTGGCTTCCGGGTTTCCCTTTACCGTCTACTGGCCGCGATCGGCAATCGAACCACCGGGCTGCTGCACGAGCTGGGCAGCATGGTGGCGATGCTCGTTTCCGCGGTCTTCTGGCTCGTGCGTCCTCCTTACCGCTGGCGAAACCACCTCGCCATGATGGAGTTCATCGGTGTCGGTTCGCTCTTCATCGTCGTGCTCACCGGGACCTTCACAGGTATGGTCTTCGCCGCGCAGAGTATGTACGCCTTCGGGATGTTCGGTGCCGAGTCCCTAGTGGGGCCAACAGTGACCATATCCCTGGCGAGAGAGCTGGCGCCCGTCCTTACGGCTCTCATGGTGACCGGCAGAGCCGGTTCCGCGGTAGCCACCGAG
>SLRQ01000108.1 GCA_007130885.1 Deltaproteobacteria bacterium
ATCGGGCTCATTCCTTCACTCTTCTGGGCTTACTTCACCGCGCCTGATCTGAACGATGAGCCCATGGATCAGCTCGGCAACCCGGCCAGCGCAACCTCGGATTACATTCGAGAGTACACCAGCAAGATAGTGCAGCGGTACAAGGACTCACCGGCTATCTGGGCCTGGGAGATGGGCAATGAGTACAGCCTCGAGATCGACCTGCCCGGTGCGGAGAACTACAGGCCGCCTATCCAGCCGGTTCTGGGGACGCCGGACCACCGGACGGAGCGAGATGAGCTGAAATCGGAGCATATGCTGACCGCCTATCAAACCTTCGCCGAGACGGTGAGGCTGTATGACGAGGACCGAATCATACGTACCGGCAATGCCGCGCCGAGACCGAGCGCATGGCACAACACGCACCACGGAACCTGGGATTATGATGACGAGGACCAGTTCAAGGAAATACTCGAAAGAGACAATCCCAACCCCTACGATACCGTGACGGTTCACACCTATCCGTACTCCTACCAAGATCTGGGGCCGCATTACACGGGTGATATCTATTCCGGCCCTTCAGAGTCGCTTTATGAGCAACTTTACAGGACGCAGAAGCATGCTCTGGAGATCGGTAAGCCACTGACCATTGGGGAGTTTGGAGCAAACAGCGTCGGAATAGGTGAGCTTGGAGCCGAAAAGCGAATGGAGGAGTTTTTGTTTGCAATAGAGCACAACCAGATTCAGCTCGCCGCCGTATGGGTCTATGACTTCTGTGTTCATGGTGACCCGGGCTGGGAGATAACCTTCGACAACGAGCGTTCCTACATGCTGGACATGATCGCGGACGTGAACAGCAGGATAAGCAGCCGCGATGCGGGGCCGGATATGCTGTTCGAGCCGGAGCGCCTGAACATTCCAAACGAGTACTTCCAGTCATTGGACGGCTGGCTCGTCGGAAGTACCTGCGAAGGCGGAAGCGACCTGACCCGATACGAGTGGGATGAAGCCGTGAAAGGCGACGCGTTCGGCAGGGCGGAGCTGCATGCGCCCTCCTGCACTTACTGGTTGTGCTCGAATGCGGTCACGGTAACCGGCGAGAAGGTCTCTCTTGGCGGGTATTTCCGGATGTCGGGTGGGCACGACCCGAACCTTCAAGTGAACATGTATGCGGACGGGACACATCTTGGTGAAGAAACGGCGACTCTTCCTCTTGGAGATGTATCCGAGTGGGGCTGGCACAACATTCGAGAGAAAGGCGGCGGAGGTATTGTAGCGATTCCTCCCACCGTCGATGAGATACGTTTCTGCATCGTCATGACCACCTCCGATGACGCTTCAGCGGAATCACCCGCCATTCTCGATATGGACAACTTCTCCGGCTTCGAGCTCGTGCCGGGGTAGCTGAAACCTGAGAGTTTCGAGAAGGAAGAGCCGTTTCGGCGGCTTCAATCGCGGTTTTTTCCGCTTGCTCGAACATGGGTGGACTACTTATGTGTGGTTCTGTATCCTTTAATGCTAGAGCGTTGGAAGAGGTTTGGTCTTCGACCCGACCGGCTCCGCGAAGGAGGGCAGGTCATGCGTGCATTCGAATTCGAACCATCGGGTTCATCTACGGCTAATGCGCTGATTCTAGTGGCCGGATTAGCTCTATCAGTCGGATGCATCGACCTGAACGGAGAGCAGGGCGAGGAGGAGACATGCCTTGTCAACGCCGATTGCGGGGCGGGGTATGACTGCGAAGACGGCGTGTGCGTTCCCGCTGGAGAGGGCCCCGAGTGCTTCGGACACGATGATTGTCATGATGGATACATTTGTGTTGAGGGCGGCTGTCACCCGGAGCCTGCTGAGAGGTGCACCGCGGACGCCGACTGTGAGGCGCATGAGCAGTGCCACACCGCCTCGGGGGTCTGCATCCCAAGAAGCGGTGTCCCCCCGGGCTCGGGTGACGGTGGTGAAGATCCGTGCGATCCGAACCCCTGTCGAGGAATGCCTCACAGCAACGAGATTTGCCTGGCGGACGGGCAGGAGTATAGCTGCGGATGTCTGCCCGGCTATGTCTGGTATGACTCCGAATGTACATCCTCGACCAGGGAGGTAGACTGTGCGAACTCCAAACCGGAGAACGCTTCCTGGAAGCCGGCGTACGAGGACGGCAGGCTGACCCAGAGCTGGGACGGTGAAGAGTTTTCGCCGCCCGCCGATTCGTGCGAATGGGAATGCGATCCCGGCTATCACACCGAGGACGAGGAGACGTGCATCAGCAGCACCAGGCACTCCGTGGACTGCACGGGTCTTCCCGAGTACGCTTCTTGGAACACCACCGATAACATCACCCAGACGTGGAACGGCGAGGAATGGGAACCGCCGGCGAAGGGAGTTCACGACGAGAATCCGAGCGTCGATGAATGCCGGTTCGTGTGCAACTCCTACTTCGCCTGGGACGAGGAAGCGTGCGTCTTCTGCGACACGAACGAACAGTGCGGCTCCGATTGCTCCCCGTGTCCCGACACGGCCACTCAATGCCGCGATCGGGGATTCGACACGAGCGAGTGCGTGGAGTGTTACAGCGACAACCACTGCCTGTCGCCGACGCCGTTTTGCCAAAACGAGGTGTGCATCGAGTGCTTCAACGACTCCCACTGCCCCGACGGGAAGATCTGCTCTCTTGCGAACACCTGCATAGACAACCCGTGCCTGCCGAACCCCTGCTATTACGAAGCGCCGGTCGTCAGGCTCGATATCGAGGAGGGCTCCGGGTCGTCACTCGGCGATACCTCGGGACACGACAACAATGGCACGGTCTTCGGAGCGACATGGTTTTCGGAAGGCAAGTACGGTCATGCACTCGAGTTCGACGGTCAAAACGACTATCTATCCTGGAGCTACAGCGCGCCGCAGAACAACTTCACCCTCGAGGCATGGGTAAGAACGGCGGAGAGTCACGACATAGACAACGAATCCACCAGCGGTACGCACGGAACCAGCGGTGGCAGGTATGTGTTCTGGCCGGATAACGGCGGCTCATCGAGTGCGGTGGCGGGCTTCTCCGTGGGAGTAAACGGCGTTTCCGTTTATGAGCACGGCGACAGCTACATGCCGGCGCTGGCCGTTTATGAGCGTGACATCGGGTCGGGATGGAATCATGTAGTGGTGACCTACAACAACAAGCGACCTCGGATATATCTGAACGGTTCGCTCGTTCACACAGGTCTCACATCGCCCCGGTCCTCGGTGAAAGCGCCTAACCGGGTCGGTGGCGGAGCCTACGGCTCATTTTCCGGACTCATCGATCGAGTGAAAGTCTACGATTACACTCTATCCGACGAAGAGGTCTTTCAAGCCTTCGCCAAAAGCGAGGTCTGCTTCCCCGGCTACAGTGAAGAAGAGTTCACCTGCGAGTGTGATCACGGCTGGGACTGGGACGAGGCCGATTCCACATGCATTCCAAAGGTATTCCAGTGCTCCACGAAACCGCTCGAGGGAGCGCAGTGGAACACGGTCTCCGAGTTCATTCAAAGGTGGGACTCAGAGCTTGGGATGTGGGTCCCGCCGGCTAGCGCGACACATTACAACGAGGAGCCGGACGAGGAGTCTTGCAGGTTCATTTGCGAGCACGGATACAGATACGATGGGCAAACGTGCGAGCCGAGGCCCGTGTGCATGACCGGTTCGCACTTCTCCAGCGTTACCGCCCTCGATCTCCTTCACGCCATGGACATATGCGACTTCTACGACGAGAACGAGGAGGGGAGCTTCGGCATAGTGCCTGGAAGCGCGAGGGTAGGCAGAGCGAACTGGCCATCGGACGGCAACACACCCAATTTTAGGCAGTACGGCATCATGACCCAGTTCGGGACCAATAGTTCGAACTTACCAAGGTTCGGCGACAACATGGCCGTACTATCGAGCGGCCGGGCGAGGGACGCAAGCGACCCCGATGCCACGGGGAGAGTATCCTACGAGTATGAGTTCGGCGAACCGCCAAACGACTTTGTTGCTCCTCACGGCGGAGACCTTCCGTTGACCCACCCTAATTGCCCGGAAGGAGAGGGCGCGAACGACTCAGTAATGCTACGAGTCAAGCTGAAGGTGCCGGAGTTCGCTCATGCCTTCTCCTTCGACTTCAGATTCTTCTCCCAGGAGTACAGGAAGTGGACCTGCACCAAGTTCAACGATTTCTTCATAGCAATGCAGGACTCGGAGTGGACTCCGGAGAACGGCGGCTCCGGCATTCCTGACGATAAGAACATCAGCTTCGACTCCAACGACAACTACATAAGCGTCAACTCACAACAGTTTTTCACCGTCTGCCAGCCAAAGACCGGTTACACCTGCCCCGATGGAACCTCGGCCTTGTCGGGCACCGGTTACACGGCCAGCGAAGCCGGTGCCACCGTTTGGCTCACCACCACTTCGCCTGTCGTGCCTGGAGAGACAATCACCCTCCGGTTCATCATTTGGGACACCTCCGACCGAAAGTACGACTCCCTGGTTCTTCACGACAACTTTAGGCGGCATGCCGAAGGGGCGGCGCGGGACGGTCCCGGCACTCACCCCGGCGGCGATACCTCGGCGGGCAACTGACACCAACCGCGTTTCGAATCCGTCTCGGTCACGCGCGCAGGCTCAATCTCCACGCCCGGCCCATAACCCGCTCGCCATGCCCGCGCTCCCGCGCCCGCTCGAA
>SLRQ01000027.1 GCA_007130885.1 Deltaproteobacteria bacterium
AAGGATATGAGTTCGCGGAGTGGAGCGATGGCCTGGAAGAAGCTGTCCGCACCGATACGAACGTGACCGAGGACATCACCGTCACCGCGCAGTTCGACGCCAAGACTTACACCTTGACGTACGAGGCGGGGGAAGGGGGCTCGATAGAGGGTGAGGCGACGCAGACGGTGGAGCACGGCGAGGACGGGCAGCCTGTCACAGCCGTGCCGGACGAAGGATATGAGTTCGCGGAGTGGAGCGATGGCCTGGAAGAAGCTGTCCGCACCGATACGAACGTGACCGAGGACATCACCGTCACCGCGCAGTTCGACGCCAAGACTTACACGGTCGGCGGGCTGCTGACTGGCCTCATCGAGGGCGGCACTTTGGTGCTGCGGCTCAACGACGAGCACGATCTCGTGCTCGATCATACAGACAACGAACATCTGTATGAGTTCGAACAGCAGCTACCCCACGGCGCCGAGTACCATGTCGTGATCATCGAGCACCCGGCAACCCAGGTGTGTACCGTGCTTCGACCGGAGGGCACCGTGGACAGCGTGCCCGTCAACGATGTGGATGTCGAGTGCTTCGGCTCGACCGAGGTCGCAATGGGCGGCGAGCACTCGCTTGCAATCATGCCCGATGGAACGCTCTGGGCTTGGGGTGAGAATGACCGCGGCCAGCTTGGATTGGGCGATGACGAGGAGAAGCGAGGACGGCACCAGGTTTGCGATGAGCCTCACTGGCGTAATGTTTTCGCCGGTGACGACTTTTCCTTTGCTATTAGGGAAGACGGCACCTTGTGGGCCTGGGGGCGCAACAGGCGGGGTCAGCTCGGCCTTGGGGATCCCGATGAGTTCGACGAGCAATTTGTGCCGGCACAGGTAGGCAGCGACGAAGACTGGGCATGGCTAGCCGCGGGCGAAGAGCATGTGCTCGCGCTCAAGGAGGACGGAAGCCTCTGGTCCTGGGGACGTAACAGGCGAGGCCAGCTCGGCCTGGGTGATCCCGACGTAATCGACGAGCAGCACACTCCGGCGCGAGTCGGATCAGACGAGAACTGGTCCGCTATCGCCGCGGGCTCCGTGCACAGCCTCGCCTTGAAGGACGACGGTACCCTCTGGGCTTGGGGCCGAAACCGGGATGGTCAGCTCGGCTTCGGGGATCCTGACTTCGACGAGCAGCACACACCAGCGCAGGTGGGGGCCGACGATGATTGGGCGGTGGTCGCCGCGCGGGAAGAGCACTCCCTGGCTATCAAGAATGACGGCACCCTCTGGGCTTGGGGGGATAACGGCGATGGTCAGCTCGGTCTAGGCGACGACGATGAGCGCTACGAGCCCGAGCAGGTCGGCGCCGATGAGGATTGGGTAGCCGTCGTCGCCGGCGATGAGCACACGCTTGCCATCAAGCAGGATGGTTCGCTGTGGGCGTGGGGTTACAACGGCGACGGCCAGCTCGGCCTCGGCGACGACGAAGACAGGTATGTTCCCGTTCGCGTGGGTTCTGATTATGACTGGGTATTCGTCGTCGCCGGCGAGGAGAGCACCATCGCCGGTAAGTCCGATGGAAGTCTGTGGGGCTGGGGAGAGAACTCGGATTGTCAGCTCGGCACGGAGTACTGCGAATATGTCCCAGACATCATCCCGCCGCTTCCGGAGATGAGCTTCACCACCGTGATCCCCGGCGGAAACTTCACGCTCGCCTTCGATCTCGACGGCGCCTACTGGGCCTGGGGCAATAATTCTCGAGGACAACTTGGTTTAGGCGACATAGGCCCCGGCACCTCGAGATTCGAGCCGGAGCAGGCCGACCACGGCCTGGACTGGGAATTCCTCAAAGCCGGCCGCAGCCAGCACGTCCTCGCCTTAGCGGCTGACGGCACCCTCTGGTCGTGGGGCGACAACACTTATGGACAGCTTGGCTTGGGCGACAGTCGCCCGGCTACTTCCAGGCCTTGGCCAGAGCAAATCGCCGAAGATGAGGACTGGGAACATGAAGACTGGGAGGGCGATAATTGGATCACCATAGCAACAGGCGGTCGAACTTCGTTTGCCATTGATGAAGACGATGTGCTCTGGCGATGGGGAGGCTACGAATCAGGCCAGCTTGGTTTCGGGCATTCAAGCCACGACAGCAAAGCCGAGTATCCCCAAAACAACTGGGAGATCAAGGCCCTGGATGTAGCTGCTGGAATGTTTCACACCCTGGTCCTCGCGATCGATGGCACGCTTATAGCCGCCGGGGGCAACATAAGTGGTCAGCTTGGGTTGGGGGACAACGTCAACCAAGACTGGTTCCGGGATGTGGGTGAAGACGATGACTGGGTCGCCATCGAGGCCGGTCACAGCTTCTCCCTGGGACTGAAGGCCGATGGCACCCTCTGGTCCTGGGGGGCTAACGGCAGCGGCCAGCTCGGACTCGGACACACGGACAATCGCAACGAGCCTACTCAAATCGGCACCGACAGTGACTGGGACTCCATGGTCGCGGGTCAAGGGTTTGTGTTCGCCTCCAAGGAGGATGGCTCCGTTTGGGCATGGGGTGCAAACAGCTACGGCCAGCTCGGGCTGGGAGACAACGAGGATCGCCATAGTCCGACCCTGGTACCCGGTGCCCAAGATTTCGTCGAGATCAGCGCCGGTGGGTGGCATGTGACAGCGCTGGATGAGGCGGGTATGCTCTGGGCCTGGGGAAGAAACTCCGACAGCCAGCTCGGCTTCAGGACCGCCTGGTTCGATACACCAACGCAGCTTCCCTAGTCGGGCCCGCCCTCCCACTTGCGGGGATTCTTATCAGTTGGGTTTCCGTGTGGAGCGACGTCCGTTTTCAGGGGCAGCCTACTCTGTGTACATTGTCCCCATGAGCATTCGACTCGACGGCATCCATTTCCTCGTAACCTATCGTTGCACATACGCTTGTGAACACTGCTTTCTGTGGTGCGGCGCCGAGGCCGAGTCGACCATGACGCTCGCACAGCTCGAGGGGCTCATGGGGCAGGCAGCGGAGTGCGGCATACGGAACGTCTATTTCGAAGGCGGCGAGCCGACGCTCGCTTACCCGGTCGTGCTCGAGGCGGCAAGGTATGCCCAAAGGGCGGGCCTTGCTTGGGGACTCGTGACCAACTGCTACTGGGCGACATCGGTGGAGGACGCGATGGTCTGGCTACGGCCACTCGCGGATTTGGAGATCAGCGACCTCTCGCTCTCGTCCTACGCTTACTTCGTCGAGGACGCCGACGAGACTAAGCTGCGTAACGCCGTGGTCGCGGCCCGAAAGCTCGGCTTGTCTCCGGCCGTGCTGGAGGTGGGCGCGCCGGCTTGTATCGAAGAGCCCAGGACAAGCCCAGAGGACGTTGCGGCGGTGATGCACAAGGGCAGGGCAGCCGAGAAGATTGCACCGCATCGAGCCAGTCGACCGCCAAGAGAGCTCGTAACTTGCCCATACGAAGACTTCGCCGATCCCGGCCGCGCCCACGTGGGCGCCGATGGTGAGCTGCAGATCTGCCAGGGCATCAGCGCGGGGAACGTGCTCGCGAACGGTATCGCCGCCGTGCTTGACGCTTACGACCCCACCGCCAGACCCATCATCCGGGAGCTCTTGGCCGGCGGACCCGTGGCTCTTGCGGAAGCACACGGGCATACTCCCTTACGTGCGCTCTACGCCGACGAGTGTCATCTTTGTTACGAGGTGCGCGCGGCGCTGCGCTCCCAAGGCCGCCACCCGGACGTGTTGCTGCCCTCTCAGTGCTATGGCGGCTGACAGGCCTTGAACCGTAGCTTCACTGTTGCGGCGTCATCCTTTTGTATGCAAAGCGCCGCATTCGGCGCCGACACCAATGCAAAGCATTCGTTTGACGTTCCCCACCACCGTGCGCGAGCGCGGATTGAGGCAGGCGGGCTCCGGCCAGCGAAGTTCTCCTGTCTCCGCATGCGTTCGCTCGTTACCGGTCGCCCCGGTTGGTAGGAGCGGCTACTCCGTGTACATTGCCGCGGAATGAAAGGAGCGTCAGTTGAGGTTTTCCGACTTCTTGAGGGAAGAGTGGCGTCCGGCGCTAGGCTGCACGGAGCCCGCGTCCATTGCTTATGCGGCGGCAAGAGCCGCCTTCGTCTGCAAGGCCGGCCCCATAAAGCGAGTCCACCTCGTTTGTGACCCCCGGATCTACAAGAACTGCTACGCGGTGGGTATCCCACACTCCGGCCACAAGGTCGGCATACTCTGGACCCTGGCAATCGGCAGCCTCCTTCCTAAGCCATCGCTGGAGCTGCAATGCTTTAGAAGCATCAACGAAGAAATTCTCGCCGGTGCTGGCGAGATCCTCTCTAGAAACGCCGTCACCGTGGAGGTGGACACCGAGCGCTCGGGCTTGTTCATCGAGGTGAGGATCGAGCGGGGCGGTGACGAGGCCGTGGCGACCATAGAGGGAGATCACACGAGGCTTACCCGTTTAGAGACGAATGGGCGGCCGCAGCCGATAGCTGTGAACACGTTGGATGCGACCGGCTTCAATCGCGGGCGGCTAAGCGGTCTTTGTTTCGAGGAGATGATCGCCCTCACCGATGACCTCTCGAAAGAAGATCGAGAGGCGCTTCGCCATGGAATGAAGCTGAACGAAGCAATCTCCCGCCATGGGCTCACTCTTTTGCCGAAGCGCTTCGTCGATATCGAGGATCAGGACCCCCTGACGCGGGTGAGCCTTCTGGTCTGCTCGGGCGTGCATGCCAGGATGACCGGCGAGGACTTCGTCGTGATGTCTCTGTCGGGTTCCGGCAACAAGGGAATCGTCTGCTCGGTACCTCTCGCTGTGTGGGGCATGGAGACGGGGCACGAGCCGGAGCAAGTGGACAGGGCACTGGCCCTCGGGTGCCTGGTCACATCGGCCACAACCCACCATCTCGGTACGCTTTCCGCCGTTTGCGGGTGCTCCAACGCCGCCGGTATCGGCCTCGCGGCCGGACTCGTCCTGCTCCAGGGCGGTGGCCCGGAGACGATCTCGAGGGCGGTCAACAACATGGTCGGAAACGTCACGGGAATGATATGCGATGGAGCAAAGATCGGCTGCGCGATGAAGACCATGACCTCCGTGGACGCCGCCTTCAGATCAACGGCGCTGGCACTCTCGGGAATCGGCATTCCCTATACCGATGGCATCGTGGGCAAGGATGGCGCCGAGTCATTGCGTCACCTTGGCCGAATAGCAACTCGAGGCATGTTGCACACCGACACGGAAATCCTGGAGATAATGCAGGCCAAGCTTGGGTTCGAGGGGTAGTGACTCCAGGCCTTTCTCGGGGGCGGCGAATAAGCAGGTGATGAACACGCTATGCGGCACACCTGCCGCGATTACGCGACGGGCGAGCTTGCGAGCGCCGCCAAGCCAGTTGCCGGCGGCCCTGAAGATTCGTCTGGGCCCCAGCGTCACGAAGTTGAGTGCGAACCGACACCGGGCCGGGCTTCAGACACCCCAGAAGATGAGCCCGACCACGGCACCGGTCATGCATGTGGCGATCGTACCGGCTACAAGAGCCCTCAGTCCGAGGGAGACAATCTCACCTCGCCTGTCCGGAGCCATGGCGCTCAGCCCGCCTATCATGATTCCAAGACTGCCCGGGTTGGCGAAACCGCAAAGACCGTACGACATGATGAGAAGGCTTCTCTCGCTCAAGGTTCCCTCGGCAAGCGCGGCCATCTCGATGTACGCGATTAGCTCGTTGAGGACCGTTTTGGTGCCGAGCAGCGAACCGGCCGTCATCGACTCATGCCAAGGTACGCCCATGAGCCACGTAACCGGCGCCATGAGCCAGCCCAGCATCCTCTCGAGGGTGATCGGAGCGGCGTTTACGTCCGGAAACAGCGTCAGCCCCATGTTCACTAGGTGAACCAGCGCGACGAGGACTATGAGCATCGCCACTATGTTCAAAAGCAGCTGCATTCCGGACATCGTGCCCTTCGTCAGAGCGTCCATCGCCCCGTGCGCCGTGTCGGTCGAATCGAACGAGGCGGAAGCCGTATCTCCCGTCCCTGGAACCATGACCTTTGCTACGACTATGGCTGCAGGCACGCTGATGATGGAAGTCGTGAGCAGATGCCCGATGACGTTCGGGATGACGTCGGTGAGTATGGAGGCGTATAGCACCATGACCGTCCCGGCGACGGTGGCCATGCCCGCGGTCATGAGCGTGAACAGCTCGCTTCGTCCCATTTTTGCAAGGTAAGGTCGAATGAGGAGGGGAGCCTCGACCATCCCCACGAACACGTTGGCCGATACCGCAAGACCTTCCGCGCCTCCGAGTCGCAAGCCTTTCTGGAGGCACCAGGAAAATGCTCCTACAATTTTTGGAAGGATCCCCCAATAGAACAGAAGCGAGGAGATGGCGCTGATGACCAGAATCAGGGGCAGGGCCTGAAGCGCCAAAATGAACGTGGCTTGGGGACTTGTCACCTCGAACGGCGCGGCGCCGCCTCCCAGGTAACCGAATACGAATGAAGTCCCGGCCCGGGTGGACGCCTCGAGCGCCAGAACGACCTCGTTGAGGTAAAGGAAGGCTGTCGTGGCCAAGGGGACTTTGAGCAAGAACAACGCAAGCAGAACCTGCACCGGCAGACCGATCAGCACGATTCGCCATGGAAATGCGCGCCGGTTCTCGCTCATGCCCCATGCCAGCAGCACGAAAACTAGTAGTCCGGCGAGGCTCTGTAGCGCCATTCGACTCTCCTCAAATAAAGGCCGTCTTTACAGGCTAAAGACGCTGATCTTCAAGTCCTCTTTTGTGATCTCGGTCGCCCGCCTCCATCACCTCGCCCGCATCGCGAACCAGCACCCGCACATCGTCGCACCGGGAAGTGTCTCTCGATCGTTCCGCACGTTACAAGCGACACGGCCTCTACCGCGGACTGTCCGGAGCCTTCGCAATGGTCGACTGCCGCTGCTGCTTCCGGCACCGTCACAGTTTCCATGATGAGGTCTCTGGTGTCGAGACCATCGACGCTGCTCGAGTCCACCTGCCGCGGTCGCGGATCTGAACACAGCTTCGCCCAACGTACGGGAGAGTACGCCTGCGTCGGCTCATGGTCCGTGCGCCGCAATATGGTCGGCTCAATCGCGGCGCGCCACGAAGAACTCGTACGCGTAGGTATCAGAGTATATTCGGTGCATCGCAGGCTCCTCCGCGAGCCGATCTAGAATTGCAAGCGCCTCCGCATCACCTGTGTAGTTGCCGCGCAGCTCTTTGATACGGCGCTCCATCGGAGCGTAGAAGTCGTCCCACCAGGCATCGTCCGGCAGGGTAAAGTGGCCGAGCAGCGAGAAGCCGGCTTCGCCGATCGCCGCAAGGACATCGGAGACCTTGCCCATGGCCGGGTAGTCGAAGTCAAAGCTCGCCTTGACCTCGGGTGGAACACGAAGCGCCTCTTACGCTCGTAGGCGGCGGACTGAGCCATGTCACGGTCGGATTGAGAAGCGGGGTGGTCTTTCGTTGGTTGCGAGCCAAAAGGGTGGCACCTGGTGAGGGCACCTGGTGAGGGCACCTGGTGAGGGGTGAGGGGGCACCTATGGGGGGGAGCACCTATGGGGGGGGAGTTTCTCGTCAACAGGAGCAGCTTTCTCGCCCGCCGCGCCAATTTCATTTCCAATGTGAAGTCCCTGTTATGCTCGAGAGCCAAATCACAGGGTTAGATCGATCCCTTAGCCGATCTTCAGAGAAATCCAGCAGACGATCAGAACCGAGGTTTGGTGAGGTCTCGTGTCCGGCGGATATGTTGTAGAATGAAGTGATGTCCGACAAGGAGCTGGAGGAGCTTCTCGAACAACGGGACGAAATTGATCGCAGGGTAGCCAGTCGGCAGATCGATATGGCGGTGTTGTTTACCGACATCGTTGGTTCTACCGAGCTTTTCGAGCGCCGCGGCGACGTGGAGGGCGTTGCGTTCATTCACCGGCACAACCGCCTGCTATTTCCGGTGGTGGAGGAGAGCGGCGGTCGCATAGTCAAGACAATCGGCGACGCCATAATGGCGGTCTTCGACAATCCAGAGGCCGCGGTTCTTTGCGGTGCCATGATGCAAAGGCGCCTAGCGGAGACCCGAACCGCCGAGACCGGTGAGGCACCGATTCACATCAAGGTGGGCATACACTTCGGCAAGGTGGTTCCCGCCGGCGAAGACGTCTTCGGAGACGCGGTGAACACCGCCGCACGTATTCAGGGCAAGGCGATCAAGGACGAGGTCCTGATCTCGGAGAGCCTGCGCGCCCGCGTTGCCGAGACAACCGGCATGTCGGTCGTCCCAAGGGGAGCCGTGCCTTTGAAGGGTAAAGCCAAGCCTCTTCCGGTCGTCAGCCTCTTGTGGGGCCCACAAGCACCGGCAGGTGTCGAGCATTCCTCGGCGGACGAGCGAACCGGTCGATCCGAGGTGCTCGAGCGCGTGGGCCTGGGAGCACGACAGGATAGTCGTGTGCTCACGGGTGCTCCAATGCCCGACCTCTTCGTACTGGAGATCGCCAGGAGCGCCGCCGGCTTGCGAGTTGCGGCGCTCGATGGCCCTCGAGACAAGGGTCCTGTGAAGTCATACGCCGAGGTTTCACTCGACACATCGGACCTCGAAGCCGTGGCTGGAAGGATGGCCGCTTTCCTTGGGGGTGATGCGGGCTCCTACGCGGATCGAATGACCGACGCGGGTCGCGAGCTGTTCGACAGCGCGCTTTCCGAGCGAGTCAGGGCGCGGTTGCGAGAGACCACGTGCAGTTACCTGCGCCTGCATGTGGAGGACTCGCTCGCGCATGTGCCGTGGGAGCTGCTCAACGATGGAAAGTCGTATCTATGCCTTCAGTTCGCCACCGGTCGAGTGGTCGCGGCACTGGACGATGGCCAAGAAAAGTCGGACAGCCTGCCTGGGACGAGAGGCTCGCACGCCTTGGTGGTCTCGAACCCCACTGGCGATCTTCCAAGGTCGGCGAGAGAGGGCGAGGCCGTCGCCGGTCTTTTCGGAGACGGCTTTAGTGGCGAGGTTCGCCATCTCGAGGGGCCGGTGAGCAGGCAGGAACTCCTCGAGGCTTTGCGCGGCGCTCGCTTCTTCCACTTCGCGGGCCATGTCGGCCGGGGAGAGGATCCGAGTGGTTACGGGTTCCGGTTGATTGATGGCTGCCTGTCCCCCGAGGAGACCGCCCGGCACCTCGATGGAGCCGCCACCGATCTCGTATTCGCCAACGCATGTCATGCCCATCACGCAAGGGGTTGGACTGATGCCGCCAGGGGAACCTACGATCTTGCCTCGACCCTCCTGATGCGCGGAGTCCGCCACTACCTAGGTCCAATCGGGATGATCGACGACGCCGACGCCCTCTCCTTCGCGTTGCGCTTCTACGAGGAGGTGCTGGCCGGCGTCGCCTTCGGAGAGGCTGCCAGACGCGCAAGGGAGTTCCTGGTGAAGAAGAGCACCTCGCCGCTCGCTTTCGCCCGGTACGTCCTCTACGGTGAGCCTCGAACCATACTTCCGAAGGAGGTTGCCACGCTGCCGGCTCGTGGGTCTACCCGAGCGGATCCGAAGGTGCCACCAAGCGATGCTCTCAGCGATGGGGCACGGTTCCCGCCACCCGGCGATACTTTGGCCGGATCGGCCGCGGCCTCGTCGCGGAGCGGGGATCGGCTGTCCGTTTCGGCTGTCTCCGGCAAACGAAGGAGGCGCGTTCTCGTCGCCACCCTGGCGGCGCTCGGCCTTGTAACTGGAGTAACACTTTTCGTGAAAGGCTTTTTCGATGAGAGCCAGACGGTAGCCTCGGTGGATGAAGCCGATGCGCCCAGAACGGGTGACATACGCATGGCCGTCCTGGACCTCACACCCATGGGAGATGACATCGATCCGAATCTCACGGGGCGGATTCGCAACACCCTCAATTTCGCTCTCGTTGGGATTCCCGGGTTCGCCGTAATGGAGCGGACCAACATTCATCAAATGCTAGGGACCGAGGTGGGAGAGGGCGAACTGCGACTACAGGCTGAGAGCAAGATCCTGGATCAGGTAGCTTTCGATGTAACGGAGAGCGCCGCGATTGGGCGACTTCGAGGTGTAGAGGTCGCGGTAGTAGGTGGATATCAAGAGGCCGCGGGCCGCCTCCTTATCATCGCCAACTTCGTGGACGTTGAGACGGGAACCGTCATCGAGGCCGTGCGAGTGGAGGGTCCGGCCGGCGAGGAGCACGTGTTCGTCATACAGGACGATCTGAGTCAGAGGGTGAAGGAGGCTCTCCCACGTATTCAGGAAAGGCTTCGGCCATGAGTTGCGGGGCTCTCCCCGGAATGTTGGTGTGGCCAAGGGTCGTGCCTAATCGCTTTCTTCTGCTTCTGTACCTGGTTCTTGTCGCCTATCCATGGCCGTCGTCGACGCAGCCGACGTCGGCGACGGGCGTCGTCGCGGAGGGCGAAGTTCCCGATCCGATCGCGGTAATGCCTTTCAACAACCTCAACCAGGATCCGGAGTTGGCGTGGTTGGCGGCGGGAATGTCGGAGGCGATGCTCTCCGACCTGCGGAGCGAGGGCATGCGAGTGGTCATGCGTGACACGCTGAGCACGGCGATGGCGGAGATGGCGTTGCAGGATGTGCGGGTAGTCGATGAGTCGTCCGCCGCCCGGGTCGGAAAGCTGGTCGGGGCCAGGACGATGGTCTTCGGCGGCTTCCAAACGGCCGCCGGCCGGATTCGAATCACGGCCCGCTTCGTGGAGGTCGAGACCAGCCTGGTGCTCGACGCCGCGATGGTCACCGGGCCGATCACTGACATCCTCTCTCTCCAGGACGAGATAGTCTCCAAGCTGTTGGGCAGGGAAGTGAGGCCGTCGGTCGCTGTCGTGACCGCGGAGCCAGGGCGTCCGGCCAAGCGGCAAGCAGCAACAGGGTCGGGCACAGGTGCGGACCGGCCGGCCGGTGATGAGCCGTCCACGGCAGCTGATCGGACAACCGCCGGCTCGACGCGACTCCCGGAGGCCGGCGATCGAGAAAAATCAGCCATCTCCTCGCGTTCAGACAGGGCAGCGGTCGAGCAGAGCGATGCGGTAAAACATCTCCCTCCGGCGGAGGAAGCCTCGGCCCGCGCGCCCAGGGATGGAGAGGCGACCCTGGCGGCATACAGATCGTTTTCAATGAGCCTCTCGGCCACGACCACAGCCCAGCAACGAAGCTTGCTGGAGGAGGCGATGAACCTCGACCCTGAGTTCCATTACGCTCGTCACGCACTCGCCGATCTCGAGCAGCGAATGGAGCACTACCGCAAGGTTCTTCGAGAGAGGCTCAGTGCCCAGCAGAGAGATCTGCGCGAAAAACTGGAGAAGGCCGAGTACGAGCACCATCCCATGGAACTGATGGGGTACTTCGGCATGCTGTTCGGTCAGTATATGACGAATAGCCTCTGGTATACGGCGCTGCAAGATCTGGACTGGCTCGAGGAGGTTCAGTGGCCCGAGGAGGCCTCCGCGATGCTGGAGGACCACATCGCGTATTACCGCTTCATGATTCTGAACCAGCTCAAGCGGACCGACGAGGCGCTCCGGCTAGGAGAGGACTACCTTCGCGAGCGTACCGACGGCCAGTTCTACCAGCAGATAGAAAGAGAGATGTCCCGGATTATCGACTCTCGCCGGGACATGCTCGACAAGCTGGAGGAGCTCCCCGAGGCTCTCGATGAGATCGAAGAGGAGCAAGAGAAGATACGAGAGAGATTCGAGTCGGCGGAGTCTTCTTTCGAGGAGGTTGATGAACAGCACCGCCGCCTCCTCGCCGAGCTGTCGGATTTGGAGGAGGAAACCGCCGAGCACCGGCGAGCAACCGTGAACGCTCGAGCCGCGGAGAGACGAAGAGATATGCTCCAGCGGAACATGCAAAACGCCAGGGAGGCCCATGGGCGGCTTGTTCAACGTAGATGCGTTGTCCTCATGAGGCACAAGGCTTACCGCCAGGCCGCGCAGTACTGTGGTGAGGCGGCGGACGAGGTCCACTCGCTCGGGATCGCCGACCCCGACGAGATGTCGCGTTCGCTTCGCTACCAGCAGCTAATCGCCTACTTCCATAGTGGCGACTTCAGGTCCGCCATCGACGCCGGCCAGGTCATCACCGAAGGGCTGGAGCCCCGGGACACCTGGGTTCGCAACGTTGAAAGCATGCTTCGTTCCATACCGGCCGATACTCCTTGACCAAGAGACGCGGCAGGTATCGGGGGATCCGAACTGCGCCAAGCCGTACGTTTCCGAATGCTTCGCCCTTGCCGGTTATGCCGGCACTCCCACCGCGGGCTGGTGTTCGCCAGGAGCTGGAGGTACCCTTATCAATTGCTCTTCGACTTGCGCGAGTTCGTTCGAGCATCTCTACAATTACTGCCAGTGAGGTGCCGTCCGAATGGTGCCCGGCCCGAATGGTGCCCGGAACGCCGTGATGGTGCCGTGTCCCTCAAACCGTTTCATGTACTCCCGAAAGATGGCTCCCGAGCTGGACCGGTTTTTGGACAGCGACTACTGCCCCCGCTTCCACCTGAAGTGAACGAAGAGTCTGCCCCAGTTGTCGCTGTCCTTTTCAATGCGATGGTATTTGGACCGCACGTCCTTGCGATCTAGAAATCGCAGGACCCGCTTCTTCAGAGCGCCGCTGCCCTTGCCACAGATGATCTCGAGTCGCTTGATCTTGCGCGCCTCGGCCTCTTCGAAAGCTTCGCGAAGAGCGGCGTCTATTCGGTCGCTCCGGTTGTAAATTGGATGTAGATCGAGGGAAAGCTCGCGCCTCGACATGGTGACCTCCCTGCCGCTCGAGCCGGCACACCGAGCGACCGGCGGTGAGAGCAATATGAACCTCTACGAGCGCCGCGCTCCCTCACGGTTTCTCGGCAGCTCCACCACGAAGGTCGTGCCCTTCCCTTCCTCGCTCTCCACCGTCAGCCGTCCTCCCAGCATCTTGGAGAACTCTTTGCATATGGTCAAGCCGAGACCCGCACCCCCGCGGGGGATGCCGGCGACGCGAAAACGGGGCTCGAAGATTCGCTGAGCGAGGTAGGAAGGAATCCCGGGGCCGGTGTCCGAAACCTCGACGGCAATTTCATCGTTCGATGTCCTTTTGCTGTTGACTGCGATCTCCCCCTGCTTGGTCACCCGGACGGCGTTGGACAAGAGATTGTCCAGAACGCGATACAGCTTGTCCCGATCGGTCACCACCTGCCGGGCGTCATCGGGCACATCGGCTCGGAGCTCGATCGGCCGCTCCCCGATCAATGGAGTCGTGGCCTCCATCAGCTCTTCGATGACCTCCCTCAAGTCGACGGGTTCCAGTGACAGCCCCTGCTCCTTGTGCTCTAGTTGCTCTAGATCCATCAGGTTCGCTGCAAGATCCGACACGCGCTTCGCGTTGCCCATGACCAGACGAAGATGGCGCGCCAGGCGGGGATGTGACTGCGGATCCACCTCGTCCTCACAGAGTTGTGAAGAGGCCATGATGGCCGAGATTGGTGAGCGCAGGTCGTGAGTGAGATTGGATATGAGCTCGGCCCTCCTCCGCTCCGCCTCGGCCAACGCATCCTTGCTTTCCCGAAGCTGTTGGATAGTCTCCTCCATGCGTCGGGCCATCAAGTTTATGCTGGCGTTCAAGACGCCGAGCTCACCTCCCGATGTCACGCTGGCTCGAGCCGGGAGCTCGCCGGCGGCAAGGCGCCGCAGAGTTTCGAGTGCATTATCGATAAGCCGGGAGACGGTGCCCGCGGCTGTAAGGGCCAGAACGGTTCCAAAAGCCAGCGTCACGAATGCAATGCCGATAAGCTGGTAAAGCAAGCCCGGCATATCCACGTAGTACTCCACGGGAAATAGCCGGCGCATCTCTCGATACAACAGCGATCCCACCAAGGCTCCCGTTATCCCTATGAGTGCCATCATGCTCAAGAACACCCTGGCCTTGTAGCCCATGAAGCGCGGCAATCGATGGATGAGATGCGGTTCGTCGACCGGCGGGAAGCGAGATCGAAGCGGCCCCAGAGCCAGCTCCACAATCGAGTGCCCCACGAGGACGAAAGCGGCGGCGGCGATCTGTCCGCCGACCATTATGACGATCGGAAAACGCCCCGGCTCTAGCTCCGGAAACATCACAATCGAGAATACCAAGAAGGATACGACCACCACCTGCGCGTGAATCAGGCCCGTGAGAGCGAAGTGGCCCGGAAACGACAGCACCATACGGAGATCGTCCGCTATCTCGCGGCTCCATTTTTCCGGCGGCGGCGTGACAGCGCGGTTGGCCATGCGTCGAAGTTGAGGGCCGAGCCGCAGGCGCTGAAGGGTGCTGACCAGAACCAGGAGGATTACCATTACACCCAGCAGCACCGGAGTCTGTCCCGGGGGCGGACTTATCTGTATAAAAATAAGGTACAGCCCGATAAACGCGAAGAGCCAACCGGTAAGAATCCCGAGCCATAGGACTGCATAGGGGTAGGAAGCGGGTCGAGACATGAGCAAACGCGCGAAAGCGCTCTCCACACCGCTTTTCATGGTCCGATTGTCCTATGCAGGCCCATGCGGTGCGGCAACGAAATGGAGTAAGGGTAACTTCTGCCCGGCAAGTCAGTGAGGCCAGTGAGGTGCGGTCAGTGAGGTGCGTCAGTGAGGTGCCAGTGAGGCTGCCAGTGAGGTGCCGCCCGAATGGTGGGCCGGTCCTCAGTGAGGTGCCGCCCCAGTGAGGTGCTGCCAGTGAGGTGCCGCCCGAATGGTGGGCCGGTCCTCAGTGAGGTGCCGCCCCAGTGAGGTGCCGCCCGAATGGTGGGCCGGTCCGCCCCAGTGAGGTGCCGCCCGAATGGTGGGCCGGTCCGCAGTGAGGTGCCGCCCGAATCGCTGGGCAGTGAGGTGCCGCCCGAATCGCAGTGGCAAGTCAGTGAGGCCAGTGAGGTGCCAGTGAGGCCCCAGTGAGGTGCTCCCAGTGAGGTGCCCCCAGTGAGGTGCCCCCAGTGAGGTGCCCCCAGTGAGGTGCCCCCAGTGAGGTGCCCCTGCAGTGAGGTGCCGCCCGAATGGTGGGCCGGTCAGTGAGGTGCCGCCCGAATGGTGGGCCAGGCAGTGAGGTGCTGCTCAGTGAGGTGCCGCCCGAATGGTTCCGAATGGTTCCCAGTGAGGTGCCGCCCGAATGGTTCCGCCGGTCAGTGAGGTGCCGCCCTGCCAGTGAGGTGCCGCCCGAATGGTGGGCTGTGAGGTGCCTGCCCCCCCAGTGAGGTGCCGCGCTGCAGAAAGGCGCCCAGTAGAGGCCGGTCTTGGTCCGGTCCCGTACGAGTTGGAGGAGCCGCGTGTCGGCGGGATTGGTCCAATCAAGGTGAGCCGGCATTCCATGAAGATCCCACGGAGTTCGAACGGCTACTCCATCTCCAGGACCGCGAAGGCCATCACCTGCGAGTGCACGGGGAAACCAAGCCGAGGCAGCCTATCTGACAGCTTCTCTGCGGCTGCTCGGTAAGCAGCAACAAAGGCTCGGTAAGCTTCCCTGAATGCCACAGCCACAGCCTTACTTGCCGCGTGGCATAACGGAGCAACTCCCTTTTTCAAGCTCGAGGGCCGATGGTGAGGGCTCCTTGCCACAGCTCTTGCTCTTTTCTTCTTTCGCTTTCTTGTTTCTGGCGGAGCCGACCCGGCAGCATCGGCGACGAGTTCCGCTGCGTTCTTGTGTCGTTGCTCTCTTGGCATGCGTTCCCATAAAGGAAAGGGGTCGAGCGTCAGCTTACACTTTGTCGTGAATTTTTCTTCATTGACCTCATTCTTATTCGGGGCTCTACGCGCAATATACAAGGCTGTTCTATTCACCCAGATGCCTTCAATGGTCTTGCCTTTGGTCAAGGCATCGACAGCATTGAGTCCCGCCCATTTTGCTGGATGTGAGACCAACCCTTCCTTGCAGCCATTCTCAAAGATGTAGCGCATGCGGCCGATGAGAGAAGCGTTGTCTGCAATCGGAATGGCCCTGTGGCGGCGTTCCCAAAACCTTCCGGGCCAGTTGTGAAGACGGCCTGCCTCCCTGGCGACATTGCTCATGACAAAGCCCATGAACGCGGACATGACGCAAGAAGATGAGGCAGCGGCGATGATGTGGAAGTGGTTGGAGAGAAAGACGAAGTTAAAGATGCGGACGTCGTAGCGCTCCTTTGCCAGAGAAAGAACTCCGGCTATGAGCAAGTTGAGTCGAGAGGAAGGGCGAAGGAGATGGCGTCCCTGAAGAGTACGAGCGGTTATCTCGATGGGCTGCCAAGGATTAGAATAGCGGAGAGGGCGTGACATGATGAAGATGCCATGCAGGATCCTTTCCAGGTTCGAGAGCCCTCACTAACCTACTGTTTCTCTAGGGAAATGGAGGAGCTAGGAGAACAGTATGGACCTTGTTGGCTTGGCCGAATTTCGAACGGGATGACCGAAGTCTGGACTGCTTGCGTCAAGTCATATCCGAGCCTTCGCCAAAAGGATGGCACCTGTGGGGGGGCACCTGTGGGGGGGGCCAAAAGGATGGCACCTGTGGGGGCAGCACCT